>DATFMP010000068.1:0-9627 GCA_035266845.1 bacterium
CCGAGGCCTTTGCGGACCTGCAGCGCCGCCTGGATACACTGGAGGCGCGCCTGGAGGCCGCCGGCCTGCCCGTGGAGCTGCAGGGCTATCGCAACGGGGAGCTGCGCGTGCTGCCCCCGACCGCGGCCTGTGCCACCGACCTCCCCGCGGCCGAGCGCATCGTGCGCGAGCAGGCGCGCGACCTCCTCACCGTCGTCTCTATCGCCTGGGTCTAGCTGGGCTGGCTGGCGCTTTGTCCCGGCGCCCCGCCCCTAGACGTGGCCGGTCAGCCCGCCGCGCAGGAGGGACAGGCGGCCCGGCTCCACGGCGAAGCACACGCCGTCCTCGCCGATGGACCGAAGAAGCGGCGCGTGCGGCGCGGTACGAACACGCGTAGGGGCGTGCAATTCGCCCTCGCAGGATCGCTGGTGTGGATGGGCGCGGGCGTCCGTCAGCAGGCGGAAGCCGGGCCGCGCGGGGGCTTCAGTGCGCTTCGGTATGGGCCAGGTGACGCTGCCAGAAGAACTGGAAGACGAGGCAAAGGATGATGCCGTCCACGGTGACGGAGCCGGCGAGGATCAGCTTATCGATGCCGTCCAGGCCGAAGTAGTAGGTGAGGGTGCCCCACACGACCACGCCGTACAGGAAGCCGGTGAGCAGCCCGACCTGCACGCACCAGGAGCGGGAGGGACCCGCCTGGATCCCCATCAGTGCGGTCAACGCCAGGAACACGACCGAGGTCACCAGAAAGATCGGATTCGACAGCGATCCCATTTGGGACCAGGCCCAGATACTCATCGTTCCCCTCCAGCGGTTGATCGGGTGCGCCACCAGCGGGCGCACCACAGACTGCCGCAGCGCGCAGGACGCGCCGCACGGTGCGTTACGATGCCGCGGCCGCCCCCAAAGCTGTGCCGCACCGCCACGATCCGGTCTAGTGGATTGCGCCGCAAAGATCAACGGCGGGCGGCGCGCAGGGCCAGCACGGTGTTGGCCAGGAAGAGCAGGATCGCCAGCACGGCCAGCGTTCCGCCCCACTGGCGGCCCGGCCACCAGCCGGCCCAGTCCCCGCCCACGCGCAGCAGCAGCGAGACGTGCAGCAGCGCCAGGTGTGCGTAGAAGCCCGGTGTATAGGCCATGGGCTGCCGCAGCACGGCGGGGAAGATCACCGGGGCGTGGGCGAAGATCATCACGAACACGAAGCCCAGGAACAGGGCGTGCAGCGCCGCATCGTAGGGCAGGCTGGGGCCGTGCGGGGGCACGACGAGCAGGCTCAGGCCCGCCACGGCCAGCCAGGCGTAGCCGCCCAGCAGGCACACGGCCATGAAGCGCGTGAGGCCCTGCTGGCGCACGGTGCGCCGGGCGATGTCGTAGCGCAGCAGCCACGCGGCGAGGCCCACGAAGGCCAGCCCCACCAGCCGCCAGCTCAGGCCGGGCCGGCCGGGGTGCAGCAGCAGACCCACCACCAGCAGCGCCGCGGCGCCCCGGAACAGCGCGCGGCCCAGGCGGCTGGGCGGTTGCAGGCGGGTCAGCTCCAGGCGCTCCCCGGCGATGGTGAGCACGAGGAAGGCCATCCACCAGGGCACCACATCGGCGATGGGCAGACCCGCCAGCCACAGCGCGTTGCCCATCAGCCACGCCAGCGCGCCCAGGCCCATGGTGGCGGTGAAATCCGCCGGCTGGCGCGCGACCACCACCGCGAACACGCCCACCAGCACCGCGCTGCCCGCCGTGGCCAGCGCCGCGCCCCACACGATCTCCCCCCCGCCGGGCAGGCCCGCGATGAGCACCAGCCCGCCCAGCCCCGTCAGCACCGGGCCCGCATAGGCCCAGCGGCGTCGCAGACCCACGGCGCGCTCCAGCCCGATCACCGTGCCCAGGAACGCGGAGACCATCAGCGGCCCGTGCAGCAGCACCCAGTCCGCCCGCGGCGCCGGCACCGCCAGCGGCCAGGGCGCCGGCAGCCGCAGCAGGCCCGCCCACAGCCCCGCCAGCAGCGAGGCGATGCCCAGCACCAGCAGCGGCAGGCGCAGCAGCGGCGTGCCGGCCGCGGGCGTGGTGGGTGCGCTTCGAGCGGGCTTGCGTTTGGCCATGGCGGGGATCCTCGGGGCTTTGTGGGGTATGCGGGGCTGTGCGACGCGGGGACTCAGGGCTTCCAGCCCAGCTCGCGCTTGGCGGCCGGGCTCATGCGTTCGGGACCCCACGGCGGGTCCCACACCAGCGCCACGCGCACCTCGCCCGCCTCCGGGGCGGCCTCGCGCACGGCAGCCTGCACCTGCTCCTCCAGGTAGGCGCCCAGGGGGCAGGCCGGCGAGGTCATGGTGAGGTCGATCTCCACCGCGTCCCCCTCCACGCGAACGCCGTAGACCAGGCCCAGATCCACCACGTTGATGCCGATCTCCGGGTCGTCCACGCCGCGCAGGGCGTCCTCCACTTCCGCTGCTGTAATCATGGGGGCTCCGGTGGGGGTGGGGCCAAGCGATAGGGAATTCTAGGACGGGAAGCCGCGAATGGCCAGGGCTGGCGGGAGAGCCTCACCCCGTCCGCTTTGCGGCGGCCACCTCCCTACGACAGGAGAGGGGCGGGGTGTGTCGGCACGCCCTGTGGTGCGCGGTGCCTTGCGGCAGGAGCGCACGCCCGCAACCCCACCCCGACACGCCTGCGGCGTGCCACCCCTCCCCGCAACGCGGAGAGGGGGGCGTAGGCGCCTGCCGTGTAAGCTTGCACGACCCGCTCCCCTTCTCCCGTGGGAGAAGGGGCCAGGGGGATGAGGTTCCTGCCCCACGAAATGCGAAACCGGACGGCCCCGCCTGTGCGCGGCACGTCCGGTTCATGGACTGCGGTGATACTGGCTGGCCGGGCCTAGCAGCCCCAAACGCCTGATGTCACCGTTCCGCCCTGGGCTGCGCACCACGGCATAAGCGTCAGGGTGCCGGCGCTGCCGCCGGGCTCGACCACGCCGTTGAGGAACTGGCCGATGAACCCGAACCAGTTGGGGTCGGTGCTCTGGATCGAGGCCAGATCGTCCACGTGCCGGTTCAGGCCGATGGCTACCAGTTGCCAGTTGCCCGCGCCGTCCGGAGGAATCACGAAGTGCACCACGTCGCTGTCATTGGGCAGCGTGACCAGGGTGATGAACTGCACGGACTGCTCCGCATCGTCCTGGAGCTGCTGCTGCACGGTCGCGTCAATGGTGCCGTTGTTGGCGTCGGCACTGATGAACGCGCCACCGGGCCCGGTTCCTGCGGGCACGGAGATGACGATGGCCCCCAGTGCGATCATCTGCACCGAGGCACTCGTTCCGGGATACGGATCGGTGAGGGGCGTAGTTGCCATCGTGCTGGAGGTGCCGGCGGGGGCGCTGCTGCCCGAGAACTGGACGTTCACCGAGACGCCACCGCCGCTCGGGTCCTGTCCACAGCCGGCCAGCAGGAGCACCGCGGCTGCGAGGAGCGCCACCAGGAGCGTCCCGGCGTGGCGCGGGTGAATCCGGTCGGCTTGTCGCTTCATGACAGACTCCATTGCTGGTCGTCCTGCGGTTAGAACGCCCCGTTGAGGCCGATCCCGAAGATCTGCCGCACGTACGGGGACTTGTTCGACAGGTTCACAAGGTACTGGTAGTTCGCCATCAGGCGCAGCGCGGGCCGGAACTGCCAGCCGATGCCCGCCGTGAACTGCCCGGGAAGATCCACGCGCGTATTGCCCAGCGGCGTGCTCGTGCTGAGCGGCTGGTCGTTGGCGTAGTGCCGGTACTGCGCGCCCAGGCCCACCGTCCACAGCAGGCCGCTGTCATAGCGGTTGTTCCAATCCCAGTTGGCGCCCAGGTAGGTGAACTCGGTCTCCGGGATGCCCTCGGAGGATTTGCCCACCTGCAGCGCCCGCGCGTAGTGATAAAGCTGATCCTTGCTCGTGCGGTCGTAGTCCCACTTCAGGTTGATGTCCGTGGCGTTGTCCTGCCCGCTGTTCGCGAACTTCTTGAGCACCACGTCCGCGCCCAGCAGGGTCACGCCCGTGCCGTCGTCGCCCTGGCTCACGCTGCGCAGGCCCGGCGAGATTGTGTGCGTAGTGGCGTACTTTTCCGTGCCTAGCACGAAGTCCGTGAAGGTGTAGCCGACCACGAACGCGCGGGTCTCGCTCAGTGCGAAGTCGCCCGAACCACCCAGGAACAGGGCCTGCATGTTGAAGCCCTGGTTTGCCGACTTCTTGTACTTGATCTTCTGCGCGCCGGCGTAGGCGGTCCACTTGCCGTAGGTGATGCCGCCGGTGACGAGGGCGTAGAGACGCGTGTCCTTCTGCTGGCTGTCCGGCACCACCCCGGTCAGGTCAATGCCCTTGATCCTGATGGGCGAGCTGAGGTCGTTGGAGGGGTTGGTGTCCACCTCTTCGCGCACGTCGTAGTTCGCGAAATAGCGCAGTTTCTCTTGCTGAGGCTGGGCCACCTGCTCCGGATTCACGCCCGGCTTGAACACCGTGTAGACCACCGTGCGCGTGTGCCCGTGCTCGTCCGTGGCCGTCACCTTCACCTGCGTGACGTCCTGGGTGAAGTCGAACACGTGCGGCACCTGCACCGTGTCGCCCGGCGTGATGTCCTGCTTCACGCCGTCGATGGTGACCTCGACGATCTTGTCCGTGTCCACGATCACGAAGTTCGCATTCAGGTGATTCGATTCCAGCACGGTCCGCAGCGCCAGCTCGGCGGTGAGGATCTGGGGCGGATTGTCATCACCCTGCCCCCACGCCACCGTGCTGGTGAGCAGCAAGGCCAGGACGATCAGGCACCACGCGCGCATGTTCACGGTCTGCATCCCCTCTCGAGTCCGTCCTGCAAAAGGAAATCACGCCGGGGCGGGCGGTTGCGACGCCACCCGCCCCGGCACGTAAGCTATCGCCAGCCTAGAACTGCAGCTTCACCGTACCGAGTCGCGATGCATCGTGGGCGGCGTTCGGGTCGAAGTTGATAGCAGGCACGAATCCCGCGCCGTGCTCGCCACCCTCGCCGCCGTTCAGCAACTCGTTGAGCTCGTCCTGCGTCAGGATGCCCGATTGGATCAGCAGGTGCTCGCCGACGAAGTGTCCGGCGCCCGGCGTGTTCGGGTTCGGCGAGCCCAGGTCCTTGAACAGGTCGCCGAAGCCCTCGGGCAGGGGGGCGGACTTGGTGGGCGGCCGGTAGTTGATGATCAGCGCCAGGAAGCCTTGGTTGACGTCGCTCTCGCCGCCCGTCTGGCCCTGGAAGCCCACGATGTGGTTGGTCACGACCAGCATCGTGCCGCCGCGGCTCGTCACCTGGGTCAGGTACTCCGTTCCCTTCACCCCGATGGTGGCCGTCGCCGTCTTCACGTTGAATTGCTGGCCGCCGCTGAGCGTGGCCACCGCCGCGCGGAAGCGCCCAAAGAGCGCCCGCAGGAAGCCCGAGCGGCCGTGGGATTGCCACGGCTTGACCTCGAACACGGCGTTGGCGCCCAGCGTCATCGTCGCGTTCTCACGGGACTTGAGCTGCACGAGCGAATCCGGCCGCACGCGGATCAGGTCCTGCTCGTTCACCGGGACGGCCTGGTTGGCCTGGTCAAAATTCAGTGTCCGGCCTTCCCGGATGATGGTCATCGAGCCTCGCTCGATCACCGCCTCTCCATACTGCGTGGCGGCCCACAGCACGCTGGAGACCAGGAACAGGCAGGGCAGGATTGCCGCGATTTTCAACGCTTTCATCTCGCTGTCTCCGTCATGTGCACACCCAGCGCACCATCCCTTAATTCCACCCCGTTGTCCAGATGCAGCCCCCCCTCGGGAGCCCCGCTGGACCGCGTTTCGCGAACGATCTGTCTTCGCTGCCGCCCTGCGCTTGGCAGGCGGCCGGGCGAAGCTGCCGGGGGGCTTTGCAGACCCCGATTGCCTGGGGCAGCATCAGGTTGAATCAAAAAGGTGCTTTATAATACGTAACCGATCGGCATTTGTAAATGGTTTCCTTTCGCGGCGGAAACTCTGTTCCCGTGCGGCTTTGCGGGCGTTGGTCGTCGCGGAGCGCCCCCATTGGGGCCATCCATGGGGTGGAACGAATCCGAAAAACGGGGGTCCCGTTGCGGTCGGCGGGTGTGCTATGAATGCGGGAAGGTGCGATGGCGGCAACGGCGCGCACTGCGGCGACCTGCCAGGCGGGCGGTGCACTTGCGCCGTGAGGCCAGGATGCCGCCGGGCTGGACCGACGGAGCGGGCCCGCCCCATGGCAAACGAGACAGGGACGTCCGGGAGGCAGCCCGCCCCGGGGCCCTGTGGCTTCGGGCGGTGACCCGCGGCGCGATGCCGGCCGCGGGCGCAATCTCATGGGCCAGCCGGCCTCCCGGGAGAACGTGGCGACGAAGATCTCGCTGGAAGGGCTGACGAAGAGCTACCTCGGCATGCTGCCCGTGCTGGACGACGTCAGCTGCCAGATCGACGAGGGCGAGTTCTACTACCTCACCGGCGTCAGCGGCGCGGGCAAGACCACCGTGTTCCGCCTGCTGATGCTGATCGAGCGGCCGGACACCGGCACCATCCGCTTCGACGGCGAGGACATCACGCGCCTCACGATTGCCGAGCAGGCCCGCCACCGGCGCCGCATCGGCATGGTGTTCCAGGACTACAAGCTGCTCGCCTCCGATTCCATCGAGGAGAACGTGGCGCTGCCGCTGCGGGTGGCGGGCTACCGCGGGGCCCGGCTGCGCGCCAAGACGGAGCAGCAGCTCGAGCAGGTGGGGCTGGTGCAGCGGCGGCGCGAGCGCGTGGCCGGGCTTTCCGGCGGGGAGAAGCAGCTCGTCTCCATCGCGCGGGCGCTGGCGTTCGACCCCAAGGTGTTCTTCGCGGACGAGCCCACCGGCAACCTGGACCACACCATGGCCTACCGGGTGCTGGAACTGATCCGCGACCTGCACCGGCAGGGGTGCACGGTGATCGTGGCCACGCACGACCTGGGCCTGATCCGCGCCTTCCGCGCCCGCACCCTGCTCATCAAGGACCGCAAGCTGCACGAGGTGCGGCTGGCCGAGCACCGCGCGTCGGGCTGAGCGCCGGCGCCCGGCCCCCAGCGCACCCGGAGGGTCACGAGGCGATCATGTACCTGCGTTACGGCATTCCCCGGGCCCTGCGGGGCCTGCGCACGAACTGGCGCTCAACCGCCAACAACGTGCTGATCCTGGCGGCCTCGCTGGCCATGCTGGGCATGATCGTGCTGCTGTACCTGAACGTCGTGCACTTCTCCGAGTCGTGGCTCTCCAACACCACCATCTCGCTGTTCCTCAAGCCGGGGCTGGACGACGGCCAGCGCCAGGCCCTGCTGGATCAGGTGCGCCGCCACCCGCTGGTCAAGCGCGCCACGCTGGTCTCGCCCAGTGAGGGCCTGAAGGACCTCGCGGACAAGCTGGGCGCCGATCCCTCGCTGCTGGCCGCCGCGGGGCAGGAGGGCCTGCCCTACACCATCGACTTCGACCTGTTCGTGGACTACCGCAGCAAGGTGGGCTCCGTGGCGGAGCGCTTCCGCGCGCTGCCGGGGGTGCAGGACGTGGTGTACACGGAGCGGCTGCTGGATCAGGTGCGCCTGTTCTTCCTGATGGTGAAGATCATCGGCGGTTTCTTCATCGGGCTGATTCTCATCTCCTTCTATCTGATCGTCTCCCACGCCACCAAGCTCTCGCTGTATGCCCGGCGCGAGGAGATCGAGATCCTGAGCCTGGTGGGGGCCACGCGGCACTTCATCCGCTCGGCGTTCATCGTGGAGGGCATGCTGGTGGCCCTGTGCGGCGGCGTGTTGGCCACGGGCATCGTGTGGATCAGCCACCAGCTGCTCATCTCCGGCCTGTCCTTCAATGCCGTGACGGCCAGCATCAAGCAGCAGGCCGTGTTCTTTCCGCTGGACGGGCTGGCCGCCGCCCTGTGCGCCGCTGCGCTGCTGGGGGCGGTGAGCAGCTCCATCGCCGTCACGCGCCTGCTGCGGGACTTCCAGTCGTGAGCCCCGCGCCTCCCGCCCCACGCGGCGTCCGCACCCGGCCGGGGCGCCCGCGCCCGCGCCTGCCGTGGCCGGCGGGCGTGCTCGCGGCCCTGTGCGCCGGGCTGCTCGTGGCCGGACTGGCGGCCGGTCCCGCGCCCGTGCGGGCGGCGGACCCACCGGCCGCTGCCCCCGCGACGACCACCGACCGCCGCACGCAGATCCGGCAGCTCGGCCGGGAGCGCACCCAGGCCCAGCAGCAGCTGGAGCAGATCAAGGCCTCGGAATCCGAGCTGCGCTCCGAGATCGAGAAGCTCGCCGAGCTGGTGGGCGAATCGCACCAGCGCAAGGAGGCCCTGGCCCAGCGCATCCAGCGCGAGCAGGCCGTGGCGGCCCAGCAGCAGAAGGAAGCCCGGCGCCTGGAGGACGAGATCAAGGCCGGGCAGCGGCGCATCGGGCAGCGCCTGCGGCGGCTGTACCGCTTCGCCAAGCAGGGCAACTCCGCGCTGCTGTTCCAGATGGCGCGCTACCGCACCTTTGCCAAGGACACGCGCTACGTGGCGCTGCTGCAGGATGCCGACCTGGCCGCCATCGCCCACTACGAGGAGCTGGGGCAGCAGCTCGTGGAGAAGAAGCAGCAGGTGGAGGCCTCCCTGCAGCGCCTGCTGGCTTTGCGCCAGGAACTGGACGACGAATCGAAGCAGCTCGCCGACCGCGAGGCCTTCCTGCACGCGGCCATGTCCGACGCGGCCAAGAACCGCACGATGTATCGCAAGTACCTGGCGGACGTGCAGCAGATGATGACGCGCATGGAGACGGCCGTCACGCGCATGGAGCAGCAGTCGCGCACGGCCGCCGCGCCGCCCGCCCCCAAGCTGCCCAAGGAGCTGCGCGGCACGCTGCCGCCGCCGGTGGACGGCAAGGTGATCGCCGCCTTCGGCGCGCAGGACCCCCGCTACGACCTGAAGAAGCTCCAGCGCGGCATCGTGGTGCGCGTGGCCGCCAAGGCCGCCGTGAAGGCCGTGGCCGCCGGGCGCGCCGTCCACGCGGGGCCCTTCCGCGGCTATCAGGCGCTGGTGGTGCTGGACCACGGCCACGGGCTGTTCACCGTGTACGGGCACCTGCAGGACCTGAAGGTGAAGCGCGGGGACTGGGTGCCGCAGGGCACCGTGCTGGGCCAGGCCACCTACCAGCCGGTGGACGACGCCTACGACGTGTACTTCGAGATCCGCAACGACGGGAAGCCGGACGATCCGCTGGCGTGGATCAAGCCCGGCGGCCTGCGGCTGGCCGCCAACGCCGCCTCCGCCGGCGGCTGAGGCGCGGCGCGGGCGGCCCGTGCGGGGGTGGTGGCGGAGATGTGTGGGAATCGAACCCACCCAAGGCAGTGTTAGTACCTCGCACACGGGTTTGAAGCCCGGGGAGCCCACCAGTGACTCATCCATCTCCAGGTGCGGTCGCGACGGGCGGGCAGCGCTGAGCGCCCGCCCGCCCACAGCGCGATCCCCATTACAGCCCAGGCGCGCGCCAAAAGGCAATGCCCCGTCCGCAGGCTCCCCGCCTCAACCGCACGGAACCCGTTGACAAGCCCCCGTGCTCCGGCGAAAATACCCTTCCACATGGGGATGTAGCTCAGCTGGGAGAGCACGACGCTGGCAGTGTCGGGGTCAGGGGTTCGATCCCCCTCATCTCCA
>DATFMP010000069.1:0-15737 GCA_035266845.1 bacterium
GGGGGGCGTGTACATCTTGACGATTCTCTACCTTCCCGAGGGCCTGATGGGCCTGCCGGCGCGTCTGCGCCAGCACGGTAGCGCATCGGCCGCGCGGGAAGCCGTCACCGCGCGCGAATCGGCCTCGGCCGAGTCGCGCCCATAATCTTCAGAATCATCGGGAGGAGCAGTCATGGCACACCAGTGGGGAAGGGGTCTGCTCAAAGGCATTGCGCTCCTGGCCATGCTGACCGTGGTCGGCGCGTTCGGCCCGGTCAGCGGCAAAGCGCAGGCGGATGAATTGCGCATCGGCTTTCTGGCGCCGCTCACGGGCATCTTTGCCCAGGTCGGCACGGACATGAAGAACGGCTTCCAGATGTATCTGGATGAGGTGCACGGCAACTTCCACGGCGCCAAGGTCAAGTTCATCGTGGAAGACAGCCAGGGCAAGCCGCCCATCAACGTGCAGAAGGCCCAGAAGCTGATCCGTCAGGACAAGGTGCACATGTTCATCGGCGGCCTGCTGGCCTCCACGGGCTATGCCCTGGCGCCGGTAAGCACGCGCAGCAAGACGATCTACATCGCGCCGGTGGCGGCTGCGGATGATCTCACCCAGCGCCAGAGCGCCAAGTATCCGTACTTCCTCCGCAGCGGCTGGACCTCGTCGCAGCCCTCGCACCCCTTTGGCCAGTGGGCCTGCGACCAGGGCTACAAGCGCATCGCGACCATCGGTGCCGATTACGCCTTCGGCTACGAGGTGATCGGTGGCTTCCAGCAGTCCTTCGAGGCGTGTGGCGGCAAGATCGTGCAAAAGCTTTGGACGCCTCTGGGCACCAAGGACTTCGGGCCCTATCTGCCGCAGATCAAGCGCGACGTGGATGCCGTGTTCACGCTGATGGTGGGGCCGATGACGCTGGCCTTCCCGAAGCAGTACAAGGCTGCGGGTATGAAGGCGCCCCTGCTGGGCGGTGGCACGAGCGCGGATGAGTTCGCGCTGCCTTTCATGGGAGATGAGGCGATCGGATACACGACGGCCCTGCAATACAGCGCGGCCATTCAGACGCCCAAGAACGAGGCGTTTGTGAAGAAGTACCGCAAGCTGTACGGCAAAGTGCCCTCCTACTACTCGGAGACCAACTACACGACGGCCGAGTGGATCGACAAGGTGATGGCGGAAACGCACGGCAAGTGGCCGGGCACCAAGAAGTTCATCGCACTGTTCAGCAAGATCAAGCTGGACTCGGTGCGGGGGCCGGTGCATATGGACGATCAGCGAAATCCCGTCCAGAACATCTACATCCGCCACGTCGAGAAGACGAAGATGTTCGGCTACCCGAACGACGAGCTGTGGAACGTCATCGTGAAGACGTACCCCGCCGTCACGCAGTACGGGAGCTTCAACAAGGCCGACTATTTGAAGCAACCGGCCTACAGCCGCGACTACCCGCCTTGCCGCTACTGCGGCGAGTAACGGGCCGAGCGGTGCACGGGGTGCCTGCGCGGTCATCCGCCGCGGGTGCCCCGCACTTTTTTCCGCGCGAGGTATCGATGCGATGAGCGATCACAGCGCCGAGCAGGCGGCGGTGCCCTGCCTGGAACTGCGCGGGCTCACCAAGAACTTCGGCGGCCTGCAGGCCGTGGGGGATCTGAGCCTGTCCGTGTACCCGGGCGAGCGCAAGGGTATCCTGGGCCCCAACGGCGCCGGCAAGACCACGCTGTTCAACCTGATCACGGGGGTGTTTCCGCCCAGCGGCGGGCAGGTGCTGCTGTTCGGGCGCGACGTGACCCGCTGGCCGGTGCACCGGCGCACGCACCTGGGCATGGCCCGCACGTTCCAGGTGACCAACCTGTTTCCCAAGCTGACCGTGCTGGAGAACGTGCTGCTGGCGGTGCAGGGTCTGCGGAGCATGAAGTTCGTCATGTGGCGTCCGCTGGCCGGCTATGGCGCCGTACAGGACAAGGCCCACGACCTGCTGGAGCAGGCAGGCTTCTGGGAGCGGCGCAACACGGAGATCCGCCATCTCTCGCACGGTGAGCAGCGCCAGGTGGAGATTCTGCTGGCGCTGGCCAGCGAGCCGCGCCTGCTGCTGCTGGACGAGCCGGCCGCGGGGCTTTCCAGCGGGGAATCCGCGGAGATGGCGACCTTCCTGCGCGGGCTGAACCCGTCCCTGGCGATCCTGATGATCGAGCACGACCTGGACGTGGTGTTCCCGGTAGTGGATACCATCGCCGTGCTGCACTACGGCGAGCTGCTGGAGCACGGCACGACGGATGAGATCCGCCACAGCGAACGCGTGCAGGAGATCTACCTGGGGATGAGGTGAGGGGATGGCGATACTGGAGGTGCAGGATATCCACACCTACTACAGCGACTCCTACGTGCTGCAGGGGCTCTCGCTCTCGCTGGAGAAGGGGCAGATCCTGGGGCTGCTGGGGCGCAACGGGGTGGGCAAGACCACGCTGGTGAACTCCATCGTGGGCTTCACTCCACCGCGCCACGGCCGCGTCGTGTTCAAGGGGCAGGATATCACCCGCATCTCGTCCTTCCGCACGGTGCGCATGGGCATGGGACTGGTGCCCCAGGGCCGGCGCGTGTTCCGCTCGCTCAGCGTGGAGGAGAACCTGAACGTCGCGCGACAGCACCACGGTGCGGATACCTACTCGCTGGAGCACGTCTACGAATTCTTCCCACGCCTGTACGAGCGGCGCCGGCAGAGGGCCAGTACGCTCTCCGGCGGCGAGCAGCAGATGCTGGCCATCGGTCGCGGGCTGATGACCAACCCCGATTGCCTCATCATGGACGAGCCCTCGGAGGGCTTGGCGCCCCTGGTGATCCAGCACCTGTGGGACATCATCGCGCGCCTGCGCAAGGAGGGGCTCTCGATCCTGCTCGTGGAGCAGAACGCCGCACTGGCCCTCAAGCTGGTGGATTACGTGCACGTCATCAGCAAGGGCCGGGTCGTGCACTCGTCCAGCCCCGAGGAACTGTGGGCCAACGAGGAGGTCAAGTCCCACTACCTGGGCCTTTGAGCCCAGGGTGCCCCGCGAAGCCTCACGCCGTCACATCCTGCGGTAACCAAGCCTCTCCACGCCCTACCGCATTGCCGCACCCGCGCTCAACTCGCAGCCGGACGGTAGAAGTTTTCGCCGGGGACATACCGCCGGCCGGGGCTCATGTCCGGCGGCAGGCCTTCCTCCTCGGAGCCGTCGAAGTTCAACTCCACCATCACGCCGTTGGGATCGTAGACGAAGAGCTGCCACACCCGGATGGACGGGATCACCTGCTCGCGCCAGTCCAGCCCGGCCTGCTGGAAGCGTTGCCGATACTCCGCATAGCCGCGCGCGGTGATGGCGAAGTGGTCCACCGCGGCGGAACCCACGAACGGGCGTCCGTCCATCTGCAGGCCCGGCGCCCCGGCGTAGAGGTGGATCATCGCACCGCCCTGTGCCGTGCCCAGCCACGCGCCGGGGAAGCCGAAGTCGGGCCGTTCGGTAACCTGCAGGTCCAGCACCTCGGTGTAGAAGCGGAGGGTGCGCTGGAGATCGTCGGTCTTGATGGAGACATGGTTGAGGGTGGTGAGCATCGCCTGCTTCTCCTGTGCGCTTGTCTGCGGGTGCGGGCCGGGCCGGCCGGGCCGCTGCTCTAGCGGGAGGGGCCCAGGCTCAGCCCGGGCAGCGCCCGCTCGTCGAAGCTGCGGATCGACGCGGCGTCGCGGGACTCGGTGATCACGTGCGCGATGGGTATGCCGGCGTGCCGAAGCGCCTTGAAGGCCGGTACGGTGCGTTCCGGTCGCGCGGCACTCTGCGCGGCGGGCAACGGCGGGGTGGCTATTGCGGGGCCCCGGTGGCGGCGGTGCAGGTCGATGGCCACCACGGCCGCGTGTGCTGCGATCATGGCGCTCTCCCCCGAGAAGGCTCATGCAAGGCGTTGGTTCCTACTTTGTCACCGGATCGCCGCGGGCTGTCAACGCCGGCCTGGGCCTGCCGCTCCTTTGGGGCGACCGCTCCGGCCGTTTGCCAGGGGTGGAATGCCCGGGTAACATACCCCCGCCTGCCGGCGCGGCGCCCCGCGCGGCTTGGGAGACGGGGCGCGCCGCTACCCCTATTGCCCTATTGCCAGGAGGTTGCACGATGAAGACCCCCCGTGTGTCCTACCAGCCCAGTTATGCCCGCAAGCGGCTGGAACCGCCGCCGGGTGGGCCGCTGATCGTGCACCTGATCGTGAACGTGGAGCACTGGGTGTACACGGAGCCCATGCCGCGGGTGCTGCTGCCCGCGCCCCAGGGCGGCTCCCACGTGCCCGACGTGCCCAACTGGAGTTGGAAGGAGTACGGCTGGCGCTGCGGCCTGCCCCGCATCATGAGCATGCTGGACGAGTTTGGCATCCGCGCCACGGCCAGCATCAACGGCGACGTTTGCAATGCCTATCCGGAGATGGCGCGCGCAATGGACGATGCGGGCTGGGACTTCATGGGGCACGGCTTCGTGCAGACCCCCATGAGCAAGGTTGCCGATGAGCGCAAGGCCATTGCGGACACGATGGACACCATCAAGCGCTTCACCGGCAAGCCCATGCGCGGCTGGATGGGCCCCGGGCTCACGGAGACCTTCGACACGGCCGACCTGCTCAAGGAGTTGGGCGTGGAGTGGCTCTGCGACTGGGTGGTGGACGACCTGCCGGTGGACGTGCAGACCGAGCACGGCCCATTGATCGGCGTGCCCTACACCGTGGAACTGAACGACATCGTCGTGTACGCGCTGGAACACCACCGTTCCGAAGAGATGTACAACCGCCTCATGCACAGCCTGCCGATCTACCTGGAGGAGACCCAGAGCGACCCGCGCGTGCTGCCCATTGCCGTGCATCCCTACATTACCGGCGTGCCCCACCGCATCGGCTTCTTCCGGCGCATGCTGGAGGAGCTGCGGCGTCTGCACGGCGTGGTGTTCATGACCGGCAGCGAGATCGCCGACTGGTATGCCGACCAGCGTTGAGGAAGCGCAGGCCACCTCGCCTCGCCCAGCCGATGCCGGCGGTGTTGCCGCATGGGCCATCTGCCGACTCATCGCCAGACCTTTCGCACCCGTGGGTTGCTTCTGCGGTGGGAAAAGTTCACAGTGTGAACGTTCACAATTGTGAACGCATGCGGTCATCAAGCGGGAGGCATGGGTGGCAATGGCCCGGGGTACCAACGACGAGGCGACGCTGCGTCTGCTCAATGCCATCGAGGAGGAGGAGTGGGTTTCCCAGCGCTCCCTCTCCACACGGCTCGGTATCGCGGTGGGCCTCACCAATGCCTATGTGAAGCGTTGCCTGAACAAGGGTTGGATCAAGATGTCCCGCGCGCCGGCGCGGCGCTACAAGTACTACCTCACGCCCAAAGGCTTTGCCGAAAAGACACGTCTCACGGCGCGCTACCTGTCCCGCTCGTTCCAGTTCTTCCGCGAGGCCCGCTCCCAGTGCGATGAAGCGTTCGCGCAGTGCCTGCGTCGCGGCTGGAGCCGGGTGGTGCTGTGTGGGGCCGGCGAACTGGCCGAGATCGCGGTGCTGACCGCGCGCGAAGGGCCGATCGAGCCGATGGCGATCGTAGCACCGGACAGTGCTGTCGCCGAGTTCGCGGGACTCCCCGTGCTGCCGGACCTGGCGGCTGCGGGGCCCATTGATGCGGTCATCGTGACTGACATCAGCGAACCACAGGCCGTGTACGAGGCGCTGACGGCGCACCTGGACGATGAGCGCATCCTCACCCCCCCGCTGTTGAACCTGACGCGCCGTGAGTTACGCCGAGCCAACCAGCGGCCAACTCGGCAGGCGACGCCGCAAAGCGACAGGTGATGATCGCGCGCAACGGAGGCCGTTCATCGGCCATCCCTGGCATCGCCCGCAGTTATAGGGTGTGCCGTGCAGCCCCGCAGTGCGGAACGCAATCGCGAGTGCAGGCGCATGCGGCAGCCGCAGGGGGCATCGCACCATGCGCGTGATGATCCTCAACACGGACTACCCGGCCTTCCTGCGCGATCTGGTGGAGCGGCACCAAGGCTTTGCCGAGGCAAGCTATGCGAAGCAGCTGCAGCTGCGCAACGAGAGCCTCTTCGGGGTGTTCGATGCCTACTCGCATGGCTTTCAGGCCAACGGCGAAGAGGCGTGGGAAGTGCACGCCAACAACGGCCTGATGCAGCGGCGCTGGATGATCGAGCACGGCCTGCAGGCGCCGCGGGGCAGTGCGCGCCGGCCATCGCGGCTGAGCCGGCTAGCGCGGCGGGTGGCCCGTCGCCTGCGGATGGTGAGGCAGGACACGCGCCACACCCTGCTCAGCCCGTTTGACGTTGCGCCGTGGGACCTGGGTGAGATGCTGCTGGCCCGGGTCGCGCACGACCGACCGGACGTCGTGCTTAATCACGCGGTAAGCGAGATCGGCTCGGATCTGCTGGAGCGGATGCGGCCGCACACGCGGCTCATCGTGGGCCAGATTGCCTCACCGCTGCCCGAGGCGGAGGACTATCGGGCCTATGACCTGATGGTCTCCTCGCTACCGAACTTCGTGGCCTACTACGAGCAACGCGGCTTGCAGGCGCACTTGAATTGTTTGGCGTTCGACCCGCGCGTGCTGGAGGCGATCGGCCCCCTTCAGCGCACGGTGGAGGTGTCCTTCGTGGGTAGCTTGTCGCGGGCCCATGCGGGCCGCGTGGCGCTGGTGGAGCACCTCGCGGCCCGCAGCGACATCGCCATCTGGGGCAACGGCGTCGAACGGCTCGATGCAGACTCGCCCGTGCGGGCGCACTATCAGGGCGAGGCCTGGGGTGCGGACATGTTCCGCGTGCTGGGGCGCTCCAGGATTACCGTCAATCACCACATCGGCATCGCGGGTCCTCACGCCAACAACATGCGGCTGTTCGAGGCGACCGGAATGGGCGCGCTGCTCATCACCGACCGCAAGTCGGATATCGGCGAGCTGTTCGAGCCAGGCCGGGAGGTCGTCTGTTACGACAGCCCGCAGGAGTGCCTGGAGCTGATCGACTACTACCGCCGGCACGAATCGGAGCGGGACCGCATCGCGGACGCGGGCCAGCGCCGCACCTTGCGCGATCACACCTATCGGCAGCGCACCGAGGGGCTGGCGCAGATCTTCCGCGAGCAGCTCGTGCAACGCGGCCAGGGAGTGCAATGAATCGCTCGTTCATCGATGCCAGGCTGACCGAATACACGCCGGAGCGGCGCTACGGCGGCCTGTTTCGCACCACACTGGTGGCCCTGGCCGAGATCAAGCGCAGCCGCTACCTGATCTGGACGCTGTTCGTGCGGGACTTCAGAGCGCAGATGCGTCAGAAGGTGCTGAGCTACCTGTGGGCGTTCATCAATCCCCTACTGGCGGTATTCGGCTTCATCGTGCTGAACATCTCCGGCGTGCTGCACCCGGGCAATACCGGCGTGGCCTATCCCGTCTACGTGTTCGTGGGCACCAGCATCTGGAACTTCCTGCCCCTCACCGTGGTCTCGATGAGCAACACCCTGCTCAGCCAGGGGGACCTGATCCTCAAGACCAATGTGCCCAAGATCGCGCTGGCGGTCTCATCGTTGGCCCAGATTGCCTACAACGTGCTGGTGCACCTGATCGTGCTGGTGCTGGTGCTGGCGGTGTTCCAGATCAAGCCCCATCCGGCGTCGCTGCTGTACGTGGTGGCGCTGCTGCCCATCCTGGTGTTGGGCGCCAGCATCGGCTTAGCCGTGAGCGTGATGAGCACCATCGCGCGCGACCTGGTCACGATGGTGCAGACTATCCTGCAGTTGCTCATGTATCTGACCCCCGTGGTGTATGTGGCCCGCTCGCTGGACAACTCGCTGATCCAGAAGCTGATCTGGTGGAATCCGCTCAGCTACCTGGTGGATGTGCCGCGCAGCCTGCTGCTGGAGGGTACCACCCATCTGGGGAAGGGCTTCGGCCTCAGCACGCTGTTTACCGTGGCCATGCTGATGATCTGTGCCCGGGTCTTCTACATCCTGCAGGACCTCATCGCGGAGCGGCTGTAATGGGCAACTGGTCGGTTCGCGTGGAAGGGCTGAGCAAGAAGTTCGGCAAGACCGTGCGGCAGAACCTCAAGTACGGGCTGCTCGATAGCGGCCGTCGTTTGATCGGGATGGGCAAGGACTCCAGCCATCTGCGCCCGGGCGAGTTCTGGGCGTTGGATGACGTGAACTTCGAGCTCAAGCCCGGCGATGGGCTGGGTATCATGGGCGTCAACGGCTCGGGCAAGACGACGCTGTTGCGCATCCTCAACGGCGTGTTCTCGCCGGACCGCGGCCGGGCGGCCTTCCGGGGCTCGATCGGCGCACTGATTGCGGCGGGCGCGGGCTTTTCGCCGCTGCTGACCGGGCGCGAGAACGTGTACGTCAACGGCACGATCCTGGGCATGCGGCCCAAGGAGATCTCGCGCCAGTTCGACGAGATCGTCCAGTTCTCCGGGCTGGAGGAATTTATCGACATGCCCGTGCGCAACTACTCCAGCGGCATGGCGGTGCGGCTTGGCTTTGCCGTCGCCGTGCTGGGCAATCCGGACGTGCTGCTGGTGGACGAGGTGCTGGCCGTGGGGGACTTCAGCTTCCAGAAGCGTTGCTTCGAGCGCATCCTGGAGCTGCTCAAGAATGGCACCACCGTCATTTTTGTCTCGCACTCCATCGGCGCCGTGTGGTCCGTCTGCAACCAGGGGCTCTTCCTGAATAAGGGCAAGAGCAGCGGCATGCAGCCCGTGGAGGAGACCTGTCGTGCCTATGAACTGGAGAGCTACCGCGACCTGCTGTCCTCGGATGGCTCGGCGGCGCCGCCCACGATGGAGGACGGGCCCGACGGCGGCGTTGTGCTGACGGGCGGCGAGGATCGCCCGGTGCGCGTCACGCGCTTCCGCATGTGCGATGTGGAGACGGGCAGCACCAAGTGGGAGTTCGACTTCCGCGAGCCGCTGATGCTCAAGATGGAGGTCGTCGTGCGGGAGTCGATCCCCGATGCGCTGTTCCGCTACTCCTTCAATGCCGTGCACTACAAGTTCATCGCCGCCACCGACAGCGCCTACTCTGACGGCATCGGCATCACGGCAGTGGAGCCGGGGCGCTACGTGGTCACGACGATCCTGCGCGACCAGAGCTTCCACCCCGGCACGTACTCGGTCAACCTCGCCGTGTGCCGCAAGGGTGTTGGCATCCACCTGTTCACGCAGCAGAACGCCGGGCGGTTCATCATCAAGCCCATCCGCGATCGCTTTCTCTATGACAGCGATGGGCCGTCGGTGGTGCACTTCGACGCGGCATACCAACTCGAAAAGCAGGCGTAGCCAAATGCGTTTCGTTCCCCATTGGGTCAAACAGGTCGTGCGCCGGCTGGTGGCCCGCAAACTGCCCACACTCAGCGACGAGTTCGCCGCGTGCATTGAGCGGGAGCCGAACATCGCCCGCTATCTGAATCGCTTGGCACAAACTGCAGATCTGGCGACCCTGGCGGATGCCGTGGATCCCGCGCTGATCGATGCCATCTCGCGGGAGCCCAAGCTTGCCATCAACCTCGGCATTCTCGCCAATGACCTGGGTCAGGCGCAGTCCATGCGGCAGGGCCGGCCAGTCGCGGCGGACGGGTCCCCGATTCCCTGGTTCACCTACCCGGCGGTCGAGTACCTGTCGCAGTGGGACTTCACGGGCAAACAGGTCTTCGAATATGGTTCCGGCTTTTCCACCATCTACTGGAGCCGATGTGGTGCCCAGGTCACCTCCGTGGACCACAATCGGCAATGGCTGGACGAAGTGGCGGGATTTGGCCTGGAAGGCGTCGATCTGCTGCACCACACCGAACGCGACGCATACGCGGGGGCCATCAACGGACCCGGGCGCTCGTTTGACGTCGTGGTGGTGGACGGGGTGTGGCGGGAGGACTGTGTGCGGGCCTGCGTGGCCCACGTGGCGCCTTCCGGCTTTGTGATCCTGGACAATGCCGATTGGTATTGGCGCGCCGGCAATTACCTTCGCGAGCAGGGCTTTCTGGAGGTGTCGTTCAGCGGTTTTGCGCCAATCAACCATTACGTAAGCACGACATCCCTGTTTTTTCCGGGACGGCAGACGCCCCAGGCAAATTTCCAGGCCCCTCGTCCGAAGGGAGGTAGGCCGCTATCTGCGGAAGAGGAGTCCGACCCAATGTTCTGATGCAGACGACGATCTAGAAGTAACGAAATGGCTCCAATGCACTGCTCTGCCGACGCGACCCTTGTGCTGAGCGGTGGGACCGCGCTTGGAGGCAACGAAGCTAGCCAGTAGGGTCAGAAGGGAGCGCAGAATGGGCCAGAGGAGGAAATCTGGTGGAGATAAGCATGATTGGGTTGTGGACGATGCCAATCCAAGTAGGCTTGGTCGGCCCTTGTCCCGTGTGGGGCTGCTGTCCAAGGCCTGTGGGGCCTACCGCCGAACGGATGACTTTATAACCTCCCATTGTCTGCGTCGCTGCATGACGAAGATTATCGATGCCACTCGTCCCCATGCGCGCTGAGAGCGAAAGCGCTCCCACCATCCTCTTGGTGAACCCCATCTCGCGACGGGGGCACCTGGACGCGTACGCGCGGCTGTACGCGCGGGCGTTTCTGGAGCTGGGCTGCCGGGTGCTGTTGATGGCCCGCGGCGACGCCGGGGCAGCGGCATACATCGCGCGCTGCGGTGGCGACCTGGCCGGGCGTTTCCGCTACGTGGCGCTGGGCGGTGCCGCGCCGGACGGCAGCGACCCCAGCGACCGCAGCGGCCTCTCCGCGCTGAGACGGGCACGGCTGGTATGGCAGGAGGAGGGGCCCGGCGGCGTGCTGGAGCGACTGCTCACCATTGGCGCGGGGCGGTTGTCGCGGCTGCGGCCCGCACGGACGGCGGGCCGGGATGGTGCAGGCGGGGCCGGATGGGCAGCGCGCCTGCACCGCCGGCTGTTCCCGGATGCACGCCGGGTCGGCTTTGTGCCCTGGGTGCGGCGCATTGCGGCGCTGGAGGCCGCCCAGGGCGTCCGTGCGGACCTGGTGTTCTTCCTCTACCTGGACCTGATGGGCCAGGGACGCCGCAACCGCAAGGCACTCTCGCGCCGACTGCACAGCCCCTGGTCGGGCATCCTCTTCCATCCACGGGAGGCCGATGCGGTGGAGCGCGAGGGCGTGGAGGGGTACTTCCGCACGCGCAGCGCCAGTGGCGCCCTGTTCCTGGTACCGCGCTTGGTGGAGGCTTACGAGCGGGCGCTGCCCGGGTTGTGCATCGTGTCCGGGCCGGACGTGGCGGACACGGAGCTGCCGGACACGCGCTTCGGGCTGGCCGAGGCGCTGCGCCGCCGGGCGGGCGACCGGGTGGTCGTCTCGCAACTGGGCGTGCTGAGGCCGCACAAGGGTGTGATGGATCTGCTGGCGGTGATCGAACGGGCTGACCCCGCGCGCTACTTCTTCGCGCTGGTGGGGCAGGTGGAATGGGAGGGCTTCGGCAGCGATGAGCCCCGCCTGCGCCGGTTCTGGGACGCCCCCCCGGCCAACGTACTCACGCATGCGGGGTATGTGGACGACGAGCGCGACTACAACTCGCTGATCGAGGCGACGGACGTGATCTACGCCGTGTATCGGGATTTCAACGACAGCAGCAACAGCCTCACCAAGGCCGCGGCTTTTCGCCGGCCCGTGCTGGTGAGCGAGGGCACGCTGATGGCCCAGCGCGTGCTTGCCGTGAACATCGGGGCCACGGCGCCATCCGCGCAGCCGGAGGCGATTCTGGCCGCGCTGGAGGCGCTAAGCCAGCGGCCGCGGGAGTCCTTCGGCTTCGATGCTTACGCGGCCGAGCACTCCCTGGAGGCCCTCAAGGATACGCTGGCCGCGGCCCTGCCCCGCTGGTGCGGTGCGGCAGTCGGAGCGGAGGCGTGGCAATGAGCGGTTTCTCACGAGACCCAGCGGGAGAGGCCACGATGTCCAAGCGGACGACGGAAGCGGGCCGTGTGCTGCTGACCGGTGGCTGCGGCTTCATCGGCTCCCATCTCGTCGAGCGCCTCATTGCTGAAGGCTATGCGGTGCTGAACCTTGATCTGCTCACCTACGCCGGCAATCCGGAGAACGTGGCCAGCGTCGAGGCCCACCCTGCGTACCGCTTTGTGCAGGCCGACATCTGCGATGGCGCGGCGTTTGGGGCCCTGCTGGCCGAGTGGCACCCCGACGTGGTCTTCAACCTCGCGGCCGAATCGCACGTAGACCGCTCCATTGATGACGCGGCGCCCTTCCTCAGCACGAACATCCTGGGGGTTCACGCGCTGCTGGAGGCATCCCTGGCGCACTGGCGCACGCTGGGTGCGGACGCGCAGGCGGCCTTCCGCTTCATCCAGATGTCCACGGATGAAGTGTATGGCTCCATCGCGGAGGGCGAGTTCACGGAGGCCAGCAGCTATCAGCCCAACTCGCCCTATGCAGCATCCAAGGCGGCGGGAGACCACCTGACGCGGGCCTACCAGGTCACCTTCGGGCTGCCCACGCTGATCGTGCACGCTTCGAACACCTATGGCCCCCGCCAGTACCCCGAGAAGATGATTCCGCACATGATCACCTGTGCGCTGAACGACCGCGCCCTGCCGGTCTATGGGCAGGGGATGCAGGTGCGGGACTGGATGTACGTGGAGGACCTCGCCGGCGGCCTGGCCCGCGTGGTGGCCCAGGGCCGACCCAGTGCAATCTACAACTTCTCCGGCGGCCAGGAGCGCCAGAACATCGACACCGTGCGCGGCATCTGCCGCCTGCTGGATCGGCTGGCGCCGGGCGAGCAGCCCCGGGAAGCCGCGATCGTATTCGTCACGGACCGCCCCGGCCACGACTTCCGCTATGCCATGTCCCACGCCAGGGTGAGCACCGAACTGGGCTGGACGCCGCAGACCGGTTTCGCTGAGGGATTGGAGCGTACCGTAGGCTGGTACCTGGAGCACCTGGACTGGATCGAGCAAGTGCAAGGGCGCGGCTATCGCCAGGAACGCATCGGAAGGGGGCGCTGAGCGTGGCTTCGGATCTGCTGGGCATCGTGCTGGCGGGCGGAAGCGGCACCCGGCTGGCGCCGTTGACGACGGCCGTCAGCAAGCAACTGCTGCCGGTCTACGACAAGCCGATGATCTACTATCCGATCTCGGTGCTCATGCTGAGCGAGATCCGGGACATCCTGATCATCTCCACCCCGCGCGACCTGCCGCAGTACCGCGCCCTGCTGGGCGATGGCGAGGCGTTCGGGGTGCGCTTCAGCTACGCGGAGCAGGCGCAGCCGAATGGCCTGGCCGAGGCATTCCTGATCGCCGGGGCGCAGGTGCAGGGCCGGCGCTCGGCGCTGGTGCTGGGCGATAACCTGTTCTATGGCGAGGGCTTCACGGATCACCTCGCACGGGCGGCCCTGCGCGACCGGGGTGCCACCGTGTTCAGCTATCCGGTGCACAATCCCTCGGCCTTCGGAGTGGTGGAGGTGGACGCATCGGGCCGCGCGTGCTCCATCGAGGAGAAACCCGTCACGCCGCGCTCCAATCAGGCGGTGGTGGGGCTCTACTTCTACGACGAGCGCGTGCTGGACTTCGCACGGGAGATCAAGCCATCGGAGCGGGGAGAACTGGAGATCACGGATATCAACCAGCGCTACCTGGAACTCGGTGAACTGCAGGTGGAGCAGCTCGGGCGGGGCTTCGCCTGGCTGGACACGGGCACGCTGGCGTCCATGCTCGATGCCAACAACTTCGTCGCCACCCTGCAGCGGCGTCAGGGCATGCGCATCGCTTGCCTGGAGGAGATCGCGCTGCACAAGCGCTGGGTCTCCGAGGGCGACGTGTTGGCGCAGGCGGAACGGTTCAAGAACTCGGAATACGGCCAGTATCTGCGCGACCTGATCGAACGCGGCTATTGATGCAACGATCCGGAATCCAAGGCATGCTACGGTTCTGCACCCTCTTCGACATGCGCTACGCCACGCGCGCCCTGGCTATGCTGGAAAGCCTGGAGGCGCACTGCCGCGTGCCCAAAGCCGTGACTATCCTGGCGCTGGACGATCAGGTGCCACTGTTGCTGGCGCGGTTGGGGCGCCCGGAGTGGCGCGTGCTGCGCGTGGCCGACCTGCAGGACGAGGAGCTCAGCGCCTTGGAGCAGACGCGCCCCCGGCGCGAGTTCTGCTGGACCTGTGCGCCGGCGCTGTCGCACCATATGGTGCACACTGCCGACACCGGCGACACGGTGATCTATGTGGACGCTGACCTGCTGTTCTTCGCCGATCCGGCCAACCTTCTTGAAGAACTGGGCGAAGACGGCAACATCCTCATCCACGAGCACCGCTATTCACCGGACCGAATTCAATGGGAATCCGGTTCAGGCCGGTTCAATGTGGGATTCGTGGCCTTCCGGGTGGGAGACGAGGCAAGGGCCTGCACGGGCCGTTGGCGCGGGCAGGTGCTCGAGCGCTGCGAGTTGGACCCGGAGCACGGTTATTGTGGGGACCAGGGTTATCTGGACGAATGGCCGAAGCGTTACCCCGGCCTGCGCATCCTGCAGAACATCGGCGGAGGCACGGCCCCATGGAACGTCACGGCGTATGAGGTGGGCGGGAGCGCGAGCCAGCCTACGGTGGACGGCGTGCCGGTCACGTTCTTCCACTACCACGCGTTCCGCACCGTGGCCGTACCGCCGTTCGGGATTATTGCTGCATATCCAGCCTGGGGGTACGACTTCACCCGGAATGCCATCCGGATCCTGTTCCGCAACTACGCCAAGCGGATTCGCACACTTAACCGACGGGTAGCGCGTGCCGGATATTCGCCCACGGCGGATGTACAACTTTCACCCCGGGTTGCGTTCCGCCGCTTGCGGTCCGGTGACTGCATCCCTGTCATATGATGTTACTGCCGGAACCATTCCAATTGGAGCAATGATGGAGTCGCTGTTGCACCGTATAGTCAAAGCGATTTGCAGGCGCTCGGGGAAGGCAATTGCCTTCGTATTCAGGGCGAATCAGCTGGGCCTGGTAGGGGATCGCGACATCGAATGGGCTTGGGTAGCAGCCAAGTTGCCGATACAGGCTGGCGTCGTGCTGGATCTCGGGCCAGCGACATCCAGCACGCCCCTGATGGCGGCGTACAAAGCTACCTCAGTGATCGGATTCGACCTCAAGCCGGCTAAAGTGCCTTTTGCCGCGCCCAACCTGACCTACATCCAGGGAGACATCCTCAACGATCAGTTGCCTGAAGGCCCGTTCGACACGATCATCAATTGTTCGACGACGGAGCACATTGGATTGTCGGGTCGCTACGGCAACCGGGAGGAGGCGGATGGGGATCTCACCGCCATGGGGCTGCTGCGGGAAAAGCTGGCCCGGCCCGACGGTCGCATGCTCTTCACGATCCCGGTAGGCATCGATGGAGTCTACCGCCCGTATCACCGCATCTATGGCGCCGAGCGGCTGCCCCGTATCCTGAGCGGATACGAGGTCGTCGAGGAGGCATACTACGCCAAGACCGATGGCGTGAACGTCTGGAGACCGGTGAGTCGGGAGCGGGCGCTGGCCGTGCAGGGCTCCGATCGGTTCTACGCGTTGGGACTGTTTGTGCTCCAGGCTGTCCACGGCTGACGGCCGCGCGCAAGGAGAGACACACCGAGGGGCAGTGGCCGCTGGATCGAGGCCAGGAAGCCAGGCCACTTGTCCGTCTGCATCTTGACCACAGACGGATGCGACCAGCCGTCCGTGGTGGTCCACTCCGATTCCGGCACGA
>DATFMP010000070.1:0-5328 GCA_035266845.1 bacterium
TCCGCACGCTACCGTCCACCGGAATGCCCAGGATACGGTACAGCTCGTCGGAGCCGTTGAACTCGTCCGTCTCGGGGTCCCACTCCCAGTCGCCCAGCCCGGCAATGGCCTGTGCCTCGCGCAGGCGCGTCTCGCGCTCGCGCAGGGCCGCGTCCGCCGCCTTGCGCTCGGTGATGTCCTGGGTGGTGCCCAACAGCCGCACGGGCCGGCCTGCCTCGTCACGCACCAGATGCGCCCGCGCGTGCAGATCACGCACGGTGCTATCCGGGCACTGTACGCGGAAGTCGAAGTCCGCCAGCGCATCGCCGCCATCCAGCGCATCGGCGATGGCCGCGGCCATGCGGTCGTGGTCGGCGGGGTGCACCACCGCCATCATCTCATCGCGCGTGTGGGAGCCCGGCGCCAAGCCCAGGATCTCGGCCAACTGGTCGGACATGGCGAACGCATCGGCATCGATGTCCCACATCCATTCGCCAAGGTGGGCGATGCGGTGTGCCTCGCGCAGCCGCCGCTCCCGCTCGCGCAGGGCCGCCTCGGCCTCCTTGCGCTCGGTGATGTCGCGCACGGCGGCCACCCGCACTCGGCGGCCCTGGTGCCAGTGCGTCATGCCCACGGCCTCGAAGTGGATGCGGCGGCCATCCTTTCGCACACCGATACCCTCGATCGGGTACGGATCGGCGTCCGCAATAGCCCACGCCAGGATCTCGCGGGACTCCGGCGCGATCAGTTCCTCCAGCAGGTTCAGCCCCAGCAGCTCGGCTTTGCTGTAGCCATACATGCGCTCGTAGGCCGGGTTCGTCTCCAGGATCCTGCCGTTGTCGTGGATCACGATACCGTCGAAGGCCGCGCTCAGCAGCGTGCGGGAGAGTTCCTCGCTTTCGCGCAGCGCAGCCTCGGCCTGCTTGCGCTCGGTGATATCGCGCACCGCCACGATGCGCACGCGGCGCCCCTGGTAGGTGTGCGTGCGACCCACGGCCTCGAAATAGATGCGCCGCCCGTCCTTGTGCAGTCCCATGCCTTCCGTGAACTGGCGCTCGTCATTGCGCTCCCGTGCCTGCATAGCCGCGCGCGTTTCCGGCGCGATCACCAACTCCACCAGACTCTGCCCCACCAGCTCGGCCTTGCTATAGCCGAACATGCGCTCGTAGGCCGGGTTCGTCTCCAGGATCGTGCCGTTGTCGTGAATCACGATGCCGTCGAAGGCCGCGCCCAGCAGCGTGCGGGAGAGCTCCTCGCTCTCGCGCAGCGCGGCCTCGGCCGCCTTGCGTTCGGTCACGTCGCGGATCACATTCTGCACGCGCCGCTCGTCGATGCCCGTCGAGCTCAGCTCCGCTTCCACCAGCGTGCCATCCTTGCGCACGAAGCGCCGCTCCAACACGACGCTCCCCCCGGCAAAGCTGCGCCCGAACTGCAGCGGCACCCGCTCCAGGTCGGCTGGGTCCACCAGCCGAGCGTAGTCCAGACCCAGCAGTTCCTCGCGGGTATAGCCCAGCAGCTCGCACGTACGCGGGTTGGTCTCGATGATGTGGTTGGTGCGGTCCACCAGCAAAATGGCGTCGT
The DNA here is from genome assembly GCA_035266845.1 of bacterium. GTDB lineage: Bacteria > SAR324 > SAR324 > SAR324 > JACQKK01 > DATFMP01. The sequence goes on from DATFMP010000070.1 coordinate 1,561, forward strand.
AGGCGTTCTCCAGCAGCAGGCGGTATTCCCGCTCGCGGCGGGCCAGCTCCGCCTCGGCCTGCTTGCGCTCGGTGATGTCCGCGAAGAGCCCCAGTGCCCCCAGGTGCCGTCCGTCCGCATCCACGCGCGGGGTCAGGTTAGCCAGCACCACGATGTGCTCGCCGTCGCGCCGCACCAGCGTCCATTCGCTCTGTTCGGACTGCCCGGCCCGGCTGCGGGCCACGGCCTGATTTGCGCTGGACAGCTCCTTCGGCGCCATGAAGTCCAGGCTGGAGCGCCCAAGCATCTCCTCGGGGCTATAACCCAGCATCTCCGCCATGCGCTGGTTGACGAACGTCGTGCGCAGGTCGCCATCGATGACCCACACGCCCTCGTGGGTGGTCTCCACGATCTCGCGGTAGCGGGCCTCGCTTTCCGCCAGTGCTCCCAGCGTGGCCGTGCGCTCCGTGACGTCCCGCAGGATGCCGATGGCGCAGCCATCCTCCACGCGGGTGCAGCTCGCCTCCAGGGTCAGCACCGTGCCATCGCGGCGCTGCAGGCGCCGGTCGAACAGCAGGCTGCCGCCGCTGGGCATGCGGAAATAGCTGAGCGGCTGGCGCTGCTCCTCCCCTGGGGGCAGCAGCGTGCCGTAGGTGCGGCCGACCAGTTCCTCGCGGGTATAGCCCAGCAGCCGGCAGAAGCTGGGATTGGCGTCCGTAATGCGCAGGTCGGCTCCGGTCACCACGACGCCATCGTGCGCGTGCTGCAGCAGCAGGTGATAGTCCCGCTCGCTGCGCTCCCACGCCTGCTCTGCCGCCCGCAGCTCGCCCACCGTCTGCTCCAGCAGCCGGTTGGCCTCCTCCAGCCGCTCGTGCTCGGCGGCCACGCGCGCGGCCATCTCCGCGAAGGCCCGCGCCAGATCGTCCTGTCCGGCCGCGCCTGCCGGTGGCACAGTGCCCTGCGCCGTGCGTTCGCCAAACTGACGCAGCGCCTGGACGACCCAGTTCGTGCGACGGGTCAGCAGCCCCGCCAGCAGCAGCGACGTCCCCGCGATGAGCACCGTGGCACCCAGAGCTACAACGAGGGCGATCCAGCTGATACGGCGGCGATACAGATCGCCCGGCGTGCGCTGGAACGCGATGGCCAGCGTACCGATGCGGCTTCCATTATGGCGGATGGGTGCAGTGACCCACCGCAGCGTCGGTGCGCCATAGGGCAGGGGCAATCTCCGGCCCAGGTGCAGGCCGTCGGAATCGGCCACGATGTGGCCGTCCCGGCTCGCCACCAGCACGTGCGCCACCCGCGGGTTGTGCACGACGTGCTTCAGGTAGCCCTGCAGCTCGTCCAGGCCCCCGGCCTGCAGCTCCATACCGGCCACATCCCGCAGCAGCATCACGATGGTGTCGCGCTGCAGCACCTGCTCGCGCTGGTTACCCGTGACCTGCTGCAGCACGAGCGGCGCCAGCCCGATGGCCACCAGCATGGCGACCAGCAGGAAGATCACCCCCGCAATGCGAACCTTCAAGGACATGCTGGGCCACATGGCGACCTCACGGGTTGCCCGGGCGCGCCGGCCGGCGCGCCCTGCCTGCCACGTTCCTGTCCGGCCTCCCGGCTGCCCTGCACGCCGGATGGCCGCAGAATCGTGTGCCGTCCCTGGACACTGAGTCGTAATTTCAACTCCAACGATCCAAGTAAATATGCCAAATCTTTCTTCATTTCAAGCCGAGGCGGCAAGGCAGGCTCGCGCCACCCCGGAAGCCCCCATTTCCTTTCATGCTGCGCAAATGCAAGCCGCCGCCGCCGTGCAGACAGCTCACAGTCGCGCCCGCCCGGACCGTCAAGAAAATGGAAGATATTCAACTCTTAAGTATGAAACGAGCAACCCGACCCGCGGTTCCGGGGCCGCGACAGATGGAGGCAGACCCGCCGGGCCATGGCGGTGGTGGGTTGCGGGGCGGGCGGGTCCGGGTTAGAACTGATCGTAAGGGCGCCCCCGAACCCACCGGTCATCGCCAGTCCAGTGCCGCTTGGTCGTCCGCCGCCGCTGGGACGGCGCGGACCAAGGATCGGCCGGGTTTCCGCGCAATCGAAGGTCTCAAACCGTGTCAGATCCGAAAGGAAGCAGCACCACGACTCCGACGATGTGCCGCGGAAATCCGGCTTCCTTGGACGCCGGCGGAGGGCAGCCGCCTGCTGCACCCACCCCAGGTCTGCGCACCGCATGGACTTCGTCGTACTGGCCCGCAAGCTGCGGCCGGCCCGCTTCGAGCACCTGATCGGCCAGGAGACGGTCGTGCGGGCGCTGCGCAACGCCATCCTCACCGATCGCGTGGCGCACGCCTTCCTCTTCGCCGGGTCACGGGGCGTGGGCAAGACCAGCACCGCGCGCATCCTCACCAAGGCGCTGAACTGCGAGCACCCGCAGGATGGCGAGCCCTGCAACGAGTGCAGCAACTGCCGCGAGATCACGCTCAACACCTCGCCGGACGTCTACGAGATCGACGCCGCCTCCAACCGCGGCATCGACAACATCCGCGAGCTGCGCGAGAACACGAAGTACGCACCCGTCAAAAGCCGCTACAAGACCTACATCATCGACGAGGTGCACATGCTCACCATGGAGTCCTTCAACGCCCTGTTGAAGACCCTGGAAGAGCCGCCGCCGCACGTGAAGTTCATCCTGGCCACCACCAATCCGCACAAGATTCCCGAGACCATCCTCTCGCGCTGCCAGCGTTACGACTTCGCCCGCATCCCCGTGGCCACGCTCACGGACTACCTTGCGGACGTGACGCAGCGCGAGGGCATCCACATCTCCCGCCCGGCGCTGGAGACCATCGCCCGCAACGCCGCGGGCGGCGTGCGCGATGCGCTCACGGCCGTGGACCAGGTGATCTCCTACGCCGGACAGGAGGCCAGCGACGAGCAGGTGCTGGGCATCCTGGGGCTCTCGGACAACCGCGAGGTCTACGGGCTGCTCGGCGCCGTGCTGGACAAGGCCCTGCCGGAAGCCCTGGCCGCCTTCGCCGCCATCCGCGAGCGCGGGCACGACCTGAACGTGCTGCTGGAGGCGCTCATCCGCGAGGTGAAGGACTTCTCGCTCTACCTCTCGCTGGACGGCAACACCACGGCCTTCGCCGATCACGCGCCGGATGCGCTGGCGCTCTTCACCGAGCGCCGCTCGCGCGTGACGCTGGATGAGCTGCAGCAGCTCTTCTACCTGCTGCTGGAGGTGGAGGAGCAGATCAAGCGCAGCGACTTCGCCCAGGCCTGCTTCGAGATGGGCTTGGTCAAGGCCTGCCGCGTGCAGCCGCTGGTGGGCGTGCGGGAGCTGCTGGCCCAGGTGCGGGCCCTCGGCAGCGGCGAAGGCGCCCCGGAGGCGGCCCCGGCCCGCCCGGCGGCGCAGGCCCGGGCCCCGGGGTCGGCACAGGCCGCGCAGGCGGCACCCGCCGGCCCGACGGCCCCCGCACCCCCCGTCGCCACTGCATCGGCTGGCGCGGGTGCGACGGACGACTTCGCGCGCATCGCGGCCCGCGCCCAGAATCGCGCCCGGGAATCCGGCGGCGGCGCGCCCCGCCACGAGGCGGCCGGGCGGGGTGATCGCGGCGGCGACGAAGGGGACGACGGCGAGCCCGCCCCCGGCCCAGCAGCACGCACGTCGAACACCCCGGCGGCACCGACTGCCCACGCCATGCCCGCGGTGGCTACCAGCGGCCCCCCGCCGCTGCCGCCCGAGCCGGACGAAGCACCGCCCCACGACGACGACGAGGCCCCGGCCCCCGGCGA
>DATFMP010000071.1:0-56616 GCA_035266845.1 bacterium
GAGTTCGCCAGCAAGTATGGCCTGCCCGTGCCGGAGGTGATCCGGCCCGCGGACGGCGTTGCCCCGGCCGATGGCCAGGCCTACACGGCCAAGGACGGCTCCGTGATGTGCAATTGCCCGCCGGAATTCGAGGGCGTGGCCTGGCCGCAGAGCTTCGAGCGTGTCGCGGCCGCCCTGCAGGCCAAGGGCGTGGGCGAGAAGACGGTGAACTACCGCCTGCGCGACTGGCTGATCTCGCGCCAGCGCATGTGGGGCACGCCGATCCCGATCATCCACTGCCCGGCCTGCGGCATCGTGCCGGTGCCCTACGAGCAGCTCCCCGTGGTGCTGCCGGACGACGCCGTGTTCAAGCCCACGGGGGAAAGCCCGCTGCGGTACCACGAGGGCTTCCTGCACGTGGACTGCCCGCGCTGCGGCGGGGCCGGCCAGCGCGAGACGGACACGATGGACACGTTCATCTGCTCGTCCTGGTACTTCTACGCCTACCTTTCGCCGTACTGGAAGGCCGGCGAGCGCATCACCGCCGAGGACACGCCCTGGGACCCCGCCGTGGTGAACCAGTGGATGCCCCTGGAGCAGTACACGGGCGGCATCGAGCACGCGATCCTGCACCTGCTCTACCTGCGCTTCTACGCGCGCGCCCTGGCGGATGCGGGCGTGCTGCCTCTGCGCGAGCCGATCAAGCGTCTGTTCAACCAGGGTATGATCCTGGGCGAGGACAACGAGAAGATGTCCAAGTCCCGCGGCAACGTGGTGGCCCCGGATGCCCTGGTGGAGCGCTACGGCGCGGATACGGTGCGCGCCTACCTGATGTTCATCGGCCCCTGGGATCAGGGTGGGCCCTGGAACTCCAGCGGCATCGAGGGCGCCCACCGCTTCGTGCAGGACGTGTGGTACTTGGCGCAGTCGGACGGCGCGCCCGCGGCCACGACGCCGGAGGACAAGGTGCGCGACCTGACCCGGCTCGTGCACCAGACCCTGCGCAAGGTGAGCGACGACTACGCCGCGTTCAAGTACAACACCCTGCTGGCTGCGCTGATGACCTTGCGCAACCACATGAAGCAGGCGCGCGCCGTGCTTTACGGCAGCCCCGCCTGGGAGCAGGCGGTGGACGCGTTGCTGCTGATGCTGGCGCCCATCACGCCCTTCATCACCGAGGAGTTGTGGCAGCAGCGCCACTCCGGCCCCAGCATTCACGACCAGACGTGGCCCACCTACGACCCGGCCCTGGCCGCCTCGGAATCGGTCACGCTGGTGATCCAGATCAACGGCCGGATGCGGGACAAGCTGGAGATTCCCGCCGATACCGCCCCGGCGGCCCTGGAGGCGCTGGCCATGGAGCTGCCCAAGGTGCAGGAGGCGCTGAAAGGGCACACTGTGCGCAAGGTCATTCCGGTGGGCAACAAGCTGGTCAACATCGTGGTGTCCTGATAGGCTGCCGCGAAGAAATTTCCGCCACTGCCGTGCCCATTCCGCTTCCGGGAATCCGCATCCATGGCACCCTCCGCCCGGTCCCACGCCGCACCCGCCTCCTGGCCCGCACGCGTCCTGCGCTGGTGCGTGCGCTGGCGTCACGGCCTGGGCGCGGTGGCCCTGGTGACCGTGTTCGCGCTGTCCTCCATCCCCAACACCCGTCCGCCGCGTTTCCTGGGCATAGACAAGGCGGAGCACGTGGTGGAGTACTTTGCGGTGGCGTTGCTGTTCCTGAACGTGGCCACGCGGGGCTTCACGCGCGTCCAGCCCGTGGGCTTGCTGGGCGCGTGGGCGGGCGTCGTGCTGACGTCGCTGCTGGACGAGACCTACCAGCGCTGGATTCCCGGGCGATCCTTCGACCTGTGGGATACCGCCGCCTCCGCCCTGGGGGGCCTAGCGGCGGTGGTCGCCGTGCTGCTGGCGTATGCTGTGATGGTGCGCCCCGCACGGCGCCGCGCCCGACTGGATGCGTGATGCCAGGCACGGTGCGCCTGTGGGCCGCCGGTCTCGGCCCCGCCTGCCCCTCGCAATGTCTCCTCTGCACTTTAAACCTGGCGCAACTGGCTCCCGCCGGGGCTTCCGTCAGCGCGGCAGCCCGTGTCACGTAAGGTCTGGCGGCCCGCCCGGCGCGCGGTTGCAAGCGGCGACTCGCGGGCGGTATCCTGGGGGCAACTCACAACTTGTGCCTTCTTTGACCGATCAGGAGCCCGCTCATGCAACCCGGCCGCCCCGTCTACATTGCCGCCCAGGCCATCACGCCGTTCATCGGCAAGGGCAATCCCGACTTCATCGCCAAGGGGCACCCGGACTTCGGCAGCCGGGAGAACCCCAGCCTGGAAGACCACCTGACCCGCGCCGTGCGGCAGCTGCTGGAGACGTACCGCGTCGATCCTAGCCTGATCCAGCGCGGCTACGTGGGGAACTTCGGCGGTGAGATGTTCAGCAACCAGGGCCACCTGGGCGCCATGGTGGCACGGGCCGATGAGCGCCTGTCCGGCATCGGCTTCCATCGCACGGAGGCGGCCTGCGCCTCGGGCGGGGTGGGTATCGTCAGTGCGGTGGATTCCATCCAGGCGGGGCTGGACGTCGTGTTGGTCGTCGGGGCCGAGGTGCAGACCACCGTGCGTGCGCGCGAAGGGGCGGACTTCCTGGCCCGTGCCGCGCATTACGAGAGCGAGCGGAGCATTGACGAGTTTACGTTCCCGGCCATCCTCACGCGGCGCGCCAAGGCCTACAAGGAGAAGTATGGGCTGACCAATCGCGATCTGGCTCACTTCTCGGTGAAGGCTTATGCGAATGCCAACCGCAACCCGCTGGCGCACATGCACGCCATGAAGATGACGCTGGAGCAGGCGGAGTCGTCCAGCGACCAGAACCCGGAGATTCTCAAGAACCCGGAGCTGAAGCCGCACCTGCGCGTAAGCGATTGCTCGCAGGTGAGCGACGGCGCGGCGGCCATTCTGCTGGCCTCCGAGGAAGGACTGCGCAAGCTGGGCCGCCCGTTGAGCGACTGCGTGCAGATGGCCTCCTACGGCTACGCGGCCAATCCGCTGGGCATGGTGAAGGATCTGCTGCGGCTCGATACGGCCGCGGCCGCCTCGCAGGAGGCCCTGCGCGATGCGGGGATCAATCCTGGCGATGTGCAGGTGGCGGAGGTGCACGACTGCTTCACCATCGCCGAGCTGATGATGTACGAGGCTATCGGCTGGGCCAAGCCGGGCGAGGGCGTAGAGCTGATCCGCTCGGGACGCACCACGCTGGAGGGCGACATCCCGGTGAACACCGGCGGTGGACTGGTGGGCTTCGGCCATCCCGTTGGCGCCACCGGCGTCAAGCAGGCTGCGGAGATCTACCGCCAGATGAAAGGCTTGTGTGGGGACTACCAGATTCAGCGCGAGCTCAACACCGGGCTCACGGTCAACATGGGCGGGGATGACCGCACCGTGGTCTCGCTGGTGCTCCAGAACACCTGAGAGCTGGGGCCGGGCATTTTGTCCCGGCCCTCCGTTCCTTCCTGCCGCCGATCCAGCCAGGGGGCTGTGCGGCGGGGTCTACGGGCCGGCGTCGGCTCAGGCCACCATTTCCTCCGGGGCGGGCGCTAAGCCGGGCTGCGGCCGCTGTTCGCTGGGCCGATCCTTGAAGCCCCACTTGTTGCACAGGTAGAAGTCCACCTCCCGCTGTTCCGAGGGGAAGCGTCCGCAGTTGAAGTAGCGCCAGAAGAACGAGTCGTAGCCCCGGCAGAGGCCCTTTTCCGTGTCCAGCACCGGACACTTGATCTTGGAGCAGCAGCGGTTGCAGGGCCCGCAGGACGAGCCGAACTCCCATGTGGGCTGCAATTCCACCACCTCGCGGTTGGCCGCGCTGAACGGCGGGGCCGTCAGTGGCACGCCCAGCATGAAGCCGCCGTTCTGGCCCTGCAGGATGTACCAGAGCATGCGGTAGCCGTGCGAGAAGAGCCCCTTGGCCGATTGCCAGTGCCGCCAGAAGCGCCAGTCGCCGTAGAAGTACCATGTCATCATGGGGCCGGTGAGAAAGCCCCCGATTCCCAACGTCCCCAGGCTGAACCCGATGTAGGTGTAGAACACCAGCCGGGCCGCGACCCACTTGGCCTGCTGCACCACGGTGTAGTGCTGGGGTTTGGACCGCGGGCGTCTCCGCACCACGTTTGCTTCTACTTTCCTCACGCGCGGCCTCCTTTATCGCTGCTTTCAAGACTGTTGGGTGTGCACAGGCGCGAAGGGCTCCGCCTTACATGCAAGTTCGCGCTGGCGAATCGGCATCCTTTGTACACACATAACTCAAGGATACGGCCCGAGACAAATCCGGACCGCCCATTCCACAAATTGCGGTGTCACTGCTACGCCGGAAAGCCGCTTCCACCACGGCTCCGCGCGCCCCTGCCGGTCGCGCGCCCGGACTCCGGCCCCAGCTCTCCGAGGCCCTGACGTCCGCGCCGCGGCATGATCGCTTTCCCTTGTGCCCTCCCGCAGCCGGATGCCCGCCGCTCTACTTGACCACGTCCACCCGCACCATGTTGCTCGCCTGGCGCTCGGTGAACGGCACACCTGCCGTCAGCACGAGCCGCTCGCCCGTGTCCACGTGTCCCAGCTCGCGCAGGTGCGTCTCCACCTCCGAGAGAGCGTCGTCGATGTTGCTCGTCAGGTCGCCCATGTGGACGCCCTCCACGCCCCAGGTGAAGGCGAGCTGCCGCAGCACCCGCTCGAACTGGCTAATGGCGAAGATGCGCTTGGCGGGCCGGTGCTTGGCGATCTGCTTCGACATGGAGCCGGTCAGCGTGATGCTGGCGATCGCCGCCGCATCCACTTGCTCGGAGAGCGTGCAGGCGGCCAGGGCAATCCCCTCGTGTACCGCCAGCGTGCCGGGAGCCGGGCTTTCGCGCCGATGCTGGAAGTTGGGTGGGCGCGTGCTCTCCGTTGCGCGGATGATGCGCTGCATCACCTCCACCGACTCCACCGGGTGCTTGCCGGAGGCGGACTCGGCGGAGAGCATCACCGCATCGGAGCCGTCCAGGATGGCATTGGCCACGTCCGAGGCTTCCGCACGCGTGGGCCGGGGATTGGTCACCATGGATTCCAGCATCTGCGTGGCCGTAATCACTGGCTTGCCAGCCTCGTTGCACAGCGCAATCAGCCGCTTCTGGATCGCCGGCACCTCTTCGGGGGCCATCTCCACGCCCAGGTCGCCCCGCGCTACCATGATGCCGTCGGAAACGGCGATGATGTCCTCGATGTGGTCCAGCGCCTGCGGCTTCTCGATCTTGGACACGATCTGCTGCGGGGCCTGCTTGCGCTGCAGGTACTCGCGCATCTGCAGGATGTCCGCGGCCTGGCGCACGAAGGACATGGCGATGAAATCCACCCCCTGCTCCACGCCGAAGTCCGCGTCCTGAAAGTCCTTCTCCGTGATGGTCGCAACGGAGAGCGCGGCGCCGGGGATGTTGATGCCCTTGTTGTTGCGCAGTACGCCACCCACCACCACCTCGCAGTGCACGTCCAGGTCTTCCACCTCGCGCACGCGCAGGCTCAGCAGCCCGTCGTCCAGCAGAATGCGGTCGCCGGGGCGCACATCGTGGGCCAGCAGCTCGTAGGTGGTCGAAACGGCCTGGGCGCTGCCGTCGATGGCGCGGCCCGTGATGGTGAAGGGCTGGCCGGATTCGAGCAGCACCTGGCCCTGCGGAAAGCGCCCCACGCGCACCTTGGGCCCCTGCAGATCGAGCAGGATGCCCACCACGCGCCCCGTATCGGCCGAGGCTTGGCGCACGGTGCGCAGCATCTGGGCGTGGTCTTCCCGGGTGCCGTGGGAGAAGTTGAGCCGGGCCACGGTCATGCCGGCCTCGATCATCCGCGTGAGGGTCACGCGGTCGTGGCTGGCTGGGCCCAGGGTGCAGACGATCTTGGCGCGGGTCGGCGGCATCTCGCTGGCGTGTCGCAGTGCGGGTGGTGAAATCGTCCCCGGCTTCCTCGCCCCCCGGGCGCCTTTACGCGCCCTACCTTCCCGCATACACTAACCGGCCACGGATTGCACTGATTCCACACAAATTCCTCCCCGCAAGGGGGGAGTGGGCACCCATGATCGATTGCCACACGCACCTCACCGACGCCGCTTTCGATGCGGATCGCGATGCCGTGCTGCAGCGGGCCCGCGCGGCCGGGGTGGAGCGCATCGCCGTGGTGGGGCAGGACCTGGCGGAGAATCGCGCCGTGCTGGCCGCCGCGGGCGACCATGCCGAGCTGCTGCCGTTCCTGGGACTGCACCCGGATCGCTTCGCAGATCGTGCGGCGCCCGTGAGCGAGGCGGAGCAGGCCGCCGTGCTGGCCCTCATCCGCGAGCAGCGGCTCGGCCTGACGGGCATCGGCGAGGTGGGGCTGGACTACTGGGTGTGCCAGGACGAGACTCGCCGCGCCGCCCAGCGCGAGGCATTCGCGGCCCTGGTGCGGCTGGCGCTGGAGGTGGATCTGCCGCTTAACGTACACTCCCGCTCTGCCGGTCACCACACGATCGACCTACTGCTGGAGTTGGGCGCCCGGCGCGTGCTGATGCACGCCTTCGACGGCAAGGCCGGCCATGCCCTGCGCGGTGCGGAGGCGGGCTTCCTGTTCTCCGTGCCGCCCTCCATCGTGCGCTCGCAGCAGAAGCGCAAGCTGGTGCGGGCGCTGCCACTGGAGGCCCTGGCGCTGGAGACGGACAGCCCCGTGCTGGGCCCGGAGCCCGGCGTGCGCAACGAGCCGGCCAACGTGGCCATCAGCGCCGCGGCCATTGCGGAAATCAAGGGCTTGGCGGAGCCCGAGGTGCGGGCCGTGACGGCGGCCAACGCGCGCCGGCTGTTCCGCTTGCCGGACTGAGGCCCGCCCGCGTGCAGCCGCGCGGCCGGGCCGCAGGGGGAGTTTGGCGCGGGCCCGCCCGGCGTGCTACACCGATGGTGCCGGAGCGGTGGCGGGCGCGGTGCCCGCCGGCCGCCGCAGCCAATCCCTGTCCGGCCCCAACGCGCAACGTATCCGAAGAATCCCGGTGCAAGTAACGATAAGACCGTTCCGGCCGGAAGATCTGGACGGCCTGTTCGTGCTGGACTATCGCTGCTATGCGCCCGCGTATCGCTTCGGTTACCAGCAGCTGCTGCTCACGATGCAGCAGACGGACGTGACGGCGCTCGTCATCGAGGGCGAGCGCAAGGGCGACATCGTCGGCGGGCTGATCGTGCGCGGAAACGGCACGGCGCGCCAAGCCGCCGTCGTCTCGCTGATGGTGGAGCCGGACTTCCGCCGCATGGGCCTGGGCAAGCGCCTGCTGGACTGGGTGGTGGGCTTCGCCCGCCGCAGCGGGTGGGAGGCCGTGGTGGTGCCATTGGAGTGCGACAATGCGGGCGGCGCGGCCTTCCTGGGCGCGCAGGGATTCACGGACACCGGCACTGCCCAACCCTATTTCGCCTCGCCGGAGGCGGGCACCCTGTGGCGCCTGCCCGTGGAAGAGGCCGAGGAACCGGACGCATGAGCCGCGCAGCCCAGATCCTCACGCTGACGACGGACTTCGGCACCGCGGACGGGTACGTGGGCGCCATGAAGGGCCGTATCCTTTCCATCGCGCCCGAGACGCTGCTCTGCGACATCGCGCACGACATCCCACCGCAGGATGTGGCCCGCGGAGCCTGGTGCTTGCGCCGTTCCGTGTCGCAGTTCCCCTGGGGCACGGTGCACCTGGCCGTGGTGGATCCGGGCGTGGGCTCTCAGCGCGCGGGCATCGTGATCGAATCGGAGCACTACCTGTTCGTCGGGCCGGACAATGGCCTGCTGCACTTGGCGGCCCGCGACGATGGCATCCGCCGCGTCATTGAGATCAGCGAAGACGCGCAGGAGTGGTACAAGAGCACCAGCTTCGACGGACTGACGCTGTTTGCGCCCGTGGCCGCCCTGCTGGTGGCCGGCATGCCCCTGGAAGAGGTGGGCCCGGACGCGGAGGAGTTGGTGGAATGGTCCGATGCCACCGCCGTGCTGCACGGCAACGTGGTAGAAGGGCGCATCGTGCTGTTTGACCGCTTCGGCAACGCCATCACGGACATTCCCGGCGACGTGATCGGCGACCGTTCCGTGGAGCGCATCTATCTGCGCAATTCCCAAGAACTGCGCTACTGCGACCACTACGCGCAGCTGGCCGGCGACTCGCGGCCGGGCGCGCTCATCAACAGCGACGGGCGGCTCGAGCTGACCGTCTACGGCGATTCCGCACAAGCCCGGCTGAGCCTGAAGGCCGGCGACGCAGTGCGCGTGCTGCTGCGCCCGCTCTAACCGCGGGCCGGCCGCATCCTCACCGCCGGTGCAGCCAGCCGCTTCACGAACGGAGGTCGTGACATGTCCCAGGCGTCATCGCAGTTCCCTAGCGCACGGCCGCGGCGCCTGCGCAACTCGCCCGCCCTGCGGCGCATGGTACGCGAGACGCACCTGCGCGTGGACGATCTGATCTACCCCATGTTCGTGGCGGACGGGAAAGGCGTGCGCAATGAGGTGCCCTCCATGCCGGAGGTGTATCAGCTCTCCATTGACGAGTTGGTGAAGGAGCTGAAAGAGGTGGTGGACCTGGGCATTCCGGCTATCGACCTGTTTGGCGTGCCGCAACAGAAGGACCTGGAAGGCCGCTTTGCCACGGACGACAACGGGCTGATCCAGAATTGCATCCGCGCCATCAAGGATGCCTATCCGGACCTCATCGTAATGACGGACGTGTGCCTGTGCGAATGGCTTTCCCACGGCCATTGCGGCTTGGTGAAAGGCGAGACCATCCTCAATGACGAGACCCTGCCCGTGCTGGCTCGCATGGCCGTCTCGCACGCCAAGGCGGGCGCGGACATCGTCTCGCCATCGGACATGATGGACGGCCGTGTGGGCACCATCCGCGCCGCCCTGGACGACGCCGGCTGCGAGCAAGTGCCGATCATGGCCTATTCGGCCAAGTATGCCTCCGGCTTCTACGGGCCCTTCCGCGATGCGGCCCAGGGCGCCCCGCAGTTCGGCGATCGCAGCACGTACCAGATGGACCCCGCTAACGGGCGCGAGGGCGTGAAGGAAGCCCTGCTGGACATGGCCGAGGCGGCGGACATTGTGATGGTCAAGCCGGCGCTGTCGTACCTGGACGTGATCTGGCGCGTGCGTCAGGAGACGCTGCTGCCCGTCTCCGCCTACAGCGTGAGCGGGGAGTACGCGATGATCTGGGCGGCCGCCCGCAACGGCTGGCTGGACCTGGATCGCATCATGATGGAGGTGCTCACCTCCATTCGCCGCGCCGGCGCAGACCTCATCCTTACGTACTTCGCGAAGCGGGTGGCCAGGGTTTTGAATGGCTGACGGGTAGCGCCACGCACAAAGGCACGCCACGGCGTGCCCGGCCCGTCGTCATTGCCGCCTGCCGAGGGAGGATGAGCCGACTTCGTTTGCTTCGCTTTCTGTCCCGGACGCTGCCGCCCGGGCTGGCCTGGATCGCCCTCGCGCTGAGCGCCGGCTGCAGCACCAGCGGCAAGGCCCTTGTGCCGCCGCATCCCGCTGCGGCCGCTGCCGTGCCGCCGGCCCAATCGGTCAAAGGTGCGGACGCCGCGTCCAATCCGCTGCCGATGGATTCCTACGCTTCGGCGGTGGTGCCCCGCTGGCTGGTGGATCAGGCCCCGCTGAAGCGGCCGGCCTTCACGCCGCACTGGTACACGCCCGCGGTGGATCCGCTGTTCCGGCACCACCTGCCGCCGGCCGCCCAGGAGCCTTCGCTGGCCACCGGGGGCGGTGCAGGCGCCGATATCGACACCGATGCCGAGCCCGCTACGGCCCAGCGCGAACCCGTCGAGCCATCGCCGAGGGTCGCACTGCGTGCACCCCGGCCCGGCAACCCCGGCATCAAGGACTATTCCGCGGTGGCGCCGCTGCTGGAGGGCATTGCGTCCTGGTATGGGCCGGGCTTTCACGGCAAGCCCACCGCCAGCGGCGAGACCTACAATCAGCACGAGCTGACCGCGGCCCATCCCACGCTGCCGCTGGGCACGATCATCCGCGTGCAGAACGAGCAGAACGGCCGCGTGGTGTGGGTGCGCGTGAACGACCGTGGGCCCTACAAGAAGGGCCGTGTGCTCGATCTCTCGCGCGCGGCGGCCGAGCGGCTGGGCATGGTGCAGGAGGGTACGGCGCCCGTGCGCATCTCCGTGCTGCGCTGGCCCCGCAACACGGACACGGAGCTGGGCCTGCGCGCGTACAGTCAGTACGTGGTGCAGGTGGCCGCCTACCCGGAGCCCGACAAGGCGGAGGGTCTGCTGGAGCGCATGCAGCGCCGCTTCCATTGGGCGGCCTTCATTCTCGACCCGCGGCCGGGGGGCGCGCTCGCCGTGGTGACCGGGCCGTACAATGACAACGCCGCCGCCCAGGGCGTCGCGCGGCGCCTGCGCGAGGCGGGCGTGACCAGCCTCGTGCGCCGCTACCGCAAGTAGTGGCGCGCCGTCCCCGCCCATACCCCCAACCGGAACCTTCCGATGGCCGAGACGAACCTGGTGGATCTGCGCCTGAGCGAGGGCGGACGCATCGCCACCCTGACGCTGCAGGAGCCGCGCCTGAACGTGCTCTCCACGCCCGTGCTGGACGGCCTGATCCAGGCCGCCGTGCGCCTGCAGGCCATGGAAGACCTGCGCCTGGTGATCGTCACGGGCGCGGGTGGGCGGGCCTTCATCGGAGGCGCGGACCTGCAGGAGATGGCGGAGTTCACGCCGGAGCGGGCGCTGATCTTCATCGACAAGATCCACAAGGTCTGCCACCTGCTGCGCACGCTGCCCGTGCCCAGCATTGCCCGCGTACAGGGGTTCTGCCTGGGGGCGGGCATGGAGGTGGCGGCGAGCTGCGATCTCCGAATCGGCTCCGAGGATAGCCGCTACGGCATGCCCGAGGTGCAGGTGGGCCTGCCCTCCGTGGTGGAGGCGCGCCTGCTGCCCACGCTGATCGGCTGGGGCCGCACCCGCGAGCTGCTCTATACCGGCGCGGTCATCGATGCTCGGGAGGCGGAGCGCATCGGCTTTTTGGAACGCGTGGCGCCCGCGGAGGGCCTGGACGCCGCCATCCAGCCCTGGCTGGACGCCATCCTGGCCGCCGAGCCCGGCGCCATCCGCGCCCAGAAGCGCCTCATCGAGGGCTGGCTGGAAACCGGCATCGCTGCGGGTGTGCAGCACAGCATCGACGTGTTCTCGCAGAGCTTCCACACCGACGCCCCCAACCGCCGCCTCCGCGAGGCACTGCAACGCCTGCGCGGGCGATAGCCGCAGGACTTGCAGCAATCGCTGCGCTGGGGTATCGGTCTTCCTCCGGTGCCCATCTCTTGAGTCGATGGCCGAGGTTCCTGAGCCGCCCCACGCGAGCGCGCGGGCAAGCGGCTGCGAAATCGGCCAAACTGCAGCCGAATTAACGGTTGTGCCCCGGGTTGCGCAGGCGCGAAACGCGCTGCCGCGCCCATCGTCGCCCAGGGGTGGGCTCTGCGGTGTGCAGGTGCGGATTACGGCACGCCGGGCGCGGGGCCACACGGGGTTTGCTGGGTGGGTGGACCTTGACAACCCTACGCGGATTCTTATACTCCATACGATGCGGATTGCTGACCGACACGGCAGGAATGTGGCGGGTTCGACCACACCCGAATCCACCGCCCATTCGATTCCCAATCCATCGCAGCAGCAGTAGCAGCAAGACGCGGTCCGATCAGATCGGGAGGGGCCTTCGAGAGGGTGCGCCCGCCGAAGCCCTGCCATGCCCGCTGCCGCCCGCATCGCAGCAGCCAGACCCATTGCGCCCATCGTAAGCCGGTTTGGCACAGGCCGCATCGGCCGCGCGCCCCGGTAGGGCGCGCCAGGGCGCACACGGTCGAAGCTTTCGGACCGCACGAATCTTGGGCACCGCGCGGCAGGCTTGCGCCCGCGCGCGGCATCGCTTGACCAGGAATTGAGCAGGAGTTGCCAGCACATGACCAGTCCCCACTTCCCCCAGCAGCAAGGCCTGTACGATCCAGCCCTGGAGAAGGACAGCTGCGGAGTCGGGTTCGTGGTGAACATCAAAGGGGGCAAGTCCCACGACATCATCGAGCAGGGGCTGCACATCCTGATGTCGCTGGCGCATCGTGGCGCCACGGGCGCGGACGCCCAGGTGGGCGATGGCGCGGGCATCCTGATGCAGATGCCCCACGGCTTCTTCAGCCAGGCCGCCGCCGCGGAGGGTTTCGATCTGCCGGCGCCCGGCGCCTACGGCGTTGGCATGATCTTCCTGCCGGCGGACGAGGCCAAGCGCGAGCGTGCCGAAGCCCTGATCAACGAGACGGTGGCGCAGGAAGGCCAGCGTGTGCTGGGCTGGCGCACGGTGCCCGTGGTCAACGACATGCTGGGCGAGGCCGCGCGTGTGGGCCAGCCGTACATCCGGCAGGTGTTCGTCGCGGCCCCCCAGGGCACGGGCGCGGCGGACGCAGCCGCATTCGAGCGCAAGCTGTACGTGATCCGGCGCCTGGTGGAGAAAGGCGCGGCAGAGGCGGGGCTGGCCGAACTGGCCATCCCCAGCTTCTCGGCCCAGACGGTCGTCTACAAGGGCATGCTGACGGCCAAGCAGCTGGAGGAGTTCTACCCGGACTTGCACGCGCCGACGATGGAGACGGCGATCGCATTGGTGCACGCCCGCTATAGCACCAACACGTTCCCCTCCTGGCCGCTGGCGCACCCGTATCGCATGCTGGCGCACAACGGGGAGATCAACACCCTGCGCGGCAACATCAACTGGATGACGGCGCGGGAGAAGAACCTGCAGTCGCGGCTATTCGGCGCTGACCTGCCCAAGCTCTTTCCCCTCATCAATCCGAAGGGGAGCGACTCGGCGATCTTCGATCAGGTGCTGGAGTTCCTCGTGCAGACGGGGCGCTCCCTGCCTCACGCTATGATGATGATGGTGCCCGAGGCGTGGGACAACAACCCGCACATGGACGAGGACTTGAAGGCCTTCTACCAGTATCACGCCACGCTGATGGAGCCCTGGGACGGTCCTGCCGCGCTGGCCTTCTCGGACGGTACGGTGGTGGGGGCCACGCTGGACCGTAACGGGCTGCGGCCGGGCCGCATCGTCGTCACGAAGGACGACCGCGTGATCATGGCCTCGGAGGCCGGGGTGCTGCCGGTGAAGCCGGAGAACGTGCGCCTTAAGATGCGCCTCAAGCCCGGGCACATGTTCGTGGTGGACGTCTCGCAGGGCCGCATCATCTCCGACGAGATGCTGAAGCAGTCCATGGCCGCGATGCACCCGTACCGCGACTGGGTGGAGCAGAACACGATCCACCTGCGCGACCTGCACGAGCCGCCCGGCGTGCAGCAGCCGGATCACGACACCGTGCTGCAGCGCCAGCAGGTGTTCGGCTACACCAAGGAGGACATCAAGTTCATCCTCTCGCCCATGGCGCGCAACGGCGAGGAGCCGATCGGCTCGATGGGTTTCGATCAGCCCATCGCTGTGCTCTCCAACAAGCCGAAGCTGCTGTTCAACTACTTCAAGCAGAACTTCGCCCAGGTCACAAACCCGGCCATCGACTCCACCCGGGAGGACCTGGTGATGTCGCTCACCACGTTCGTGGGCCGCGAGGGGGATCTGCTGGATGAGGTGCCGCGCAACGCGCACGTGCTGCACCTGCCGCACCCGATCCTCACCAACTACAATCTGGAGCGTCTGCGGCACGTGGGCCAGGGCGACTTCCAAGCCAAGACGCTGCCGATGCTGTTCAAGGCGGCCAGCGGCCCGGAGGCCATGGAGCAGGCCCTGGACGATCTGAACCGGCGCGCCGACGAGGCCGTGCGGCAGGGCTACAGCCTGATCATCCTCACGGACCGGGGTGTGGACCGCGACACGGCGGCCATTCCCTCGCTGCTGGCGGTGGGCTCGGTGCACCACCACCTGATTCGCCAGGGCACGCGCAACAACGTGGGCCTGATCGTGGAGACGGGCGAGGCGCGCGAGGTGCACCACTTCGCTCTGCTGATGGGCTACGGGGCCACGGCGGTGAACCCGTACCTGGCCTTCGAGACGCTGGTGGACGAGGAGACGGAGCTGAAGACCAGCGCCGAAGATGAGGTGCCCAAACCCATCCAGAACTACATGAAGGCGCTGGGCAAGGGGCTGCTCAAGGTCTTCTCCAAGATGGGCATCTCCACCCTGCAGAGCTACCACGGTGCCCAGATCTTCGAGGCGCTGGGGCTGAACCGGGAGGTCATCGACCGCTTCTTCAGCGGCACCCATTCGCGCCTCGGCGGCGTGGGCCTGCGCGAGCTGTGCGAGGAGGTCCTGCGCCGGCACCGCTACGCCTATCCGGAAGGCGACCGCGGCAACCCGTTCCTGGACGTCGGCGGCCAATACCAGTTCCGCCGAGACGGGGAATACCATGCGATCAATCCGCAGACCGTGCACCACCTGCAGGTGGCCGTGCGGGAGAACAGCCAGGAAGCCTACGACCGCTTCGTTGCGGCAGCGGATCGAGTCGACAAGGACATTGGCAACCTGCGCGGGCTGTTCGAGTTCAAGGCCCGCGAGGCGATCCCCCTGGAGGAGGTGGAGCCGGCGGAGAACATCGTGCGGCGCTTCTGCACGGGCGCCATGTCCCTGGGCTCCATCAGCCGGGAGGCGCACGAGACTCTGGCCATCGCCATGAACCGCCTGGGCGGCAAGAGCAACACGGGCGAGGGCGGGGAAGATCCCGTGCGCTTCACGCCGGACGCCAACGGCGACAGCCGCAACAGCTACATCAAGCAGGTGGCCTCCGGCCGCTTCGGCGTGAACAGTCTGTACCTGGTGAACGCGCGCGAGCTGCAGATCAAGATCTCCCAGGGCGCCAAGCCGGGCGAGGGCGGCCAACTGCCCGGGCACAAGGTGGACGAGTACATCGGCAGCATCCGCTTCACCACGCCCGGCGTGGGGCTGATCTCGCCGCCGCCGCACCACGACATCTATTCGATCGAGGACCTCAAGCAGCTCATTTTTGACCTGAAGAATGCCAACCCGGAGGCCGAGGTCTCCGTGAAGCTGGTGTCCGAGACCGGAGTGGGCACCGTGGCCGCGGGCGTGGCAAAGGGCAAGGCCGATGCCGTGCTGATCTCCGGCATGGAGGGCGGCACGGGAGCCTCCCCGCTCAGCTCCATTCAGCATGCCGGCACCCCCTGGGAGCTGGGGCTGGCCGAGACACAGCAGACGTTGGTGCTCAACAACCTGCGCGGGCGCATCCGCGTGCAGACGGACGGGCAGCTCAAGACCGGCCGCGACGTGGTCATCGCGACGTTGCTGGGGGCGGAGGAGTACGGCTTCTCCACCATCCCGCTAATCGCGCTGGGCTGCATTATGATGCGCGTGTGCCATCTGAATACCTGTCCTGTGGGCATTGCCACGCAGGACCCACGGCTGCGCAAGAAGTTCGGCGGGGCACCGGAGCACGTCACGCGCTACTTCCACTTCATTGCGGAGGACGTGCGGTGCACCATGGCGCAACTGGGCTTCCGTACCATCGACGAGATGGTGGGGCGGGTGGACGTGCTGGATACGCGGCGTGCCATCAGCCACTGGAAGGCCTATGGGCTCGACCTGACGCCGATCCTGCACCGGCCGGACGTGCCGGACACCGTGCACACGCACAAGGTGGAGGCCCAGGATCACGCGCTGGACAAGGTGCTGGACCGCAAGTTGATCGAGCTGGCCCAGCCGGCGCTGGAGAATCGCCAGCCCGTGTACCACGAGCTGCCGATCGTGAACGCCAACCTGACCACGGGCACCATGCTGGGCTCGCGGCTCACGCGGCGTTATGGGGCGGAGGGCCTGCCGGACAACACGATCCATTTCAAGTTCACCGGCTCGGCCGGGCAGAGCTTTGGGGCCTTTGTGCCGCGTGGCATCACGCTAACGCTGGCGGGCGATGCCAACGACTATATCGGCAAGGGCCTGTGCGGCGGGCGGCTGATCGTGTTCCCACCGGAGGGCTCCGCGTTTCCGCCGGAGGAGAACATCGTGGTGGGCAACGTCGCGCTCTACGGCGCCACGGCCGGCGAGGCCTTCTTCAACGGCTTGGCCGGGGAGCGCTTCGCCGTACGCAACAGCGGCGCTCATGCGGTGGTGGAAGGCGTGGGCGACCACGGCTGCGAGTACATGACGGGTGGGCGTGTCGTCGTGCTGGGGCCCACGGGCCGCAACTTCGCGGCCGGCATGTCCGGCGGCGTCGCGTACGTATTGGATGAGCACGATCGCTTCCCCAGCCGCTGCAACCAGCAGATGGTGGAGCTGGAGCCGATGGAAGCCGAGGACGTGGAGCTGGTTTACGGCCTGATCTCCAAGCACGTGCAGTACACCGGCAGCCCGCTGGGCAAGCGCGTGTTGGATCGCTGGGAGGGGCTGGTGGATAAGTTCGTCAGGATCATGCCTGTGGACTATAAGCGCGTGCTGTTGCTGCGCAAAGGTGAGCAGCGGGAGATTGCTTGAATGGGAAAGGTGACGGGTTTTCTGGAATTCTCCCGCTCGAAGCCGTTGCGGCGCTCAGTGGAGGAACGGCTGAAGGACTTTCGCGAGTTCGACCTGCCCTGGCCGGAGGCGTTGCTCGCCGAGCAGGGCGCGCGCTGTATGGATTGCGGGGTGCCCACCTGCCACGGTGAGGGCGGCTGCCCCCTGGGTAACCTCATCCCCGACTGGAACGACCTAGTCTACAAGGGGGACTGGGATCGGGCGATCGAGGAACTGCACCGCACCAACAACTTCCCGGACGTGACGGGCCGCGTGTGCCCGGCGCCCTGTGAGGACGCCTGCATCCTGGGCATCAACGACCTGCCGGTTAACATCAAGGCCATCGAGAAGGCCATCATCGATCGCGCCTTCAAGGAACACTGGGTGCGGCCTCGCCCCGCCAGGCAGCAGACCTGGAAGCGCGTGGCCGTGGTGGGCTCCGGGCCCGCCGGGCTGGCCGGTGCCCAGCAGCTCGTGCGGATGGGGCACCAAGTGACGGTGTTCGAGAAGAGCAACCGCCTGGGAGGTCTGCTCACTTACGGCATTCCGGACTTCAAGCTGGAACCGGACATCGTGGAGCGCCGCGTGCAGCAGATGCGCGACGAGGGCGTGGTGTTCTACACCAGCACGGAGGCCGGCAAGGACGTCCCGGCGCGCGAGCTACGCAATTCGTTCGATGCCGTGCTGCTGGCTGGCGGGGCTGAGCACGCGCGCTTCTTGGCGGATGACGTGGAAGGGCGCGACCTGAAGGGCATCCACCTGGCGATGGAGTATTTGACCCAGCAGAACCGCCGCAACCTGGGCGATCCGATTCCAGCCGAGTCGGCCCTGCTGGCCACGGACAAGCGCGTGGTGATCCTGGGCGGCGGCGACACGGGCGCGGACTGCCTGGGCACCGCGCACCGCCAGCGCGCCTTCAGCGTGCACCAGTTCGAGATTCTGCCCAAGCCCGCCAAGGTCAAGATTGGCACCTCGCACGAGGAAGGCGGCGAGCGGCGCTGGAGCGTGCTCACCAAGGGCTTCACGGGCGTCGATGGCCAGGTGACCGAGCTGCACGGCGTGGAGGTGGAATGGCTCCCGCCGGCCGAGAATGGCGGCCGGCCTGCGATGCGTGAGGTGCCCGGCACGGAGTTCACGCAGCCGGTGGATCTGGTGCTGCTGGCGATGGGCTTCCTGGGCCCGAAGCGGCCCGGGCTGCTTACTGACCTGGGCGTGGAGTTCCACGAGCGCGGGGCCGTAAAGCGCGACGAGCGCTACATGACCACCGTGCCCGGCGTATTCGTAGCCGGCGACGTGACCCGCGGTGCGTCGCTGGTCGTGTGGGCGATCTGGGAGGGCCGCGAGGCCGCCCGCAACATCCACGCGTACCTGATGGGCGGGACAGATTGATCCCGCCCGCCCGCGCCTTGGCCGCACTATCCGGAGCCCGGCGCTGTCAGCGCCGGACGTTCCGAGGCACCGCAATCCGGGGGGCCGCCACCGGCTGTCCGATCCCCCTGCCACAGCCCTCCGTCCCTCCGCACCTGTGAAGCGCCTCCTGCACGTCGTCCTGGCCGCGGCCATCACGGCCCTCACACTGCTGTATGCCTTGTGGGGCGTCAATTTCGAGAAGCTGGGCCACCTGCTGGCCGGTGCGGACTACCGGCTGGTCGCTCCCTTCCTGGGCTTCCTGTTCCTCTTCTTCTTGTTCACTGGGCTGAACTGGAACCTGATCCTGCGCTCCCAGGGCCGTTATCGGCTCAGGCAGACGGCGCCGGCGATGATGATCGGCTTTGCCGGCAACAACGTGCTGCCGGCCCACCTGGGCGAGTTGGTGCGCTCGGTGGTGTTCGGGCGTCAGCAGGGCCTGTCCGCCTCGGCCGTGTTCATGACGCTGGTGGTGGAGCGGCTGCTGGATGTGTTCGCGATCCTGGTCTACTACTTCGTGGCCGTGCTGCTGATCCACCCCTTTCCGGAGAGCATCCGCGTGGGGGCTGGGGCCACGGCCGCCGTGATTGCCGTGGCCTGCGTGGGCATCGCCGTGTTCCTGCGCTTCCCGCGGGTCTTCGAGCGGCTGTGGGAGCGCTACTCGCGGCCCCTGCCCGCCGCACTGCGGACGCGCGGCAGCCACCTGCTGCACAATGCCGTGCTGGGGCTCTCCGCCCTCAAGTCTCCCGCGCTGCTGGCGGCGATGGTGCTGCACGCGCTGGCCAAGTGGGCCTCGTGCGGGGGCATGGTCTGGCTGGCGCTGCTGGCCTTCGGCACTCACGTGCCGTGGGCCGTGTGCATGATCGTCGTGGCGGTGTTTGCCGTGGCCGTGACGCTGCCCACCGCGCCGGGCTTCGTCGGTACGGCACAGGCGGTGTTCGTCTTTGCCCTGGGCCCTTTCGGCGTACCGCAGGAAACTGCCCTGGCCGCCAGCGTGCTCTATCTCGTGGCGCAATGGATTCCCGTTACGCTGGTGGGCGCATTCTGCTTCGCCACCACCGGCCTGCACCTGCGCGAAGTACGTTCCGAGGCCGAGCACCTGCAGACCTGAGCCCGGCATTCGGTTGAGTTTGCCCTGGTGCGCACGCCTCGGCTTGGTACCGGCCCCTCAGTGGCTGGACATGCGTCTCAATATCGACTATTGAACGCGGACTGCCTGCTAGTTCGGCAGTTCAGGGCCCTTTGCGGAAACGGCCCACAATTGGGGGGCAGGTTTCGCTCTCCATTTCCTTGATTGTCGGCTGCAACGCGAGGCCAGCACCGCGTTGGGTGCATGCGCCTCTCAGACGGCAGTCGGGTATCGTCGTGCAATCAAAAAAGTGAGGTATTTGCATGCTTTCACGCATTCGTGCGCAGGTGTTCATTGGCATTGTTGTCGCCTTCCTCGCAGCTTCCTGCGGTGGCAACCGAATCCTGATTACGCCACCGGCTGAGAAGGTGAAGAAAGTCGCGCTCGTCAGCGTTACCGCGCAGCGGGGCATCCGGAACCTGGATGGTGGCGGAGGCCTGACGGCCGGTCTGAGCGCCATGTCGTCGATGATGGGTGGCAACAAGAAGGATGGCGGCAAGGTGGGTGGCCTGGACTTCGGCGGCACGCGGCTGGTCGACTATGCCGTGACGGCCTTCGAGCAGGAAATCAATAAGGTGCCGGGCTGGCAGGTGGTGCCCACCTCCAGCGTGATCCACTCGCAGGCCTACACAAAGTTCGCCGAAGGCCATAAGACAATGATGGGCGGGCTTGGGCAGGCGGTGTCGAACCTCGCCATGTTCGGTCCGGAAGGCATGGTGGCCGTCTACGCACCTTCGCAGTCCACGACAACCAAGCAGTTGCTCACCGAACTGGCACAGGACCTCAACGTGGATGCCGTGGCGGTGCTGGACCTGGACATCGCGTACAAGCCCTATACTGCCATCGGCGGTTCGGGTACGGCCGTTGCGGCAGTGGGTGAGGGCCTGGTGGTGGTCAACCGCTTCGGTGACTACGCCATCATCGTCGAGCCGCCGAAGGATTCGCGCTATCGCGAAAACTCCGAGGAGACAACGGCCATGCTGGCGGGCGAGGTCATGTTCAATGACAACGTGGAGGCAATGTACAAGGACTCGATCCACAAAGGGCTGTCCATGATTCGCGAGGACATCACCGCAGACTTGCAGAAGAAGTAGCTACACGAACTTACCGCAGGCTGGGCGGCTCCGTCTGAACGATGGCGCGGCCCGGCCTGTTCCCGCCGAATACTGGCTGTCCGGCCGGCCGGATGCTATGGTGTCCGCGCCCGTGGGGAACTGGCCGGCCGACGTGCCCGCCGCCGCCCCGCCCCATCGCCCGAGCTACCTATCGCCCTGCCTATGTCCGCCGCGTTGCGAACCCAGGCCGTCGCCCTGTATCGGCAGGGGCTGGCGCGCATCACGCCCGAGTACCTGCTGCGCCAAGCCCTGGCCGTAAACGAAGCGGTGGAGCTCACTTTCCTGGATCGCCGCGAGCGCCTGCCGCTGGCAGCGGGGGGGCGCTTGTGGCTGTTGTGCATCGGCAAGGCCGCCGCGCCCATGGCCGCGGAGGCGCACAGCCTGCTGGGCGGGCGCATCGCCGGGGGGCTGGTGGTGACCAAGGAGGGCTTCGCGCTGCCGGGTCTGCCCTGGCCGGTGCACGAGACGGGGCACCCCGTGCCGGATGCCCGTGGCGTGGCCGCTGCCCAGGCGGTGGAAGCGCTGCTGCAGCAGGTGGGCGCGGAGGATCTGGTGCTGGTGATGGTCTCCGGCGGGGCTTCGGCGCTGCTCCCCGCGCCCCTGGCCGGGATCACGCTGGAGGAGAAGCAGCGCCTGGTGCAGCTCATGCTGCGCACCAATATGGACATCCACGAGATCAATACGGTGCGCAAGGCCATCTCGCGCTTCAAGGGCGGCGGTTTGGCGGCGCTGGCCGCACCGGCCCGGGTGGTGGGCCTGTACCTGTCGGACGTGTCCGGGGACAACCTGTCCTCCATCGGCTCCGGCCCCACTGTGCCTGAGCCGGTGGACTTCCCGGCCGTGGTGCTGTTGCTCCAGGCCAAGGGCATCTGGGAGCAGGTGCCGGCCAGCATCCGCAGCGTGTTGGAGCGCGGCGAGGCGCCGCCCAAGGTGCCGCCCACGCCGCCCGTGAACGGATTGATCGGCACCAACCGGCACCTGCTGCGCGCCATCCGCGAGGCTGCCGAGGACACGGGCTTCCGGCCGCACGTGAACGAGGAGCCCACCACCGGCCTCAACGCCGAGGCACTCCCGGGGCTGCTCGGGCGCTGGGACGCCCTGCGGCAGGCGCAGGGCGGACGCGGCGGGCCGCTGTGCTTGGTCTCGGGCGGGGAGACGACGGTGGAGGTGACCGGCCACGGGCTGGGAGGGCGCTGCCAGGAACTGGCGGCGCTGGCCATGCCGCGCCTGGACGCGTGCACGGTGTTCCTGGCGGCCGGCTCGGACGGCAACGACGGGCCCACGGACGCCGCCGGGGGCGTGGTGGACCGGGAGAGCTGGCAGCGCGTGCAGGCCGAGGGCATCCCCTACGAGGCGTTGCTGGCGGACAACGACAGCTACCATCTGCTCGAGCGCTCGGGGAACCTCATCAAGGTGCCGCCCACGCGCAACAACGTGATGGATGTGCACCTGTTTCTGGAGCAGGGCTGAGCGTCGCCGCAGCCGGCCTCACACCTCGTGTCGGTCGCCGCGCAGGTAGATGAACCAGTACACCAGCCCCACCAAGCCCCCGCCCCCGATGATGTTGCCGATCGTCACGGGCAGCAGGTTGTGCAACAGGAAACTGTGCCAGGTGAGCGCCGCATAGGTCTCCGGGCGGGCGCCCACCAGCGCCAGGAAGGCCGCATCCCCTTTGATCAGCAGGCCGATGGGGATGAAATACATGTTGGCGACGCAGTGCTCGAAGCCGGCGGCCACGAACGCCGTGATGGGAAAGATGACGGCCAGGATCTTGTCCGTTACCGTGCGTGCGGCCATGGCCAGCCACACGGCCAGGCACACCAGTGCGTTGCAGAGGATGCCCAGCACCAGCGCTGGGAAGAAGCTCAGCCCCACCTTGTTCACGGCGATGCCGAGAGCATTGAGACCGACCGCCCCGCCCGCGAAGGCATATTGGCCACTGAGCCATACCAGCACGGCCGTGGCCAGTGCGCCCGCCATGTTGCCCGCATAGACCAGCGCCCAATTGCGCAGCACCCGGCCCGCGGTGATCTTGTGGGCCATCCAGGCCATCACGATCAGGTTGTTGCCCGTGAACAGCTCGGCCCCGGCGACGACCACCAGGATCAGGCCCAGGCTGAACACTAAGCCGCCCAGCAGGCGCGAGACGCCCCATGGCAGGCTCGCACCGCCCGTGGTGGTCACGGTGGTGGCGAAGACAGCGCCCATGGCGATGAAGGCCCCGGCCAGCACGGCCAGCGCCAGGATCTCCGTGGCACCCATGCCGGCCTTGCGCACGCCCAGGTCCTCGGCGATGCGGGCCACGTCGGCGGGCAGGATGGCATCCAGGGTGTGGCGGGTACGTTCGCGGGAAGGGGCCTCGGCCATGGTTTCCTCAGGCTCGGGACAAGGTGGCAGAGCGGTGCGTCGGCAGCCGCTCGGTTGCGCGTCTCCCCTGTCTCAAGCGTAGCTTGGCCGTGCATCCGCGGGAAGGGGCATGGTGCCGACGCCACCTCTGGGCTCAGCTTTCTGGTGGGGACATGGGGGTAAAACCCCCAGTGGCAGAAATACTCTTCAATACAATAGCCTATGCCGGCTCCTCGGCCAGGGCGTCCTCGCCCACGGAGAAGTACGCGGCGTCGGGATGGTGGAAGACCAGGGCCGACACGGATGCCTCGGGTTCCATCATGAAGCCGTCGGTGAGGGTCACGCCGATGCGTTCGGGCTCCAGCAGCCGGAACAGCTTGGCTTGGTCCTCCAGGTTGGGGCAGGCCGGATAGCCGAAGGAGTAGCGCTTGCCCCGGTATTTGGCCTGGAAGCGCTGCGTCATGGTCAGCTCCGGCGCATCGGGGAAGCCCCACATGGTGCGCAGCTTGGCGTGCAGCCACTCCGCCGCCGCCTCCGCGGTCTCCAGCGCCAGGGCCTGCAGCACGTGGCTGCGCAGGTACTGCCCCTCGGCCTTGAGTTGCTCGGCGCGCTCGCGGATGCCCTCGCCGGCGGTCACCACCAACAGACCCACGTGGTCGCGCCGCTCGCCATCGGCCGGCAGCACGAAGTCCGGCAGGGCCAAGCCCTCCGGCTTGTTCTGGCGCGGCAGCTCGAACTGTTCGGTTACGCGACCGTCGGGGCCGTACAGCGTGAGGCAGTTGCCGTCCGACTCCGCAGGGCAGAACTGCCACAAGGCGCGCGCGGTCATGGCACCGGCGCGGCACTCGGCCTTCACCGCTTCCACCACCTCGCGCAGTTCCAGGGCCTTGGGGTCCTTCTTGTCCAGCAGGGTGCGGGCGTTGCCGCGCAGGCCCAGGTGCTTGCCATAGAGCATCTGCGGGTTGACGAAGCTCCATACCTCGTCCAGGTGCAGCCGGGGCAGCACGTGGCGCTCCGCGTCCGATACCTCCGGGATGGGCAAATCCACGCGCACGCTGGCCGAGCGCCGCCCCTCGTGCCGGACGGGGCCGCGCTGCTTGGCCGCAGGCGCGGGCAGGGCAGCGTCCTCCGCCGCCAGGCGGGCCTCCAGCTTGGGCCGTTCGGCCGGATTGGTGATCTGGTTGGCCAGGTCCAGGCCGCTCATGGCGTCCTTGGAATAGGCCACCAGCGAGCCATAGGCGGGGGCGATGCGCTTGCGCGAGAACGCGCGGCTCAGGGCGGCCCCGCCCACCAGGATCGGCGCCTGCACGCCGGCGGTGCGCAGGTCCTCCGCCGTGACCACCATCTGCTGGGCGGATTTGACCAGCAGGCCGGAGAGCCCGATCAGGTCCGGCTTGTGCTCCCGGTAGGCCGCGATCAGCTTCTCCGGCGGGCACTTGATGCCCAGGTTGATCACCTTGTAGCCGTTGTTGGTGAAGATGATGTCCACCAGGTTCTTGCCGATGTCATGTACGTCGCCCTTCACCGTGGCCAGGATCATGGAGCCGTGGTGCACGGTGTCGTGCTTCTCCATGAACTGCTCCAGGTGGTTCACGGCGGCCTTCATGGCCTCGGCGCTCTGCAGTACCTCCGCCACGATGAGCTTGTTGTCGTTGAACAGGCGCCCCACCTGGTCCATGCCGGCCATCAGGGGGCCGTTGATGATCTCCAGCGGCCTGCGCGACGTGCGGGCCTCCTCCAGGTCGGCGATGAGGCCGTCCTTGGAGCCCTCCACGATGTAGCGCGCCAGGCGCTCCTCCAGAGGTAGCGATTCCTTGGCCACCTGCTGTGAGGCGGGCGTGCGCTCGCGGAAGTGCGCGGCGAAGGCGGCGATGGGGTCGTCGCCGCGGTTGAAGAGCAGGTCATCGGCCAGTTGCTTCTCTTCCTCGGGGATGCTGGCATAGCGCTGCAGTTTCTCCGAGTTCACGATGGCCAGGTCCAGCCCGGCCTGCACGCAGTGATAGAGGAACACCGCATTGAGCACTTCGCGCCCCGCCTCCGGCAGCCCGAAGCTGACGTTGCTGATGCCCAGCACGGTACGGCAGAGCGGGAAGGCCTCCTTGATCAGGCGCACGCCCTCGATGGTCTCCTCCGCCGAGCCGATGTAGTTCTCGTCCCCCGTGGCGCAGGGGAAGACCAGCGGATCGAAGATGAGGTCCTCGGGCGGCACGCCGTACTTGCCGGTGAGCAGGTCGTGGGAGCGCCGGGCCACCTCCAGCTTGCGCTGGCGGGTGACGGCCATGCCGTGCTCGGGGTCGTCGTCGATGGTGCCCACGATGAGCGCCGCACCGAACTCGCGGGCCAGCGGCACGACGGTCTGGAAGCGCTCCTCACCATCCTCCAGGTTGATGGAGTTGATGATGCTCTTGCCCTGGCAGTAGGGCAGGGCGATCTCGATCACCTTGGCGTCGGTGGAGTCGATCATCAGCGGCACCTTCACCTTCTGGATCACCTGCTCCAGGAAGCGCTGCATGTCCGCCGTCTCGTCCCGGTCCGGGTTGGCCAGGTTGATGTCGATGATCTGCGCCCCGCTGTTCACCTGCCGCCGGGCGATGTCGCTGGCCTCGTCGAACTGCTCGGCCTCGATCTGGCGCTTGAACTTGCGTGAGCCCACGGTGTTCGTACGCTCGCCCACGATGACCGGGCGGATCTCGTCCGTCAGCTCCAGGAACTCGATGCCCGAGACGAACGAGCGGTGGTATTCGGGCGCGTGGCGGGGCGCCTTGCCCCGGGCCAGCGCGGCGAAGGCTTCGATGTGCCGGGCGGTCGTACCGCAGCAGCCGCCGATCACGTTCACCCAACCGTGGTCGATGAAGCGCTCCAACACCGCGCTCATCATCTCCGGCGTCTCCAGGTAGTGTCCGTCCTCGTCCGGCAGCCCGGCGTTGGGCATCACGGCCACGGGCGCCTTGGCCAGCGCGGCCAGAGAGCGCAGGTGGTCGGTCATGAAGCTGGGGCCTGTGGCGCAGTTGAGCCCCACGTACAGCAGGTCGTGGTGCATGATGCTGGTGTAGAAAGCCTCCACGCTTTGCCCGGCCAGCATGGTGCCCATGGGCTCGATGGTGCAGGAGACGGCTATCGGCACGCGCTGGCCGGTCTCCGCCGCCGCCCGCTCGATGCCCAGCAGGGCGGCCTTCACGTTGCGCGTGTCCTGGCTGGTTTCCACCAGCAGGAAGTCCACGCCCCCGGCCACCAGGCCCAGGGCCTGGTCGTGGAAGTTGCGCTCCAGATCCTCGAAGGTGGTGCCGCCCGTGACGGAGATGG
Organism: bacterium; assembly: GCA_035266845.1. GTDB lineage: Bacteria > SAR324 > SAR324 > SAR324 > JACQKK01 > DATFMP01. The sequence continues at coordinate 25,797 of DATFMP010000071.1, forward strand.
CCTTAGTGGTGGGGCCCATGGAGCCCGCCACGAAGCGCGGCCGCTCGGGCGTGCTGAAGCGATCCGCCGCCGCCCGGGCCAGCTCCGCGGCGCGGCGGTTCAGCGCGATGGCCTGCTCGGCCAGGTCATATTCGGCCAGCACCATGGGCGTGCCGCCGAACGTGTTCGTCTCCACCACGTCCGCCCCGGCACGCAGATAATCCTCGTGCATGGCGGTCACCACGTCCGGCCGCGTCTGCACCAGGTACTCGTTGCAGCCCTCGTAGTCCGGCCCGTCGAAGTCCTCCGCGGTCAGGTCGCAGGATTGCAGGTAGGTGCCCGTGGCGCCGTCCAGCACAAGGATGCGCTCGGCCAGGGCGGCGCGCAGGGCCGCGATGCGGTGGGTGCGATCGTCTGGGGTCAAGGTCGTCCAGCCTCGTCAGGAGTGGCCGGCCGCACGTGGGCGACCGCGCCGGATTGCGTTCAGCGGCGGGCCCTGCGGCCCGCTCCCTTGGTTTTCACGCCCGTGGCCAGCAGCACGCGGAAGACCTCCCCGCGCCGCTGGTGTACCTGCTCCAGGGCTACCTCATCGAAGCCCGCCTGCGTCAACATGTCCGTCAGTTGCTCGGATGCGAAGCCCAGGTGGCGGTGGCCCAGCTTCTCCAGCACCCATGACTGGTGGTGCGGTACCAGATCCACCACCAGCACGCGGCCACCGGGCTGCAGCAGGCGTTGGGCCAGGGCCAAGCCCTGTTCGGGGGTCGCCATGTGGTGCAGGGATTGGGAGAACACGGCCAAGTCGTACGCCCCGTCCGGCTCGGCCAGGGTCTCAATGCGGGCCACGCGGAACTCCACGTTGTCCCGCCGCTCACGCTCGGCGCGCTTGCGGGCCGCGGTCACGGCGTGCGGGTTGGAATCGATGCCCAGCACGCGGCGGGCGAAGCGGCTGATCTCCACGGTGATCGTGCCGTCGCCGCAGCCCAGGTCGATCGCGTCCAGGGGCGGCAACAGGAAGTGCAGCGCGCGCGACCAGGCGAACCAGCTCTGCCCCGGCTCCAGCAGCTTGTCGGAGAGCCCGCCGCCGAAGTTGTCCCGCTGGCGCAGCACCTCGGTCAGCCGTGGCAGGTCACTGAAGGGGTCGTCCGCCTCGGTCAGGTGCTGGCTCACGAACGCCCACACCGTGCCCAGGTCTCCGTTCAGCTCGCTCTCGCCTTCGGCCTCGGCACCGGTAATCTGCACCCGCGAGGGCGCCTGGTAGTACGTCCATACGCCCTCCTTGCGCTCCTCCACCAATCCCGCCTTGCGCAGCAGGCTCAGATGCCGGGAGATGCCCGATTGCGCCAGTCCCAGGATGGACGTAAGCTCGCTCACGTTGAGGGGCTCACGCGCCACCAGGCGCAGGATACGCAGGCGCGTATCGTCCCCCAGCAGCTTCAAGGCATTGGCCAGCTCGATCATCGGCTCCGCTCATCGAATCAACGTAGCAGTATATAGTGATGAACTGGCATTGGCAACCGTGGGACGCACGGCGGTGGTGGTGTGCGTGCATCCCGGCGGGGGTGCCGGAGGCCCGATGACCCGCGAGCGGCACCTGACCCTGACGGCCCAGGCCGAAATGCGCGCCGCGACCCTGGTGCGCGAGGCCACGGGCTTGGCGCACTCGGCCGTGCGGGGGCTGTTCGACCACGGCTGCGTGCTGCGCGGGGACGTGCCCTGCGAGGACCCGGGACTGCTGTTGGCCGCGGGTGAGCGCCTGGAGCTGCGCTACGACCCCGCGCGGCGCTATCGCGGCAAGCCCAAAGCGCGTTCCTCGGCCGCGTTCCGGCTGGTGCACGAGGATCCCTACCTGCTGGTGGTGGACAAGGCGCCCGGCGTGCTGACGGTGCCCAACCACGGCGAGACGGACACGCTGGTGGATGCCGTCCGCCACCACCTGGGCCGTGGACGCAAGCAGGCCCCGCGGGTGTTTGTGGTGCACCGGCTGGACCGCGAGACCTCCGGGCTGCTGGTGATCGCCCGCACGCCGGACGTGGCCCACGCGCTGAAGGCGCAGTTCGCCGCGCACAAGCCGGAGCGGGTCTACCAGGCGCTCGTGGCCGGCACCGTGCGCGAGGACGCGGGCACCTTCCGCAGCCGGCTGGCCACCGACCCCTCGCTGAACCAGCGCTCCACCACGCACCCGGATGCGGGCAAGCTGGCCATCACGCACTACCGGGTCACGGCGCGCGTGCCGGGTGCCACGGCCGTGGAGGTGCGGCTGGAAACCGGGCGCCGCAACCAGATCCGCGTGCACTTCGCCGAGGCGGGCCATCCCGTGCTGGGCGACCCGCGCTACGAGCCGGAGCGCGCGCGCCATCCGCGCTGGAAGACGCGCCGCATGGCCCTGCACGCCGCGGTGCTGGGGCTCACGCACCCGGTCACGGGCCGCACGCTGCGCTTCGAATCGCCCACGCCCCCGGAGATGTCCGCCTTCCAGGCCGGCGAGCCGTCAGGGGAGCCACCGGCGCGCCGCAAGGCTTCGCCCAAGGCGCGCTAGCCCAGGGAGAAACCCGGCTGCCCAAGCCACGGGCCGTTTGCGCGCAGCCGGATTTTGCTCCACGGTGCGAGCCGGGGTGCTATAATGAAAGTGAAGGAAGGGCCCGGCGAGCGGGCGGCAGCAGCCGCTCGGGAGTTGCCGGAAGCGCTGGGTCTGAGCAGGAGAAGTCCGGCGGGTTGTCGACGCCGGTACCGGGCGAGACGGCGGGGGTGCGGTCGGGGCCCCCAGCGGAGGGCAAGAGTAATGAGGCCGCCTCGCCCATCGAACCATCAGGTACGAGGGATGTAAGAGGTGCCTATGGTGCAATTGAAGTCAGATGAAGCTTTTGAAAAGGACGTTGAGTCCTTCGCTACACGCCGTTCTTGAACGGCGCGAGCGGGAGAATCCAAGGGGATTCTCCCCACGAAAACGATGAGGGTTTAAAGCGGAGCACGTGCTTGGCCAGCATGGGGCTCCGCCCCTTCGTTTCGTGGGGCCGGTGCGCGGGGGAAGTTTCAGGCTGTGCGCTGGCCGCTGGCGGGCTCCATCATGTGCAGGGCGCGCTCGAACATGGCGATGGAGCGGCCGACCTCGTCGGGATTGCCCATGTCGCCCATGATCAGTTGCTGCCGCTCGGGGGAGAGCACGTCGAATGCGCTCTGGATCATGGCCATCTTGCGCCAGTCCTGCCCCGTCAGGGCGTCGTCGATCTCCTGAAACAGCCCCGTTTCGCCCGTATGGCCGCGGATGGCCATGGCGATGCCCATCACGTCGTAGTGCAGCTGCTTGGCCCGTCGCTCGTCGATGTTCATGGCACTGTCCCTGTGTGGTTGCACAATGGGGTGTGTCCCCACCCGCCGCGGAGGGATGCAAGTATCAGTCCCCACGTCCGCCACCTGACGAGGCGCTCGGCTGGCACCACAGGCGTGCGACGGCGCCGCAATCGCCCGAAGCGATCCTGATTGCATCGTTAGCACTCAAATGATATGATTGCTAACTAACTGAAAGTGATCTGACGGATCATTGGAGAGTTTCGCCCCGCTTCGCCGCATTACACAGAATCGACGAGGAAGCGACCAGCATGCAGATTCAGCAATTCACCGAGAAGGCCCAGGAAGCCCTACAGAGCGCTCATGCCCTGGCGCTACGCCTGAAGCACGCACAGATCACGTCGCTGCACCTGCTGGTGGCGCTGGCCGAGCAGGCCGACGGGCTGGTGCCCCGGCTGCTGGAGCGCATGGGGCTGAACGTCAACGCGCTGATCAGCGGCGGCGTGCAGCGCCTGGAGCGCGAGCCGCAAGTGACCGGGGGTGGTCGGCAGCTCACCGCCAGCACGGGCTTCAACGAAGCGCTGGTGCAGGCGGAGCAGGAGGCGCGGCAGTTCAATGACGAGTACATCAGCACCGAGCACCTGCTGCTGGCCCTGCTGGAAGGCGGACGCAGCGAGCCCGCGGCGCAGTACCTGAAGGAGTCCGGCATCGCGCGGCCCGCCGTGCTGGAGGCGGTCAAGGCCGTGCGCGGCACCCAGCGCATCACCACGCCCAACCCCGAGGAGACCTTCGAGGCCCTTGAGAAGTACGGGCGCGACCTGACGCGCATGGCCAGCGACGGCAAGCTGGACCCGGTGATCGGGCGCGACGAGGAGATCCGCCGCGTGGTGCAGGTGCTCAGCCGCCGCACCAAGAACAACCCTGTGCTGATCGGAGAGCCGGGTGTGGGCAAGACGGCCATCGTGGAGGGCCTTGCCCAGCGCGTCGTGCGCGGGGATGTGCCCGAGAGCCTCAAGGACAAGCGCATCATCTCGCTGGACCTGGGCGCGCTGATCGCCGGGGCCAAGTATCGCGGGGAGTTCGAGGAGCGCCTGAAGGCCGTGCTGAAGGAAGTGCAGGATTCCGCCGGCACGGTGATCCTGTTCATCGACGAGTTGCACAACGTGGTGGGAGCCGGGCGCGCCGAGGGCTCCATGGATGCGGGCAACCTGCTCAAGCCCATGCTGGCCCGGGGCGAGCTGCACTGCATCGGCGCCACCACGCTGGACGAGTACCGCAAGCACATCGAGAAGGACGCCGCGCTAGAGCGACGCTTCCAGCAGGTGTTCGTGGGCCAGCCCAACGTGGAGGACACCATCTCCATCCTGCGCGGCCTGAAGGACCGCTACGAGGTGCACCACGGCGTGCGCATCCGCGATGCGGCGCTGGTGGCCGCGGCGATGCTCTCGCACCGCTACATCTCCGGGCGCTTCCTGCCGGATAAGGCCATCGACCTGGTGGATGAGGCAGCCGCCAAGCTGCGCACGGAGATCGACTCCATGCCCGCGGAGATGGACGAGCTCTCGCGCCGGGTGATGCAGCTTGAGATCGAGCGCCAGTCGCTGCTCAAGGAAAGCGATGCGGCCTCCAAGGAGCGGCTGACCAAGCTGGAGCAGGAGCTGGCCAACGCCAGCGAGCAGCTCAACACCTACAAGGCGCAGTGGGAGCAGGAGAAATCCGCCATTGCCGCCAAGCGCGAGCTGAAGCGCAAGATCGAGGAGACCAAGCACGCCATCGAGGTGGCCGAGCGGGAGTACGACCTGAACAAGGTGGCCGAGTTGCGCTACGGCACGCTGGCCACGCTGGAGAAAGAGGCCACCGCGCTGGATGCGGAGGAACGCGGGGGCGCCTCGCACCTGCTCAACGAGGAGGTGACCGAAGACGACGTGGCCGAGGTCGTCTCCCGCTGGACGGGCATCCCGGTTTCCCGGCTCAACGAAGGCGAGATGTCCAAGCTGCTGCGGCTGGAGGACGAGCTGCACAAGCGCGTGGTGGGTCAGGACGAGGCGGTCACGGCCGTGGCGGACGCCATCGTGCGGGCCCGCGCGGGCATCGCCGATCCGCGCCGGCCCATGGGCAGCTTCCTGTTCCTGGGGCCCACGGGCGTGGGCAAGACGGAGCTGGCGCGCGCCCTGGCCGAGCAGCTCTTCGATGACGAGGCGAACCTGGTGCGCATCGACATGTCCGAGTACATGGAGAAGCACACCGTGGCCCGGCTCATCGGCGCGCCTCCCGGCTACGTGGGCTACGAGGAAGGCGGGCAACTCACCGAGGCTGTACGGCGGCGGCCCTTCAGCGTGGTGCTCTTCGACGAGATCGAGAAGGCCCACCCGGACGTGTTCAACCTGCTGCTGCAGATCCTGGACGACGGGCGGCTCACGGATTCTCACGGGCGCACGGTGGACTTCAAGAACACCGTGATCCTGCTCACGTCCAACCTGGGCAGCCAGTACATCCTGGAGTACCAGGGCAGCGACGAGCGCTACGACGAGATGGTGGCGCGCGTGATGGACGAGGTGCACCGCGCCTTCCGGCCGGAGTTCCTGAACCGGCTGGACGACATGGTGGTGTTTCACAGCCTGCGGCCCGAACAGCTCAAGCAGATCGTGGACATCCAGTTGCGCGACCTGGTGAAGCGCTTGGCCGACCGCCGTATCGCGCTGGAGCTGACCGACAAGGCCCGGGCCTACCTGGCCGAGCGGGGCTACGACCCGAACTTCGGGGCGCGTCCGCTCAAGCGGGCCATCCAGCGCGAGCTGGCCAACCCGCTGGGCAAGGCCATCATCAAGGGCGAGATCCGCGACGGCGCGGGGCTGCTGGTGGATGCCAAGGACGGCCGCCTCGTCTTCAAGGACGTGCTGGCCGCGGCCTCGTAGGCTCCGACGCATACCCACCGCTGCGCGGGGCCCGCTCCTCCCGCAGAACGCTCCCATCTGGGATGAATTCGCACGCTTCGCGCCGGCTGCTGTCGGCATCGCGAGGCGCGCGTGCGTCCCCCTTTCCGCTCAACCCAAGCACCCCCTGCCCGCGGCGGGGCAACCTGACGGACGCACCGTCACAGGTCAGCCTCCTCCTCAACCGCCGCGGGCCGGGGTGTTCCTTCGTGTATCCACGATTTATATCCACGAAAGGCGGGTCTCCGGTCAGCCGCGCCCGGGGCCACCGCGGGCGGCACGGGGCCGAGGCGCACCGCCTTTCCAATCGGGGTGGATTCCGCTACGTATGGCGGAGCGGTACGCTGGCTTCCCAGCGGTCACCCAGTGGATTGAACGCGCGCGAGCGAGGCATGGCCCAACGCAACGACAAGCAGTTCGACGGGCAGGTGGTGTGGATCACGGGAGCCGGCACGGGCATCGGTCGTGCCGCCGCGCTCATGTTTGCGCGCGAGGGTGCCACGGTGGCCCTGATGGGCCGCCGCACCGCCGTGCTCGAAACCGTGCTGCGCGAAGTGCGCAAGGCCGGGGCGGAGATCGGGGCCAAGGCCGAGGCCGTTCCGCTGGACGTGGCGGACCGCGATGCCGTCAGTGCGACCGCCCAGCGCCTGCTCAAGCAGTGGGGCCGGGTCGATATCCTCGTGAACAACGCCGGCCTCAACGTCCCCAAGCGCCGCCTGCAGGAGCTGGCGCCGGAAGACTGGGATCTGGTGGTGCACGTGAACCTGACCGGCGCCTTCAACATGGTGCACGCCGTGCTGCCGGCCATGCGCAAGCAGGGCGCGGGCCTGATCATCAACGTCTCGTCCGTGGCCGGCAAGCAGGCCTCGGGGCTTTCCGGCGCCGCCTATACCGCATCCAAGCATGGCATGAACGGTTTCAATGCCGGCATCAACATGGAAGAATGGAAGCACGGCATTCGGGCCACGGTCATCTGCCCCGGCGAGGTGAACACGGAGATCCTGGACCGGCGCCCCATCCCCGTGGATCCGGAAGAACGCGAGCGCCTGATCGCACCGGAAGACCTGGCCGAGGCCATCCGGTTCGTCGCCGCGCTGCCGGCCCGCACCACGATCACCGAGATGGTGGTGATGCCGACGCACAAGCGGCAGTTCAAGCCCGGTGAGGCTGGCTGAGCCGCCCCTGAACGCTGAACGCCGCGGCGTTCCGTGACCGACTAACCCGTTGAGGCCCCTACAGCCCGCAAGGCCCCCCTTCCGTCGCCCTTTGCTCGCCTGGAAACGATCGATGCCGCACCTGAAGCGCAAGGTTCCCTCTCATCGCGGGCCGCACGGTTCCGCGCCCCGCTCCACGCCGCCCGTTGCCGCCCATGTCGGCGCATTGGCCACCGCGATGCGCCCGTGGCGGCTGCTGGTCGCCCTGCTGCTCTGCGCACTGCTGCTGCCCGCGGCGGTAAGCACGGCCCAGGCCCAGCCGAAGACCGCCGAGCGCGGCCGGGTTAGCGGCAGCATCGTCGGTGCGCCGGAAGGCGTGAAGCTGGAGGGCACGCGCGTGGTGCTGGTGCAATTCAAGCTGGACGAGCAGGGCCAGCCCAAGGGCAGCCCAGTCGAGACCAGCACGGCTGACGCCAAGGGCAAGTACGCCTTCAACAACGTGCCCGTGGCGGGCCAGACCGTGTACCAGGTGGGCGCGACGGTGAACGGGCAACTGGTGGGCTCGCAGCCGTTCACCTTCCCCGAAGGCAAGCTGCACGTCTCGCTGAACCTGCAGTACCCGCACCTGGTCTCGGACGGCAGCGCCGTGCACATCGAGCAGGGGCTGATTGCCGTGGAGCCGCGCCGCGGGGCCGTGCTCATCACCGAGGTGCTGCACCTGCTCAACCCCGGCCCGGACGTGATCGAGGGCGTGCAGCACCCCCTGGAGCTGAATCTGCCTTCGGGTGCCGAGCACCTGGAGGTGATCCGCGAGATTCAGCAGTCGAACGGCCACGAACGGCTAGGCAGCAAGCTGCTCTTCTACGGCAATCTGGAACCGGGTGCCACCACGATTGCGTACCGGTACACGCTGCCCGTGTGGCTGGGCACGGTGAAGCTGCACAAGGAGTACCCGCACCCGGTGGACAACCTCTCTGTGCTCACGCCGCACGACAGCCTGCGCATGGACACCGCGCGCTTCGAGGCCAAGGAGCCGCAGACCATTCAGGGCTCGCGCTACGACTCGTGGGTGGCGACGGACATCGCCGCCTTGACGCCCGTCTCGCTGCGCATGAGTGGGGTGCCGGTGCCCCAGCAGGTATACTTGGTGCCCACGGCCGGTTTTGTGTTGCTGATGGTCGGGATGGTGGGCTGGTTCATGCTGCGGCGCCTGCCCCGGGGTGACGGGGACGACGAGGACTCAGCCTGATCGCTGCAACGGCGGCACCAGCGCCAGCACGTCCGGGGCCGCCACCGCCGCTGCGACCCCCGCCAGCCAGATCTGCCCCGCCTGCACCGCCGGCTCCGACAACCCGCGGATGACGCGCGTATAGACCGGGCCGTGCTCCGCTGCGCTCGCGTCCAGCGCCGCCGGGAAGTCCGGTGGCGGGGGCGCGGCGAGGCGCTCCCAGGTGCCCAGGTGGGCCTGGATGCGTGGCCAGTGCATGAGCAACGCCCGCTGCTGGGCGATGCGGGGATCGCCCGGGGCACTCCGCTCCAGCAACTCCGCCGAGCCCTTCATGCGCCGGGCGAACAGCCCCAGGTGCTGGATGCGCTCGCGCAGGTTGAGTTGCACCATCTCCCGCCCTCGCGCATACAGGGCTGTCCGGTCGGCATCGCCGGCCGCCAAGTGCGCCCGCACGTGGGCATACCACGCGTCCAGCGCAGCGAGCTGGCCAATCAGCCGCACTTGGCTCTCGAACACACGCCGGATCGAGCCATACACGTCCGGATCGAACCCGGCCATAGCCCCAGTCCCAGCCTCCGGCGCCGGCGCGTCCGATGGGTGGTTCAGGCCCGCGGCCAGCGCGCGCTCGTAGCGGCCCCCGGCGGCGCACACGGTCCCGAACGCTGCCTCCAGCGGGCCGATCAGGCTGGCGTTGCCACCCACGAACAGGCGCGCCTCGCGCAGAAACACGCCCCGCTGCACGTCTCCCAGCACGGAGCCGGTGGCCTTGTCCCCCCGGGGTGTGAAGTTGAAGTGGATCACACCGCTGCCGATCTCGCTGAACGCCCCCAGGCCTGGCCCCGTGCCTCCCGCCACCAGCACGTCGCAGAAGTTGAGGCTGCTGCCCAGCGTGACCCACGGCAGCAGGATCGTCATCTTGGTGTCCGTGTGCTGGGCGGAACTGGCGTCCTCCTCGTACAGCGAGCCCTTGCGCACCCGGAAGCCGTAGCCGGTCGTGAAGTCCGGGTCCGGCCCCTCCTTGCCCAGGAACACCGCCTGCTCCGCCACGCCGCAGCCCAGCACGGTGCCCGGGCCGGCGGTGGACCCGAGCAAGGTCACGGGGCCCAGCGTGCCGATGCGTGCCCCGGCACCCACCCAGGTGTCCCGCAGCGTCACCGGGCCCGCCTCGCCGATCACGGCGCCCACATCCACGCGGGTCGCGGCGCCTTCCAGCCGGCAGAACGGCCGCAGTTCGGCGCCCGCAGCAATGGCCTCCAGCGGCACGTCGCGCGCGATGGCGACCTGCTCCGGGGCCGGCACGCGCACCCCGCGTTGCCGGAGGGCCTGCAGTTCGGCGGGCGTGTAGTGCGCGGAGGAATCGTCGGAAGCGGACATGGGCACGGGCGGCGTGGGGGAGCGCATGGGATTGGGCTGCTGGCACACGGTAATGCAGGCCGCGCGCGTGGCGCAAGAGCGATGGCGCCGAGGCATTGTGGTGGCAGACAAGCCCGCGTGCCTGTGGCAAACTTACAGGAATAGGCCGTGACCCGGCTCCGTGCACTGAATCGCGGCTGGTCACAGGCTCGCGACCCCCGCAGGCTCGTCAGAATCCGTTGCGCAGATCCCGATTGATGCACCCTCTGAGTTCCCGTCGTCCTCGTAGCCATGTGCCCGTGCCGCCGCGCGGGCCAGCGGCCCGCCTGCTGCGATGGCGCGTCGGCCTGCCGCTGGGGGTGTTGCTGCCGACCCTGGCGGCAGGACTGGTGTTCGTGGCGTGCCAGCGGCACCTGAAGCCGCCACCCCCGAGCTACAAGCCGCACCACTACCGCGCGTCGGCCATGGCGCCGACGCCGCTGACGCCTGCCCCGGCGCCCAATCCTGCGACCGCACCACCGCCGCCGGCCAATGCCCCCAGCGTGAAGCCCGCGCCGGAACCGGAGCGGGCCGCGCTGCAGCGGCAGCCGGCGCCGGAACCGGGCGCCCCACCCGCCAGTGTGGCCGGGCCGCCCTACGACGCGAAGCACCCGTGCTTCCGCGTGGCGCAGATGGACCGGGCCCGCGGCATCCTGTTCAAGGAGGACGCCGGAGCCTGGGGCGAGCGCTGGCTACACGCAATCAATGGGGCGTTCTACGACCTGCACGTGCCCTGCGACGACAACGGCTTCCTGGTGCTGGTGCTGACGACCGTGCAGCTCGAGTCCGGCGTTACGGTGGACCCGGCTCTGGAGAACCCGGATCTGGCGGCGCTGTTCGCCTTTCACCTGCGCCAGTTGCGGCAGCAGAACCCCATCGCGGGTCACCTGCTGGACTACTCGGGTCTGGACGCCGCCATGGCCGCCAAGTTGCGCGCGGACACGCGCAAGGGCTTCGTGCGCACGGAAGGCGAACTGGTGCGTTACGTGGAGACGGACCTGCGCGCGTGGTTGCGCACCTACCTGCACAAGCACTACTTTCTGCCGGTGTCCGTGGCGCGTTACACCGCGGAGCAAGGGCTGCCCAACCCCGTACACACGATCGGGCCGATGCAGGTGAACCTGCATAAAGCCTACGAGAACGCCCGCAACCGTGGCGAGGTGGTCACCTCCGAAAAGGAAATGCGCGACTGGCTGCTCTCGCCCAGGACGGCCATGGAGCGTGGCATCAAGGAGGGCGTGTACCAGCTCTGGCGTATCTACCGCTTCTACCGGCGCTACCTGCCGGCGGACGAGGCGGTGCGCTACACGACGGCGGACTACAACGCGGGCGAGTTCTCCTCGCGCAATGCGGCGTTCCAGGAGCAGGTGGCCACGCTGACAGACCACTCGCTGGCCCTGGACGGCGACCTGCTGACGTACCAGAACGGGGAGCCCGCCGAGCGTGTCTCCAACACGGAGGCAGCCGTGATCACCCTGCTTAACCAGTACGCCGCACCGAACATCCGCCAGGATCTGCTGCTGGAGAAGACCCAGGCCTTTTCCAGCACCCGCACGGCGCGCATGGTGTGCGCGCGCTACCGCAGCAAGACCGGCAAGCCCTGCGCCGTGGCCACGGTGCCCGTGGGCGCCATCAACCCCGCGGCACGGGTGAAGCTGGGCCGGGCCTATACGCCCGCAAACTATTCGCGGGCCTACGTGAAGCGCTGGGAGGAGAACCTGGCGCGCTTCCAGCAGAGCTGAGCGCACCGCGGGCCGGGCCGGACGTGGCAAGCGCCCGCCGTGCCCGCCAACCGATCGTCATCCCCAGGGGAGGAGCCATGCTGTTCGGTCGCGATCCGCGCAAGAAGGCCGTGCTGGAGCTGGCCATGAAGCAGGTGGAGCGCGTGCTGCGCGAGATGCAGGACAGCGGCAAGGATCTCGGTCAGCTCAAATTCAAGAAGTACCAGAAGACCCACTACACGACCTGCCGCTGCGCCCAATGCCTGGAAGCACAGCGCACCAAGAATCCGCATAAGCGCGGGCTGCTGGAGGACGGCTACAAGGTGTACGTGGGTGTGGGCGGAGCGGAGGGGCCGGACGAGGAGTGAGGCGCCTGCCGTGGGTGGACGGCGGGCGCCCCGCGGCAGGGGCGCCCGGCCATTCTTCAGCCCGAGCCTAATCCTGCGGTTCGGGCACCTGGATGCGGTTGATGACCATCTGCTGTGCCACCGAGAGCGCGTTGCTTGTCAGCCAGTACAGCACCAGGCCCGAGGGGAAGTTGACCATGAAGAAGGTGAACACCACTGGCATCCACATCATGATCTTGGCCTGCGTCGGGTCCACCGACGTGGGCGTCATGCGCTGCTGCATGAACATCGACACGCCCATCAGCAGCGGCGTGACGTACAGGCCGTCCTTGGCGGAAAGGTCGGTGATCCACCACAGGAACGGCTCGTGGCGCAGCTCGATGGCGCCCAGCAGGGCACTGTAAAGCGCGAAGAAGATGGGAATCTGCAGGGCGATGGGCAGACAGCCCCCCAGCGGATTCATCTTGTACTTCTTGTACATCGCCATCATTTCGCGGTTCAGCTTTTCCTTGTCGTTCTTGAACTTCTCCCGCAAGGACTTCATCCGCGGCTGCAGCTTCTGCATGCGCTTGATGTTCAGCATTCCCCGGTAGGTGAGGGGGAACAGCAGCGCACGCACCACGATCGTGAGCAGGATGATGGACCAGCCGTAGTTGCCCGTGAACGAGTAGAACCAGCGCATCAGGGTCAGCATCGGCTGCGCCAGGATGTCCAGCGTCAGGTCCAGCGAGGAGTCCAGCTTGGAGCCGAACTTCGCCATTTCCGAGACGCGTTTGGGCCCCAGGTACAGCTTGAACTGGCTCGTGATCATCTTGTCCGCGCCCAGAATCACCGCAGGCAGTTCCATGCCATAGGCGGCCACCCACAGCTTGTCCTTGCCGTAGGGCACCTCCTTCGATTCGTAGAAGCCGTGGGCGATGGGCGTCTTGGCCTGAGCGACGGTGATGAAGTACGTGCTCGTAATGCCCATCCAGTTGGGATCGGCCACCTGCCGCGTGGGGGATACGTCGTCCGGGTCCTCGGTCTTCAGCTTGCCGGCGGCGCGCCAGATGGGGCCGGTGTGCGAGCGGTAGTGCTTGGGCAAGTGGGCGCCCTGGGGCCCCTCGCCAAACATCTCCGCGATGCGGAGCTGGCGGGGTGCCTTGCCGTAGTTCACCACGGACACGGCATAGTCCACGATGTACGAGTCCGGGTGGAACGTGAGGCGCTTCTCGATGGTGAGCCCGTCCGGCGTGCTGCCCTTGAGCACGAGCGTGCCGCCCTTGTCGCCGGACTTGACCATCAGCGAGTTCTGGTCGGGCTGGAAGTTCGCGTCCGCCACTTCCCGGGTCAGGCTATCCTCTCCGATGAAGCGCAGCGCCAGCGGGGATACGCCGATCTCCGGCTTGGCGGCCATGTCCTCGTGGGCCTTGGTGTCTACGGGTTCCTCGACCAGCCAGTGCTTCAGGTAGGGCATGTTGCGCAGGAACGGCAGCACGTCGCCCCAGTTGATGTTCTTCTTGTCCACCTTGTAGTGCGCCAGCTTGAAGTCACCCAGGATACCGCCGCGGGTGTTCACGTCCGCCACATACAGGGGGGTCTCTACGTGCACCAGCTTGCCCTGCAGCTGGGCCGGCACCGCGGGGGCCACCGGGCGCGGGGGCGCCGCGGCCGGCTGCACGCCCATGGCCGCATCGGCCGGTGAGCCGGGTGTCGCGGTGGTGGCTGGGGCAGTGGTGGTGCCCGCCTTGGCTGGTGCCGAGGCTTCCGTCGTGGCGGCGGGTTTGGGCTTTTGCGGCGTGGGAGGCGGGAAGATCAGGTAGTAACCGATCAGTACCAGCATCGACAGCGCGATGGCGAGAAACAGCCGTTGATCCATGGATGGCTCGAAGAAGGCGCTCTAGTGCGGCAGATGTCGCCGCGCCGCGGTGCGATGCCGGACGGGCGGGACGGGATCGTACCCGCCCGGGTGAAACGGGTGGCACTTCAGGACGCGGGCCCCGGCCAGCCAGCTTCCGCGCAGCGCTCCGTGTTCCCGCAGCGCCTGCATGGCGTAGCGCGAGCAGGAGGGGTGGAACCGGCATGCCGGCGGGAGCAGTGGGGATACGAATAACTGGTAGACGCGCACGAGCGCCATCAGCAGCTTAGCGATCGGAGACACGCGCATGGGGCTGGGGGGCCAGACGGCCGAACAATCGGCGCAGTTCGCGTTCAGCGTCCGCCAGTCGGACGCCGCGGGGCGGCCGTTTCGTGACGAACAAACACACATCGTGGGGCGTGGCGAGCCCACTCCGGTTCAGCCGCACTGCCTCGCGCACCACCCGCTTGACGCGGTTGCGGCCGGGCGCCGTGCCAGCCCTGCGGCTGACGGAGATCATGAACCGGGAGGCTTCGCGTCCATTGGGCCAAGTCCTGGCCTGCAGCCAGCCAAGCCGGTGGTACTGCCCTTGCCGGAACACCGGGTCGATGTCCGTCTTCCTGCGCAGCCGGATGGATGGGGGAAATCCGAACGGTTTGACCATCACCGGTGGCGTGCATCCCTAAGGCGTCAGGGGCGTCAGGCGGCGCCGGCCTTTCATACGCCGACGCCTGAGCACGAGCCGTCCGCCTTTGGTGCGCATGCGCTCGCGGAACCCGTGGGTCTTCTTGCGGCGGTGATTGTTCGGCTGGAAGGTTCTTTTCATGGCGTTGCCGTGCGAAACCGATATGGGTCGGGTGATGCCTGACGATCAGAGTAGCAAAACGTTATTGGCCCATATTTGCGCAGGCCTGTCAACGGTTGGCGTTTCAGGGGGTGGGGACCCGGAGGGGGTATGGGCCAAGCCCGCCATTGAAAAGTCAAGCCATTCAGGCGTATGCTAGCCCAGTTGTCTGGCTCTCAGGGGCGACGCGGCCAGCCCTCCGGTGCACGTCACCACCCGGCACGCCCGGGACGATGTCGTCTCATGGCGCTTTGCGAGTGATGGCAGACGCATGAATCCAATCTGGATCATCGTGGCGGCGATGGTTGCGCTGCTGGTGATCACTCGCATCCGCAGCCGACGACGCTCGCGGCTGCAGAAGCGCCCGCCTGTCGCTGGGCCCCGCATCCAGGGCTCCCAGGTTTGTGCATACGTGCATCCGCGGATGAGCGCGGCCTGTCTGTTCGACCACGGGCTGCAGTTCGGCAAGGGTTTTCGCCGCAAGGAAGGCCCGCAACTGCCCCATGATGCGGAGTGCCGCTGCGAGGCGTTGCCCTTTGCGTTCACGTCCAGCGAGGTGTTCAATGGAGCCTTGCGCTCCCTGGGTGCTGTGAAGAGCAGCATCGAGGGCCTGCAACCGGCGGACGGGCAGAAGCTCATCGAGCGGCTGAAGGTCGCCGAGAGCGGTGCGCCGGCGCCGGAGTTGTCCGATTACGTGGCCGCTGTGGGCGTGGAGGCGTTCCCGCCCGAGTTCCAGCCGGCCCTGCACGAGTTCCTGGCGGAGCGCCACGCCTACCTGCTGCAACTGCAACGCGAAACCTCGGCAGGCTCAGAATCCACTTCCCCCGACCAGATGGAATCCTCGGAACCGACATGATGCGGCGCTACCTCAAAATGGCGTTCTGGGCCGGCTTGGCCCTGAGCGTCGTGGCAGGCATTTCGTTTGTGGGCCTGCTGCTGTATCTGAACACCCAGCTGCCGGCCGTGACGCGTCTGGAGGATCCGAACTACAGCCTGCCGACGATCATCTACGACCGGCACGGCCGCAAGGTGGACGAGATCTTCATCAAGCGCCGCAAGCTGGTCACCTACGATCAGATCCCGAAGACCCTCATCAACGGGCTGGTGGCCAAGGAGGACTCGCGCTTCTTCCAGCACCACGGCATCGACCCGATCCGCATCCTCAAGGCGGCGTGGGTGGACCTGGTGCACATGAACCTGGTGGAGGGCGCCAGCACCCTCACCCAGCAGACGGCGCGCCAGTTCTTCCTCACCCTGCGCAAGACCTGGATTCGCAAGATCAAGGAGGTGCTGCTGGCCCTGCGCATCGAGCGGGAGTTCACCAAGCAGGAGATCCTCACGCTCTACCTGAACAAGGTGAACTTTGGCGATGCCTGGGGGGTGGCTGCTGCCTCGGAGTACTACTTCGACAAGCGCGTGCAGGACCTGAGTCTCTCCGAAAGCGCGATGCTGGTGGGGCTGCTGCCCGCACCCAACAAGTACAAGCCGACGCGCAGCCTGACACTGGCCCGGCGCCAGCGCAACATCGTGCTGGCCCGCATGGCGGACGAGGGCTTCATCACGCGCAGCGAGCAGATGGCGGCCTCCTCCGAGCCCATCGTGCTGGCCCAGCGCAGCGACCCCAAGAACGAGGCCGCGGCCTACTACGTGGAACTGGTGCGCCGGCTGCTGCTGAGCCGTTTCGGCAGCAAGAACCTGTACGAGGGTGGCCTGCACGTCTACACGGCGATGGACCTCTCCTATCAGATCGCCGCGCACAAGGCGCTGTTGCAGGGTGTGCGCGCCGTGGACCGCCGCCGGGGGTATCGCGGGCCGCTGGAGCACATCGAGCTCGATGCGGCAGGCAACGTTCCGGAAGAGGTGCTGATCAACCTGAACCCGGGCCGCGAGCTGAACATCGGCAGCATCGTGGACGGCGTGGTGGTGGAGGTGACGGACAAGCAGGCCCGCGTGGCCCTGGCGCCCTATCAGGAGGGAGTCATCACCTGGGACGAGTTGCACTCGCAGTGGCCGGCGTATCTGCCCCAGGGCCAGGACAACGCCCAGCCGCTGGCCATCACGGCGCTGAGCGACGTCCTGAAGCCGGGCGATCACATCCAGGCTGAGGTGACCGGCCAGGATGCGGACTCCGGGCAGTACCTGCTCGATCTCTACCAGGAGCCCACCGCCAACGGCGCCGTCTATGCAATGGACCCGCACTCGGGCGACGTGCTGGCGATGGTGGGTGGCATCCGCTTCGGCCGCAGTGATGGCGGCAGCGAGTTCATCCGCGCCACCCAGGCCGAGCGCCAGCCGGGCTCCGCCTTCAAGCCGATCATCTATGCCGCGGCGGTGGAGGAGGGCTTCACCCCGGCCTCCGTGCTGGACGACAGCCCCCGCGTATTCACGATGGCCTCCGGCCGCAAGCACACGCCGCAGAACTACGACCAGACGTTCCTGGGCCGCCTGAGCCTCCGGGAGTCGCTGGTGCGCAGCCGCAACGTGCCCACCGTGGAGCTGGTGGACCAGATCGGGCCGCGCAAGATCATCCAGTACGCGCGCAAGTTCGGGATCACGACGCCCATCCCCGAGGAGGACATCATTGCGCTGGGCACGCACTCGGTGCGCCTGTCCGAGCTGACCCGGGCCTACTCGGTATTCCCCGACGGCGGCAAGCTGGTGGACCCCATCTACGTGCTGCGCATCGAGGATTCCAAGGGCAACGTGCTGATGCGCGCGGAGCCGCACTCCGAGCAGGTGATCTCCGACTCCACCGCGTACATGATCACCGACGTGCTGCGCGACGTGGTGCGCAGTCCCTTTGGCACCGCCCACCGCGCGCTGGAAGGCTTCGACCGCCCGGCCGCAGGCAAGACGGGCACCACGCAGAACTACACGGACGCCTGGTACATGGGCTTCATCCCGCAGCTCGTGGCGGGCGTATACGTGGGCTTTGACGACCCCACCATCTCGCTGGGCCCTGCGGAAACGGGCTCCCGCGCTGCCGCTCCCATCTGGCGCGACTTCATGGAGCAGGTGGAAGGCTCCCTGCCCATCGAGACGTTCAAGCAGCCCGATTCCGTGGTCACCATGCGCGTGGGGCCCGCCGGACAGCTGCTCGGTCCGTGCGAGGACCCGCGTGGAACGCGCTACGAGCTGTTCCGCGCCGATTCCATCCCCAAACGGCTGCGGGACGGGTCAAGCTGCGTGACCGGGCCACTCCAGGCTGCACAACCACCGGCCTCGGCCCAGCCTGCGAAGCACAGCGGTCGCCGCGAGGACGTGGATCTGTAGGGGTCTGCGAATACTTACGGGGAACGGCGAAGCCCAGGAGGGGGCTGCCGACAGGCGGGGCCTACCAAGTCTTCCAGGAGTCGTCCGCGGCCACGCCGGGTTCCCACAGCACTTCGCGCTCGCCCAGCGTGGCGGCCACCCAACGCCCGAACACGAACAGTGCGTCCGAGAGGCGGTTCAGGTATGGCAATATCTGCTCGCCCACCTCCTGCTCGCGGCCCAGGCGCACCACGGTGCGTTCGGCGCGTCGGCATACGGTGCGAGCCTGGTGCAGGAAGGCGCTCACGC
Source organism: bacterium (assembly GCA_035266845.1). Classification (GTDB taxonomy): domain Bacteria; phylum SAR324; class SAR324; order SAR324; family JACQKK01; genus DATFMP01. Next base: position 44,078 of record DATFMP010000071.1, read on the forward strand.
GGCCACCACCCGGCAGAATGAAGCTCTGCAACGGCTCCAGTTCCGCATTCATTGTGTCGATCACCTGCTCCAGCCAGCTCACGTCCTCCGCCGCAACGCAGACTTGGCTCTCATGGCGGTCCTCGGGTAGCGTCGCCAGTTCCGCTCCCAGATCGAACAGGCGCTGCTGGATGGCCTGCAGGATGCGGTCGAAGCCGTCCCGCCGGGGGCTGGCGGGCTTGTCCGCATTGAACGAGCGCACGATGCCCAGCACCGCGTTCAGCTCATCCACCGTGCCGTAGCACTCCACGCGCGGATCGTCCTTGGGCACCGCACGGCCCCCGACGAGGGACGTGTTGCCTCGGTCTCCCTTGCGCGTATAGACTCGGTTGATTCGAACCATCGCGGCTCCCCAACGGCGTGTTGGATTGGGCTGGGCGCCCCGCAGGACGCGGGACAGGGGCAGGCTGCACGGTTTCAGCTTAAGAGGGTGGGGCTGATTTCGCAATGGTCCGCAACGCAGCCAGCACGGCCCAACGCCCGATCCGATCGGACGTAGAGCCGCGCGCCATCCTCATCCGCACGCCCAACTGGCTGGGCGATCTCCTCGTCAGCACCGCGTTCATCCGGGCCGTGCTGCAGCGCTTTCCCGCGGCACGGGTAGACCTGATCGTGCGCCAGGGATTCGAGGCATTGCCCCTGCCGCAGCGCGGCAGCGTGTATCCCTTCGACCGTCACACCAGCTCGCCGGGCGCCTTCGGGCGTGGCCTGCGGGGCCTGGGCCACACGCACATGTTTGTGCTGCCGCCCAGCTTCTCCTCCGCCTGGATGGCTTGGCGCACGGGCATCCGGCATCGCATTGGCTATCGCGGCGAGGGTCGGCGTTGGCTGTTGCGCCCGGCGCGGGCCCACAATCATGGGCCGCGCTCGGTGCATCTGGCTCGGGAGTACCTGGAACTGCTCAGCCCGTGGGTGGAGGCGATGCCGGAAGCCCCCTCCGCGGGACTGGAGCCGCCCGCGGGCTGGGTGGAGGCCCACCGGCCCGAGGACGCCCCGTCCGGCGAATACGTGGTGCTTGCCCCGGGCGCGGAGTATGGACCGGCCAAGATGTGGCCGCCGGCACACTACGAGGCCCTGGCCGCCGCGCTGGACGCTGCCGGCTGGCCGGTGGTGGTGGCCGGGCTCGGCAAGGACCGCCTGCTGGGCGAGTCCATCCTGGCCGGCACGCGGCGCGGCGTGAATCTGTGCGGAGAGACCGACCTGCCTGGATTGGCGGCGCTGCTGGCGGGGGCCCGCCTGCTGGTGAGCAACGACTCGGGCGCCATGCACCTGGGGGCGGCCTGGGGCGTTCCGCAACTGGCCCTGTTCGGTTCCACCAACCCCACCTGGACCGGCCCCCTCAATCCCCGCGCCGAAGTGCTCTACCGCGCTGAGCCCTGCTCGCCGTGCTACGCGCGGCAGTGTCCGTTGGGGCACTTGCGCTGCCTGCAGGAGCTCCAGCCGGCGCTCGTCACCGAGCGTGCCCTGGCCCTGCTTGGCGAGTCCCCCGCCGCGGCGCCGCGGTCCTAGTGCGTCGCTCTACTGGACTGAGCCTTGATGGGATTCCTGACCAGGGTGCCGGGCCCCTCGGACCCCATTTGTGGGTGGGGGCCCCCGCATTGGATTTCTTGTGGTTTCAAGCGGCCTTGCCGCTTGAAGACCAATTTTCAGTTTCCAGTCAGACCTTAAGCGCCCACGTCCATATCCGGGGGCCGCAAGAACAGCCATGCGGTCCACGCCGCGCCGATGACGATCATGGGCAGGCTGAGCAGTTGGCCCTTGGTGAGTATCCACACCGGGCAGCCGGCACCGGCATCGGGCAGGCGCACGAATTCCACCAGGAAGCGCATGATGCCGTACAGCAGCAGGAACACCGCCGCTTGGTGGCCCCGCCGGTGCACCCGGTGGCGCAACAGCAGCAGCACCGCGAAGATCACGATGCCCTCCAGCGCCGCCTCGTAAAGCTGAGACGGGTGCCGCGGCACGTGGAGCGGATCGGCGGGGAAGATCACGCCCCAGGTGGGGAGGGAGGGGACGATGTTGGTGGCACCGCCGCGCAGGCCGCAATGGTCGGCGAAGAGCATGCGCCAACTGCTGCCCGTGGGTGCGCCGTACAACTCGCCATTGATGAAGTTGCCGATGCGCCCCAGGAACAGACCCACCGGCACCCACGTGATGACGAAGTCGCCCACGTCCAGCAGGCGCAGCTTGCGGCTGCGCGAGTAGAGCCACATGGCCGTGAGCACGCCCAGCAGCCCGCCATGGAAGGACATGCCGCCCTTCCAGGTCTGTAGGATGCGATAGGGTTGCTCGAAGTAGGGCAGGCCGCCGTAGAAGATCACCCACCCCAGCCGCCCGCCCACGATCACGCCAAGGATGACGTAGGTGAACAGGTTGGGCACGTCCTCGGTGGTGACAGGCGAATCGGGCCGGCGGCTCTCGCGGATGATGTACCAGTAGCCGGTCAGGAAGGCGATCGCGTACATCAGCCCGTACCAGCCGATGCGCAGGGGCCCCAGGTGTACCAGCACGGGGTCGATATTGTGGATGTAGATCCAATGGCTCATTGCGGTCCTTCGTTGCACGGCGCGTTGCGGATTCCCGGTTGGGTGCCGCCCCATGCGGCGACCTGTCCATGGCGCCCCCGCATCCTAGCAGCCAAGCCACCCTGCGGCCATGCCTTTCCCTGCATGCCGACCAGGGCCCGCAGCATCCCTGCGCACGGTCGCCGCGCCAGCCGATGCGGAAGCCTTCACCCACAGCACCACTCGCGCAGATTCGGGGTGCGTCGCAAAAATTACCTATTTCAGCCATCCTTCGATGCCCGTGATCGGGGCCTGGGAGCCGAATCTGCGCTCAATTGCAATTCCCTGGGGGCGGTGTTAGGCTCATCGCGGAGACAGGGAATCGTCAACCCTTGCACCAAGGGTAGTGCCGTGTCCGAATCCATGGCAGACAGGGAAGCCTCCTGGTACGACATCACGTTGGCAGGCAAGCGGTTCAACATTGCGAGCCGCCGCGGCGAATCCCACATCAGGCAGGTGGAGCACCTCCTGAATGAGACCTTCGAGGAGGTCAGTGCTCGCGTGCAAGGCCAGCCGGTGCTCAACATCGCACTGCTGACGGCCCTGAACCTGGCGGATGAACTGCTAAGCCTGCGTACGACGAATGACGGCGCATCCGAGGAACTCTCCCGGCGTGTCGAGTTTCTGGTGACTCGCTTGGAGTCCGTACTGGATGGCGCTATGGCCGGCATGCCGGCCGAACGAGGTTAGACACTCCTGCGGTGTTCGATAAGCTGGAATTTTCTTTGAGCCTAGTTTCTTGATCGGGATTCAGTCCCTGCGGGCCGTGTGCAGACCCGTCGCAAGGCGGGAAGCCTGAAGCCCATAAACCGGGTCCCACCTGCACATGCAGGTTCAAGAAAACCAGCACCCGGCACAGGCGGGAGTGTCTTTCAACTTTCCCCCGTAGTGTTCCCGCGGAACGCTTCCGTTCCTCGCAATCGCTGGATGGGATGGTCCTGAAGTTGTCGCGGCGTCGCTGACCGGCGAGCGGACGGACGTGCCGCACCGGGGTGCGACATCGCCTGCGACCGGGCCCGGCGGCGGTTACGCCTGAGAGCGGATCGCTTGCGCAGGCCCTTCAGCCCTTCATGGCCGTCAGAGCTTCGTTCTCGGAATCGTAGATATCGAGGATCTTGTTGAGGCGGGTGATCGAGAAGATCTCTTCGTTCTTCTTGCTCAGGTTGGTGAGTGCAAACTTGCCTTCCTTCTGCTGCATCGTCTTGAAGATCGACACGATCAGGCCGATCCCGGAGGAGTCGATGAAGTTCACCTTCTCGAAGTTCATGACCAGCCCTTTCACGTCCGGGCTGTCCAGGTGCGGCTTCAGGTAGGACTTGGCCTCGTTGACTCCATCCAGCGCAATGTTGCCTTCGATGGAAACCACGCAGACGCTGTCTTTGATGTGATGCGTACAGATCATGGTGCTCTCGTCATGGCTGGAACGGAGGAGACCTGCGGGCACGATCGCTGTGGCGCTCACGGAAGCCATCCCATGCGCAGCGGCCCTAAGGCAGCACGTGCCTTACCGCATATACGCACAAGGCGCAAAAAATTCCAACTCAATCTCCGCCGACGCCGTACATGACGGCGCTCGGTGTGAACCTGAACGGTGCCCCAGCGCCGAAACGGACCGGCTTCTGCTAGCTGAAACGCTGCGATTGCGCTTGCGGTTGCGAAACGGCGGCCATCTGTCGCTTATTCTCCGGGCCCTTCGCTATCCGGTGCCGACTCCGTCACCCTGCGGCAGCTCTACGGCTGCCCCGGACGCGGGGTCTCCAGGTACTGGAAGAGCGAGGAATCCGCGGACAGCACGACTTTGCTGCCCTCCTTGAGCGCGGTCTTGTAGAGGTCCAGGCTCTTCAGGAACGCATAGAACTCCGAATCCTGGCGCAGCGCCGCGGCGTAAATGCGGATGGCCTCGCTATCGCCCTTGCCGCGGATCTCTTCGCTGCGGCGGCGGGCCTCGGCCAGGATGATGGTGCGCTCCTTGTCCGTCTGCGCCTTGATCTTGAGCTGCTCCTCCGCGCCTTCGGAGCGGTAGCGCTTGCTGATGCGGCCGCGCTCGGCGCGCATGCGGGCGTAGATGCTCTCGGCGATCTCGCGCGGGAAGTCCGTACGCTTGATGCGCACATCCACGATGCGCACCCCGAACTCCTCCGAACGGGTCCGCGTCTCGCGGGCCACCTCCGCCATGATCGGCTCGCGCTTTTCCGTGATGATGTCCGACTGGTCATGGGAGGCCACGGCCTCGCGCAGAGACGAGGAGATGATGGCGTCCAGCCGGGCGTGGGCCCGGGCCAGGTCGCGCAGGGTCTGGTAGAACTTAAGCGGATCGACGATGCGATAGCGGGCGTAGATATCCACCACCAGCGCCTTTTTGTCCCGCGTCAGGAACTCGGCCGGGGCCGCATCGTAGCGCAGGAGGCGCTTGTCGTAGGTCGTCACCTCCTGGATGAACGGCAGCTTCATGTGCAGCCCCGGCTCATTCACCGTGCGCACGTACTTGCCGAACTGGATCACGATGCCCTGCTCGGTCTCGTCGATGGTAAACAGCGTGCCCCCCACCAGGGCGACGGCTAGCACCACCAGGGCGATCAGCCCGATGCGTCGGTTTTTCATTGGGAACCTCCCGCCCGCGGGGTCTGTGCCTGTCGGCCCGGCTCGCCCTGGGGTGTCGGCAGGGGCGTGGTGCCGGTTTCGCCCAATGGCAGCAGGGGCAGTGCCTTGCCGGCCACGCTGCGCGAGATCACCACGGTGTCCACCTTGGACAGCACCTCGGCCATGGTCTCCAGGAACAGGCGCCTCCGCGTGACGGTCTTGGCTTGGCGATACTCCTGCAGCATGGCCAGGAAGCGCGCGGAATCCCCCTGCGCCTCGCGCACGCGGGACTCGCGGTAGCCCTCCGCCGCGCGCAGCATTTGTTCGGCTCCGCCGCGGGCCTTGGGCAGCAGGTCCTCGCGGTAGGAGCGGGCCTCGTTGATGATGCGCTCGCGGTCCTCCTTGGCGCTCACGACGTCCTTGAACGCCGCCTGCACCGGCTCCGGCGGCTCCACGGCCTGCAGCTTCACCTCGGTGATGAACAGGCCGGTGCCATAGCTGTCCATGAGCTGCTGCAGGTGCACCTTGGTCTCGTCCTGCACGCGCGCGCGCCCGATGGTGAGGATGTCGTCGATGGTCATGCTGCCCGCCACGCCGCGCAGGGCCGTCTCGGCGGCGTCGCGCAGGGTACGGCCCTCCGGGTTGCCCGTGGGGTCCCACACCCGGAACAGATAGGCGGGCAGGTCGCTGATGCGGTACTGCACGACCACCTGGATGTTCACCAGGTTCTCGTCGCCCGTGATCATCAGCGATTCCAGCGGGAACTCCCGCACCCGCGCCGGGGGGCCCTCCATGATCGTGCGGAAGCCCAGCTCCATGCTGCGGATCTGCGCCACTTTGACCACGTTGACCCGCTCCACGGGCCAAGGCACGTGGTAGTGGATGCCGGGCGGCGAGGTGCGCGTCATGCGCCCGAAGGTGCGCACCACCGCCTGCTCGTCCGGGTTCACGATGTAGATACCCGTGAGCCCCCACGCCACCAATGCGGCCGCCGCGAGCAGCCACACGTTGAAGCGCCGGAAGTGGCCTCCGAACCGCTGCTGCAGCTGGTTCAGGAAGTCCTCCATGTTCGGCGCATTGCCACGCTTGTCCCAGGGCGATTGCCCGGGCTCATTGAACGCCATGAGCTATCCAGTCTGGCACGAGGAAGGTCGCGCCCGCTCTCCGCAAGCGGCGGCAGCCCCGGCGAGGGGGCCGCGACGGGAGGCTCCGCAACCGCCCGCACGCCCTTCCAGGATACGGGACAATCCCCCGGCTGCCAAGCGGCGCCGGTCGTGGCAGGGCGCGGTATCGCGCGCCATCGCCCGGCAGGAGGCTGGTGCGAGCGGCGGCGGGGGGGGGGGGGGCCGGATGCCTGGGCCGGGCGGGCCTCCGGCACCGGCCGGCCGTCCGCGATCGCTCAGGGCTTGGCAGCCGTTCCCCCGCGCGCCTCGTAGGCAGCCACGGCGGCCTTGAGGTCGCTGTACTCCTCGCAGGGCAGCCAGCAATCGCCGTCCAGGAAGGCCAGTTCCGACTTGGCTTTGTCCAGGCGGCCCATCTGCAGATACAGCTCGCCCAGGTACTCGTGGGCGCCGCGGTGGCCGGGATCGATCTTGAGGGCGCGCGTGTAGAATTCCAGCGCCTCATCCAGCCGGCCCAGCTTGCGGCTGCTGAAGCCGAGCAGATTGTACGCGTTTGCGTCCCGCGGGTTCTTGGCGACCACCTGCTGCAGCAGCGGAAGCGCCTGTTCGAAGCGGGACTGGTCGATCAGCCGCCGCGCCTGCTCATAGTGAGGATCGCGGGGCTGCCCTGACGCGATCTCGCCGCCTCCTCCGCCATCCGCGAGGGACGGCGCGGGCCCCAGCGCCAGCAGCAGGGTCAACAGCAGTGCGGCCAAGCTGGCCGCGATCCAAGAGCGTGTGTGGGTATGCATCGCCGTGCCTCCCTCATGCAGTGCCGGAGTGCGTGTGCGCCGCGTCCGCTCCATTGCGGAACGGTGCGGCGTACACTCCTGCTCGCGTTCATCGGGACAACACGGCGGTGCGGCGGGCTATTCCCCGCCGGCGCTCACTTGAGCTTGATGCCGTTCAGGAACTCCGCGCGGGCCTTGGCGGCGTTCATGAACAGCGGCATATCCCCGCTGGCCAGGATGAAGCGCATGCCGGACTCGATGAAGCGCTTGGCGATCACCTCGTCGTACACGCCGCCCAGGCCGGGGTGCTTGCCGTGCTTGTGGCAGGCCGCGATGGTCGTCTCCACCGCCTCGGTCAGCTTAGGGTGGTCGAACTGCGTGGGGATGCCCATCTCCATGCACAGATCGTTGGAGCCGATCAGTAGCACGTCCACACCCGGCACGGCTGCGATGGCGTCCGCATTGGCGATGGCCTGCGGCGACTCCAGCATGAACACGAGCAGCGTGTTGTTGTTCACCAGTTCCGTGGCCTCCTTGGCGGGCACGGCCTGGTAGTTGAGCTGGGCCATGGCGCCGGCGGCGGAGCGGTGCCCCACCGGAGGGTACTTGCAGAAGCTGACCAGCCGCGCCGCCTGTTCGGGCGTGTCCACGTGCGGGAAGATGATGCCCATCGCCCCGGCATCCAGCACGCGGGTGGCCAGGTAGTGCTCGTAGCCTGGCACGCGCACCATGGGCGTCACGCCGGCATCCTGGCAGGCCACGGCGATCTGCACAGCCGTGTCGATGCCCATGGAGTTGTGCTCCATGTCGATGAACGCGTAGTCGTAGCCGCAGGTGTTCAGCACCCGCCCGATCTCCACCGTGCGTGCCATGCGCAGGCCCAGCCCGATGCACAGCTCGCCCTTCTCCAGCTTTTCCTTGGCCCGATTCTGCAAGGTTGCCATCTCGTACCCCTCAGGTTCTCGTCGCAACTTAGGCAGCGCGCACCCTGCGCGTGCGTCGTGATCGTACTCGCCCCCCGCGGCGGCTGGCAACCCGCGGGGCAGTGGCCCTGGCGCCGTGCGGGGTTTCCGCCTGCGCCGCGGCCCTGGTCCCGACGCGGGACGGAAAATCCTTTTGCTCCGCCGGGCGAAAGTTGCTAGGGGGAAAGGGTGACGCCGCCCGGACGCGGCGTTGCCGACCCCCGCCGGAAGGACCCGGGGGGCGTCGCCCCACGAAGCGTCCCCAGCCGAGCCCGCCGCCGCGCCAATGAACGTCCTGATCGTGGGAGGAGGGGGGCGCGAACACGCGCTGGCCTGGAAGCTCTCCCAGAGTCCGCGCGTCAGCAAGCTCTACGCCAGCCCGGGCAGCGCCGCCATCGGCGAGCTAGCCACCTGTGTGCCGCTGGAGAGCCACGAGGCGCTGGCGGACTTCGCCGCGCGGGAGCAGATCGGCCTCACCGTGGTGGGGCCGGAGGCGCCCCTGGTGGCGGGGCTGGCGGATGTGTTCCGGGCGCAGGGCCTGCGCGTGTTCGGGCCCAGCGCCGCCGCGGCGCAGCTCGAGGGCAGCAAGGCCTTCGCCAAGGCCTTCATGGAGCGGCACGGCATCCCCACGTCACCCTACCGAGCCTTCGACGATCTGGCCGCGGCCAAGGCGTACCTGGCCGACCTGCCGGGGCCGTACGTGATCAAGGCCGACGGCCTGGCGGCTGGCAAGGGCGTGGCCATCTGCACCACCCGCGAGGAGGCTGAGGCAGCCCTGGCCGCCACGCTGGTGGACAAGGCCTTTGGCGCCGCGGGTGAGCGCGTGGTGATCGAGGGCTTTCTGCGGGGCGAGGAGGCAAGCTACTTCGCCATCTGCGACGGCACGGACTTTGTGGGCTGCCCCGCCGCGCAGGATCACAAGCCGGTGGGCGACCTGGATCGCGGGCCCAACACGGGCGGCATGGGCGCGTACTGTCCCGCGCCACTGGTGACCCCGGAGGTGGAACGCCGCGTGGTGGAGCAAATCGTGCGGCCCACTCTGGCCGGCATGGCGGCGGAGGGGCACCCCTTCCAGGGCGTGCTTTACGTGGGGCTGATGATTGACGACGCCGGCGCGCCGGCCGTGGTAGAGTACAACTGCCGCTTCGGCGACCCGGAGTGCCAGCCCCTGCTGATGCTGCTGCAGAGCGACCTGGCCGAACTGCTGGAAGCCGCGGCGGATGGCGCGGTGACCCGCGCGCGGCCGGTCTGGCGCCCGGGTGCCGCGGCGTGCATTGTGATGGCCTCGGGCGGCTACCCGGGCGCCTATGCGCAGGGCCTGCCCATCCACGGGCTGGACGACCTGCCGGACTCGCCCGATGGCCGCGTGTTCCACGCCGGCACGGGCCGCGCGGACGGTCAGTGGGTAAACCACGGTGGGCGCGTGCTGGGCGTCACCGCCTGGGGCGCGACCCTACAACAGGCTCTGCAGCGCGGCTACCGTCTGGTGGAACGCATTGGCTGGCAGGGCGTTATTTATCGCAAGGACATCGGCTTGAAAGGACTGAAACGCGACAAGGGCGATCGGCCCGACACCAATGTGGCGCTGCTGCTGGGCAGCGCATCGGACATGGATGTGGCCACCAAGGCCACCGACGTGCTGCAGCGCCTCGGGCTGGGCTACGAGCTGGCGGTGGCCTCGGCCCACCGCACGCCGGAGCGTGTGCGCAGGTTCGTCGGCGCGGCCGAGGAGGCCGGGGCGGAGGTGTTCATCGCCATCGCCGGCATGGCCGCGGCCCTGCCCGGCGTGGTCGCGGCGGAAACGCAGCGCCCGGTGATCGGCGTGCCGGTCAAGTCCTCGGCCTTCGAGGGCCTGGATGCGCTGCTCTCCATCGCCCAGATGCCCCCGGGCATTCCCGTGGCCACCGTGGCCGTGGGCGGCGGGGCCAATGCGGCACTGTTGGCGGCAGCCATCCTGGCCGTCAAGTACCCCGACGTCGCCGCTTCCCTGCAGGAATATCGACTGGAACAGGCCCTGAAGGTGGAGGAAGCACACCGGGCCGCCGGACTCTCCACGCTGGTCTAGCCAGGGCACCCCCAATGGCCAACGGTACGATCATCGTCTCCAACTGGACGGATGCCTCCTTCGGCCTGGATGTCGCCCACAACTTCGGCCAGACGACGGACATCTCCGACCTGATCTCCCTGAAGACCTTTGCCAACACGGAGTTCTGCCCGCGCTTCCTGGTGGACGAGAGCGACCTGGAGCACATCGGGATGGGGCTCCAGGGCAAGCGCGTGTATATCATCTCCACCTCCTCTCCCCAGCACACGCGGGTGGAGCTGGCCATGCGCAACATCCTCATCGCCCGCGCGGCCAAGGAGAACGGGGCCGAGCGTGTGGTGCTGGTGGAGCCCGACCTGTTCTTCTCCGCGCAGGACCGCGGGCCGCACTTCGTGGATCACCCGCAGATGATCTCCGCCGCGGATCGCAAAAAGTTCGACGGCCAGCCCTTCTCCGCGCGCATGTACGCGGAGATGCTGCGCGCTGCGGGCGTGGACCAGGTGGTGACGGTGCACAACCACAAGCCCGAGGTGCTGCACCGCATCTACCGCGAGGTGTATGCGGACGCCGGCGAGCAGCCGCCGTTCATCAACCTGGACATGGCCTGCATCGTGGCCAACCTGATCCTGCGCACGATCTCCGTGGAGCGCATCGGCTCCAACCTGGGCTTCGTGGCGCCGGACGAGGGCGCGGCGGCCTTTGTTTCACGCGTGCGGGACTTCACCGGGCTCAAGGATTCGGTGATGGTGGTGCTGGAAAAGACGCGCCTGGGGCAGCGCAATGTGGAGTTGAGCGCCACGGAGCAGGTGAAGCAGCTACGTGGGCGCGAGGTGTTCATCCTGGACGACATGGTGCGCACGGGCGGTACGATCCGTGCGGCCATGAACCTGCTGGCGGAAAATCCCGAGACACGCCCGGCCAACATCTTCTTCTACTGCACCCACACCTACATCTCGCCCGAGGGCCGGGAGAACCTGAACTCGCCCCACCTGACGGAGTTCATCACCACCAACACGCTGCCCAACGTGCTCAACCGCGACGACCAGGGCCGCCTGCGCAGGAAGATGGTGGTGATGAAGATCGAAGCGTGGATCGCCGACGCCCTGATTCACTGCCTGGAGGAGGGGCAACTGCCCGAGGAGCGCTACGGCCGCCAAGCCGTGCCCATCGCGGACCGCTACTACAAGCTGGAATACTCGTCCAAGAACGAGCGCCGCAACCCCTCCGCGGCGGATCAACTCGCCTTCCCCGCCCTGCAGCAGGGCTGACTGCCCGCAGGCCCGCCGCTTCGCGCCCGTGACGGGGCAGCACGCGTGCCGATGCGGGCCTGGGCTCTCTGTTTGAAAATGCCTGAAAGGCTTCCTGGGACTAGGTGCAGGATGTCATTCCGAGCGCAGCGAGGAATCTGTTGTGCCTGAGATGACAGCAGATTCTTCGACCCGCCGGGCGAGCCTCAGAATGACAGAGAACCGAAATTGCGACTGTCGGTTATTTCAAGACAGAGCCTAGTCTTTCGTTACCGTCAGCGCGAAGGTGCCGCCGTAGTCCGGCCCATGATCGTACACCAGGATGTAGTAGGTGGCGCTGTCGGCAAGCGGATAGCTGATGGCCGCGGTCGAGCAGCGTTCGTCCGGGTTGTCGGCCGTGAACTCGTTGCACGTGAGCGCGGTCGAGACAGCCATCGGGTCCCACAGGTCGAACGCCATGTCCGTCATGGCCGTGGTGCCCACACAGCCGCTGTAGTTGCCGGCGGTCGTCGTCTCGAACGAGAAGTAGATCGGCGATGTGGAATTGGCGGCCTGGTACGAGGTGTTCAGTGCGGCGGGATAGGCCGTCGCATACGCAGTGCCTCCTCCGCTGACCGGGGTACCGGATTTGGGGCAGTTCGCGCCCCCGCTGGGGCCGCACCCCACCAGCGTAAGGGCCAAGGCAAGCGCCACCGCCACCAATACAAGCCTGCCCATGGTGCCTTCTCAGCGCACAGCCAGGAGGTGCAAACGCTCCGCCGTAGCAGCAGAGCGCGGCAGGTGCCCGGCGTGGATCAGCTAGCCTCTCCCGCCCTGCAGCAGGGCTAAGCGCTTACAGGGCCGCCGCTCTGCGCCGTGTGCAGGGCGGCTGTCTCGCGGGCCTAGTCCTTCGTGACTGTCACGGTGTATGTGGCCCCTCCATATACGGGTCCCCAGTTCTCCGCATATATTGAGTAGGTCAGGCCGCCAGTCAGCGAGATGCCCGCATCGGCGGTCGAGCACTTCTCGTCCGGATGATCCTCCCAGTAATCGTCGCAGGGGGGGGCGATGGCAACGCCAAAGCCATCCTTCAGTATGAACGCCATGTCTGTCTTGGCCGTTGTGCCCACGCAACCGCTGTAGTTGCCGGAGTTCGGCGCTGTGAAAGTGAAAGTTTCAAACGCGCCCAAGTTTCCAGACTCGTACGTGGTCCCAACGGATATAGAGTATGGC
>DATFMP010000072.1:0-96463 GCA_035266845.1 bacterium
GCGGTGATCGAGGTATACCGGGATGGCGAACTCGTGGACACGCTCAAGCCCGCGCGCAGCTTCTATCCCACGCAGCCCGAGCCGCTCACGGAAGTGGCGATCCACCGCACCGTGCGCGAAGACCTGTACCTGGTGCTGGCCTCGGAGAACCAAGGCGGCACGGTGACGATTCGCGCCCTGATCAACCCGTTGGTGATGGTCGCCTGGTTCGCCTTCCCGTTGTTCACGCTGGGTACGGCCATCGCGATCTTCTATAAGCCGCGGCGGCTGGAGGAGCCGGTCACCGAAGACCGGCTGGGCTATATCTGAGGCAGGCGCCCGCCGCGGCGCTGCAGCGATTGAGAGTTAGTCGGCCATGCTGAAGTCATGGAAGTTCTGGGCGGTGGTCGCCGTGATTGGCGGCCTTACCGCGATGTTCGCTTCGGGATTCGGGCACGACCCCAAGCTCGTGCCATCGCCCCTGGTGCATCGTCCGGCGCCGGGCTTCAAGGTGACCGAGCTGAATACGGGGGCCCCGCTTTCCCTGGAGAGCCTGAAGGGTACGCCGTTCGTGCTGAACTTCTTCGCCTCCTGGTGCGTGGCCTGCCGCGATGAGGCACGGCTGCTGGAGTCGGCCTATCTGCGCTGGGGCCAGGACCCCAGCAAGCTGCGCGTGATCGGCATCGCCATCCAGGATACGCCCGAGGCGGCTCGCGCCTTCGCCAAGCGCTACGGCAAGACCTACTACCTCGCGCTGGATGATGCGGCGGGCGATGTCTCGCTGAACTACGGCCTGTATGGCGTGCCCGAGACCTTCTTCGTGGACGCCAAGGGGATCATCCGCTACAAACAGATCGGCGCCGTGACGCCGGAAGTGCTGGAAGAGCAGATTCCCAAGCTGATTGCATCAAGAGAGCAGCCATGACACCGATGAGCCATCAGAGGCGCTTGAGGCGCCTGGTGCTCGCCGTGGCGGCGCTGCTGCTGCTGGCGGTGCTGGCCGGGCCGGCCTGGGGCCTCAGTGATCGCGAGATCGACCTGCGTGTGCAGGGCATCACGGAAATGCTGCGCTGCCCCACCTGCCAGGGCATTTCGGTCAGGGACTCGGAAGCCAGCTTCTCCCAGCAGATTCGCGCCAAGGTGCGCCGGATGGTGGAGGAAGGCCAGTCCGATGACGATATCAAAGCCTATTTTGTCTCGCGCTACGGCGAGTGGATCCTGCGTGCCCCGCCGGCGCAAGGGCTGGGCTTGGTTGTGTGGTTGGCGCCTCTCGGCGCCCTGGTGCTGGCTGGCGGCCTGATCGGCTGGCGGCTCTATCGCAGCCACCAGAACCCGACGGAGCGCCTGCATCAGGAGGACAAGGGCTCTCTGACCCCGGATCAGCGCGAGCGCATCGCGCGAGACCTGCAGCGCTTCGAGGAGGAGGATTAGCCCCCCGCCATGTGGATGCTTGTCGCCGCCGTACTGCTGTTGCTCGTCCTCGCGGGCGTGATCGGCTACCCGCTGTTCATGACCCGTCTCGAGCCCTACGCCCTGCCGGACCTGCCGGACGAGTCCTTCAGCGAGCGCGATGCCCTGTTGGAAGCCCTGAGCGACCTGGAGGAATCGTACCACGCCGGCAAGGTCTCCGAGACCGACTATTCGGCGCAGAAGCAGCGCCTGGAGCTGCAATACATCGAAGTGACGGAGGGCGGGGCCTCCGACGCGTGAGGCACACCGGCCCCGCCGTGCCCCCATGTCGCTGTATTCCTTGATTCGTCCCCTGCTGTTCGCCTTGCCCCCGGAGACGGCGCATCGCGCCGTGCTGCACGGCTTGGCGGGCATGGCGCGCCTGCCCGGCAGCGGGCCGCTGCTTCGCGCGCTGGGTGGCGCACCGGATGCGGCGCTGCAGGTGGAACTGTGGGGGCTGCGCTTCCCCAATCCCGTGGGTGTGGCTGCCGGGCTGGACAAGGACGGCGTGGCCCTGGCGCCCTTGCTGGCGCTGGGCTGCGGGTTCGTGGAGGCGGGCACCGTGACGCCCCGCCCGCAGCCGGGCAATCCCCGCCCGCGCCTGTTCCGGCTGCCGGCGGACCGCGCGCTGATCAACCGCATGGGCTTCAACAACGCCGGCACCGCGGCCCTGGCCGGCCGCCTGCAGGCCCTGCGGGCCGCCTGGCCCGGGGCCATCGTCGGCGTGAACCTGGGCAAAAACCGGGATACCCCGCTGGAGGCCGCGGCGGGGGACTATGTGGCCGCCCTGCAGCCCGTCTATGCACTGGCCGACTATCTGGTGATCAACGTCAGCTCGCCCAACACGCCGGGTCTGCGCGGCCTGCAGGCTCGCGCGGAGCTGCAGGCCACGGTGAGCGCCGTGGCCGCCGCACGGGCCCGCCGCGTTGAGGCCGGGGAGCGGCGGGTGCCCCTGCTGGTCAAGGTGGCCCCGGAACTGGACGAGGCGGCCCTGGCGGACGTGGTGTCCGTGGCGCTGGATACGGGGTGTGACGGGCTGATCGCCACCAATACCACGCTCTCCCGAGAGGGGCTGCGGAGTCCGGCGCGCGATGCGGCCGGTGGGCTGAGCGGTGAGCCGCTGCGGCCGCTGGCGTTGCGGTCAGTGGCGACCCTGTACCGGCTCAGCGCCGGGCGCCTGCCGCTTGTGGGTGTGGGGGGCATCGCCAGCGCGGAGCATGCCTACGCGTTGATCCGCGCCGGCGCCTCCCTGGTGCAGGTGTACACGGGGCTGATCTACGAGGGGCCAGGGCTGATTCGCCGCGTCCGGCGCGGGCTGGTGCACCTGCTGACGCGGGACGGATTCTCATGCGTGGCCGAGGCCGTGGGAACGGCTGGCCGAACCTGAACCGGGATGTGCTGATGGGTGGTTTGTTGCGAACCGCGTGCGCGCTGCTGGCGGCGCTGTTGATGTTGCCCCTGGCTGGAGTGTTGGCCGCCCGCGCCGCGGAGGCCCCACCGCTCAAGGTGGCCCTGCAACCGGTGCTGACCCGGCAGACGCTCCAGCGTCCCGTATTTCTCACCTCTGTCCCGGATGGCTCGGGCGATCTGGTGGTGGTGGAGCAGCGGGGGGTCATCTGGCGCTTTGGGCCCAACGATTCGGGCGCCAGCGTGTACCTGGATGCTCGCGACCGCGTGAGCACGGCCGGCAACGAAGAGGGCCTGCTCTCCATCGCGTTCGCCCCTGACTTCATCCACAACCGCACGTTCTACGTCTTCTATTCCGACAGGCAGCCCCGTCGCACGGTGGTGGCGCGCTATCTGGCTGCAGCGCCGGGCCACCGGGCGCCCCCCACGGCGGAGGAGGTGGTGCTGGACGTGCGGCAGCCCTACGCCAATCACAACGGCGGCCAGCTTGCCTTCGGGCCGGATGGCATGCTCTACGTGGGCCTGGGGGATGGCGGCTCGGCGGGCGATCCCCATCACAACGGCCAGAACCGCGCGACGCTGCTGGGCAGCATCCTGCGCCTCGACGTCAGCCGTCAGGCCGGTGGCCATGCCTATGCCATCCCGCTGGACAACCCCTTCGTCAGTGCGCGCGACCACAGCCGTCACGAGATTTGGGCGTACGGCCTGCGCAATCCGTGGCGTTTCAGCTTCGACCGCAAGACCGGCGACCTGTGGGCCGGGGATGTGGGCCAGAATGCGGTGGAGGAGGTGGACCGCATCGTGCGGGGCGGCAACTATGGCTGGAACGTCATGGAGGGCACGCAGTGCTACGACCCCGCGCAGGGCTGCCGGCGGGGCGGACTGAAGCTGCCCATCAGCGAGTACACTCACAACCAGGGCGTCGCCGTAACCGGCGGGTACGTCTATCGCGGCAAGGCGATTCCGGGGCTGTACGGACGCTACGTGTTCGGGGACTATGGATCGGGGCAAATCTGGAGCATCCCCGCGGATGCGAAGCAATTGACCCCGCCGGAGCCGCTGCTGCGCACCCAACTGGCGATCTCCTCGTTCGGCGAGGATGCCGCTGGTGAACTGTACGTGCTGGATCACCAGGGCGGCCATATCTACCGCCTCGTGCCGGCGCCCTGAGCGCCCGGGCGAGGCACCTCCTTCTCCCCTTTGGAGCCCCCATGCAGGAGCTGATCGCATTTGCCACAGAACTAGCCCAGGCCAGCGGACGCCTCATCCTGGACTACTACAATCAGAGCCTGCGCGGGGCCGGGCCGGCCGTGATCACCAAGGCGGACGCAACTCCGGTCACCGCGGCGGACCGCGAGGCCGAGGAGCTCATGCGAGGCATGATCGAACAGCGCTACCCGGAGCACCAGGTGCTGGGCGAGGAAGGCGGTACCAGCGGGGCGCAGGATGCCACGCGCCAGTGGGTGCTGGACCCCATCGACGGCACCAAGTCCTTCGTGCACGGCGTGCCGCTCTTTGGCACGCTGATCGCGCTGCTGGAGGAGGGGCGGCCGGTGCTGGGAGTGATCCACCTGCCCGCCACGGGAGAGCTGATGATCGGCGCCGAGGGGATGGGCACTACCGTGAACGGCCGGCCCGTGCACGTGCGCCAGACCGAACGCCTGGAGGACGCCACCTTCGCCTTCACGGACTCGGCCCAACTGCACCGGCTGGGGCTCACCGAGGGCTTCCTGGAAATGCAGCGGCGTGTGCGTCTGACCCGTGGCTGGGGCGATTGCTATGGGCACTTTCTCGTGGCCGCCGGACGCGCGGACATCATGATGGACCCCGTGCTGAGCGTGTGGGACGTGGCCGCGCTCAAGCCCTGTGTGGAGGGCGCCGGAGGCCGGCTCACGGAGCTGTCGGGCGACAATCCGCCCCTGGGCAAGAGCGCGCTTTCCACCAACGGGCGCTTGCACGAGGCCGTGCTGGAAGTGCTGCGCGGACGGTCAGGCGGTTGAGACGGCGGGGTGTGGCGAGGCTTGGGCAGGCGGCCGGCGGCAAGCCACGCGGGGGGCGCTGGAGTCCGCGGCACTCAGACCAGCGCGTGGCCCCCATTGTCGCGAGATGGACGCTGGAGGGCGCCATCGACGAGCAGATCGCTCAACTTGATCGAGCCCAGGAAGGCACGCATGCGATCGTGCAGGATATGCATGGGGGAGACGATGTTGCAGCGGTCGATCAAGGAACAGCGGCGGTCGTCTTCCTCTCGCAGGCACTCGGTGAAGGCCAGGGCATGGCCCTCGATGATTTCGATGAAATCGCCAAAGGTGACGTCCATCACGTGATCCTGCAGCCGGTAGCCGCCGTGTGCCCCCTGCTCAGATTTGACCAGGCCCTCGGCATTGAGAATGCGCATCACGTGGGCCACCGGATCGAAAGGCGTACCGAACCGGTCACAGATCTCACGAACCGAGGTAAGCTGGCCCTTGGGTTTGCTGAGCATGTGCTTCAGCGCGACGAGACCGTATTCGACCTTGCGGTTGACTTTAAGCAATTCTTACCCCTGCTTGAGCAAGCACTGTGCGATGTCCGCCACCATCGAATGAAGGCTAATGAACGATGAAACGTCGGAATCTGCTCGGTGTGCCCCGAAAGCCCCCAGAACTTGACCAAAATATCCGCATTTAGTGCAGAGTTCAAGCATGCGATGGCTGCAATGGATGCCTGAGGTCCCGTATGGAAGCCGCCTGAACCGGATGCCGCTAAGGTCCAGCGCGGGGGTGCCGTCGGCCGCCGGCCGTTGGTTGGCCCGGGTGCTGTGTCGCGGAAGTGCCCTGCTGGCCTGCGGACTGGCGCTGTGGGTGATGGCGCCGGGCCAAGCGCGGGCCGTGGAGTTGTGTAGCCGGGAGGGACGCACGCTCATGCGCTCGGTACACATTCGCGAATCGCAGATCCGGGCCCTTTGCGAGAAGGAAGCCCGGGCCGCCGCGCCGCTGACCCTGCGCGTTTCCCGCACAGTGGATGAACTGGGCCATTGCCGCGTGACGCTGGCCCTGGTGAACAACTCCACACTCTATCTCAATGCGCTGGTGCTGACGGTGGAAGAGGCGCGCTACGTGCCGTTCGCCTTCCGCAATATCACCCCAGGTGGCACAGGCTATGCTTCCAGCAATAGCCGGATCCTGATGGCGTGCAGCGAGTTGCGCGAGCTGCGTCTGGTTTTTCACTGGCCGCCAAGTCTGCGTATCGGTGACCGCTCGCCGGATGGTCAGCAACTGCTGTACTATCGTCCCTACCTGCTCGATTCGCGTCTAGCGTGGAGTCAATCCGGGAGCGAGGGCTCGCCATGAATGCACAGCGCTGTCGGGTCAAGGAATGCGGTGCCGTGGTCTACCTCCTGCCGCTACGGGAGGGGGAGATCGCGGTGGATCCCCAGCCGCTCGAGGTGGTTGTGCCCGAGGGCGAGCGCTACCGCGTGATTACGGCCTATCAGCCGCACTGGATGACCTGCGTGGACATCTCCACGCGGGGGCGCCATCACCAACCGCACCGCGCTTGACCCCCATGCCTTCTCAATGCCGAGCGGGACTGCACCGGTGGCGCGCAGCCCCCACATTGCGGGCTGCCCTGCTGACCGCCCTGCTGACCGCCCTGCTGCTGGTGGCTGGGTGCAGCGAGCCGCGCCCCACGGGCGAGCTGCTGGGCATTCAGGACGATCAGCACACCATCGCCAACCCGGGCAAGATTGGTGCCTCGGCCACAGGGCGGGGTTGTGCCGTGACCTACAATGAGGCCTTGACGTCCGCCCAGCGAGTCGCGCAATTTAACCTGCGCACGTTGACGGGGGAGGCACGATACAATGTGCGCTTCGAGGTGGTGAGCGCGACGGAGACCCCGCAGGGCTACTGCGTGGTGCTTTCCGCGCGCGCGATGGAGCCCATCCCGCACGAACGCTAGTCCGGCACGCCACCATCAGTCGCCCCGCCGGGGCCACACGCACCAGGGAGGGAAGTGCCCATGGCATTGGGAGTCTCCAGCTATTCGGATGGCCGGCGCAGGCGTGCCGAACCGGGCCCCTATGGCCCGCGGCATCCCCTGTTGAACGCGCTGGGGCGGCTGGAGGCAACGCTGGCCCATGCATGGCCGCTGCTGCGGCTGCCGCTAACGGTGCTGGCTGTCGTGCATTTGGTGCTGGTGGCGCTCTTTCCCGGCGGCCAGAATGCCCTCTTCGGTCTCACGACCCAGGACACGCCCACCTACGCCTCTCTGTTCCAGGTGCCCGATACGCTGGGCTTCTACACCGCGGACGGCACGGACGGCTTCCTCGTCTACAAGATCTACACGCAGGACGGTGGCATGGTGAACGGAGTCTTCCCCGATACCCGTGTTGCGCCCCGGCTGCGGTACGATCGCTGGGCCACTGCGGGCAATGCGGCCAGCGGCCCCTATCCGGAGCTGCAGGACTACGTGGTGAATTACGTGCTTAAGCAACTGCCCAGCCCGCCGCTGCGCATGGAGCTGTTCGCGGGCCACTGGACGTGGGATCGCAACAGCCTCACCTTCCCCTGGCCCGGGCAAGGGCCGGATACCACGCTGGAGCTACACCGCCTGGGGAACTACAACGGGCTGACGCGCACCTGGGAACCGTCCGGCAAGGAGGACAAGCGCAAGTGAGGCCTCACCAGTCCCTGGCCCGCCGTGCCTATTCCGCCTGGCTGACATTCTGGTTCCCGGCGCCTTCGCCGCGCGGCAAGTTGGCCTTGCTCCGCATTGGCACGTCGCTGATCCTGCTCTACGTGCTGTTCGTGCGCTCGTTCGATCTGCAGGATGGCCTTTCGCGCGCCATCTGGAGCAATCCGGTGACGCGCCAGGCGTTGGACCCGATCGGCTGGCCGTTCACGGTGTTCCATTGGGTGGATGGCACCTGGTGGCTGTGGAGCATGCATGTGCTGGCCATGCTGGTGGCCGGGGCCCTGCTCGCCGGTGTGCTGACGCCGCTGATGGCGGCCTTGAGCCTGGTGTTCCAGCTCTCCTACGCCCATTCCAACCCCGCCATGCTGCTGGGTGTGGATGGCCTGCTGATCCTGGCGCTGGCCTACCTTTCGTTGGTGCCGAGTGGCCGTGTGCTGGGCGTGTTCGGGAGGGTGGAGCCGGACTATCCGCAGTATCCACCGTACCTAGCCTACCTGCAGGATGAGCTGCCGCCACGCCCGGAACAAGGCCTGCCCTGGAGCTCGCTGCCGGTGCGCATGCTGCAACTCCATCTGAGCATCCTGTACCTCCACTCCGGGCTCAGCAAGCTCACCACGGACTGGCTGGCCGGTACGGCGTTGTGGCATCCGCGTCTGGTGGCGCTGGGGGCGCTGGTGCCGCTCAACACGCTGCAGTCCGTGCCGTACCTGACGAGCCTCATCACCTATGGCTTGGTGCTGTTCGAGCTCTTCTATTGCGTGCTGGTCTGGGTGCGCCCCGTCCGCTATCCCATGCTTGCCTTGGCCGTGGTGGTGCACCTGTCGGTGGGCATTGCCTGGGGGTTGCTGCCGTTCAACCTGCTCATGATCGTGCTCAACCTGGCCTTCGTTCCGCCGGCACATCTGGAAAGCCTTGTGCGCTTTATCCGGCCGCTGCTTGTGCTACCCTGGGTGGCTAACGACGCGCGCGACTAGGCACGCCTCAGCGGCTGGCCGGCCGGAACCGGACGGCCCGCGCAACCGTGAAGGATCTTCTTCGTTCTGGACCGCCGCCGATGCAAGGCAAGTCGCTCACCGCCTACTTGTACCTCGCCGCCACCTTCGTTGCGGCGATGATCGCGGCCAACGTTGTCGCCACCAAGATTATCGTGCTGGGCGGGCTGGTGGCGCCGGCCGGCGTGCTGGCCTATTCGATCACCTTTGCCGTGACGGACATCGTCTGCGAAACCTGGGGCAAGGAACGCACCCAGACCATCGTCCGCGCGGGGTTTGTCGTGCAGGTGCTGGTGTGGCTGCTGATCACGCTGGCGGTCGTCGTGCCCCCGGCCCCCTTCTGGGCGGAGCACCAGGCGGCCTATGCGAGCGTGCTGCTCGGCGGAACCAGTCGCATCATCGTGGCCAGCCTGATCGCCTACGCGTGCAGCCAGACCTTCGACGTATGGATCTTCAACCGCATCAAGCAGGCCACTGCCGGGCGCCACCTGTGGCTGCGCAACAACGTGGGCACAGCGCTATCGCAGACGTTGGATACCGGGCTATTCATCACCATCGCCTTCTACGGCAAGACCGATCTGATGCCGCTGATCGGCGGTCAGTTGCTCGTGAAGTGGATCATCGCCCTGCTGGATACCCCCGTCGTCTATGCCGGCGTGTACCTGCTGCGCCGGCTGCTCCAGCCCCCTGCCGCGGCCCAGGCCACCGCCTGAGCGCGCCCCAGGGGCCACCCCTGCTTGACATCGCCCGCGTGCAGCGGGAAGGCTGACAGCACCGCTCCGGGGTCAACCGGGGCCGGGGCCGCACCCTTCTGCCGCCAATCGGAGCCTGCCCGCCATGAAGATCACGGACCTGACCGCGCACGCCTTCGCCGTGCCTTCCAAGCGCACCAGCCACGATGTGCCCTGGGTATGGGGCCGTGCCGCCCAGGTGTATGTGGAGCTGAAGACCGAAGATGGGCTGGTGGGCATTGGCGAGTGCTTCGCCTATGGAGTACCGCAGGCCGTGGCCGCCGCGGTGACGCATTCCATCAAGCCCTTGGTGATGGGGGAGGACGCGCGGCAGATCGCCCAACTCACCCACAAGATGTTCCAGAAGACGCACCTCTGGGGCCGCTATGGCGTCACGACCTTCGCCATCAGCGGTGTGGAGATGGCCCTGTGGGATCTGGCGGGCAAGCGCGCCGGCAAGCCCCTTTATGAGCTGCTGGGGGGCGCGGCCAGCACGCAGGTGCCGGCCTACGCCTCTCTCGTGCGCTACCCGGAGGGGCACGCGCAGATCGAAATCGATGCGGAGCGGGCCATGGGCGAGGGTTACACCATGCTCAAGATCCACCAGGTCACCGCGGAGAGCGTGGGCATGGCCCGCCGCGTGATCGGGCCGGACGTGCCGCTGACGGTGGACATCAACTGTGAGTGGAGCCCCTTCCGGGCCATCGAGATGGCCGATGCCATGAACGAGTATGGCCTGTACTGGCTGGAGGAGCCGGTCTGGCCTCCGGAGGACTACGCCGGACTCGCGCAGGTGCAGGCCACCAGCGGTGTGCCCCTCTCCGCCGGAGAGAACTGGTGCACCGACTGGCAGTTCAAGCAGGCGATGGATGCCGGTGCCGTGACGTTCGTGCAGCCCAGCGTGACCAAGGTCGGCGGCATCGCCGAATGGCTCAAGGTGGCCCACCTGGCGCGCGTCAGCGGCTTTGAGATGGCGCCGCACTCGCCCTACTTCGGGCCTGGCTTCGTGGCCACGCTGCATCTGATCGCGCACACGGGCCAGCCGCGCTGGGTGGAGCGCATTTACTTCGACCTGGAAGTCCCGCTGTTCACCGAGCCGTTGAGTTTCGCGGGAGGCAGCTTTTCCGTGCCCCAGGGCCCGGGTCTGGGTATCGAACTGGACTGGAAGACACTGGAGAGCTTCCGCCTCAAGGACGCCTGAGCCCGCCGCCCCGCGGTGGCCCAGGCGCGGTCTCCGCAGGTGGGCGCGGCCGCTGTCTCCTCAGCCCAGCGCGCCCAAGAAGTCCGTGAGTGCCTGGGCCGTCTCCCGCGGCTTTTCCACCCAGAAGAAGTGCGCGGCCTCCGGCAGGAGGTTCAGCTTGGCTCTGGGGATGCGCTCGGCCATGCGCCGGGAGTTCTCCGCAGGGATGAGCCGATCCTCGGCGCCCGTGATCACTAGCGTGGGTGCCTGGATGCGCTCCAGGTCGTCACAGGCGTCGAAGGCCTCGATGGCCGCCAGGTGCCCTTTCACTGCGTGCACGGGCGTGGGACTCTCGTTGACGATCTCGAACAGACGATCCAGCAGGGGCCGGTTGACGGCACGGAAGGCATCCGTCACGTAGGCCTCCTCCTGCCGGCGGGCCACCTCGCGGGCATCCATCTGCGCGTCGGGCAGCAGCCGCAGCAGCTCCCAGATGCGCTTTTCCGGCGGCACACTGCCCTTGCCGCAATTGGTGCAGCCCAGCGCCAGCCCGTGCACCCGCTGCGGGTGCCGCGTGGCCACGCGCTGCGCGATCATGCCGCCCATAGACGTGCCGAAGACGTGCGCGCGGGGAATGTGCAGGGCCTCCAGCAGCGCGGCGCAGTCGTCGGCGAAGGCCTCGATGGTGTAGCCGTCCTCCGGCTTGTCGGAATCGCCCGTACCGCGATTGTCGAACAGGATCATCTGGAAGTGTGGCTCCAGGGCCTCCAGGAGCGGCTCCAGCCACACCACGCGGCTGCGCCGGAAGCCGTTGATCATCAGCAGGGGCGGGCCGTGCCCGCGCAGCTCGTAGTCCAGCGCCAGGGCGCCGGCGTTGATTCGCGTCATGGGACGATCCTCAGGGGGAGTGGTCGCAGGCGGTGCCAGGCGCGCCGCCAGGGTCCATACCTGCGACAAACCGGGGGCAGCGGTCAACCGCGTTCTGGAATCGTGCGCGCGACTGTGCTGCCGGGGGCTTGGCGCGATACTCCGGGTGTGGTATCGCGGCTCGGTGGCGGGACCGTGCCATGGCCGTGGCGCTCTGCTATGATCCGGCCACGGCATGGCGGTGTGGAGAGCCGCGGGAGCATGCCGGCACCGCGCCGGACGGCCAGATGCGCCGGTCCGGCTCAGGGGCAGGGGGAGCGATGGAGCGAGGCACCGCTGCATTGCAGGCACTGGACGAGCTGCGTGAGCACCTGCCGTTCAGGGCTATGAGTTCGGCCGCCCTGGCCGAGCTGGCGCAGAACCTTACCGAGACGTTCTATCCGGACGGCGAGGCGATCATGACGCCCACCGACGGCGTTCCGCAGCGCCTGCTCATCGTGAAGCGGGGGCGTGTGCGCGGTGCACGGGCAGCCGGTAATGGCCGTCCCCCCACGGATACGCGGGAGGTGAGCGCGGGGGATGCCTTCCCCATCCGCGCGCTGCTGGAGCGCCGCCCGGTGACGCTGCACTATCGGGCGGCGGAGGATACCTTCTGCTACGAGGCGCCGGACACCACCTTCCATCGCCTGCTGGAGACCAGCCCGGAGTTCCTGGAATACTGCTCGCAGCGCATGCAGGCTCTCGTGCGCGCCGCCGAGGAGGAATCGCGCACGCTGACCCACCGCGACGTGGTGGAGCAACTCCCGCTCACCACGCCCCTGCACGAGGTTGTGCGGCGCGCGCCCGTCACCTGTCGGCCGGAGACGCCGCTGGCCGAGGCCTTCGAGCGCATGGTGCGCGAGCGCGTGAGCAGCATCGCGGTGGTGGATGCGGATGGGCGGCCGCTGGGCATCTTCACCGTTCGCGATCTGTTGCCGCGCGTGGTGTTGCCGGGCCTTGGCCTGGAGGGGCGCATGGGGCGCGTGATGACCGCCCCAGCCCGGGCACTGGCGCCGGAAGCGCCCGCCTGGAGCGCGGCGCTGGAGATGGCTCGCCACGGCATCGGGCACCTCTGCGTGGTGAAGGACGATCGGCTGGTGGGTGTGGTCTCGGAGCGCGACCTCTTCCCCATGCAGCGGGCGCGGCTGGTGCCGGTGACCCGCGCTATTGTGGAGGCCCCGCACCTGGAGGGGCTGCAGGCGGCCGTGCAAGGCATCGACGCCCTCATCAACCAACTATTGGCGCAGGGCCTGGGGGCTATCCCTCTCAGCGACATCATCACCACCCTGAACGATCACACCACGCGCCGCGCCATCGAGCTGTGCGTGGATGCCCACACCGCCGAGCACGGCCCGCTGCCTTGTGAGTTCACTTGGCTGGCCTTCGGCAGCGAGGGGCGCCAGGAGCAGACGCTCAAGACGGACCAGGACAATGGCATGCTGCTGCGGCTGGAGCCCGGGCAGAGCGCCGAGGAGGCGCGCCAAGCCCTGCTGCCGCTTGCGCGGCGCATCAATGCCGCCCTGGAGACCTGCGGCTTCCCGCGCTGTCCGGGCAACATCATGGCGGAGAACCCGGCCTGTTGCCTGTCGCTGGAGGAATGGCGCGACCGCTTCGCCCGCTGGGTGGACCAGGGCGCACCGGAGCACCTGCTGGATGCGTCCATCTTCTTCGACCTGCGGCCGCTATACGGCGACCCGCTGCCGGTGCAGGCGCTGCGGGACTGGCTGAGCGCCCGCGTGCCGCGCAATGAGCGGTTTCTGCACCAGATGGTGGCCAATGCCCTGCGCAACCGGCCGCCCCTGAGTTGGCTGGACACCATCGTGGTCTCCCGTGGAGGCGAACATCCGCACACGATCAACCTGAAGCTGCAGGGCTCCACGCCCTTTGTGGATGGCGCGCGGGTCTATGCGCTTGCGACGGGGCTGGAGGAGACGAACACCGTGCGGCGCCTGCGCGGGGTGGCGGCGGAGGGCCGCCTGCCCGCGGATGAGGTGGAGGGCTGGGTGTCGGCATGGACTTACCTGCAGTCCATGCGCCTGACACTGCACCAGCGTCAGGCGGCACAGCAGCAGCCCCGCACCAACCACATCAATCCGGACGAGCTGAACAGCCTGGAACAACGGCTGCTCAAGGAAGTGCTGCGGCAGGCGCGTACGTTCCAGTCCCGTCTCGCGCTGGATTATGGCGCCTGAAGCGGAGGCGTCGAAGCCGCTGGGACCGTATCGCAGCGGCGCTGGGAGTCAAAGGGGGAGAAAGACGGCCCATGGGGTGGTGGCGCTGGTTCCGGCCCGATTTGCCGGAAGAACTCGCCCGGCGGGTCGAACGGTGGGACGCTCTGCCTGCGCCGGACCCAAATATTCCGCTGGACAGGGCACAATTTGCCGTAATAGATGTTGAAACCACAGGGTTAGTCCCCACGCGCGACGCCATGCTTTCTATCGGCGCCGTGGTGCTGCGGGACAGGACCTTGAAATTGGGGGAAAGTTTCCATTGCTACATCGCTCCGGAACGGCGGGGGTCCCGGGAAAATATACTGGTACACGGCATTGCGCCAAGCCAGCAGGCGCAAGGTGTGCCTCCGACTACCTGCCTCATCGACTTCCTCGAGTTCTGCGGAAGGGAGCCGTTGGTGGCATTTCATGCGCCGTTTGACCGCGCCTTTCTAGCCAGGGCGGTTCGCCGCCGGCTGGGCGTTCGGCTCAGGAATCCGTTCCTGGACGTCGCATGGCTATTGCCTGCACTCTTCCCTGATGCCCTTGGGCCCAGAGCCGGTCTGGACGACTGGGCCCAGCACTTCCACATCCACATTCCACGCCGCCACACCGCGGATGCCGACGCCCTCGCGACCGGGGAACTGACCCTGGTAGCGCTGGCGGAGGCTCGGCGGCGGCGCGTGCCCAACGTGCGTGCATTGGCCGCACTCGCACGCCGGACGGCGCAGCTCGCGCCGCCGGGCTTCAGCGGGCTCGTGTGACGCCCGGCCGCACCATCGGCAAAGGTCACACCTACCCTTTGCAAGTGGAAAGGAGGATGCCGTGCAAATCACAGAAAGGATGCGTGAATACTGGCAGCGGAATCTGCGGTTGACGTGGATCCTGCTGGCGATCTGGTTCTTTGTCACTTACGTGGTGGCCTTCTTTGCGCCGGCCCTGAACAACATCGTGATTCTGGGCTTTCCCTTGGGCTATTACATGGCCGCTCAGGGTGCGCTGATCGTCTACGTGGTGCTGATCTTCATCTACGCGAAGAAGATGAATGCCATGGACCGCGAATACAACGTGCACGAGGAGGGCTAACCGATGGCCAACGGCTCTACCACCGCGAAAGGCGGCGATGCATTTATCAAGAACCTGCCCAAGATCTACGGCTTCTACACCGGCGGGTTCATTTTCTTCATCATTGCGCTGTCCATCGGCGAATGGCTCGGGCTTCCCAACCGCTTCATCGGTTGGACGTTCATGGTGGCGACGGTGGGTCTCTACGCCGTCATCGGCATCCTCAGCCGCACCGCGGATGTAGCCGAGTACTATGTGGCCGGACGCCGGGTGCCGGCCATCTTCAATGGGATGGCCACCGGCGCGGACTGGATGTCGGCTGCATCGTTCATCGGGCTGGCCGGTGGACTGTACGTGCGCGGGTATGACGGCCTCGCCTTCATCATGGGCTGGACGGGCGGCTATGTGCTGGTGGCCCTGTTCCTGGCGCCCTATCTGCGCAAATTTGGCCAGTTCACGATTCCTGACTTCCTCGGCGCCCGGTACGGCGGCAACATTGCCCGCACCATCGGCATCGTCGCGACCGTCACGGCCTCCTTCACCTACGTGGTGGCCCAGGTGACGGGCGTCGGGATCATCATGAGCCGCTTCCTGGATATCCCCTTCGGGGTGGGGGTGTTCATCGGTCTGGCCGGCATCCTGGTGTGCTCGTTCCTGGGCGGGATGCGTGCCGTTACGTGGACCCAGGTGGCCCAGTACATCATCCTCATCATTGCCTACCTCGTGCCGTTGGTGTGGATGTCCACGGCCGTGACCGGCGTGCCCATCCCGCAACTGATGTACGGCAAGGTGCTGCAACAGATCACCGAGCTGGAAGGCACCCTGGGGGTGGCGAGGCACTATGTGCAGCCGTTTACCGTATTCAATATCTGGAACTTCATGGCGCTCACCTTCTGTCTCATGGTGGGTACCGCGGCGCTGCCCCACATCCTGATGCGCTACTACACCACGCCGAGCGTGAAGGAAGCGCGGAACTCGGTGGGTTGGTCGCTGTTCTTCATCTTCCTGCTCTACTTCTCGGCACCGGCCTACGCGGCCTTCGCCAAGTACGAGGTCTACAGCCACGTGGTCGGTTCGCAGATCGCGCAACTGCCCAACTGGGTGAGCCTTTGGTCGCACGTGGGTCTGGTCAAAGTGTTGGATGCCAACAACGACGGCATCCTGCAGTTGTCCGAACTGACCATCCACCCCGACGCAATCGTGCTTGCGACGCCGGAGATCGCGGGTATGCCCTACGTCATCGCGGGCTTGGTGGCCGCGGGCGGTTTGGCCGCTGCGCTCTCCACGGCTGATGGTCTGCTGCTGACCATCTCCAACTCGCTGTCGCACGACCTGTACTACAAGATGATCGATCCGGAGGCGTCCACGTTGCGCCGGTTGGCTATCGCCCGCACCCTGCTGCTCGTGGTGGCATTGGTCGCAGCCTACGTGGCAAGTCTACGGCTGGGGAACATCCTGGCTTTCGTCTCCTACGCCTTCTCGATCGCGGCAGCGTCATTCTTCCCGGCACTGGTGCTGGGCATTTTCTGGAAGCGAGCCAATGCCGCCGGCGCAGTGCTGGGCATGCTGGCGGGCTTCCTGATCACCATGTACTACCTGCTGAAGGTGGGCTTCATGCATGGTGAGATGTGGTTCGGCACGAGCGCGCTGTCGGCCGGCGTGTTCGGCATTCCCATCGGGTTCCTGGTCATTATCGTGGTGAGCCTGCTCACCTCGCCACCCGATGCGCAGACGCAGGACCTGGTGGAATCGGTGCGGTATCCCACCATCCGCTGACGGCTGTAACCCACACCGCCTTCCGGGCATCCAGCCCGGAGGGCGGAATTCGATCTTGCCGGGGCGGCCCCGAGCGGTCGTCCCGCCCTTCCATCGTCAGTGCCGTGATCTCCTTCAGGGTGTTGCAGGTTCTGCTGATCGCAGTGGGGTTCTACACGTGGACCCTGATCGGCCAAGCCGTTCTGTTCCTGTTCGTCGGCAGCCAGGGAGACCGCAATGTGGTCTACCGGTTGTTCCGCCAAATCAACTTCCCCGTGGTGTGGGTTACGCGGCGCATCACGCCGCGCTTCGTGGCGGACTTCCACATCGGCTTCGTGGCCTTCGCGCTGCTGATCGTGCTGCGGGTGCTGATATACGTGCTGTTCTATCGCGCCGGGGCGGTGCCCACGATCACGCCGACCGGCGGGTAGCCGCCGCGCGGGCTTGTCGTGTGGTGCCCGGCAGTCCACTTAGGGCGATTCGGTCTCGTCGGCCAGCCATTGCAGGTAGGCGGGGTTGCCGCCCTCAATGGGGAGGGCCACGACGCAGGGACAGGTGTAGCTGTGCAGGGCCTGGACGCGCTCGGTGAGCCGCTCCAGCAGCTCGGCCCGGGTCTTGGCGATCAGCACCGTCTCCTGCTCCTCCTGCACGGCGCCCTCCCACCAGTATAGCGAGTGCATGCCGGGCAGGATGTTCACACAGGCTGCCAGCCGCTCCTCCACCAGCGTGCGGCCAATGCGGCGGGCCTCTTCGGGGCTGCCCGCGGTCATGTAGACAAATCGGAATGCCATGGGCCTCTCAGGGGGAGGGGGCGCGGATGAGGTGCCTTTAGCGAGGATCGGGGCCTAGATGATCTCGCTCCAGAACTCCTCGTCGAATACCTCGGGGTCCACCTCCTGCTGCGGGAAGTCGGCCAGCTCCTGGGAGATGCCGGCCTGCAGGAACGAGCTGACCCAGCGAAACACATCGCTGTTGGCCACGTTGCGCCGCAGGCGCTGCATGCGCTCGGCACGCTCCTGGGGATCCATCTTGTAGGCCTGATAGATCGCCTCGGCCATCGCCTCGCGGTTGTACGGATTCACGAGCAGCGCGCCGCGGCGGAGTTGCGACGCGGCGCCGGCGAACTCGCTGAGGATCAGCACGCCATTGCCGTCCACGGTGGCGGCACAATACTCCTTGGCTACCAGGTTCATGCCGTCGTCCAGCGGGGTGATCAAGGCGATCTCCGCCGTGCGGTAGTAGGCGAGCAGTTCGTTGCGGGAGAGGCTGCGGTAGATGTACTGGATGGGCACCCAGCCCGGCTCCGCGAACTCCCCGTTGATCTCGCCCACCAGCCGCTCAATTTCCGTCTTCAACGCATCGTAGCGGGGGATCTCCTGCCGGCTCGGCACGACCACCTGAATCAGCGTCACGCGGTGGTTCAGCTCAGGGTAGCGCTTGAGGGCCAGCCGCATGGCGTCCAGCTTGTAGGGAATGCCCTTCGTGTAGTCCAGCCGGTCGATCCCCAGGATCAGCGTGCGGTTGCGCAGGGCGAACTTGAGGTTCTTGGATTCCGCTTCCACCTCCGGCTCCTGCGCCCCACGGGCGAAGGACTGGTAGTCGATGCCGATGGGGAAGTAGCCCACGCGCACCTCGCGCCCCTCGAAGCGCGCCACGCTCACAGGGCCTTTGCCGTAGAACTGCACGTCGCGGATCATGGTGCGCACGCACTGCATGAAGTTCCGCTTGTGCCGGTTGGTCTGGAAGCCCAGCAGATCGAAGTTGAGCAGGCTTTCCAGCAGCTGCCGCCGCCATGGCAGCTTGTGGTAGATGTCCGGCGGCGGAAAGGGGATGTGCAGGAAGAATCCAATGGGCACCCGCGCATTGAGGGCCCGCAGCTCCTGCGCCACGTTCATAAGCTGATAGTCGTGAATCCACACGTAGTCGTCCGGCCGCATGTGGTCGTTCACGACCCGGGCAAACTTGCTGTTCACGCGCTGGTAGGCCGTCCAGTAGTCGGGATCGTAGTTGCAGAGAGACTGCAGGCCGTGGAACAGGGGCCACACGACCTCGTTGGAGAAGCCGTAGTAATAGAGGCTCAACTCCTCCTCGGTCAGGCTCACCGGCACCAGCGTGTAGCCGATGCCCCGCGTGGCGCGCTCCAGCACCTGCCGTGCGTCCGGCAGGTGTGGCACGCCCGGCCAGCCGATCCACAGACCGCCCCGGTTCCGTAGCACCGGCCCCAGCGCTGTCACCAGCCCACCGGAACTGGGCTGCACCTGCCAACGCCCGCCGTCCTTCTTCAGCGAGACGGGCAGGCGGTTGGAGACGATGATCAGTCGTTGGTCGCTGGGTTTGCTCATGTACCTTGCCGACAGGCGGCGATCCATTGATCCAGGAAGTCCAGCAGTTCCTCGGGCGGCTTGATCCACCATGCCGCGGCCGTCTCCCGCAGTTCCGGCCGCACCAGCACGCCCAGGCCGTGCGGAGCAATCGCTTCGAATGCGTCCTCGTCTGTCCGATCGTCCCCCAGGTATGCGGAGACCGTCGCGGGGTCGCTTTCCGCGAGGAGTTGGCGCACCGCGGTACCCTTGGAGCGGCCCGGGATGCGTAGCTCGATGCCCCCATCGAACGCATGCACCTCCAAGCCCTGGCAGGCCGCAATGGCCTCCCAGGCATGCTGCACGTGGCCCTGCACCGCGTCCGTCTCCTGGGGCGCGAGTCCCCTCAGGTGAAACGCCAGGCTGGCGGGCTTGCGCTCCAGGCGTTGGGCCCAGCGCACATCCAGCACGTCGTGCGCCTGCGCCAATCCGGCCTCGGCCGCTGGCGGCAGTGGTGCCAGCTCATAGGTGCCGTCCGGGCTCAGGCGCTCCCAGCCATGGGTGCCCCACACCTCCGGTGCGGGCTCCACGGCGGCCAGTTGCAGCACCTCGTGGGCCGTGCGCCCGCTGATCAGGACGACCCGGGTGCCGTGCCCGGCCATCAGCGCGGACAAGCGCTCTCGCACCCCGGGATAGGGCGCGGCCTGATCGCGATCGAGCCGGAACGGCGCCAGCGTGCCGTCGTAGTCGAGCATCAGCACCCGCCGTGACGCAGCACGCACCGCGTCAAAGAACCGCTGCGGCTCCACTCCGGGTTTGAGAATCTGCATGAAAGACGCAGGCGCGGACTCCGGCAGTGCAGGCATGCAGCCGGCTGAATCGGGAACCATCGTCAAGGGACCCGACCACCAGTGCCGCCCCTCTCCCGAATTCCCCATATCTGGTAGCCTACTTATACCGAATTCGTAGGGCGCGGGCAAAATGGCAGTCCGCTCAGCAGGCTGCATGGAGACATACGTCACGCGGTTTTCCCGAGCGCGGGGTGTTCTACGACACCACGCGCACCGCTGTCACGGGCGCCAGGTCCGGGCACGGCGGTCGCGCAGCAAGATCCGGGTGGTCGTGGGCGGCGAGCCTGCCTAGAGTGGGGATAATCGGTGGGGCACACCGCCCCGCCGCGCACAACAAGCCCGATGGGTCCCCATGCACAGCCAAGACTACCGCCGCATCGAGCGGGCCATGCAGTACATGGAGCACCATTATCGCGATCAGCCCAGCCTGGACCAATTGGCCACCAGCGTGGGCCTCAGCCGCTACCACTTCCAGCGCCTGTTCACCCGTTGGGCGGGCATCAGCCCCGGGCGCTTCCTGCACTGCTTGGCGCTGCAGCACGCCAAGGGCCTGCTCGCCGATCGCCAGAGCCTGCTGGATGCAGCCCTGGAGACGGGGTTCTCCGGGCCCGGGCGTCTGCACGATCTGTTCGTTACGTATGAGGCCGTCACGCCCGGTGAGTTCAAACGCCAGGGTGAGCACCTGCAGTTGGCCTACGGCTTCCACGCCACGCCTTTCGGGGAGTGCCTGCTCGCCGTCACGGAGCGCGGCGTCTGTGGGCTTTCATTCGTCGGCGACGACGGGCGCGAAGGGACCCTGGCCGAGCTGCGCGCGCGTCTGCCGCGGGCGACGTTCCACGAGCAGCCTGCACGTACGGATCCGGTGGCCGAGCGCATCTTTGGTGGCGTGGACCCTGCCGGTGCGCCGCTGCACCTGCTGCTGCACGGCACGAACTTCCAGGTGAAGGTGTGGGAGGCGCTCCTGCGCATCCCTGTCGGTGGTTGGGCCACTTATCAGCACTTGGCCGAGGAGGTGGGGAGCCCGGGCGCTGCGCGTGCCGTGGGTCAGGCGCTGGGCCGCAATCCCATTGCATACGTCATCCCCTGCCACCGGGTGATCCGCAAACTGGGGCTGGTGGGCGGCTATCGCTGGGGTGAGGAGCGCAAGCGCCTGCTGCTGGCCTGGGAAGCCGCCCGCAGCGAGGCCGGCCCGGCGACCGCTTCGGCCTGACGCCGCCCTGCCCGCCCGGTGCCCCGGCGTCCAGTCATCCCGCGATGCCGCCGCAGAAGCCCGCCTGTCCGCCGCACCTGCGTGAACCGATGAGGCGTCCCAGCCTCTAACCCTTGGGAATCGCAGGAAGGCGGGGCCAGCCCGCCTTTCCATCCTGTTGGTTTGAAGCTCCCCTCCGGGAATCCTCCCCGTTTCTCCAGTCCCATCTCTTCAGAGAGGACGTATGAATCTCCGCAAGCAAATCAGCCAAGGCAAGATCGGGCTCGTGGCCATGGCCGTGCTCGCAATGGGCGCGCTGCTGTTGGCGATGCCCACGCCGGGCCAAGCCGCCTCCAAGAAGCCCATCAAGATCGGCGTGCTGGCACCGTTCTCCGCCATCGATGGCATCTCGATCGTCAACGGGGCCAACATGGCCGCGGACGAGATCAACAAGGCGGGCGGCATCGACGGGCATCCGATCAAGCTCATCACCTACGACGACCATGCCTCGGCCACCGACGGCGTGCGCGGCTTCCAGCGGGCCGTGCAGCAGGATCACGTGGCGGCCGTGGTGGGCACGTTCATCAGCGAGGTGGCACTGGCGGTCGAGCCTTGGGTGGCCCGGCTGCATACACCGTTCCTGATCACCGGGGCGGCCAGCACGAAGATTACCAAGTACGTGCACAACGACTACAAGCACTACAAGTACGTCTTCCACGACAACCTCAACTCGGCTTTCCTGGGTGACGTGGTGTGCGGCGCTTCGCACGATATCCTGGTCAAGGATTTCCACTACAAGACCGCGGTTGTGATGAGCGAGGATGCGGCGTGGACCCAGCCACTCGATAACGAATACCTGCAGTGCCTGCCCAAGGCCGGTCTGAAAGTGGTCAAGCACATCCGCTTCTCGCCGGACACCAACGACTTCACGCCCATCTTCAACCAAATCGAAGGACTTCATCCCGACGTCATCATCACAGGGATCGCGCACGTGGGCGTCAAGCCGACTGTGCAGTGGCACAATCAGCAGGTGCCCGAGCTCCTGGCCGGCTGGAGCTCCCAGGCGGGTGCGAGCACATTCTGGAAGAGTACCCACGGCGCCACCGAGGGCGTGATCACGGGGAACCTGGGTGCGCCTGGCGCGGCCCTGACGCCCAAGAGCAATCCCTTCAGCGAGGCGTACATCAAGCGCTTCCACACCAGCCCGGCGTACAACGCCTACACCACCTACGACTCCATCTACATCCTAAAGCAGGCCATCGAGCGGGCTCACTCCGCCAAGGCCGACGCCCTGGTGAAGTCGCTGGAGAAGACCAACTACGTGGGCACCATCGGCCGGGTCGAGTTCTACGGCCGTGACAATCGCTACGCGCACGGCATGAAGTACGGCCGCGACTACGTCAGCGGTGTGGCCATTCAGTGGCAGAAGGGTCGCCAAGTGCCGATCTGGCCGGCGCACGCCGCCGAGGCCAAGCCGATCCTGCCCTCCTTCGTGAAGAAGGTGGCGATGCAGTAGTGCCCCCTCCGCGCCAGGGCAGGCCCCTGCCCTGGCGCAGCCTCCGCCTTCCTGGACAATCACGACGCCCGAGGGGGCAGCCCCGGGTTTGGCTCGACATGGCTCCACAGCACGCCGCCATTGACGAAAGGGGCCGGAGTCTGCGAAAGCAGCACAAGCTCCGGCCCGTGCCGAGCCAGGTGCAGTGCCTCGTGTGCCATGCGTGGAAACTGGCATTTGCCGCGGCTTTGGCGGATGATAACGGCCGCCGGTACGTGGATGCCAAGCCGACACCCGGCCCTTGATCCACCCCAAGCGCAAGGCGCGCGTTGCCCGCAACATGCTGGCGAGCGCGCGTCAGGTTTGCGTTGCCGATTCTCGCGTTCGCGCCGGGAGCCCGCAACTCAGGCCGCGCGGCGAGCGGAACCCGCTCGGAGCCGGTGCGTTTCTATAGATTGATGGGCCGGCGTTGCGACACCGGACCTTTTGGACATGGACCCTGTACTGGACACCCACACATCATGCTTCGTTTCGTCATTCCGGGCCTCGCGCTCCTCACTATGCTGCTTTCTACCTCCTGTGCCTCCAACTCGCCGGCCACGGCCACAATGAAGGAAATGCACCCCTGCCCGGCATGGGACCTCAGCATTCCCTGTGGCCGCACGCCGCAAGGCAACTACTACCGCATCAGTCAATAGCTGCAGTTGAGGCGTTGCCCGCCCGAGATGCCTCGGGCTAAACTGGGACGACCGCTGGAACGTGTCCTGAGGGCGCGTTCCGTAATCCAGGTATGTCCTCCCAGGGGCCACGATGGCACGAACGCACCGGCGCATCCTGGTCGCCGGGTTGCTGCTGACAACGGCGCTGGTGGCGTCGTGTGCCTCGCCGCACATCGACCCCGACCAGCCCAAGTCGGCGGAGATTCGTGCATTCCGCGCCACGCATCAGGAGTGCAACCCCCGCATGTATCGCACGCCCTGCCAGATCGGGCCGGACGGTCGTCTGTACCGCTACAATCCGGGTGAGCACGACTAGCCTCCTCCGCTCTGCTTGCGGGGAGTGACACGGCCGCAGGCCTCCACGGGGCCACAGGACTTGACCTCGGCCCGCGCCAGGGGCTATTCAGCCGCAACACGCCATGCCGCCCGCGGGTGCGAGGCCCTGCCCGCGTTCGCGGCCGCCCGGCTACCATCATGCAACCCCTGCCCGGAGAGCCCCTATGGCCCGCGTGCCCTACGCGACGATCGATACCGCCCCGCCGAAGGTGGCAGACCTCTTCCGCAAGATCGAGGCGAATGGCGCCCAATTGCTTAACCTGTACCGGGCCGTGGGCCTGTGCGAGGAACTGGGCCCGGCATTCATCCGCCTGGGCAACAAGATCCTGTTCCGGGGCAAGCTGCCGCCCCGCCTGCGGGAGCTGGCCATCCTCTGGGTGGGCCATCGCGCCCAGGCACCCTACGAGTTCACCAAGCACGTGGCCATCGGCTTGCAGACCGGGCTGACCCAGGCGCAGATCGATGCCCTGCCCGACTGGCAGACCTCGCCGCTCTTCGACACGCAAGCGCGTGCCGTGCTGGCGTTCACGGACGAGGTGTCCGGCGGCTACCGCGCCCAGGAGGCCACCTTTGCGGCGCTGAAGGCCTTTCTGGACGATGAGCAGGTCGTGGAACTGACGGTGATCGTGGGCTTCTACGAGATGGTCTGCCGATTGCTGGAGGCCCTGCAGATCGAACTGGAGGACGAGGAATTCCAGCCGCTGGGAAAGGTGCAGTAGCCCGCACGGTCGGCGCCGGTGGGGCTTTGCGCTAGCCCACGCCCGGCAGAGCTCCAGCCTCGCTGCGCAGGGCGAGGTCGGCCAGACGGGTGGCCACACCATAGCGGGTCAGCTCGTCCTGCAGGTCACGCACGGTGTCTTCCGCCAGAGGGATGCCCTCAGCCCGGCGCTGGGCCTCTACGCGGGCTTCCAGCTCGCCCGGCCAGAGCACTTCGCCGCCCGGCGCGGGGCGGGTGGCCTTGAGGTAGGCGATGAGCTGCTCCAGTTCCGCCTTGAACGCGGGCAACTCGCGGAAGGCTGCCACGTTCAGCGCGATCATCATCGTGGTGTTATTGGTGACGCCTTCGTTGTGCGAGCCCACCACACCACCGCCCGTGAGCATTCCGGCCAGGATCTCTACCCACACCGCCAGCAGCGTGCCCTTGTAGCCCTGCTCCGCGCCCAATGGCCGGATTGCCCCGCCCTCGTACAGCTCGGAGGGGTCGGTGGTGGGGCGGCCCTGCTTGTCGAACAGCAGGCCCTCCGGCGCCGCCCACTTGTTGTCGATCATCACCTTGAACTTGCCGTTGGCCCAGGCGCTGGTGGCCATGTCCAGCACTACGGGGCTGGGCCGGTCGGAGGGAAACGCTACGGCCATCGGGTTGGTGCTGATGCGGCCCTCGTTGGAGCCGAAGGGCGCCACGATGCGGGAGAAGCCCCCGCTGGAGGTGAGCACCATGCCGATCATGTCCGCCTCGCTGGCCATGATGGCGTAGTCCGCCAGCCGCCCGATGTGGTTCACGTCGGTCAGACCCACCGCTGCTGCGTTGGCCGTGCGGGCACGGGCGATGGCCTGCTCCATGGCCAGCGTCGCACCCACCTGCCCGTAGCCGCGGTTCGCGCTGTAGACGGCCGTGGGTCCCACTTCGCGCAGCGGCGTGAGCTGCTGGCCGGGGCGGATCATGCCTTTGCGCAGGCGCTCCAAGTACTGGTGCACGCGAATGGTGCCGTGCGAGTCGTGGCCGGCCAGATTTGCCTGCACCAGCCGCCGGGCGATCAGCGCCGCCTCTTCAGTCGGGGAGCCGCTGGCCTGGAACACGTCGCTGACCGCGATCTGCAGGGCGTCGGGCTCGAAGTGGTGATAGGTCGTGGTCATGCGCGGGTGCCTCCAAGCAGGGTGAGCCGTCGCGGGCCGGCGGTCCTTTCAGCGTCCTTAGCGCAGCGCTCGCCGATGCGCCAGCCTTGTCCGCGCCTGGGCCCGCGGGCTAGCATGGCCACGGACGGCATCCGTGCCCCGGCCCAGCGCCTACCTTCCTCCCTGGCGGCCCCATGCGCGAGATCATCCGACTCGATACCCGCGAGCGTGAGCAGCTCATCGACATTACGGCCGAGGTGCGCGCCATCGTGGCGCGCTCCGGCGTGCGGGACGGGCTGTTGGTGCTCTACTGCCAGCACACCTCCGCGGCCCTGATGATCCAGGAGAACTGGGACGCCAGCGTGCCCGCGGACGTGGTAACGCTGCTGCGCAAGCTGGTGCCGCGGGGCGCTGGCTGGGCGCACGATGCGCAGGACGACAACGCGGACGCCCACCTCAAGGCCGGGCTTGTGGGGCCCTCGGAGACGATCCCCGTCATTGACGGCCAACTCGCGCTGGGGCGCTGGCAGAACGTGTTCTTCTGCGAGTTCGACGGCCCGCGCCAGGGCCGCAGCATCGTCTGTACGGTGCTGGCGGACGGCTAGCCGGCCGGCGCCACGCGGCGCCCATAGAGGCGCACGGGCTGGTCGCGTCCGCGTACAAGCGTTTCGCCGACCCAGTCTCCCGGCACGCCATGGCCGGCCAGAGCGTGCGTCTGCTCGGTCATGAGCAGGTCGGTGCCGTAAGTCTTGTTCAGCTCCTCCACCCGGGCCACCAGGTTCACCGTGTCGCCGATCACGGTGTACTCCATGCGCTCGGTGGAGCCCACGTTGCCCGCGACCACCATGCCGGTGTGCAGGGCGGTGCCGGTGCGCAGCACGGGCAGGCCCCGCGCGGCCAGGTCGAGGTTCAGCTCGGCCAGGGTTTCCGACATCTGCAGGGCCGCGCGCACGGCCCGCACCGCATCGTCTTCATGGGAGACCGGGGCGCCGAAGACCGCCAGGATGGCGTCGCCGATGAACTTGTCAAGCGTGCCGCCCCAACGGAAGATGACCGCGCTCATGCGGGTCAGGTAGGCGTTCAGCAGGTCGATCAGCTCGCCTGGCGGCATGTGCTCCGCAAGGGTCGTGAAGCCCCGGATATCCGTCAGCAGCAGCGTCACGCGGCGCTCCTCACCGCCCAGTTCCAGCGACAGCTCGCCCCGGTCGATGCTCTGGATGACCTCCCGCGGCAGGAAGCGGGTGAGCGCCTCGCGCTGCTGCAGGCGGATCACGAGGCGCCGCACGTCCAGCGAGTGATAGAGCACCAGCGCGCTGAGCAGCACCACCACCAGCACGCTGTGACTGGCCAGGAAGGCCGAGTGGCCCAGGTATAGCGCGGCCCACACGCTCCCTGCCAGCGTGAGCGCGGCGGCGTACAGGATGGCGCCCGGGCTGTGACGCAGGGCGCTGAGCGCTACCAGCAGCAGCAGCAGCATCACCACCGCCGCACCCTGACCCTCCGGCCCGAAGAAGCGGGCCATGGCGCCGTCGGCCTCCATGCCCGTGAAGACGAGCAGCACCAGCAGCCAGTCGATTGTGATGCTCACGTACTTGAGACGGGGCCGGTACACACCTGGCGTCGTAAACCGGTACATGGCCCAGCAGTAAGCGGCGAAGAACGGCACGAAGCCGACCAGCAGCAGCACGGCCTCGCGCGGGCGGCCCACCGCCGCCACTTCCACCGCGGCCGTGAGCATAGCCACGATGCCGATGGCTATCCGGAAGCCGTTGATGCGGCGCTCGGCCTCCATCTCCTTGTGCTGCAAGGTTTCCTGCAGCAGTGGATTGTCGCGGCTGCCGGTTTCCTCCCGCTTTGCATGACGCATGTTGGGTTTTCCCCCCTTGGGCGCGAATGGTTAGTGCGGCGATTCCCGCGGCTGGCCTGGGCTGGGGTGCCCCGGCCACACGATGGGCAGGGTGACGCTGCGGGTCCACTTCTTCCCCCAGCCCGGCAGGCAGGCGGACCAGCTTCCCGCCTCGCCACCCGCGCAGACGATCAGCACGTCCTCCGGCGCCTGCAACGTATGGCGCCAGGTATGGGCGTCCTCCCGCTTGACCGCGCCGGGCAGCCGCCCCGCGTGCTTGAAGTCCGCCACGTGGCGCCGGGCGTGCTCCACCAGGAACGCCTGCACGTCACGTCGGCTCCAGCCGGACTGGCGCAGCACGGCAGTGTGCTCCCCGGCCAGCACGATCAGGTTCTCGTTGAAGCCGTACACGTTGGGCGAGGCCAGGTTGCACAGCGCATCGGCCAGTTGCAGCAGCAGCGGCTCGGGCTCCGCGGCGAGCTGGTTGTAGATGCCGTAGAGGCTGTTGTTGGCATAGAGCGTAACGGTGCTGTCCTCCGGGCGGAAGCCGCGCCAGACGTGGAAGGGCTCCCAGATGCAGTCCGCCTGGTTCTCCGCGAAGCACAGGCTGTACTTTCCCGGCGTGCCCAGCGTGGCGCGATCCAGCAGCCCCGGCCGCGTGTTGAGCACGTTCATCATCACCAGGCGCAGGGCCCGCCCGATGGTGGCGTTGGGCCGCCAGCCGGGGCCAAAGGCGTTGTTGCCACTGTTGATGCCCAGTTCGCCCACGATGGGTCCGTTGGCGATCAGCGCGATGGAGGAGCCGCCCGTGCTGGTGGCTGGGCCGTGGTAGAAGAAGTCCGGATGACACAGGCCCCGGCAAGCTGCCACCACCACGGGGAAGTACTCCGGCCGGCAGCCCGCCATCACCGCATTGATGGCCACCTTTTCCGCCGGCAGCACCGCATTGCGCTCGGCGATCTCTCCCAGCACCTCGTGCGCGCCCAGGCCCGCGGCGGCCAGCATGGCGTCCACGGATTCGCGCGTGGGCGGCACCAGCGGCAACCCGTCGCTCCAGCCGCGGGCGTAGTAGTACTCGATCCACGCCGCGGCGTCGTGCGGGTCGGAGGCGGGGGATGGCAGATCGGTCATTGGGCCACGACGCGTCGAAGGCGGTCGGCGCTCACCGCAGGCCGCCGGCCATGCGGCGGGCCTCCGGCAGGCGGCGCAGCCACCAGATGAACACCGGGCAGAGCAGGCCGCCCAGCCCCAGCGCGGAGAAGGCCAAGCCGAAGCCCAGCGTGGTCGAGCCGCCGGCGGTGCCGCGCCCCCAATCCAGCAGCAGTCCGAACACCCACGGACTTACCGAGCCTGCCCCGAAGCCCAATACGGAGCGCAGGGAGAGGCTGGCCCCCAGGTAGCGCGGAACCACCAGCTCGGTCTGGGCGGTGGAGAGCACGGGAGAATCGGCGATGGCGGTGAACTGGTAGGCAAACACGAGCGCCACCACCAGCAGGAACGGTGCCGTGACCAGCCAGCCGATGGTGAACGAGCAGATCACGCTGAGGGTGGACATCAGGCCGATCACCGCCGTGCGGCCCCAGCGGTCGGAGAGCATGCCGCCGGAGATGGAGCCGGTCATGCTGATTACGTAGGCCAGCGCCGTCACGGCTGCACCGATCGAAGCCCCCGCCACGGTCGCTGTGCCGCCGCTGAAGACGTAGGAGAGGTAGAAGGCCGTCCAGGCCCACAGCCCCAGCACCTCCCAGGAGTGGAAGGTGTAGGCCAGAATCATCAGCATGCCGGGCTTGTTGGTCACCACGGCCTGCAGCATGCTGGCCTCGCCGCGGTGTGGCGAGGGCGGCGGGATCACGTTGGGCACGTGCCGCAGCACCCACGCCCCGAGCACCATCCCCAGCGCCGGTCCGCTGCAGGTGACGATGAACGCAGTGCGCCAGCCGCTCACGGCCAGCATCCAACTGCTCAGCGCCAGCGAGATCGCATAGCCGGCTGAGGACGCGGCGATATAGAACCCGATGGCCCGGCCCCGCGCCACCGAGGGGAAGTGCTCAGCGAGGATGTGCATGCCCGGCGTGTAAGAGCCCCCGCTGAACAGCCCGGTCAGCCCGAACAGCACGAAGGCGGACAGGAAGTCGTGGGCGAAGAACGCGAAGGCGAGCGCGCTAAGCGCGGCCACGAGGCTGGTGCC
Organism: bacterium; assembly: GCA_035266845.1. GTDB lineage: Bacteria > SAR324 > SAR324 > SAR324 > JACQKK01 > DATFMP01. The sequence continues at coordinate 29,106 of DATFMP010000072.1, forward strand.
GAGGTAGGTGCGCTTGGCTCCGTAGCGGTCGGACATGAAGCCCACCGCGAACAGGGAGATCAGGAAGCCGAAGTAGTACGCTGAGGAGATCAGCCCGGCTGCCTCCCCGCTCATGTGCCAGTCCTGCTTGAGCAGGGGCAGCGAGGCCGCGTAGGTGACCGTGCTCATGGCAAAGAGCGCACGGGCCAGGCAGAACCACATCAACCAGGCGAATCCCTGCGTGCCTTGCACCGACGGAGATGAGGCAGTAGCTTCCATGAGTGGCTCCGGCCGCCGACGCGCCCCAGTCGCCCCCGCGCCAATCGCGGTGGCCGCCAGGCGTGCCGGGTCCCGGTTATCCCTGAAACGTGCAGCGAGCGTGCGTGTAATCTGGCGTGCGGCAGGCCCCGCAGCCGCGCGCCTTCAACGTAGTCGAGTGCCGGCGCGAAGTAAACGGAGCCGGCCGCACCCCGCGTCCGGTGCCCTCCGACGCGCACCCCTTGCCGGGAGCGCCCCATGGCAGCCGGCGGAGAGAGGTTCATGAGCTTCCGACTGACCCCCGAGCAGCAGGCGCTGCAGGAGAAGGCCCGCGCCCTGGCCCGCGAGCACATCGCTCCCAAGGCCGCCCACTGGGACCGCACTGAGGAATACCCCTGGGAGAACGTGGAGCGGCTGGTGGAGGCCGGCTTCATGGGCATGACGATCCCCCGCGAATATGGCGGCCCGGGCCACTCCCTGCACGACGCCCTGCTGGTGGTGGAGGAGATGGCCAAGGTCTGCGGCATCACGGGGCGCATCGTGGTGGAGGGAAACATGGGCGCCATCGGCCTGCTGATGCGTTACGGCAGCGAGGAGCTCAAGCGCCGTTATGCACCTTGGGTGCTGCAGGGCGATAAGCCAGCCATCTGCATCTCGGAACTGGAGGCGGGCTCGGACGCGACCGCCATGCAGACCACGGCGGTGAAGCAGGACGGCCACTGGGTGCTCAACGGCAGCAAGAGTTGGATCACCGGCGGCGGCATCTCGCGCATTCACCTGATCTTCGCCCGGCTCAGCGAGAACGGCCTGGAGCAGGGCATCGGGGCGCTGCTGGTGGAAAAGGACGCCCCTGGGCTGGAGCTGGGTCGGCGCGCACACATGATGGGCCTGCGCGGCATCCCGGAGACGGAACTGCACTTCCGCGACTGCCACGTGCCCGCGGAGAACCTCGTGGCCATGGGCTTCGGCAAGCTCATGAGCGGCTACAATGCCCAGCGCGTGGGTGCCGGCACGGTGGCCCTGGGTGTGGCGCAAGGGGCCTACGAGCTGGCGCTGGACTTCGCGCGGGAGCGCCGGCAGTTCGACCGGCCCATCGGCGAGTTCCAGGGCCTGCGCTGGATGCTGGCGGACATGCGCGTGAAACTGGACGCCGCGCGCCTCCTGCTGCACCGTGCCGCGGTGGACCTGCACGCCAACGGCTTCCCCGACCGCGAGCTGGCCGCCATCGCCAAGGTCTATGCCTCAGAGACGGCCATCCAGATCAGCAACGATGCGCTGCAGGTGTACGGGGCGCGGGGCTACTCGCGGGACTTCCCGTTGGAGCGCATGGTGCGCGACGCCCGCATGTTCACCATCGGCGGGGGCACCGCGCAGACCCTGCGCAACGTCATCGGCGACGCCATCCTGGGTAGCAAGGTCTCCCAGCGGCGGGAAGGGTAGAGGCTGCGCCGGGGCGCTTGGCGGCGCAGGGGGAAACCCGATCGAGTCATTGCCATGGACCCGCATTCACGCTTGAGGGGGGCGCTGGAAGGAACATGACCACCACCACTACCCATCCGCACCCAAAGGAGCGACATGAGCCAGACCAAAGTCCTCGTCACCGGCATGAGCGGATTGATCGGCCAGTCCCTGCGCAAGCACCTGGAAGGGCGCTACGAACTCACGGCACTGAACCGCAGCGAGGTGCCCGGCGTGCGCTGTCACCGGGCGGACATCCGCGATCTGGATGCCATCGCGTCGGCCTTTGAAGGGCAGGACGTGGTGGTACACCTGGCCGCGATGGTGGCCGCGGGGGGCGATCTGGGTCTCCAGGACATGCTGGACTTCAACCTGAAGGGCACCTGGAACGTCTTCGAGGCGGCGCGCCGCGCGGGCTGCAAGCGCGTGGTGTTCGCGAGCAGCGGCGCCACGGTGGCGGGCTACGAGAAGGACGAGCCTTACAAGACGCTGGCGGCGGGCAATTTCGGCGCGCTCAAGGATGGCTGGCCCATGGTCACCCACGAATCACCCATCCGACCGCGCGGGCTCTACGGCTGTAGCAAGGCCTGGGGCGAGGCGCTGGCGCGGCACTTCGTGGACAGCACCGACCTGTCCATCGTCTGCGTGCGCATCGGGCGGGTGAACGAGGAGGACAAGGCCGAAGACCCGCGCACGCGCACGGTGTGGTGCAGCCACCGGGACATCTGCGGCCTGCTGGAAGCGGCCGTCAACGCACCGCCCAGCCTGCGCTACGACATTGTGTTCGGGGTCTCCAACAACCGCTACGGCTACCGGGACATGAAGCACACCCAGGAGTCCCTGGGCTTCGTGCCTCAGGACTCATCGGACGCGTTCTTCAACGACTAGGGTGGGTCACAGGGCCAGGACGCGGCGCGCTCTGGGACGCACCGTGCGGGGACCGCTCGCCTCTTGACCCAGCGAGCGGGGTCTACTCCCAGCCGAAGGTGGCCGGGGGCTTGTGGGTGACGTCGTAGAACACGGCAGCGATGCCGGGCAGGGCCATCAGGCGGGGCACCAGGGCCTCCAGCAGGGGCCAGGGCAAATGGGCGAAGCGGGCCGTCATCACGTCCTCGGAGACTACGGGGCGCAGCACCAGGCTGTCGCCACGCCCATCGGTCGAGAGCGGCAGCAGGATCACGAGCAACTGGAAGACCTCCCGCATCAGCCCCGCGTCCTCCAGCGCGCGAGTGGTCAGATCGTCCGCCTCGCGCAGCAGGTCCAGCCGATCCTTCGTGCAGTAGGCTCTGCGCAGCTTCAGTTCGGGCAGGGCTTCGGGCGCCAGCAGCGTCACCACACGGTTGACCGCGCGCACGGTGTTGGTGATGCCGATCGAGGTCTCCTCCAGCAGTTTCCAGTCCCGCGGCCCCACCAGCACGGCGGGCGGCGCGTAGGTGCGGCTGTCGCCCTGCACCCCCACCGAGCGCACCGGCAGCACGGCGCCCTGGTAGGGGCCATCCCCCAGGTGACTCGCCACGGCGGCTTCCGTCTGGGCCAAATCCGGGAAGTCCTCCGTTCCGTGGGCGCAGAGCACATTGATGGACAAACCGGGGCCGGGGAAGGGATGGCGCCACACGATGGAATCGGGCAGGTCGAGCGCTGTGCCCAGCGCCCGCACCTCGTCCTTGTAGAGGTCCTTGAGGGGCTCTACCACGTGCCCGCTGGCGATCAGCTCGCTGATGCGTTCCACGCGGTTGTGGTGGAACTTGATCACCTGGGCATGGGCCGAGCCGCCCGACTCGATGATGTCCGGGTACAGCGTGCCCTGCCCCAGCAGCCACTGGTTGGGGTCCAGCGCCTGGTGCGCCAGCCAGTCTTCGCGCACGGTGAGGAAGGTCTCGCCCACGGCTTGGCGCTTCTCCTGGGGATCCACCATCCCCGCCAGCGCTCCGAGGAAGGTGGCCGAGGCATCGAGAAACTCCACGTTCTCCAGGCCCAGCTCACGGTAGCGGGCCAGGATGCCCCGTGCCTCGTCCTTGCGCAGGAAGCCGTTGTCGATCAGCAGGCCCTTCAGCCGCGGGGCCCCCAGGGCCCGCGTGAGTAGCGTGAAGGCCACGGTGGAGTCCACCCCGCCGCTGAGAAACATCAGCACGTTGCGCTCGCCCACCTGCGCGCGGCAGGCCTCCATGGCCTCGGCCATGAAGGTCTCCATGTTCCAGCCCCCGCGGGCGTCCGTGAGCGCCACGAAGTTGGCCAGTATCACGCGACCCTGGAGGGTATCGGTAACCTCGGGATGGAACTGCAGGCCGAAGATGGGCTTGCGCTCGTGGGCCATCGCCGCCACTGGACAGAGCCCGGTGCGCGCCAGCACGCGGAAGCCCGGCGGCGGCTCCAGCACCGTGTCGCCGTGGCTCATCCAGACTTCCGTCTCGGCATCCACCCCCACCAGCAGCGGATTGTGCGCGTCCGGCTCCAGCCGCAGGCGGGTGCGGCCGAACTCCCCGTGAGGCAGCAGGTTCACCTTGCCGCCCAGCAGTTGCGCCACGAGCTGATGCCCGTAGCACAGGCCCAGGATGGGCACGTCCAGCTCCAGCAGCTCCGCGTTGAAGGGCACCGCCTCCTCGCCGAACACGGAGCTGGGCCCGCCGGAGAGGATCAGGCCCTTGGCGTCCGCCAGATCGGCCTTGGGCGTCAGGGGCGAGAACACCAGGGCATACACGCCGAGGTGGCGCACGCGCTTGGCGATCAGGTGGGCGTATTGTCCGCCGAAGTCGAGAACGGCGATGTAGTCGCGGGCGACCTGGGTCATGCGGGCGGCCTATGGCGGCAGGCGTGGTGCGCCACCCGCAGGCGGGGGCATCCCTGCCGCTGGAGCGGGCGCGCTTGCGCCATCATAACCCGAAGCCGCCACGAAAACCCAGCCCACCGGACGGCGCCAGAGCAGCTAATTGGAGCCGCCGGTGGCTGCCCTCCTCAGCAGAGCGCGCGATGGGTCTCGCCATTGAACTCGAAGTACTTGAGGTGACAGCCAGTGTGTCATTTCGAGCGCAGCGAGAAATCTGGTGTTCGCGTCGGGCAAAGACCCGGACCCTTACGCCAGTTCCACGGGGCGGGTGATGGCGAGGGAGCCGCCACCCCAGCTCGGCACGTAGGTGCTCTTGCGGCCCACGCCGCCCACCACTGCCAGCAGGATCGCCTCCGGCCGCTCGGCCACGGTCAGCTCCGTGAGGGCCGCCCCGGCCGGTCGGCCGGCCAGCAGGTGTGCCCGCACTTCAGGCGCCAGCCGCTCGATGGGCAGGCGTGCCGCGGCGTGCAGTGCCGCCTGGGCCTCGGTGCGGGTGTGTGTGCGGGCGATCAGCTCCGCGTGCTCCGGCGCCAGCAGTAGGATGGGCTGGCCGCCGCCCAGCAGTCCCGTGCCCCCCAGCGATCCGGCGGCGAGCATGGATTGGGCACAGGTGGCGAGCACGCCCTCGCCGTCGCTGCTGGCCGCGTCCACGATCTCCAGCAGGCCCGAGGCGGCGAATACCGTCACCGCACCCTGGGACGCGGACAGTCCCCGCGATGCGTGCAGCGCGCCCCAGGGGCCGGCGGCCTCGTTCTCGGCGAAGCAGAACGTGTACTTGGCTGGTTGGCCCTGCGTGGCCATGTCCGTCTTGCCCGGCACCGCACCAGCCACGTTGCGGAGCACGAGGCTCAGCGCACGGCCCAGCGTGGCGTTGCCCGCCGCGCCGGGCCCCAGCGCATTGCTGCCTCCGTGGACGGCCGCGGCGCGGGCCGCTGGGCCATGGACGATCAGGCCCACGGCCGCGTTACCGGTGGTGGTGGCTACACCCAGCAGGTTGAACGCGGGATCGGCCACCGCCCGCACGGCCGCCGCCAGCACGGGCAGCGCGGGCGGCTCGCAGCCCGCCAGCACCGCGCAGAGCGCCAGCTGGCGCCAAGTGGCCTCGCCCCGTGCCGGGGGCAGCACGGCCAGCACCGCGGCCGGATTGCGCCCGGCGAGCATGGCCTCCACGCGCGCCGGCGTGGGCGGCACCACAGGCAGCCCGTCGCCCAGCCCTGCGCGCAGGATGGCGCGGTTCACCTCGTCGAAGCCGTGCTCCTCTCCGACGGCCAGGGCATCCAGCAGGCTCATGCGGGAGGGGTGCCGCGCTTCACGGGGTCTCGATGCGGCGGGTGACCGACCTGCTGAGGCCGAAGGTGGGGATGAACGCAGAGTGCTTGCCGGCCCCGCCCGCCACCAGCACCAGGATCTCCTCCGGCGCGCCCACAATCGGCACCTCCGCGTCGTCGTCGGTCAGGTCGATCCAGTCGGGCATCTCGTGCATCTTCCACATGGCGCGGTCGCGCATGTCGCCCACGTGGTTACGGGCGTGGCGGAACAGGAACTCGCGCACATCCGCCCGCGAGAAGCCATCCCCGGCGATCTGCGCCGCGTGCTCCGGGCCGAGGACGACGGCGACGTCGCCCGTGCCCACGCAGCCCGAGTTGTTGTGGCCGATAGTGGTCATGGTACTGGCCACCGTGTGCAGGATGTTCTCGCCGGAGGTGCACACGTGGTCGTTCACGTTGTGCGGCGCTTCGCCCGCGATCACCGTCACCGTGCTCTCGTCCGCGCCAAAGCCCAGCTCCGTGCGCAGCGGGGGCCAGGGGCTGGCCGCCTCGTTCTCCGCGATGCAGTAGCTGTACTTGGCCGGCGAGCCCTGCGTGGCTTGGTCGCCCCGGCCCGGCAGCGCGCCGCCCACGTTCATCAGCACCAGCCGCAGCGCCCGGCCCAGTGTGGCGTTGGCGCGGTTGCCGGGCCCGAACGTGCCGAAGCCCGCGTTGAATCCCAGTTGCTCCACGACGGGCCCGCTCACGATCATCAGCACGCCGCAGGGATGCGTCGTGGCCTGGATGCTGTACAGCCGGAAGGCGGGGTCGCACGCGGCCTGCAGCCCGGCGATCAGCACGGGCATGTACTCCGGCCGGCAGCCGGCCATCACCGCGTTCACCGCCACGTTCTCCACCGTGGCCTCCGCAAAGCGCGGGGGCACGACGCCCAGCACCTCCGAGGCCGGCCGGCCGGAGCCGGCGATCATCTCGCGCACCTTCAGCTCTGTGGGCGGCACGATGGGCAATCCGTCCGTCCAGCTCCGCGTCAGGAAGGTCTCCTGCACGTCCTCGAAGTCGCGCAGCTCCAGCCGCTCGCTGACCAGCTTCTCGTTGAACACTGGGGGCACCCCTTGCTGCCGGTGATGGTGGCGCTGCCGCCCGCCGCAGGCCGGCGGCTAGCGCAGCACTTGCGTGAGGCCCAGCACAATCTGCTCCAGGGCCTCCTGGGAACGCTCCGCCACCTGCGCGCCCTTCAGGCCGCCCAGCGGGTGCTGGATGATGGCGATGGGCAAGTCGGGCATGCCCAGGCTGCGTGATTCCTCCCGCGCCAGGCCGATGAAGGCTTCCGTGCAGACGGTGACGGTGGGGATGCCGCGCTTCTCCAGCTCAATTGCGTCATGGATACTCCACGACGTGCAGGAGCCTCAGTCGCCGACGGCCACGACGGCCGCCTGCACCTCGCGCGCGTAGTCGTCCAGGCCCTCGGCCCCCACGGACGAGTGGGGCTTGCGCTTGGGTGTCGTGCCGGCCAGGTCGTGCTCGGCGGACAGCAGGCGCGCCACGCCTTCCAGCAGCTCCGCGGCGTTGGGCTTGCTGTTGGTCAGCAGCCCCAGCCGGATGCCCTGCAGCGAAGGGATGCGCCCGGAGACGGGGCGGGCTTCCACCCGGTTGATGCCCACCGGGCTGAGGACGGTAATTCCGCTCATGGCTTCAAGGGGTCGGGAGGGAACGCGAGGGCGGAGGGCACGGGCCTCCCCGCCGGCCACCCCACCGCCTTACCCCTTCCGCCGCGCCCGCGCAACCAGCCCCGACGCGTCATCATCGACGTGGGGCGAGGGTGGTAGCGCGCGCGGGGCGCTCGGGACCCACCCGGCTATGGGGTGACTTCGCCGGGCGGGCGGACGTGCCAGATCTCGTCTGCGTATTGGCGGATGGTGTTGTCGCTGGAGAAGCGGCCCATGCGCGCCACGTTGAGGATGGACTTGCGGGTCCAGTCGGCCCGCTTCTGATACTCGGCGAAGACGCGCTCGCGCACCTCCGCGTAGCTGGCGAAGTCGGCCAGCAACATGTAGCGGTCGCCGCCTTTCAGCAGCGAATCCACGAGGGGCCGGAACAGCGCCGGATCGTGCGGGGAGAACGCGCCCCCGGAGATGTCGTCCAGCACGGCCTTTAGCGTGGGGTCGCCCTCGTAATAGGCATGCGGGTCGTAGCCCTGCGCCCGCAGGTTCGTCAGGTCGTGGTAGGTGAGGCCGCAGATGAAGATGTTCTCCTCGCCCACCGCCTCGCCGATCTCCACGTTGGCGCCATCCAGGGTGCCCAGGGTAAGCGCCCCGTTGAGGCTCAGCTTCATGTTGCCCGTGCCGGAAGCCTCCATGCCGGCCGTGGAGATCTGCTCGGAGATGTCCGCGGCGGGGATGATGCGCTCGGCCAGAGAGACGCTGTAATTGGGCAGGAACAGCACGCGCAGCCACGGGCTCACGTCCGGGTCGCTGTTCACCTTGTCCGCCACCGCATTGATGAGGCGGATGATGAGCTTTGCCATGGCATAGCCCGGCGCGGCCTTGCCGGCGAAGAGCACCGTGACGGGTGTCTCGTGTGGGGGCGCCTGGGTGCGATAGCGCCGGTAGAGCGCCACCAGGTGCAGCACATTGAGCAGCTGGCGCTTGTATTCGTGCAGGCGCTTGATCTGCACGTCGAAGAGCGAGTCCGGCGTGAGCGGGCAGGGGCAGCGATAGTCCACGCCGCAGCCGGCGTCGATGTAGCCGATCAGGGCGCGCTTGTTGGCGTGCTTCACCTCGTGCCAGCGCCGCTGGAAGTCCGCGTCGTCCGCCAGCGCCTCCAGTTGCTGCAACTGATTGAGATCCGTGATCCAGCCCTCGCCGATGTGCTCGCTGATTAGCGTAGCCAACTGCGGATTGCTCTTCAGCAGCCAGCGCCGCGGCGTGATGCCATTGGTCTTGTTGGAGAACTTGTCCGGCGTGAGGGCAGCGAAGTCCGCAAACAGCCGCTCCTTGAGGATGCGCGTGTGCAGGGCGGAAACGCCATTGACGTGAAAGCTGCCCACCACGGCTAGGTTGGCCATGCGCACGCGTTTCTCAGGCCCTTCCTCGATCAGCGAGAGGCGGGCGATGCGGCCGTCGTCGCGAGGCAGGTGCCGGTGCACCTCCTCCAGGAAGCGCCGGTTGATCTCGTAAATGATCTGCATGTGCCGCGGCAGCACGTGCTCCAGCAGGCTCACCGGCCAGCGCTCCAACGCCTCGCCCAGGATGGTGTGATTGGTGTAGGCGAAGCAGCGCGTGGTGACGGCCCAGGCCGCCGCCCATTCCCAGTCGTATTCGTCCAGCAGGATGCGCATCAGCTCGGCCACGGCGATGGCCGGGTGTGTATCGTTGAGCTGGAACACGGCGGCGTCGGGCAGTGACTCCAGTGTGCCGTGGTACTTCAGGTGTCGCCGGATGGCATCCTGCACTGTGGCGGAAACGAAGAAGTACTCCTGCTTCAGCCGCAGTTCACGCCCCAGTTCGAACGAGTCGTTGGGGTAGAGCACCCGGGAGATGTTCTCCGTGGCGTTCTTGTCCTGCAGGGCCGCGATGTAGTCGCCCCGGTTGAAGTAGGAGAAGTCGAACTCGCGCGTGGCCTTGGCGCTCCAGAGCCGCAGGGTGTTCACCACCTGGTTGCGGAAGCCCGGCACCAGGACGTCGTAGGCCATGGCCATCACGTTCTCGGTGTCCACCCAGCGGAAGTGGATGCGGCCCGTATCGTCCGGCTGCTCCTCCACCCGCCCGTAAAAGCGAACGGGGAACAGCATGTCCGGCCGGGGCAGCTCCCAGGGGTTGCCGTAGCGCAGCCAGTTATCCGGGTACTCGGCCTGCGCCCCGTCGATCAATAGCTGCTTGAAGATGCCGTATTCGTAGCGGATGCCGTACCCGACGGCCGGCAGGCCCAGCGTGGCCATGGAATCCAGGAAGCACGCCGCCAAGCGCCCCAGGCCGCCATTGCCCAAGCCGGCATCCCACTCCTGCTCGGTGAGGTCTTCCAGCCGGATGTCCAACTCGGCCAGGGCGCCCTGGGCTTCATCGCGGATGTTCAGGTTGACCAGGCCGTCGTCCAGCAGCCGACCGATGAGGAACTCCATCGAGAGGTAGTAGACCCGCTTGCAGTTCTGGTCGTAGTAACGCTCTTGGGTCTTGTTCCAGCGGTCCAGCATGCGGTCGCGCAATACCAGCGCCAGTGCCTTGAAGTAGTCCAGCGAGGTGGCGGAGAACTGGTCCTTGCCCTGGGTGTATTCCACGTGGTTGGCGAAGGACAGCTTGATCGCGTCCTTGTCCATTCCCAGGTCGTAGACGGTCAGGTACGAAAGGTCGGCGCGCGCTTGGTTCATGGCTGGCTAGCCTCCATAGAGGGCGAGCGATACTAGGACGAATTATAGGCCAGATGCCGCGCTTTTGCCCGGGAAAATGATAAGATGGCTCGTTGATGCACCCGCAACGTTTGGCGTGGGAACAGAGAAGATGGAATACGCGCTGAACCTGGAAATGCTGCCGCAGCCGAACGACACCACCTGCGGCCCCACCTGCCTGCATGCCGTCTATCGCTACTATCAGGACAATGTGCCGCTTCCGCAGGTGATCGCGGAGGTGCCGGAGCGCCTGACGGGCGGCACGCTGGCGGTGAATCTGGCATGCCATGCCCTGCGGCGCGGCTACCACGCGACGATCTACACCTACAACCTGCACCTGTTCGATCCCACGTGGTTCGACACCCCCGGCACGGACCTGCCTGCGCTGCTGCAACTGCAGCGCCGCTACAAGACGGATCCGCGCCTGCAGCAGGAGACGGACGGTTACCTGGAGTTCTTCAAGCTGGGGGGGCGCCTGCGCTTCCAGGAGTTGACCGCGGCGCTGATTCGTCGTTACCTGAAGCGCGAACGGCCTATCCTCACCGGTCTGAGCGCGACGTACCTGTACCAGTGCGCGCGGGAATACCAGGATGACTTCGACGATGTGCGCGGCGAACCCTCCGGGCACTTCGTGGTGCTGGGCGGCTACCACCGGGACCGGCGCGAAGTGATGGTGTGGGATCCGCTGCAGGACAACCCCCGCTTCGATGGCCACCGCTACGCTGTGGGCGTGGGGCGGGTGCTGGGGGCTATTCTGCTGGGCGGCCTGACGCACGACGCGAATCTGCTGATCATCGAGCCGAATCCGGCTCGCTAGCTTGTGGGGCCCATCCTGCCGCGCCCATGCAGAATCTGATTGTCGTGGAGAACCGACGCCGTTGGCCGCTGGCCATCTCTGGCGTAGAAGTCGTCTCTGCCCGCGAGTATCTCACCGAGCCGCGCTTCAGCGAGCTCAGGGGCGCCAAGGTCTTCAACTTCTGCCGTGCCTACGGCTACCAGTCCGTGGGCTACTACGTCTCGCTGCTGGCCGCGGCACGGGCGCACAAGCCCATGCCCTCGGTGGAGACGATCCAGGACCTGCGCCTGTCGCCCCTCGTGCGGATGGTCTCCGAGGAGCTGGACGCGCTGATCCAGCGCAGTCTGGCGCCGCTGAAGTCCGGCCGCTTCATGCTGAACATCTACTTCGGCCGCAACATGGCCAAGCGCTACGATCGGCTCAGCAGCGCGCTCTTCAGCCAGTTCCCCGTCCCGTTTCTGCGGGCGGAGTTCGCCTGGTCGGACAAGTGGCAGCTGGAGCGCATCCGGCCCATCGCCACGGGCGAAATTCCCGATCCGCACCGCCCGTTCGTGATCGAGCAGGCGGAAAGCTACTTCGGCCGTCGCGCCCGCTCCCGCTCCCGCCAGAAGTACCGCTACGACCTGGCGATTCTGGTGAACGCGGACGAAGCCGACCCCCCATCGGACGCGGGGGCGCTGCGCAAGTTCACCGCCGCGGCCCATGAGCAGGGCATGGACGTTACTCAGATCGGCCGCGACGACTACGGGCGGCTGGCGGAGTTCGATGCGCTGTTCATTCGCGAGACGACGCAGGTCAATCACCACACCTACCGCTTCTCCCGGCGGGCCTGGGCGGAGGACATGGTGGTGATCGACGATCCCGAATCCATCGTGCGCTGCACCAACAAGGTCTACCTCTCCGAGCTGTTCACCCATCACCGGATCGCCGCGCCCAAGACGCTGGTCGTGCACCGCGACAACGTCGACGAGGTGGCGCAGGCGATCGGTTTTCCTTGTGTGCTGAAGGAACCGGACAGCTCGTTTTCCCGCGGTGTGGCCAAGGCCGGCGATCCGACGGAGCTGAGGGCGCGGTTGGATGCGCTCTTCAAGAAGTCCGAGCTGGTGATCGCCCAGGCGTTCGTGCCCTCGGAATTCGACTGGCGTATCGGCATCATCGACGGCAGGGTGCTCTACGCCTGCAAGTACTACATGGCGGACGGACACTGGCAAATTCAGACCACCGACGCCCGGGGGCGCAAGCGCTTCGGGCGGGTGCAGACCCTGTCCCTGGATGACGTGCCGCCGCGCGTGTTGCGACTGGCGCTGCGCTGCACGAGCTGCATCGGCGACGGGCTGTACGGGGTGGACATCAAGGAGCGCAACGGCCGCGTGATGGTGATGGAGGTGAACGACAACCCCAGCATCGAATCCGGTGTGGAGGATGCCGTGCTCAAGGACGAGCTGTACCTGGCCATCATGCGTGTCTTCCGGGAGCGGCTGGATGCCCGCGGCCTCTCTCGCGTTCGCCGCTGACCGGGTGGCACCCAGCTGCCGCAGGCCCGCGCTCCGACCTGCCGGGGGGCGTGGGTGGTTGTGTCCGGCCCGCCCCTGCCGTATTCTGAACGCTCGCCACAGAGACGCCTGCAGGCGCCCGCGCGGAGCACATCCGGGCGGTGCTGCCGCCTCGCCTGAGGGATCGCGGGCCGTGCGGGAGGTGGAGTGCCGCCATGCCTAGCAAGCGAGGTGGGCGCGCGGACAAGCATACCCGCGAGCTGGTCGTCTGCGTGCTCAATGAGCCGGAGTACCTGCACGAGGTGCTAGCCGCCTTCCTGGAGGCCGGCTGCCCGGCGGCCACCGTGCTGGAGTCGCAGGGCATGGGCCGCATCATCTCCCAGGATGTGCCCATCTTCGCCGGATTCCGGCACCTCTTCGCCGGCAGCAAGCCCTACAACTACACCATCTTCACCGTGGTGGAGGACCCTGCGCTCGTGAAGCAGGTCGTGCGCTTGGTGCGCGACGTGCTGCACGAGGTGGAGGAGGCCTCGCAGGGCGTCCTTTTCACGCTGCCCGTTTCCTCCTTCGTGCGCCTGAGCGAGGACGCGACCCCATGAGCCCCGGCGTGGTGCTGCTGCTCGCCGCGCTGGCCGTGCTGGTGCTGGTCGGGGCGCGCACCGGCTTCGGCAAGGGCTCGCTGCCGGCGGTGCTGAGCCCGCTGGTGGATACGGGCACGGTGTTCATCCTCATCGGGGCGCTGCTGGGGCCGTCCGGCTTCAATCTGTTCACCGCGGGGATGCTGTCCCAGCTCAGTCCGGTGCTCGTCATCGGGCTGGGCTGGATCGGCTTCCTGTACGGCAGTCACTTCGAATTGCGCCTGCTGCGCCGCTATCCGCCCGCGCTCTATGCAGCTGCGGCCACCGAGGCGCTGATCGCCTTCGCGCTGGTGGCTGCCCTGGCGTGGGCGCTGCTCACCTACGCGCTGGCGCCGGAACTGCCTGGCCGGGAGCGGCTGGCGGCGGCGCTGCTGCTGGGCATCTGCGCCTCGGGCACGGCCCCGGCGGGGATATTTCAGCTCGGCGGGCGCTCGCGTCTGAGCGCGGACGACCTGAGCGCGCTGCGCTTCCTCTCCACCGTGGATGACATTCCGGCGATGCTGCTGCTGGGGCTGATGGGGGCCTTGCTGCACCCCACCGTGCCCGGCGCGCTCTCCGTGCAGCCCGCCCTGTGGCTGTTGTTTTCCGTTGGTATCGGCGTGGGGCTGGGCCTCATCACGCACTGGCTGTTTCCACGGGTGGATGATGTGCGGCACAACTCGCTGGTGCTGCTGGGGGTGGTTTCCCTGGGTGCCGGGGCGGCGGTGATGCTGCGGCTCTCGCCCTTGTTCGTTACGGCGCTGGCGGGCCTGACCTTCGCCAACCTTTCGCCCCGCAAAGAGCGCGCCTATGGGCTGCTGGCGGAAAGCGAGCACACGCTCTACACGGTGTTCCTGCTGGTGGCGGGGCTGCTGTTGCGCTTCGATTGGAAGCCGCTGTGGATACTCGTGCCGGCCTATCTGCTGCTGCGGGCCGGGGGCAAGCTGGGCGGGGGCTATGCGGCGCGGCGGCTGCTCATGCGCGGCTCGGGGGTGAGCCCGCTGATCGGCGCGGGGATGCTGTTCCAGGGCGGCATGGCGCTGGCGATGGCCATCAGCTTCCAGCGCACGCACCTGGCGGAGTTGGACGCGCAGGTCACGGCCACGATCGTGCTGGGCGTGGTGGTGTTTGAGCTGCTCGGCCCGAGCGTGGCCGATGCGGTGCTGGGCGGGAGGCGGCGCCGATGAGACGCGTGTTGGGACTGCTCGCGGTGTGCGCGCTCATCGTGGCCGTGCGGCTGGCCATGCCCGCCGAGGCCAGCGCGGCGGCCGCGGCCATGGCCCTGGGGTTCGTGCTGCTGGTGTCCTTTGTGCTGGGGCGCGTCGCAACGCGGCTGGGGTTGCCCACCATCACCGGCTACATCCTGGTGGGCATGGTCACCGGGCCCTTCCTGCTGGGCTGGCTGCACCCCGCGCTGGCCGTGCTGGGTCACTCGGCCGTCTCCAGTCTGCGCCTGCTGGATGGCGTGGCGCTGGGCTTGATCGCCCTCAGTGCGGGCGGTGAACTGCGTCTGGCCGCCGTGCGTCGCCACGCGCGGACCATCGCGGCCGTCATCGCCGGGCAGGTGTTGCTGGTGTTCGCGGGCGTGACCATGCTGGTGCTGGCCGGCGCCACGCTGTTCCCCTCGCTCCAGGGCGTAGCGGGAGGGAGCCTGGTGGCTATGGCCCTGCTCTTCGCCGTGATCGCCACGGCAAACTCCCCCGCCACGGCGCTGGCCATCATCCAGGAGTACCGCAGCGAGGGGCCGGTGACGGACGTGGTGCTGGCCGTCACCGTGGTCAAGGACGTGGTGGTGATCTCCCTGTTCACCATCGTGCTGGCCTTCGCCGTGCTGCTGGCCCGGCCGGGTGCTGCCTTCGATGCGGCCTTTCTGCTGGAACTGGGATGGGAGGTGGCGGGCTCAGTGGCCCTGGGCGTGGGTCTGGCTTGGCTGGTGGCGCTCTACGTGCGGCGCGTGGGCCACGAGTTGCCGCTGCTGATCCTGGGCGTGGCGTTCGTGGCCGTGGCGGTGCTGCCGGCGCTGCACCTCTCCGGGCTGCTGGCGCTGATGGTGGCCGGGTTCGTCATCGAGAACTTCACCGCTCACGGCGACGACCTGATCCAGGCCATCGAGCGGCACTCCCTGCCTGTCTACGTCGTCTTCTTCACCATCGCCGGGGCCAGCCTGGACCTGGGGGCGCTCGGTGCCACGCTACCCCTCGCGCTGGCGCTGGCCCTGGTGCGCGGCCTGTTGACGGCCGGTGGCACGGCGCTGGGGGCACGGCTGGCCCACGCTCCGGCCGCCGTGCAGCGCCACGGCTGGAGCGGATTCGTGGCCCAGGCGGGCGTGACGCTGGGCTTCGCGATTCTCGTGGAGCAGCGCTTCCCGGAGATCGGCTTCACGGTGAAGACGGTGGTGCTGGCGGTGATCGCCCTCAATCAGCTCGCCGGGCCCGTGCTGTTCCGCCTGGGCCTGTTCTGGGCCGGCGAGGCCCGCCCGGAGCCGGAGCGCGCGGTCAACGTCGCCACGCGCTGAACGGAGCGCACCCCATCGGCGATCTCAATGCGGACGGCTTGGTCCGTCCATCGGCCACGGACCGCATCTATGAAGACCTGACAGCGGGGAATCGAACATGAAGTGGCTGTTGATCCTCATCGTTATCTGGCCGGGGGCATCCCCGGCCATCACGCAGATCGACTTCAGCTCCGAGGCCGCCTGCCACGCCGCGCAGTCGATCATCACGCAGGGCTTTGAGCGCGTGCAGCAGGCCGCCGAGGGCCGAGCCAGCCTCAAGAGGCAGCGGCCGGACATGGTGCCGCTCTCGGCCAAGGTAGAGCGCGCCCACGTCTACTGCGTGCGTCGCTAGGCGTTCGGCCGGTAGGCAGAGGCGGAAGCTAGACCCGCGGCCCCTCGTCCGGCTCCATGTGCACAACGGTATCGGTCGCCTCGAACGCTCGCAGGCAGGCCTCGCGTACTTCGTGGGCGATGCGGTGAGCCTCGCGCAGCGGGGTCTCGGGATCGAGCTGGATTTCCAGGTCGATGAACAGGTTGGGCGGCTCGCCACGGCTGCGGATGTGGGAACTGGAGCGCACCCCGGGCACAGCATCCACCACGGCGGCGATCTCCTCCGGCTTGAGCATCGTGGTGTCCATCAGCGTGCTGGTGCCCCGCACCAGGATCTGCCACGCGATGCGCACGATCAGCACGGCGATGGCGAAGGCCACCAGGGCATCCAGCCAGTAGACCTGCATCCACGCGGCACCCAGTCCCACCAGCACGGAAAGCGAGACAAAGATGTCCGAGCGGGTATGGCCGGCATCCGCCACCAGCACCTCGCTCTTGTGGAAGCGCCCCTGTCGCGACTCGTAGTGTGTCACCAGGGCATTGACGACCATCGTCGCGACCATTACGGCGAAGGCGAGGGCCGTGGGCTTGGCGTGCTCGGCGCTGCCCAGCCGCGTGATGCCCGCCCGTACCACCTCCAGCGCCGTCAGGCCCAGCAGCAGGGCAATGGCCAGGGCGGAAAAGGACTCGTACTTGTGATGGCCGTAGGGATGGTCCAGATCGGGCGGGCGGCTGGCCAGGTACATGCCCACCAGCCCAATCACGTTCGACGAGCCGTCCATCACCGAGTGGAAGCCGTCGGCCACCATCCCCAGCGAATCCACCGAGTAGCCGATGGCCAGCTTGGCGACCGCTACCGCCAGGTTCAACGCCAGCACCACCCACAGCACACGGCGGATGGCCGCCGTGCGGTGCGAGAGCGGGTGGGCGGCCTGGGATGCGGTCATGCCGGCAGGGTAGGGGTCAAGGCCATTGTGCCCCGGGGGGCGTTCAGAGCATGAGGCCGATGAGGATCAGCAGCAGGCTGAAGATGAGGCCCCCGTCCAGTATACCCCAGGCGACGTTGTCCGCGATCACCAGCTCGTAGCGCAGATTGATCCCCGTGAGTGCGTACATCACGATCTGCAGCACGGCCCGGGCCAGCAGCACGAAGGCCAGGATGATCGCCAGGAAGATCCACAGCTCCGGCGTGTTGAACATGTGCTGGCCGGGACCGAAGGTGATCAGCAGGTAGTGGTTAAGCGGCAGCACGCCGGCCACCAAGCCCAGCAGGGAGAACGGCGCGGCCGGGTTGTTGTCGTGAAAGCACTCGTGCAGGATGTGATTGCGGGTGCCGTACTCCAGGTAGAAGAACGAGTGGATCAGCACCAGCAGGCAGCCCAGCAGCCAGATCCCCAGCATGTTCCAGATTTGGCTCAGGCCCTGGTTAGCGTGGTCGAACACGTCCAGTTCCACGAGGCCTGCCACCAGGATCACGTACAGCACGGTCGAGAACAGGCTGGTGGCCACGTTGCGCTGCTTGAACAGCTCGTTGTTCATGGTAACGATATCGCCCTGCGCGTCGCGGTGGTCGCGGAACCATAGCCGCAGCAGGCCGCCGATCAGCAGGCGCAGCACCGCGAGCAGGATCAGCACCGCTACGATGCTGATGGCCACGGCGGGCACGTTGAGTCGGAACGACGTGCGCGGCGCAAGGCTGACGATGGAATAGAGCAGAATGCCCGTGGCCAGGAAGCCGCCCAGCAGGTCCAGCGCCACGGCGGGGTTGGGCCGCTTGCCGAACACGGCCTCGCGCACGTCGTAGCCCCGCGCCAGGATAGCCTCATAGATGATCCACCACATGATCAACGTGAGGATGCCAATCGCGGAATAGATGGCAAACAGGCCGATTATGGACCAATTCATGTGGGCTCCCCCATCGTGTTCCCGATCGCACGACGTGTGCCGACCGTCGGTGCGCGGACTGCGCGTCTCGCGGGTTCGCCCGCCCGCGAGTTTCGGCCATACCTACCAGGAAATGCGCGGGGACGGTAGCCGGTGCCGGGCACATGACGCGGCCCTGCCGGGAGATGTCGTCCGGCCGCGGGCCTGATGCCCACCGCAGCCCCGACGAGGACCCCAGCCATGGACGCCCGCATCCTGCTCATCGAGGACGACCCGGAGATCGCCGGGCTGGTGACCCTGCACCTGCGGGACGAGGGCCATCCCGTGGAGCACGCGGCCTCGGGCGATGCGGGGCTGCGGCTCGCTCTGCAGGGCGGTTGGGCGCTGATCATCCTCGACCTGATGCTGCCCGGCGTGGGCGGGCTGGACATCTGCAGGCAGCTCCGCGAGCACGAGCACCGCGTGCCGATCCTGATGCTCACCGCCAAGTCTGAAGAGATCGACAAGGTGCTCGGCCTGGAACTGGGGGCGGACGATTACCTCACCAAGCCGTTCTCCATCCGCGAGTTGCTGGCGCGCGTGAAGGCCATCCTGCGACGGGCCCAGATGGTGGCCGAGGCCGCGGGCCCGGGCCCCTTGCCCCAGCTCGACTATGACGGGCTTACGATCAATCTCGGCAAGCGGCGCGTCACGCTTGGCGGCAAGCCGGTGGAGCTGACGGCCAAGGAGTTCGACCTGCTGGCGCTCTTCGCGAACAATCCCGGCAAGCCCTTCAACCGCGAGCAGTTGCTGAACCAGGTGTGGGGCTACTCGTACACCGGTTACGAGCACACGGTGAACTCGCACATCAACCGCCTGCGCGCCAAGATCGAGGCCGACCCGTCGCATCCCCGCTACATCATCACCGTGTGGGGCTTCGGATACCGGTTCGCGGAACCCGGGGAGTTGGGCGCGTGAAATCGGTCTTCGCCAGCCTCTACGGCCGCATCTCGGCCATCTTCCTGGTGCTGCTGCTGGTGCTGAGCCTGGCACAGCTTGTGGTGGGCGTGCGCTCGGCGCGCACCTTCTCGCACGAATCGGACCAGAGCCTGAACCGCAATCTGGCGGCGGACCTGGTGCCGCGCTTCCAGCCGGCCCTGGCCAACGGACTGGACCGTGACGCGATCGCGCACCACATCCACGACTTGATGGTGTTCAACCCGCGCGTTGAGATCTACGTGCTGGATGCCCAGGGGCGGGTGCTGGCGCCACGCCCCGCGCAGGCCGGGCTGCGGCGCGATCATGTGGACACGGAGCCGATCCGCCGCTTCATCGAGCCCAACGGCAAGCTGAAGCTGCCCATCTATGGGGACGACCCGCGCAGCAGCAGCGAGCGCAAGCCCTTTTCCGCCGCTCCGGTGCGCATCGGTGGGCAGCCCGGCTACCTGTATCTGATCCTGGGCGGGGAGCAATACGAGTCCATCGCCAACATGCTGGAGTCCAGCTACATCATTCGCAGTTCGATCGTGAGCCTCGTGCTGGCCTCGGTGCTGATCGGGATCGTGGGGCTGGCGATCTTCTTCCTGCTCACCAAGCGCCTGCGTACCATGCTGACAGCCGTGCGAGCCTTCGAACACGGGGACTATGGCATCCGTCTTGCCGATACGCCCGGTGATGAGATCGGCCAGCTCGCCCGCGCCTTCAATGACATGGCGGCGAAGGTGGAATCCACCGTGGACGAGATGCGCCGCTCCGACCAGTTGCGGCGCGAGTTGGTGGCCAATGTCTCCCACGATCTGCGCAGCCCCCTGGCCTCCGTGCAGGGCTACCTGGAGACGTTGTTGATCAAGGACGCGGCCCTGCCCGCCTCGGAGCGGCGGCGCTTCGTGGAAATCATCCACAACAACGTGCTGCGTCTGAGCACGTTGGTGAGGGAGCTTTTCGAGCTCTCGCGGCTGGAGGCACAGCAGATTCGCCCGGTGCTGGAGCCGTTCGCGCTCTCCGAGTTGGTGCAGGATGTGGTCGTGAAGCTGCAACCGCTGGCGCTGGAGCGGCATGTGGCCCTGACGTCAGCTCTGCCGCGCGATCTGCCGTTCGTGCGGGGCGATATCGGCATGATCGAGCGCGTGCTGACCAACCTCATCGACAATGCCTTGCGCTATACACCCCGCGAGGGCCGGGTTGAGGTCTCGCTCACCGGCGAGGACGGGCAGGTGCGCGTGCGCGTGAGCGACACGGGGCCCGGCATCCCGGCGGAGGACCTGCCGCACGTCTTCGACCGCTTCTACCGGGTAGACAAGAGCCGCTCGCGGGAATCGGGCGGGTCGGGCATCGGGCTCGCCATCGCCAAGCACATCCTGGACATGCACGGCAGCCAAGTGGGCGTGGAACGCAGCACCCCCGAGGGCACCGTCTTCACCTTCGCCCTGCCCACCCGCAGTTCCTAAGTGCCGTCGCGGGGGCGTCAGGGCAGCCTCGTCGCAGTTTAGAAAGATATGACTCGGGCGTGACCGTTTTGTGACGGCTGGGCCGGTAGGGTTGCGCCAGTAGGAGGCGATGCTCGGCACCGTCTCCGCCATGCAGGCCTTTCCAGGGAGCCCGTCGCACCCTGCCGGGTGGTGGGCATTCCAACTTCCACCGGAAAAGGATCGACCATGAAACCCATCAAATTTGCTATGCCCGTGCTGCTGCTCCTCGCGTTGGGCTTTGTGCTGGCCGGCTGCCCGAAAAGCGACAAGATGATGCAGAATGCGCCGGCGCAGCCGTCGGCCATGCAACAGACGCAGATCGGCTAGTTCTGCCCCCGTGCAAGGCGGGCGGGAGTGCCTCCCGCCCGCTGGGCTTGCCCCGCCGCTGGTACTCCTCCCTCGCTGCTCCCCCGCACCGCCTCCCGCATTTGCTCGCCCGCAGCTGCCTTGCCGCCTGCGAGGCAATTGCCGCACGGCTCCGTTCCGCCGCTGCTGAGCCATCGCTTGGAATGTGCGCCCACCGGGGAGTATAGAGAGAGGGTCGCGCACCGCCCCGGTTGCCGCCCGGTGCCGCTGCGCCCCCCTTGTTGCCCAACCCGGGGATGCCCATGTTGCCTTCGCATGACCGCTACGACTACTCCGCCATCGTGGACCGCCCGGACTATACCTGGCCCGGTGGCAAGCGCCTCGCGTTCTACCTGGCGCTGAATGTGGAGCACTTTGCCTTCGGCGAGCACCCCGGTGGCGACTTTACCTCGGTGGTGCTGCCGCCCTTCCACCGGGGCTACGCTTGGCGCGACTACGGCAACCGCGTGGGCGTGTGGCGCCTGCTGGAGCTGTTCGAGGCGCTGTCCCTGCCCGTGGCCGTGCTGGCCAACGCCGAGGTGTTCGCCTACTGTCCGCGCGTGATCGAGCCGTTCCGTGACCGGGGGGACGAATTCGTGGGCCATGGGGTCTCCAACTCCTATCGCCAGGGAGACCTGCCGGAACACCGTGAGAGGGCCCTGATCGCCGAAGCCACGGAAACCATCCGCCAGCACACCGGCAAGCCGCCGGAGGGCTGGTTGGGCCCGTGGATCTCCCAGAGCTGGGTCACACCGGACCTGCTGCGCGAGGCCGGCTATCGCTACATGCTGGACTGGCACTGCGACGACCAGCCGGTCTGGTGCCGCACGCGCGGGGGACCGCTGCTGGCCGTGCCGTATCCCACCATGGAGGTGAACGACTCCACGGCGTTCGTGTATCGCCGGGTTTCCGAGCCGGATTTCTCGCGCATGATCGTGGACAACTTCGACGAGATGCTGGAGCAGTCTCAGCACCAGCCCTTGGTGTGCATGGTGTCCCTGCACACCTTCATCGTGGGGCAGCCTCACCGGCTGCGCGAGTTGCGCCGGGCGTTGCAGCACATCGCTGCGCACAAGGACGACGTCTGGTTCACGCACCCGGGCGCCATCGCGCGTCACGTCGCCGGGTTGCCCAAGGGCACCGTGCCCGGTGCGCCAACGTAGGCCCCGCGATGGGCCGCTGCTGCTAGGGGGCATTAGCGACGACGATCGGCGGGAGGTCGAGCACAATGCGGTCCGGTACGGCGATCACCACCTCGCGCACGGCATTGGGGAATCCTACAATGAGCCGGTAGCTGCCGGGCGGCACGCCGCGGAACCCATAGTTGCCCGCGCTGTCCGTGAACGTGCGTGCGACCAGGGCCCCCGTATTCACGCTGACGAGCGCCACCACGTATCCCCGGCGCTTGCCCAACAACGGGGCATTTGGGGCCGGCCGCCCCAGGGTGCGTACCTGGATTGTGCCTCGCAGATCCGTGGCGCGCGCCACCGGCGCATGCGTCAATGTGACGGCAGCGGTCGCTGCCAGACAGACCAGCAGCAGGGACCCGCGACCAAAGAGCGTCATGGCGAAGCTCCGGCACCGGCGAAACGGCTTTGGTTTGTCGTCGCCATTGGTTTCCGGGAGCACCTGCCCGCGCGACGCAGCGCGAGCGGGTCTTGGGTGCCTTGTCTAAGGGGCGAACATCATCCCAATATATCATGCCCGTGTGAATTCGGAGGCGTCCCAGGTCTCGCATCAGGCTCATCAGCGCTGAGCGAAAGCGCCACTGGCTGGGCGTCGGGAGCCATGCAACCCGACGAGTTAGACAGCGTTTATACAAGGTGGATGCTGATCCGGCGTGGCATCCGTGGGTCGGGGCAACCTATACCAGGCCCATCACCATGGCGGCTGCTCCTGGAATACGGCACACGACACGATGAGCCTGGACTTCTCGATTACAACGGCGATGGTCGCGTCGGGGCTGGCCTCGGCCGTGCTGGCGCTGGCCCTGTGGTACCTTTCCACCGTGCCGGATGCCCCCGATGTGACCCGCTGGTGGGCGGCCGGCTTCCTGATCAACATGCTGCGGCACGTGGTGGGCCTGTGTGGCGCATGGCTCGATGCCGACCTGTGCGCCATGCTGGCGCACTCGGCGCAGGCGATCTGCGGGCTGCTGCTGTTGGCCGGCACGTTGCGCTATGCGGGCCGCGCCGGCCGACAGGGCTGGCTGCTGCTCGCCGTCCCGATGGTGGTGGTCTGGGCCGCGGCCTTCACGTTGGTGCGCCCCAACTTCCTGCTGCTGACGGTTCCCCTGTACGGCCTGACCGGGCTGGCCATGCTCTATTCCGGTTGGGTGTTCCTGCGCGATCGCCCCGCATACGCGCGCTCAGGCCATCTCGTGGTGGGATTGGCGCTGGTGCTGTGGGGCCTGCACAAGTTCGACTATCCGCTGCTGCGACCCGTGGCGTGGTTTGCGCCGCTGGGATTCATCCTGGCTGAGGTGCTGACCTTGGTAGTGGCCGTGAGCCTGATCATCATCGTGCAGCGCCGGCAGCAGCACGATGGGGAACAGGCCCGCAAGCGCGCCCAGGCCAGCGAGGCGCGCCTACAGGCCAGCGAAGCCCGTTACCGGGACCTGGTCGAAAACAACGTGCAGGGCGTGATGATCCACCGGGACGGCGCGCCCCTGTACGTCAACCCGGCCTTTCTGCACATGTTTGGGTTTGCCGGCTGGGACGAACTGCGCTCGGTGGACATGCTTGAGGCCATTGCCGACCCCAGCGAGGTGGAGCGGCTGCGGCGGTACACCGCGAGCCGCATGCGGGGCCAGGAAGCGCCCGGCCGTTACGAGTATCTGGGCCGCCGCCAGGACGGCACCACAATCTGGGTGGAGAACATGGTGCGCGTGATCGAATGGGAGGGGCAGCCCGCCATTCAGGCCACCGTATTCGATATTACCGAGCAGCGGCACTTCGAGGAGGTGCTGCGAACCAACCAGCGCCTGCTGCGCACCGTGATCGACTCCGTCCCGCATACCATCATCGTGCGTGACCGCGAAGGCCGCATGCTCATGGCCAACCGGGCCTGGGAAGAGGTCTTCGGCGAAGACCCGGGCGCGCACATCGGGGAACGATCGCAGGAGCAAGGCGTGTACGTGACCCAGGAGGCCGAGTCCATTCACCGCATCTCCCTGGCCGTGATCGCCAGTGAGCAGCCTACGTCCCACGAGCACGACCTGACCACCCAGCACGGCAAGCGGCGCTTCCACACTATCCGCACCCCTCTGCGCGGGGAGGAACACGACGTGGTGGGCGTGGTCTCGATCAGCCTGGATATTACCGAGCAGCGCACGATGGAGGAGCAACTCCGCCAGGCGCAGAAGATGGAGGCCGTGGGCCAGCTTACCGGAGGCGTTGCCCACGACTTCAACAACCTGCTCAGCGTGATCATGGGCAACCTGGAGCTGCTGGAGGCACGCGTGGGGGCCGATGTCCGCGCCGCCTCATATACCCAGCGCGCCATGAAGGCTTCCGAGCGCGGAGCCGCGCTGACGCAACGGCTATTGGCTTTCTCGCGCCGGCAGACCCTGCAGCCGCGCCCGGTGAATCTGCAGCGGCAGGTGCAGGACCTGTTGGACCTGCTGCGCAGCAGCGTGGGAGAAACGGTGCAGATCGAGACCCGCTGCGATCCGCGTGCGGGCGACGTGCAGGTGGACCCCAATCAGCTCGAGAATGCGCTGCTGAACCTGGCCATCAACGCACGCGATGCCATGCCCGGCGGTGGACGGCTCTCCATCGAGGTGGAGCCGGCGGATGCCGAGTCCGTGCCAGGGCTGTCTGTGGAGGCGGGGGACTGGGTAGTGCTGACCGTGCGCGACACCGGCACGGGCATGCCGCAGTCCGTGCTCGGCCGCGCTGTGGAGCCCTTTTTCACCACCAAGGATCCGGGCAGCGGCAGCGGCCTGGGGTTGAGCATGGTCTACGGCTTCATGGACCAGAGCGGCGGGCACATGACCATCGAGAGCCGCGAGAACGAGGGCACCACCGTGTACCTGTATTTCCGACGTACCGAGACCCCCGTAGAGGGGGTCGTGAGCAGCGCTCGCCCGGATGTGCTGCGCAGCGGTTTGGCGGAAACCGTGCTGGTGGTAGAAGACGATCCGGCGCTGGGGCACCTGGCCGTGGAGATGCTGGGAGAGCTGAACTACACGGCGATTCGGGCCATGGACGGCCAGGAGGCGCTACAGGCCCTGCGGGACAATCCTCAGGTGGGGCTGCTCTTCACCGACGTCGTTCTGCCCAACGGCATGGATGGCGTGATGTTGGCGGGGGAGGCGCGGCGGTTGCGGCCGGGTCTCAAGGTGCTGTTTACCTCCGGCTATGCGGAGACGGTGTTCGAGCGGCACCCGGTGGACCTGGAAGGCGCGGAGCTCGTGCAGAAGCCTTATCGCCTCGCTGACTTGGCCCACAAGCTGAGCAGGGTGCTGGGACCCCAGGCGCCCCTGCCAGCCTGAGGCACATCGAGCTCTTGCTGCTTGCGGAGGCTAGCCGCGCCATTCGCGCCAGAGACCCAGCTTTTCCTGCACAATGCGGTCCGAGAAGCTGAACAGCACGGCCTCGCTGCGGGCCCGGTGCACAACCGGCTGCCACGAGGGCGCCACGAACACGTCCCCGGGTTGCCAGACGAAGCTCTGCTCCCCGACCTGTGATTCCCCCTCGCCCTTGATGACCGAATAGACCGTACCGTCCGTGCTGCGGCAGGGCGCCGTGGCGAAGCTCTGGGGTAGCAACTGCACGAACGTGGAGATCGTAGGCAGGGGCGGGCCGCCGTCCGCGGGATTCACGAATGCCATCTTCAGCCCGTGGTGGGGGTCCAGCGGCCCCTGTCGCGCCAGCTTCTCGAGTGCTTCGCGGCTGCGCGCGTAGGGGTAGTGGAACAGCGGCGAATGCGGTGCTTCGCCACGGAAGCCCACAGGCACCAGTCCGGCGCCGAAGCGCGCCAGGGTATCTCCGGCTGGCCGGGACTCCGGGTAGGTCTCCGCCTCGTAGCGCTCCACGTAGCTCGCATCCAGCAGGCGCACGAGGGGGATGTCCAGACCATCCAGCCACACCACGGGTTCGCTGCCGGAATTGCCGTGGTCGTGCCAGCTTCCCGCGCCCGTGATGATGAAGTCGCCCCGCTCCATGTATGCGCGCTCGCCGTTGATGGCGGTGAAGGCGCCGCGGCCTTCTACGATCAGGCGCAGCGCGGACTGTGCATGTCGGTGGCAGGGCGCCGTCTCTCCCGGCAGCACGAGCTGCAGCCCGGCGAAGAGCGAGTGCGTCACCGATGCCTGCCCGGCCAGGGCCGGATTCTCCAGGATCAGCACGCGGCGCTCGGCCTCCTTCGCGCTGATGAGCTGCCCCGCGTCCAGCAGGTGCCCACGCACCGCCGCGTAAGACCAGTGGCAGGGCACGCAGGGCGAGCGCGGCTCGGGCGTGATCAGCTCGTGGTACACCTCCCACAGCGGTGCCAAGTGCAGTGGCGCGATGCGCTCGTAAAAGGCTTGGAGATTCGTGGATGCCTCGGCGACCGGCTGCATGGCGCCTCCTCGGTGTGCAAGGCTGGGACGGCAAAACGTGGGCGCGGTGCTTCCCTTGTACCGCTATGGCTTGTCCGCGCGCCATAGGCGCGGGCCTAGATCCCGAGATATGCCGATCGGATGCCGTCGTCGCTCAACAGCGTGTCGGCTGGCCCCTCGTGGGTCAGGTGTCCGTGCTCCAGCACGTAGCCGCGGTGCGACAGCTGCAGCGCCTGCACCGCGTTCTGCTCGATGAGCAGGATCGAGACGCCCGTCTCGTTGATGGTGCGGATCACCGAGAACATCTCCGCCACCAGGATCGGGGCGAGACCGATGGAGGGCTCGTCCAGGATCAGCAGCTTGGGCTCGGACATGAGGCCCCGCCCGATCGCCAGCATCTGCTGTTCGCCGCCGGACATGGTGCTCACGCGCTGCTGCCGGCGTTCCCTGAGCCGCGGAAACAGCTCCATCACGTAGTCCAGGTTGCGCCGCATGTTCCTGCGAACGTTGCTCGGATAGGCGCCCAGCTTCAAGTTCTCCTGCACCGTCAGTTGCGGGTAGAGCATGCGGCCCTCGGGCACCTGCACCAGCCCCCGCTCCGCCAGCCGATAGGGGGGCACGCGCAGCAGGGATTCGCCGAGATAACGGATGTCGCCCGAGCGTGGGCGCAAAATGCCGCTGACCGTGTTCACGGACGTCGTCTTGCCGGCGCCGTTGGAGCCGATCAGGGTGACGATCTCTCTGGCCCCGACGTGCAGGGACACGTCGAAGAGCACCTGGATGTCGCCATAGAACACGTCGATGCGCTCTACGTCCAGCACGGCTCACCCCGCTCCAGATACTGCCGAATCGGCAACGATGAACAAAGGTCGATCCCCCGTTCTGCCGGCGCGCCGCAGGTCAAAGCCGGGCACCCAGGTAGGCCTGGATGACGTCTGGATGCTGGGCCACGGCAGCGGGGTCGCCTTCGGCGATCTTCTCGCCGTGGTGCAGCACGACGACGTGGTGCGAGAGCCCCATCACCGCCTTCATGACGTGCTCGATAAGCAGCACGGTAATACCGCGCTCGTTGATGGCGCGGATCGTCTCCATCATCTCCAGGGTTTCCGTGGGCGTGAGGCCTGCAATCAGCTCGTCCAGCAGGATCAGCCGGGGGCCCGTGGCCAGGGCGCGTGCCAGTTCCAGGCGCTTGCGTTCCAGGGGGATCAGCCGTTCGGCCAACCGGTCTGCCAGGGGGCGCAGGTGCACGAAATCCAGCGTCTCCAGCACCTCGTGCTCGATTTCGGCATGGGAGAGCGCGCCGGCGCGGCGTCCATACAGCAGGGCCACGCGCACGTTGTCCAGCACGGAAAGGCCGGGGAATGGGCGCACCGTCTGGTAGGTGCGCGAGATGCCCATGCGGCAGATGGCGTTGGGCCGCAACCCGGCGATCTCGCAATCGGCAAACCGGATATGCCCGCGAGTGGGCCGGAAGCGCCCCGCAATGAGATTGAACAGGGTGGTCTTGCCGGCCCCGTTGGGCCCGATGATGCCGGTGATCCTGCCCTCGGCCACGTCGAAGTCGACGCTGCTCAGCGCGCGCAGCCCGGCGAAATCCATCGTCAGGTCGCGCACCTGCATCAGAGGGGCGCTCATGCCTCCTCCACGGTGAGACCCAGCCTGCGCAGCACACGGGCCACCGGCCCCAGGCGGACCAGGCCGCCGGGCATGAATAGCCCCACCAGCACGATCACCAAGCCCATCATGGCGCCGTGCAGGTGCGCCGTCTGCGTGTAGATCAACTCCTGCATCAGATAGAGGAATACGGCGCCCAGCACGGGCCCCACCAGCACGCCGCTGCCGCCCAGCATGGCCATGGCCACCGGCGTCAGCGCGACGCTGAGGCCGTAGACCTGATTGGGATCGATAAAGTTGATGTACCAAGTGTACAGGCCACCGATGATGGCCGGGAAGACGGCACTCAGTATCAGGGCCTGCGCTTTGACCCGGAACGTGGGCACGCCGAAGTCCTCCGCCACCTCCTCGTCCTCGCGGATGGTCTTCAGCGCCAGCCCCAGCCGGGAGCGCTCGATCAGCCAGGACGCCACCACCACGGCTGCCACCACGCCCAGGGAGGCATAGTACATCGCCAGCACGCGGTTGCCCGGGGTGACCTTCAGCCCGTTCGATCCGCCCGTAAGCCAGCCCAGGTTGATCGTGAGTTGCTCCATCAGCTTCACCAGGCCAAAGGCGGCCAGGGAAAAGTAGGCCCCCCGCAGGCGGAAGAACGGATAGCTGATGAGCGCCGCGAAGACGACCACCACGGCTGTGCCCAGCGCGAGCGAAGCCAGCAGGCCCATGTTCAGGTTGAACAGGATCCCGAAGGCATAGGCGCCCACGGCGAAGAACGTGATGTGTCCCAGGTTCACGTAGCCCATCTGCCCACCCACGATGTCATAGCTCTGGGCAAGCACCACGCTGACGAACATGAACGTGAGCACCTGGAGAACGTAGGTGCGCGACTCGATGGGCGCCGCCGGGATCGCCAGCAGCAGCACCACGAGCAACAGCAACAGGGCGTGGGCTCTCTTCATGCGCAGGGGCCTACCGGCCGAACAGCCCCTTGGGGCGGATCAGGAGGATGGCCACGAGAAGCAGAAAGGCGACCGTCTGGCCCCAGGCGGGCTGGAAGAAACCCACGATCGCTTCACCCAGTCCGATGATGATGCCCCCCAGCGCCACGCCGGCGAAGCTGCCCAGTCCGCCCATCACGATGATGCACAGGTACTTGAGCGTAAGCGGCAGACCGATGTTGGGCGCCACGTAGGTATCGACCACCTCGAAGCCGCCGGCTACGGCGGCCAGCACGGTGCCGATCCCGAAGGCGATGGCGTTGATGCGCACCGTGTTCACACCATTGAGCAGCGCGCCACGTCGGTTCTGCGTGACCGCCTGCACGGCGAGGCCCAGGTATGTGCGCTTGAGGAACAGAAACAGCCCGGCGATCAGGGCCAGCACTAGCCCCAGGATCACCAGCTTGAGCGAGGGCAGGTACACCTTGTCCAGCACGATGGTGGGCAGGAACAGGTCTACGCTCTTCTCGTACTGCGTGTTCAGCGAAAGGAAATCCGCGATGTCCTCCATCATCAGCGCGGCACCCAGCGTGACCAGTACGGCCGAGGCCAGGCGCACGTGCTCCTTGCGCTGAGCCAGCGGCCGGATCAGCCCCTTCTCGAACAGGTAGCCCGCACCGAACGCCAGCGGGGCGATCATGGCCGTGAGCAGGAAGGGATTGAGCCCGGTGAGATCCCACGCCAGCCACACCAGCAGGCCGCCGCCCATCAGGAACTCGCCATGAGCGAGGTTCAGCACCCCGCTCACGCCGAAGATCAGGGAAAGGCCAAAGGCCGCCAGGGCATAGACTCCCCCCAGGAGAATGCCGTTGACGACCAACTGTACGGCGATGGTGACGCTCATTACCACATGCCGTTCTTGGGCTTGTGCATGCGGCGGCCCTTATCCAGCGGCCACAGCGAGACCATCTTGCCGCCGAGGATCTCGTTCGGATACGGGATGTCCGTCCCATAGCCGCGCTTGTCGTACTCGATCGTCTCTTCGCCGTACAGGTGCAGCTTTTGCTTCCACATGGCCTCGCGGATGGCTTCCTTGTCCAGCGAGCCGGCATGCTCCAGGGCATCCTTGATGCGCCGGAAGGCACGGTAACGCAGCCCGATCTCCGGGTACATCCAGGGCTCAACGCCCGCGGCGTGGGAGATGGCGTACAGTTCCTTGTGGTCCGGCGTGTTGCCCTCGAAGTAGTACGTGAAGGACACGATATTGTTGCCCGACTTGCCCATGGCCTTGATCACCGGCACGCCCACATGACCCGCGACCACCTCCTTGGGATTGAGCCCCAGCTCGCGGGCCTGCTTGAGGAAGCCGATGATCCAGGGCGGCGGCAGCGCCTCCACCAGCACCACGTCCGGGTTCTGCTCCTTCATGGCCAGCACGACGGAGGAGAAGTCCTTCGTATTCGCGGGCGCTAGTTTGTCGTAGACCACCTGCATGCCCAGGTCGCGGAAGCCCTGCGCCGCGCCTTCCACGGATTGGCGCTCGTGCAGGTTCTCGCGGCCCAGCAGCGCCACGCTCTTCAGGTCCGCGCGGTCCTTGAACAGCGGCACCGTGCGCGAGTACTCGGTCTTGGCCGGCGCCAGCCCGGTGGTGCGCCAGGGATTGGGCTTCTCGAAGAGCACCTCGTCGTTCGCTTCCACCATGAAGAACGGGATGTGGTGCGTCAGCGAGGCCTGCAGCGCCGCGTTGGTGAGGAAGCTGGAGAAGGGCCCGATGAACACGTCCACCTTGTCCACGGTGGCCAGCCGCTCGTACAGCTTGAGGGCCTGGGGTGGACTCGTCTGATCGTCGTAGAAGATGAAGCGGATGGGCAGCTTCTTGCCCAGTTTCTTCAGGTAGATGCCGCCCGCGTTGTTCACGCGTTTGGCCCAGGCATTGGCCAGGGCCACGAAGGGCTTGGTGGCCCCCGCCAGCGGCCCCGATTGCGCCAACGTGCCGCCGATCACGATCTCGTTCCTGGCGGCCAGCGCCTGCCCGATCGGCAGCATCACCAACCCGGCGCCTGCTGCGGCCATGGTCAGGAACTTGCGGCGACCCAGCTCCAGGCAGTTGCCGTCGTGCGTGTGGTGGTTACCCATGCGATACCTCCCCTTGGTGCGAGTAAGTGCGGTTGCCTGCTATCGCCGTCCGGCCTTCCCAAGGCGGCGGTGACCGCTTCTGTGACCCCTCTCCATCGGCGATGCCGGCCCCCATGGGACACGACTCGCTGCACCGTTGGCGTTTCGCGCCGGCCCCCTCGTGCGCCAAGCCCCCAGGGTGGCGCAGCCAGCCGATCCCAATCGTTGAACATGAAATGGCGGCAGCCTATGCGAAAGCCACTGCCATTTCAATTGCATTCTCCATCACGGGCGCCACGAGACAGGCCGCCCACACGGTCCCTCGTCGGCGCTGGCAAGGTGGGCGCGCCCGCTCAGGCGGCCGGCTGAATCAGCACGTTGGTGTTGCCGCTGCCGGAGGATTGCCCATAGCCGAAGGCCTCACCCCGAAACCCGGTGCCCGCGCCCTCCAGCACGCCCAGCAGCGTGGCCAGGTGGCGTCCGCCCACTTCCGCGATGGTTTCCCTGGCGAAGTCCGGTAGCCATTTGCGCAAGGCGTCCACATCGCCATCCTGCAGTAGCTTCATGAAGCGTTTGTCCATATCCTGCCGTTCGGGTGTGGGCCAGTCGTCCGGGCGGCGCGTGAGCGCGTGCGAGAGCGCTCCGCTGGCCACGAACAGCACGCGCTTGCCGAGCCGCTCCGCGGCGCTGCGCACGGCGGCGCCCATAGCCTGGCACTCGTCCAGGGGAGCGGCCATGCAGGTGCTGAGCAGCACCACCGGCAGCTCCTGCTCCGGGTCCATGTAGAGCAGGGGCACCAGCGAGCCGTAGTCCCACACGAAGTGCTCCGTTTCGTTGCGTCCACAGTGCGCGCCCCGCGAGGCCAGAGCCTTGTCCGCTTCCTCGGCGATGGCGCGGCCCAGTTCCGGGTCGCCGCGGCGGTGATAGGGAATGCCCGGAATCATATCAGGCGCTTCCGTGGCCACGCAGGTGCCCACGTGCTCGCGCTGGCAGGTCACGTACCAGTGGAAGGTCGTCAGCCAGTGGGCCGATTGCACCACCAGCACGTCCGGCCGTGCCGCGCGGACGTGCTCGCCCATTGCCCGGGCTCCCGCCACCAGATCGGCCATGAAGGCCGGCGCCTGCGCGGCCATGCGTGGCGAGTGGGTGGCCAGCGCTGCTCCGATGATCCCTTCGCTCATGCTCCCTCCCAAGGTGGTCCGTGTCTTCGGCGTCGGCTACCGGTCCGGCAGCGTTCCGCCCACTCGTCCGATCCGTGCCGAGCCGCCTTCATCTCCGGCCGGGTTGCCACGCTATGCCGCGGTGCCGGGCTGCCAATCTTCCGTGCGCCGGTCGAAGAAGCGCTTGGCTTTCAGTTCGTAGCGCGGCAGGCTCTCCGGCGGGCACTGGTGCAGGCTCACGCGGATGCCCAGCGCATCGCGGATGGCCTGGCTCACCGCTGCGCGCCGATCGCGGTTGTCCGTGCACTCGAATTCCACGTGCAGTTGATCGAGGAACTCGGCGCGGTAGGCCGTGATGCGATGCTCCACCACGCCCGGGATGCGATTGAAGATCTCAAGGAACGCTGAGGGGAACACGTTCACGCCGCGCACGGTGACCATGTCGTCGCTGCGGCCCAGGATGCCCCCCTCCAGCAGCAGCGTGGTGCGGCCGCAGCCGCAGAGGCCGCGCGCGCGGGCCCGCACGACGTCCCCCGTGCGGTAGCGCACCACCGGGAAGCAGTCGCGCCCCAGGTTGGTCAGCACCAGCTCGCCCTCCTGGCCCGGCTCCACCGCCGCGCCGGTCGCGGGATCCACCACCTCGGCGATGAACTCCGCCTCGTTCACATGCACACCCTCGCGCGTGGCGCAGGAGTAGCCGTAGGCCCCCACTTCGCTGGCCCCCGGATGGTCGAAGGCTGTGACGCCCCAGAGGGTCTCGATGCGCTCCCGCGTGGCTGGGATGCCGGCGCCGGGCTCGCCCGCGTGCACGGTTACGCGCACCTTGAGGTCGCGCGCAAGGTCAATGCCCTCGGCCTCCGCCTCCTCGGCCAGGTGCAGGGCGTAGGACGGCGTGCAGAGCAGCACGGTCGCGCCCAGTTCGCGCATGGCGTGCAGGCGCTGGGCGGAGGTCATGCCGCCGCCGGAGAGCATCAACGCTCCCATCTGTCCCACGGCCTCCTGCGCCGACCAGAAGCCGATGAAGGGACCGAAGGAGAACGCCAGCATCACCACGTCGTCGCGCGTGACGCCGGCGGCATCCAGCACGTACCGCCAGCACTCGCCCCACCAGTCCCAAGCGCGGCGCGTATCCAGCACGCGCAGGGGCGTGCCGGTCGTGCCGGAGGTCTGGTGCATCCGGATGTAGTCGCCCAGCGGATAGGTGAGGTTGGTGCCGAACGGCCCGTGCGCCGCCTGATCCTCCAGCAGCTCGCGCTTGCGTGTGAAGGGCAACTCGGCCAAGTGCGCATAGTTCACGTGCTCGGCAGGCAGGTCGGCCCACTTGGCGCGGTAGAAGGCGTTGCGCTCCAACAGCGTGGCCGCCATGGCATCGAAGCGGGCGGCCTGATGCGCCCGCCGGGCGGCATCGTCCCAGGTCTGCAGAGGGGCGTTGTAGTAGGCGGGGGTGGAATTGCCGGGCATGGAATCAGCCTCTCAGCTCGAACCGCTTGATCTTTCCGGTCGCCGTCTTGGGCAGGTCGGAAACGAACTGCACCCAGGAGGGGGCCTTGAAGCCGGCGATCTTAGCCTTTACGTGGGCAGCAAGCGCGGCGGCCAGTTCGTCCGAGGCCTGCTCACCCTGCTTGAGCACCACGAAGGCCTTGGTCTTGGTGAGCCCGCTGCTGTCCACATTGCCCACCACGGCGCATTCGGCGACGGCCTCATGCGTGATGAGGGCCGCCTCCACCTCGATTGGGGAAACCCACGAGCCAGAGACCTTCATCATGTCGTCGTTGCGGCCGTCGTACCAGAAGTAGCCATCGCCATCGCGATGGTAGTTGTCCCCGGTCACCATCCATTCGCCCAGCATGGTGGCCTGGGTCTTGGCGTGCTTGTTCCAGTAGAATGCGGCGGCGGAATCACCCTTGACGAGCAGGGCGCCGATCTGGTCGGGGCCCACGTCCTGGCTGTTCTCGTCCACCAGCCGTGCCTCGTAGCCTGGCACGGGCTTGCCCGTGCTGCCCGGCCGCACATCGCCCAGACGGTTGGAGATGAAGATGTGCAGCATCTCCGTGGAGCCGATGCCGTCCAGGATCTCCGAGCCGAAGTACCTGCTCCAGCGCTGGAACAGGTCGGCCGGCAGCGACTCGCCTGCCGAAACCGAGAAACGCAGGGAATTCAGCGTGGGCAGAGGGTTCGGCGGATTGTTCTTGCCCGCCTGCCAGGCCTCGTAGGTGTGGAGCATGCCGTTGTAGAGCGTCGGCACGCCATAGAACACGGTGGGTCGGTACTTCTCGATGGTCTCGAACATCAGCTCCGGCGTGGGCCGCCCAGGCACGACGATGCCGCAGGCCCCTGCCGGCATCTGGAAGTACAGGCTGTTGCCCAGCCCATACGCAAAGAAGAACTTGGCGGCCGAGAACGTGCGGTCCTCCGGCGTCAGCGCCAGCACGTCCTTCACGTAGGTTTCCAGCACGTAAGGGATGTCGTGGTGCAGGTGCACCGCGGCCTTGGGCGCGCCGGTGCTGCCCGAGGTGTACAGCCAGAACGCCGGATCGTCCGGGCTCATGGGCTCGCTTTCCAGCTCGTCCGAGGCCTCGGCCATCCGCTCCGCCAGGGTGAGCTTGCCGGGCACCTTGCCGTTGGCGATCACCACATGCCGCAGGTGGCGCAGCTTGCCTGCAATGGGCTCGATGTTCGGCCACAGCGCCTCGTCCACGATCAGCACACGCGCACGGCTGTCGTTCAGGAAGTACTCGTAGTCAGGTGGCTTGAGCAGCGTGTTCACCGGAATCGCCACGGCCCCGATGCGCACGGCGCCCCAGAAGCACGGCGGGAAGGCCAGCGTGTCCAGCATCAGCAGCATGACGCGCTGCTCCGGCTCCACCCCCAGTGCCTTGAGCGCATTGCCCACGCGGTTGGCCTGCCGGTCCAGCTCGCCGTAGGTCAGCGCCTCATCACCACAGAGCATATAGGGCCGGTTGCGGCGCTCCGGCGACAGGTTGGGGGCGATGCAGTAATCCGCCACATTGAACGGATTGGGCAGATTCAACGCGATGGACATGACGACCCTTCAAGATTAAACGACTTGCGGCGGATACATGTGGAGCCGCGCGGCTGCCACCACACCCGTGCCGAAATCGTCAAAGATTAGAGGGACAACCCTTTCCCGGAGACTCTTATACACGCTGAACCCGAGTCTGACAATGGGCACCTAGGCGACGTATTTTGCGGCAGCCGCCGCCTGGAGCCGTTTCCGGGGCAGCGTGCCTTGGCCACTTGCCTTGTCTGCGCCGGGCAGGGTACCCCATAAGCGATGCCCCGCTCGGGGCCCCCAGCGGCCATTCGCGCTGCTCACACCGCATCCGTGAGGCACTGCATGCAGGACGGACTCTACGCCCGATTCGAGACCACCAAGGGGGACATTCTGGTGCGCTTGTTCTTTGACAAGGTGCCCCGCACCGTCGGTAACTTCGTCGGTCTGGCGGAGGGCACCCGCACTTGGCGTGCGCCGGATGGTTCGCAGAAGACCGAGCCCTTCTACGACGGACTGATCTTCCACCGCGTCATTGCGGACTTCATGATCCAGGGCGGATGCCCGCAGGGGCGGGGCACCGGCGGCCCGGGCTATCGCTTCGAGGACGAGATCGATCCGAGCCTGCGGCACTCCAAGCCCGGCATGCTCTCCATGGCCAATGCCGGGCCCAACACCAACGGCAGCCAGTTCTTCATCACGCATGTGGAGACCCCCTGGCTGGACGGCAAGCACGCTGTCTTCGGCGAGGTGGTCGAGGGGCTGGACGTCGTCAACGCCGTTCAGCAGGGCGACCGCATGACCCACGTGCGCATCGAGCGCGTCGGGGCGGCTGCGGAGGCCTTCGATGCCGAACAGGTTTTCGGCAAGGGTATTCCCGCCTAGCGAAACGCCAGAGCCGGGCGTACGCCCCGGTCAGACTGGGAGGGGGAGCGGCAAGGGGTCCGCCCCGCTACCGCGGGGCGGACTGATCCGGGAGGCTAATCAGCCTGGGAAGCTCAGCAGGCGTTCGATGACCGTATGGCCGTCGGCGATGGTCACGCCGCTGGCCGTGGCGTCCGCCTCGCCATATTTGACGGCACGCGGCGTGGAGGCGAGTTGTTCGCTCGCCACCATGGCGAAGGGTACGGGGTCGGGCGTGTGCGTCCGCAGCGAGACGGGCGTGGCGTGATCGGAAACGATGCACAGCCGGAACGGTCCCAGAGCCGGGAGCTGGTCCAGCAGCGGCCCCACGATGAGCGCATCGATGGACTCGATGGCGCGGATCTTCTCCTCGCGGCTGCCCATATGGCCGGATTCGTCCGGTGCCTCGATGTGCACGAACACCAGGTCGTGATCGGCAAGAACCTTGAGGGCGTATTCGCCCTTGGCCGCGTAGTCCGTATCAATGTAGCCGGTGGCTCCGGGCACGTGGATGATGTCGAAGCCGGCATAGACGGCCACGCCACGCACCAGGTCCACCGCGGAAATACAGGCGCCGCGCAGGCCGTGCAGGCTCACGAAGCTGGGCATGCTGGGTGCGCGTCCCTGGCCCCACAGCCAGACCTGGCTCACGGGCGCCTTGCCGGCGGCGCGGCGTTCCCGGTTTACCGGATGGTCGGTCAGCAGCGCTCGCGAGGCATCCATGATGCGGCGCAGTTGCTCGGCGCCCTCGCCGGTGGGCAGGTGCGGCAGCGCGGGCTGATCGGTGATGTCGTGGGGCGGCGTGGTCTGCATTTCCTGGCAGCCCTTGCGCCACACCAGCAGGTGGCGGTAGCTCACGCCGGGGTAGAACTGGAAGCTCTCGTCCGCCAGGCGGTCGTTGAGGTCCGCCACGATGCGGGCGGCATCCTCGCTGGGGATGTGCCCCGCGGAGTAATCCGCCATCACGGGCTCGGCGTCCGTGCCGCTCATCGTCACCAGGTTCATGCGGAAGGACACATCCTCCGGCCCCAGCTTGACGCCCATGGCCGCGGCCTCCAGGGGCGAGCGGCCCGTGTAGTACACGCGCGGGTCGTAGCCGAACAGGCTGAGGTTGCCCACGTCCGAGCCGGGCGGGTAACCTGTGGGAATGGTATGAATGAGGCCGAACGAGCCGCACCCCGCCACGCGGTCGAAGTGGGGCGTGCGGGCCGCCTCCAGCGGAGTCTTGGCGCCGGGCTCGGCCCCGCGCCGGTCGCCCATCCCATCGCCCTGGATGATCACATACTTCATAAACCGTCCGCCGGTGGTGCGCGCAGCCGGCCGGCGCGCGATGACTCCGCTCAACCTGTCCCTGGGTAAAGGCCCCTCTTCCTGGGTATCACCCTGGAGCGGCGCCGCACAAGAGCATCAGGCTACCGGTTTTGCGGTCGCTTGGCCAGGAGCCCGGCCCCAATGAGCAGTCCCCGCGGCGAACCACACACGTGGAGCGACGCCGAGCTCATCGGCGCGGTGCTGGACGGTCGTGCAGAGGCCTACCAGCCGCTGGTGGAGCGCTACCAGCAACGCATCTTCGCCTATCTTTACCGGCTCCTGCTGCGGGACCAGGAGACGGCGCGCGACCTCACCCAGGCCGTGTTCCTGAAGGCCTACCAGAACCTGCGTGACGTGGACCGCGCACGGCCGCTGCAGCCCTGGCTGTATCGCATCGCGCACAACGAGGCGGCCAATCTGCTGCGCACCCGCGCGCGGCACCCGGAGGCCTCCCTGGAGCCGGAGGATTGGGCGCGCGTGGGCGACCCTACCGGGGTGACGCCGGAGAGCCACCTGGCCGAGCGCCAGGAGCAGGACGCGCTGCACCGCGCGCTGGGCGGTCTGCGACCCCAGTTGCGCTCGGCGTTGGTGTTGCACTACTTCGAGGATCGCAGCTACCAGGAGATCGCGGAGATTCTGCAGGTGCCCCTGGGCACGGTGGGCACGCTGATCCACCGCGGCCGCAAGGCGTTGCGCGCCGTGCTGGCGCCGGAGGAAGCTGATGTGCAGCCGATTTGACCGAAGCGGCGAAAGAATCTCCGTCCGCCGGTGTAGTACATGGCGCAGGGGGGTGCCCTCTGGAGTCGCCCACCCCTCCGAACCGGGGAGCCGATAATGGAGCGCTTCGACGAGAAAATGCGGGCCGCCCGGCCCGATGCGCCGCACCTGCCGCCGGACTTTGCCGCGCAGGTGATGGGCGAGATCGAGCGCCAGGGTCTCACGGTGCGCCCACTCTGGCGCGTGCGGGGAGCGGTGTGGCTGGGCCGGGTTGCGGCCGCGGCGGCGTTGGTGACTGGCGTGGTGGTGCTGAATGGCGCTGCCTACCAACTGCGCAGCAGCGGTGCGCTGGAGCTGCTGCACTTCGGGTCCCGGCTGCTGGGTGGCTTCCTCGGGCAGATTCCCTACGACCTGCTGCTTACCGCGCTGCTCCTGGGCGGGGCAGCGGCTTGGCTGATCCGCCACGCGCGGGCTGTGCGCGTGCCGGTGGCGTGGGCGCTGCTCATCAGCTACGGCCTCACCGGCGCCGGCGGCTTGGCCCTGGCGGGCTCCGGTCTCAACGAGAGCCTGCAGGATGCCGTGCTGAAGGAGGAGGTGAGCACACCGGGGCTGTCGTGGTTCTATGGTCAGCGCGCGATCTACCACCGGCCCGATCCCCGCTTCCGCATGGGCCGCGTGATCGCCCTGGACGGGCAGCGCGCCCGTATCCAGACGCCGACGGGCGACGAGGAGGAGGTGCTGCTGCCGCCCGGCTTCCAGGCGCAGGTGGGCGAGGATGTGCGCCTGATTGCCCTGCCCAATGGCGGGGTCGTGCGGGCGCAGATGGCTCAGCGCTGCAATCCCGCATCCGTGCAGCCCTACTTCCGCCACCACCGCATGATGCAGGAGATGATGCGTGGCATGCGGCCGGGTGGGATGGGGGGCGGCATGGGGCCGATGATGCGCCGCATGGGGCCCGGAGGCATGGGTGGCGGGCCCATGGGCGGCGTCGGCCCGATGCAGCCCGGCGGCCCTATGAGCGGCCCGGAGCGTTAGGTAGGTCCCGACGTCTCCCGACAGAATTTCCCACATACCTTACCCCTGGGTCAGCTCGTGGCCTGGGGTGTTCCCTTGCCCATCAATTGTGCCTCTTCGGAGTCGGCCGTGCCGTGTCCCCGGCATCGGTCACTTCCGGCTCAGCACTCGTGTCACCCGTCACGGCCCGATCGGGCGCCTCCTCACCGCCGTGGGAGCGACTCTGCGGAAATCTCGACAGGCCGCTGAAAGAAACCCGCGTGGCCGGTGTAGTGCCAAGTGCGAGAGATGAAGAACCGGGGGGCCAACACCGCAACAAGAGGCATGCGGCCATGAACACCACGAAACGAATCGCACTGAGTGCGCTGGCGGTTGGACTCTTCCTGGCCCTGGCAGCCGTTCCGGCGGCCTGGTCGGATGTCACCAGCGACGACTCCGCGCAGGCAGCACAGCAGGAACTGACGCAACACATGTGGCAGATGCGCAACATCATGCACTTCGGCGTCTTCACCGCGCAGCCCACGGACAAGGGCGTGACGGTGACCGTGACCTCGCAGGACCCGGCGATCGTGACCGCGATCCAGAACGAGTTCACCGGTGAGCACGCCGCGCTCGGATCGCCGGTGCCCGACAGTTCGGTGAGCGCGACGAAGACGGACGCGGGAGCGGCGCTGGCCTTCACCAGCGATGACGAGGCGGTCGTGAAGACGCTGCAGGGCTATGGCGCAACGCTGGGTTATGGGCTGCTGCGCACCAACATGTACGCCACCATGGTGGCGCTGCGGGCTACCAACGGCGCGGGCAATGGCCCGGGCTGGGGCATGCGGGGCGGTTACGGTCCGGGCTGGATGCACGGTCCGCAAGGCTACGGCCCCGGCGGGATGCACGGTTGGATGCACGGCCCGCAAGGCTACGGCCCCGGCTGGGGCGGGGGCATGATGGGCCCGGGCTACGGCCCTTCCGGCCAACAACCGCCGGCCGGCAAACCGTAGGCGAACTCACGCAGGCCTGCTGAGGCGGGAGCCACGGGATTCGCTCCCGCCCACCGCGCAAGGCCAGGATGCCCATCGGCACCCTGGCCTTTCCTCGTTCGTGGGGATGGCGCGGGGGCTCGGCGCTACTGGGGCGAGAGCGTTTGCGTGGCCTTGGCCTCGCGCTCGATGGCGTCCCAACTGTAGGTCATGGGCAGGGTGCGGTGCATCTCGTAGAGCCCGGCCTGGTCCTGGTAGTGCGGACTACCGGGGTGACCCGACACGCCGCCTGGGACGATCCAGCGCGAGTTGTCCCAATCGCCCGTGTCGAAGACGTAGCGGGCCACCGAGATGAAGCGCGCCCGCAGATCCTGCGCTACGTAGTAGCCGCCTGCCTGCACGGTGTCTCCGTCGCCCCCCATCCTGATGGGCGGAGGATTGAGCAGGTGCAATGCATCCGGGTGCTGGGCCGCCAGCAGATGCGCGGCCGCCGTGTGGTGCTCACGCTCCCAGTGCCATTGGGCGGGGTCGGCGCCCAGCCGGGCGCTCAGCTCCGCCACGGCATCGCCCAGCGCGGCGGAGATCAGCGCATCCCAGCTCTCGCCAGGGGGCAGCACGGAGGTGTCATTGTCCGCGATGAGCTGGTGCAGCCGTGCCTGGGTGCGCGTGAGCAGGCCGTTGGCCCCGCGGTCCACGGCGGTCAGGATGTCGCGCAGCAGGGCTGCATCGAACTGCGGCGTGAACAGCCGCAGCAGGATGTGCTTCCGCCACGTGGCGAAGATGGTGGGCGCAGGGGATTCGCGCGTCACCTGACCATCCCAATCCCGTAGCAGCGCCAGCGCCTGCTCGCCCGCGGCGTCCGCCGGCTTCACGCGGCCGTAGAGCGGCCGGAAGGCCTCCGCCGGCACGGAGCCTACGTCCGCGTGGATGGCGGCCATGTGATCCACGGTGGCGCCGGTCAGGCCGCGCAGGTGCGTGTGGATGCGCTCGGCGCGGAAGCCCGGGGCGAAGTCCAGTCCGATGTAGTGGGGGTAGTGCTCGTCCACGATGCGGTTGTTGGCCGTGTAGGCATAGCCGCACGCCGGATTGCGCACGGCGGGCATGGCCTCGAATGCCACGTTGCCGCTCCACTCGTGTTCGCCCGTCCAGCCGGGTACGGGCACCCAGGCATTGGCTTCGCTGCGCACAGGCAGCCGGCCCCGGGTGCGGTAGCCAAAGTTCCCGTCCACGTCCGCGTAGACCATGTTGTTCACCGGGTCCACCCAGGTGCGCACGGCGGCCTCCAGCTCGTCCGCGTTGCGGGCCAGCAGCATGGCGCGCACGGCATCCAGCGTGCCGTTGGGCGTCTCCAGCGCCGTGTAGCGGAACGCCAGCGCGGTGCCCTCGGCGGGCTCGCCGCCCACGATGGGCCCGTGCAGGGTCTCCCAGGTCTCCAGGGTTTCCGGTGCGGCCCCGCGCACCTGGATGGTCTCGCGGTCGCGCCGGGCGGTGAGCCACTCGCCCCGGTGCTCGTAGCGCGTGGCATCCTTGGGGTCGAAGCGCTCGATGTAGAGGTCCTGATAGTCCGCGCTGCCGTGGGTGATGGCCCAGGCCACCCGCGCGCTGTGGGCAAAGTGCGGGAAGCCCGGCACGCCGGGGAAGGAGAAGCCGATCACGTCGAAGGCGTCGCAGGCCACGTGGTTCTGGTAGTACACGTTGGGCACGTCCAGGGCGCGGTGCGGATCGCCCGCCACGATGGGCTTGCCGGAGGCCGTGCGCGCCCCGCCCACCACCCAGTTGTTGCTGCCGTCCGCATTGCCGTGGCGCAGCCAGGTGAGGTGCCCCAGTGCGTCCTTGAGCGTCTCGTACGCGTGCAGCGGGGCGCCGCCGAAACGCCCGTCCGGCGGCACGATCACGAGCTGGCCGGGAGCATAGCCGGGGTGGAAGGCAGCCACCTTCTCTGGCCCCATGGCGTGCAGCATGCGCGCGCGCCAGATTTTGCTCTCCCACACGCCCATCAGGATGTGCCGCACGCAGAACACCGCCAGGCTGTCCAGCGGCAGCCAGGGCTGGGGCTTCACGTCGGTCAGCTCGAACTCCACAGGCAGGCCCCGCGCGTTCTCCAGGAAGGCATTGACGCCATGGGCGTAAGCCTCCAGCATGGCCCGCGTCTCCGGCTGCAGGCCGTCGTAGAGCCTGGGCAGCGCGGGGCCGATGCGGAAACGGCGCATCATGCGGTCCTCCGCCAGCCCCGCCGGGCCCATGGCCTCGGCCCAGCGGCCGTAGGCGCGGCGCCGGTCGCACTCCATGTGCCACAGCCGGTCCTGCGCGTGCACAAAGCCCTGCGCGAAGTGGGCGTCGGACTCGCTGCCGGCGCGCACGTGGGCGATGCCGAAGGCGTCCCGGTGGATCGTCACCGGGCCTTCCAAGCCGCGTAGGGTAAAGGCGCGGGTGACGTCCGGCACGCAGTTGCGCAGGGAATCGGGCGAGAGGGCAGGGTGCATGGCAGGGTCCCGAGGGCAGAGGGTTCAGGGCGCGGGCTTCATCGGGGGCGTCCGTAAGCCAAGCCGCCACGGGCTCCCTGGGGCCGGTGGGTGCGCGGGATTCCCCTGCGGCGGCATTTCCGCTAAGCGTAGCTGTCCTTTAGCCTAGCATCGCGAATGAGACAATGGGCGACCCCTACCGCTTCGATCCGCCGGCGCACGACCCGTTAGGCGTGCTCACCTCCACGGCCTCGGTGGCCCGGGACGCCGCGCACGTGCGCCTGGATGCCGCCGCGGCGGAGCGCTTCGCCGTGGCGCGCGGGGGCCGTGGAGGGGGCCGCGCGGAAACCAGCCCGCCCGAGGATGCGCTGCACTGCCGCTTCCTGCCGGTGCGGCG
Source organism: bacterium (assembly GCA_035266845.1). Classification (GTDB taxonomy): domain Bacteria; phylum SAR324; class SAR324; order SAR324; family JACQKK01; genus DATFMP01. The sequence continues at coordinate 71,837 of DATFMP010000072.1, forward strand.
GCGGCTGAACTACCTGCTGGTGCTGGAGGCGCTGAACTTCAGCTTCTGGGAGGACGAGCCACGCTGGCGCGTGCCCTACCGCGGGCAGCGGCTCGATGGCTACTGGGCGCTGGCCGCCGCGCTGCACCGCGCCATCGTCGAGGACGCCACGCCCCTGTGGGATGCGCACTGGCTGGCTAACCTGCGGCCGGATGCGCTGGCGCATCTGCTGCGTGGCGAGGGTCGAGCCCCGCCACTGATGGAGGCGCGGCTGGCGCACCTGCGCGAGGCGGGACGGGTGCTGCTGGAGCGCTGGGGCGGCCAGTTCGCAAACCTCGTCGCGGCGGCCGGAGGCGATGCGGTAGCGCTGGTGCACCGAATCGTGGCCGAACTACCGTCGTTCCGGGACGAGGCCACCTGGCAGGGCGCGCCTGTGCGCTTCTACAAGCGCGCACAGATCTGCGTGGCGGACCTGGCCCGGCTGGTGCCGGACGACCCGCTGGGGCGCCTGCAGGGCCTGGAGCAGCTCACGGCCTTCGCGGACTACAAGGTGCCGCAGGTGCTGCGCGCCCAGGGCGTGCTGGTGCCCGGCGCGGCGCTGGCGGAGCGCATGGAGCGCGGGGAGCTGCTGCCCCCCGGCAGCGCGGAGGAGGTAGAACTGCGCGCCGCGACCATCTGGGGCGTGGAGTGGATCGCCCGCGCGCTGAATCGGCAGCTCGCCGCGGGCCAGCCCGCGGTCACCGCGTCCGAGGTGGACTACCTGCTTTGGACGGCCGGCCAGGACAAGACCGGGCTGCAGCCCTACCACCGCACCCGCACCGTGTACTACTGAAACCCCGTCCGCCGTCCGCTGAATTCGCCAAGCCACGGGTCGCCGCAGCACCCGTCGCCTTTGTCACCCCGAGCGCATGCGAGGGGTCTGCTGTTGAGCCGCCCGCGTGCCTCAGGCGCTGGCGTCGGGGCGATAGCGCTCCAGGGCGGCGCGGATGCGGGCCACGGTGTCCAGCTCGTGGGTGCGCACGATGTGAGTGCCGCCCAGCAAGGCCAGTACGGCGAAGAACGGCTCGGCGGCGCGGCGATTCTCCTCACCAAACAGCTCCGGCGCGTGGGGCAGGATATTCAGCGTGGGGCAACCCAGCGGACGCAGGCGGAAGGTGTGCAGGAAGGTCTGGAGCTGATAGGCCACCCGCAGGTCGCCATCCTCCAGGTTGCGGTAGTAGAAGCCCAGCCCCGGATCCACGATGTTGCGCGTGACCCCCGCGGCGCGGGCCCGAGCGATGCGCTCGCGGAAGTAGTCCGTGAGGGTCGCGGCCATATCCGCGGAGAAGGTGAAGTCGTCCGCTGCGCGCACCGTCTCGCCTTGCACGTAGCAGTGCACCACGGCGGCCTCGAAGCGCTGGGCCAGCTTGTACACCTCAACCTCCTCGCGCGTGCCGGTGAGGTTGAACACGGCTGCACCGGCCTGGGCCGCGGCCTCCAACACCTCCGGGTGGTAGCTTTCCACCGAGACCAGCACGCCCTCGGCCGCCAGGCGCCGCACGACGGGGAGCAGCCGGGCTATCTGCCCGGCCGGGCCCACGCGTTCGGCATCGGGCAGGGTGGATTCCGCGCCGATATCCACCAGGTCCGCGCCCTGGGCGGCCAGCATGCGTCCGCGGGTGATGGCCTCGCCCTCGCTTTTGCACACGCTTTCGCGGTACCAGGAGTCTGGCGACAGGTTGATCACGCCCATCAGGTAGCGCCGATGGGCGAAGTCGAAGGGGCGGCCCCGGATCGTGAAGCCGGGCACGGAGGCATCCCACGCGTCTCCATGGCGCGCCAGCAGCTCGTGCAGCGCGGCGAAGTCCAGCATGGCGCCCATCAGCGGCAGCCCGCGCCGGCGGCGGGCTGGCCACGCTCTTGCATGGGATGCAGGCAGCGACAGCGCGGTTGCGGCCCCAGGCGCTGCGGCCCGCACCATGGCGGCCGGGTGGAGAGCCCCGGCCCACGCTGCGCACGGGCAGGCCACAGCCGCAAGGAGGCGGTTGTCGGCCAACGCAAGCTGCCCGTCGGGCGCAATGGAACTGCACCCCTGCCGATGGTGAAGCGACACATGAGCGGTAGACGACCCAGAACGACCCCCCTTGCCGTGCCGGCCCTCGGGCTGGCGCTGGCCATGCTCCTGGCTGCGTGCGCACCGGGCCACTATGGAGCCACGGCGCCCTATGCCGGCCTCAGCGGAGGGCGGACAGGGTCAGGATATGTAAAAGACAACAAGCCTTCAATCTGGATTTCGCAGGACCCGCGTGTGGTGCGCTTCTATGACCACTACAGCAGCACGACCACGGTGGAGACGGCATTGCAGCAGGGGCGCCGCTACCTGCCCACCATCACCCGCATCTTCCGGCGGCGCGGACTGCCGTTGGAACTGGCCTACCTGCCCATGCTGGAGTCCAAGTTCGAGAACCGCGCCGATTCCGGTCATGCGCGGGGCCTGTGGCAGTTCACCGAGAACACCGCCGGCCACGTGGGCTTGGCGGTGGGTGCGTTCGCGGACGAGCGCCTGAACTGGTACAAGGCCACCCTGGCGGCGGCGGACTACCTGGATGAGCTGGGGCAGAAGTTCAACTACAACTGGGCGCTGGCCCTGGCCGCCTACAACGGCGGCCCCGGCTACATCGAGCGCGCCATCGCCGACCAGCACACCTGGAACTTCTTCGACCTGCGCCTTCGTCGCGAGACGGCGGAGTACGTGCCACGCTTCATCGCGATGGTGCAGGTGGCCAAGGAGAAGTATCCGCACCTGCTGATGGCCGGTCGCTAGCCCGGCCGGCAGCGGGTTGCGGCGTCCGCCGGGTGAGGCAATCACTCTTGCGGGTACGCCGGAAATGCGGCAGAGAGTGAGAACCTTACGCGGTGACTCACCCACTGGCCGGTTCGCGGCATGAATGAATCCCTGCAGGATCAGGCGCGCAAGTTGAAATCGGAATTGCCCCACACCCGCTCCGACGGCCGCAAGCCCGAAGAGCCACGCCCGTTCTCCCTGGAGGTCGGCTACACCATGCACGCGGAAGGTTCCGTGCTGGTCAGCTCCGGCCACACCAAGGTGATTTGCACCGCCTCGGTGGAAGAGCGCCTGCCCGCTTGGCGGCGCGGTTCGGGCCAGGGCTGGATCACGGCGGAATACGGCATGCTGCCCCGCGCCACGTCATCCCGCGCCACACGGGAGGTGACGGCGGGCCGGCCCAGCGGGCGCAGCCTGGAGATCCAGCGCCTGATCGGGCGCTCCCTGCGCTCAGCCGTGGACTTGTCCGTTCTGGGCGAGCACACGGTGTGGATCGACTGCGATGTGATCCAGGCGGACGGCGGCACGCGCACCGCCGCCATCGCCGGAGGGTTCGTGGCGCTGGTGATGGCCCTGCGCCGCATGCACGCCGCGCGGGCGTTCGCGCGGCCGCCCGTCACGCGTTACGTGTCCTCGGTAAGCGTGGGCTGGCTGGACGATGTGGCTCTGCTGGACCTGAACTACGAGGAGGACTCGCGCGCCGAGGTGGACCTCAACGTGGTGATGACCGACCGCCTGGATGTGATCGAGGTGCAGGGCACGGCCGAGGGCCGACCCTTCTCCCGTGCCGCATTGGACGCCATGCTCGATCGCGCCGAGGTCGGCGTCCGCCAGCGCCTTGCCGCGCAGATGCAGGCTCTGGGCGATCGGCTGGTGTAGTCGGCACCGGCTCGTCCACACGCACCAGCCGTCCGGCGGCGGCTGCGACCCATTGTCCGCCCGCTCTTCCGGCCTCCGCCCGAATGTTGTAGGCTGGGCGCCAGCGGCCAGGGAACCGCTCACGGGGTGTAGCGCAGTCTGGTAGCGCGCCTGCTTTGGGAGCAGGAAGTCGGGGGTTCGAATCCCTCCACCCCGATCTCTCATCCGCTGCGTCCACGTCTGGACGTGCTCAACACGCAGTCGATCGTAATCAACCCGGTATTCCTCGGCTTTCTCTTTCTCCAAGGCCTTGAGCTCCTTGGCGTGCCCGATGTTCGGGGCGCCATACTCGCGTGTGGCCGTTGGAGTCTTGGCAACACCTCTGCTTGATGCAGCCCGCCGAATATCTGCCCGGCCGTTTCTCCCCGGCCGGCCCAGCCTGAACTCTGACTTACGCACTGAATCGATCCAAGAGGGGCGGGCCGGGGGCGCTCGTTCAAGATTTCTGCCGGGATTCCGATCCTATAACCAGATCATAGGCGGGAGCTATTTCTGACACCCGTATCCGTGCCGGTGCCTTCGGCCGGGGCGCCATAAGTCCCAGGGGGAACAATTGCAGATGTTCAAGTTTGGCGGCACGGCGAGGAAGGCACCCTCGGCCATGGAGGTCGTACGGCGGGTCTGCGAGGACCAAACCGTCGTGCGGATGGAGGTGGAACGGGTGCTGCTTCGGTTCAACACGCGGCTGATCCTCTGGGATCAGACTGTGATCGTCGGCAAGCCCCGGGGCATAGCGGAGAGCCTCGCCAATGAGGAGTGCGTGCGCTTCAGGATTCCCTGGGCGAAGGAGTTCGAGGTACGGATGGAAATCGCAGCCCTGCACGTGAACCTGGCGAATGGATCGGAGGGCTTCGTTTGCAGGCAGCCTTCGGGCCAGGCCGTCCGAATCAAACGTGGCGGGGAGCGGTTCAGCACCCGTCGGTATACCAACCTGCAACTTCACATCCCCGAAGTGGGCCTGGGCTTCCCGGTGGTGGATCTGTCCTCTCGGGGGTGCCGCATCAAGGCCCGTTCCAGGCTGGAGGAGAAGTGCTTCAAGGTAAACCGGAGGATCAGGGAGGGCATGATCCAGGTGGGTGACCGATTTCACATTCATCTGGATTCCGTCGTTCCCCGGGTACATCTGGGCCAGATGGTGGGGCTGGAATTCGACGTGGGCAACGGGACCAACCCACAACGGAACCTGAAGACCCTGCTGGGGATTCTGGCCATGCAGGAAGTGGAGCGATTGGCCACGGGAATGGTCTGACGGTCGCGCGGACCGAGGGTCAGACGACCCGAGGCGAGGAACTCCGGAAATCCTCCACGCCCGAATTGCAAAAGACCTCTGAAAAACAAGGGCATCGTTTTCGGAGGTGTTGCCCCCGCCCTCCGGCCGCGAGCGGTGCCCCCGCCTCCGTCCCCCAATTGGAACCCACGTCTTGGCGGCTGTGAAACAGCCGCGACAATCCCCAGACGGGTGCGCGAGGGGGCGGGCCCCTCGCAGCGGTTCTTGCTCGCAGGCTTCTTCAGGCTTGCCGGACGACCGAAACGGCGCGGCGTTGACACGCGAAAATCGTATCTGCTATAGCGGCGCATCGGTTACGAGCCGGTTCGCTTGGGGAGACAGTTCGCGATGGATACGGCGCACGAAGCCTCGCTGGCTGTGCGTCTGGGCGCCAGTCATGCGGCCAAAGGCGTGGCCGGCTGCGCTGTAGCCGCCCGCCCGGCCCGATCGCCCGGATGCCCTGCGACGCGGAGCCGTTGCGAATTGCGGTCACCTGCTCCTCGCCCCAACCTTGAACTGAACGGCGGCACGACGAGCGTGCCCGGCAGGCACGGTACGGTCGCTGCCAGAGTCTTCGACGCGGGGCCCCGTGCCGGAGGCGCCCCGCGATTCCATCCGCGCATGCCATTGGCGCCGGCTTGGTGGGGGCCGGCCCTTCCTGGACTTGGTGCCGCAGTTGGCCGCGAGTCGGACGCCCCATGTATATGGGGCTGGTTGACACCATGAACTACCCATTCTGGTTGGAAAACTTCCTGCAGACGCTGGCCACCGGAGTGCTGGTCGGGGGGACGTATGCCCTGATGTGCGTGGGCCTGGGCTTGATCTTCGGCGTGATGCGCGTGATCAACTTCGCCCAGGGCGATTTCCTCATGCTGGGGATGTACTTCGCATTCTACCTGTATACCTTCCTGGGCGTGCACACGCTGTTCGGCGTGTTTGTGGGGCCCGTCGTGGCGGCGTTTCTGGCCGGGCCGCTGGTGTTCATCGTGGCCTGGTTCGTTCACCGCTGGCTGATGTCCCGCGTCTCCGGCATGGCGGCCCAGGGTGCGGAGGCGGAAGGCGGTTACGGCCAACTGATCCTCACGCTCGGCATCTCGCTGGTGCTGCAGAACGGCGGCCTGATCGTGTTCGGCTCCTATCCCCAGTCCTTGCGCACGCCTCTCTCGCACCAGGCGTGGCTCGTCGGCCCGATCTTCCTCAACAAATCCCGGGTGGTTGCCTTTGCGGTGGCGGTGGGACTGGCACTGCTGTTGTACCTGTTCATGAACCGCTCCACCTATGGCCGGGCCATGCGCGCCGCGGCGGACAATGCCGAGGCCGCCATCTACATGGGCATCGACGTGGATCGCGCCCACCGCTTGGCGTTCTGCATCGGCATTGCCATGACAGCCGTGGCCGGCGGCTTGGTGGCCATGTACTACCCGTTCCAGCCCTACGTCGGGCTGGAATTCGTCATCATCATGTACACCGGCGTCGTGCTGGGCGGCCTGGGAAGCATCCTGGGTGCGTTCTGGGGTGGCATGACCATCGGGCTGGTGCAGCAGCTGTCCACGCTGATCCTGCCCATCCAGTTGCAGAACACGGCCATCTTCGTCGTGTTCCTGGGCATCGTGCTCTTCCGTCCGCAAGGGCTGTTCGGGCGCACCGCGGAGAGGACCTGACCCATGGACGCGGCCAGCCGATGGCGTTCGCCCTATGCCGCCGTGGCGGCCGTGGCCGTGGCTTATGTGGTGCTCGCCTACAGCATCCCCAACAAGTACTACCAGCTCATGATTACCCTGATGATCCTGTGGAGCATCATGGGTTTGTCGTGGAACATGCTCAGCGGCTACAGCGGCATGGTCTCCTTCGGCCATGCCGCCTTTTGGGGCCTGGGTGCCTACACCGTGACCCTGGCGCTGGTGCTGTTCAATATCACGCCGTGGCTGGGCATCCCCCTGGGGACCCTGGTGGGCACGCTGGGTGCGGTCATCATCGGGCTGCCCACCTTCCGTCTGCGCGGGCACTACTTCGCCCTGGCCATGCTGGCCTACCCCCTGGCGCTGCTCTACGTGTTCGAGTGGCTGGGCTACCAGGAGGTGCCGCTGCCGATGAAGCGCGAGCACCCGGTGTTGTTCATGCAGTTCAATGACCAGCGCATCTACATCCTGCTGGCGCTGGCGCTGCTGGTGGTGGCCATGCTGATCTCGCTGAAGGTGGAGCGATCGCGCATGGGGCTGTCGCTGCTGGCCATCAAGCAGAATGAGCCGGCCGCCGAGGCCGCAGGAATTAGCTCGCTGCGCTGGAAGCTGATGGCGATCATGCTCAGCGGCGCCATCGGAGCATCGGCCGGCGGGTTGTATGCGTTGGTGCTGCTGGTGGTCACGCCCGGTTCGGTCTTCGGGGTGCTCGTCTCCGCGCAGGCCCTTGTGGTGACGCTGTTCGGTGGCGTGGGCACCGTGTGGGGCGCGGTGCTGGGCGCGGCGATCCTGGTGCCGCTGGCTGAGACACTCAACGGGGAGTTAGGCTCGATCCTGCCGGGCATCCAGGGCGTCGTGTATGGCGTCGCCATCATCCTGGTGGTCCTGCTGGCCCCGGAGGGGCTCTATTGGAAGGCGCGAGACTGGCTCACGCACCGCGGCCAACCGGTGCCCGAGCCGGAGCTCGCCGCCACGAAGGGGGCTCCCACGGTCGCCGCGGCAGAGTCCCCTGCAATGGCGACCAGCGCCACCCTGCCCTCAACGCGGGCCAGGGCAGAGCCGTCCGCGGAGGCAGAGCCGCTGCTGCAGTTGCGCGAAGTGACGCGCTCCTTCGGTGGCCTGCGGGCGCTGGACAGCGTGAGCTTCACGGTGCGCCGAGGGGCGCTGCAGGGCGTGATCGGGCCCAACGGCTCGGGCAAGACGACGCTATTTAATATCATCAATGGCTTCCTGACACCGGACAGCGGCAGCATTGAGTTCAACGGCCACAACATCGTGGGGCTCAAGCCCAACCGGGTCTGCCGCCTGGGGATCGGCCGCACCTTCCAGGTGGTGCGCACCTTCCCGCGCATGTCCGTGCTGAATAACGCCATGGTAGGCGCCTTTGTGAGCGCGCGGGACGACGCCAGGGCCCGCGTGATGGCGCTGGAGGCCCTGGAGCGTGTTGGGCTGCAGGACCGGGCACAACGGCTGGCCGGCGTACTCACCAACAAGGAGCGGCGCCTGATGGAGTTGGCCCGTGCGCTGGCTTCGGGGCCGCAGCTCATCCTGATGGACGAGACCCTGGCAGGGCTGGCTCCACAGGAGACCGACGAGCTGCTCACGCAACTTCTGCAGCTTAACCTCGAAGGGCTGACGATCATCATCATCGAGCACACCATGCACGCCATGGTGCGGCTCGCTCACGACTTCATCGTGCTGGATCACGGGGGCCTGATCGCCCAAGGGCGGCCCGAAGAGGTCGTGCAGGATCCCGGCGTGATCGAGGCCTACCTGGGCAAGAGGTGGATGAGCCGTGTTGCGAATTGAGGAGCTCAGCGTCTCGTACGGCGGGTTGCGCGCCTTGAGCGGTGTCTCGCTGGAGGTGGGCCAAGGGGAGTTCGTTGCCGTGGTGGGGCCCAACGGCGCCGGCAAGACCACGATCTTCAAGACCATCTCCGGCACGGTGCCGGCCGAGGGTGGGCGCATCACATTCGAAGGCCAGGACCTGCTGGCCGTACCACCGTCCCGCCGCGCGCACCTGGGTATCGCCCACGTGCCCGAGGGGCGCCAGGTGTTCAGTACCTTGAGCGTGCTGGAGAACCTGCAGATGGGCGCCAACACCGCGTCCGGGCACGCCCGCTGGGCCGAGAATCTGGACGCGATCCTGGCCCTGTTCCCCGCGCTCAAGAGCCGCCTCAAGCAGCTCGCTGGCACGCTTTCCGGCGGCGAGCAGCAGATGGTTGCCATCGGCCGTGGGCTGGCTTCCGCCCCCAAGCTGCTGATGCTGGACGAGCCGTCGTTGGGGCTGGCGCCCGCGATCGCCGACGCCATCTTCGAGGTGGTCGAGCAGGTGCACCGCGAGCGCGGGCTCGCCGTGCTGCTTGTGGAGCAGCGGGTCGCCGAGGCGATTGAATCCTGCGACCGCGGCTACGTGCTGGAGTCCGGCCGCGTCGTGATGACCGGAACGCAAGAGACGCTGTTCTCCGACGCGCGCGTCAAGCAGACCTATCTGGGCCTGTAGCCCGATGTGCCGCCGGAGCGATTGCCATCGTCTGAAACCAGGGGGGCCGGAGCAAAGCGGTGGCCTCCCCAGCAGGCCCACCCGTCCCTTGAGGAGGGTTCCATGAAACGCATGCTGATGATGCTGCTGGCTGGAGTGCTGGGGGTTGCACTGACCCAGGGTTGGGCGCCCACACAGGCACAGGCTGCGCCCAAGACGGTGGAGATCGGCATGATTGCCCCGCTCTCCGGCCCCTGGGCCCGTGAGGGGCAACTCATGAAGCTCGGCGCGGAAATGGCGGTGGACGAGATCAACCACGGCGGGGGCATCAAGGCCCTGGGTGGCGCCAAGCTCAAGCTGGTCATCGTTGATGCCGGGGGTAGCACCGAGACGGCCAAGAACGCCGCCCAACGTCTCGTCTCGCAGCACCCGCACCTGGCCGGCGGAATGGGCTCGTGGCTCAGCTCGTTCACGCTCGCCGTGACCGAGGTGACGGAACGGGCGCACATTCCCTGGCTCACGCTGTCGTACTCGGACAAGATCACCGAGCGCGGCTTCCACTATGTGTTCCAGACCTCACCCACGGGTGGCACGCAGTCTACCAAGGCTCTGCCGGCCCTGGTGGACCTAGCTCAGCAAGCGACGGGCGTGCGACCCACCAAGGTCGCCATCCTGCAGGACAACACCGCGGCACCGGTGAGCTTCACCAAGCCCATGCGCGAAGGCGGCCTGGACGCCCTGCACCTCAAACTGGTGGCCGACCAGATCTGGACACCGCCCCTCTCCGACGCGACCCCGCTGGTGCAGCAGGTGCGCGCGGGGCGGCCGGATTTCCTGCTGCTGGTCAGCACGGCGGTGCCGGACGACAAGCTGATCATCGAGAAGCTGCACGAGTTTCAGATGGGCAATCTGCCCGTGATCGGCAATGGAGCGCACCTGGGCGTGCCGGAGTTGCTCAATTCGCTGGGTGCCGATCAACTCAACGGCCTGATGTTCATCGTCGCCAACTGGGCGATCAAGGGTCAGGAAGACCTCATCACCCGCTTCAAGAAGCGCACGGGCGAGCCCTGGCTGTCCCAGGACAGCGCGTGCCACTACGGGCACGTGTGGATCCTCAAGCAGGCGATGGAGATGGCCCATTCGGCCGATCCGGTGAAGGTGGCTGCCGCCATGCACAAGATGAATCTCACCAGCGGGCCGGCAGCCGGGGCGTTTGCGGGTGGCGTGAAGTTTCTGCCCAACGGTCGGCGTGACCGCGCGGTGGTGCTGGTGGTGCAATGGCAGAACGGCGTGCCGGTCACGGTGTATCCGCCGGAAGTGGCCACCGCCAAGCCCCTCTGGCCCAAGCAGAACTAGGCGCCGGGTATCGACCTGCCCGGCAGGCTCGACGACACGGGAGGGGGCGGGCCATGCGGACCCCGCGGGGGAACGCGGTGCCCGCCCACTGCCCTCCTGTGGCTCGTTGCATCGAATACGCCCGATTAACGTGATGACAGGGAGAACTCTGTGCGTTTGCAGGAAAAAGTGGCTGTCGTGACCGGAAGCGCCAGCGGCATCGGCCGCGAGATCGCGCTCCGGTTTGCCCGCGAAGGTGCCCGGCTGTTTGTGGTGGACCGCAATGAGGAGGGCGCCACGCGGACACGGGATGAGATCCGCGCCGCGGGCGGAATTGCCGAGTGTGTGCGCACCGACGTGGGCAATCCACAGGAAGTGCAGGCCATGGAGGATGCCCTGCGCACCGCCTATGGGCAGGCCGATGTGCTGGTCAACAGTGCTGGGGTAGGCTTCCACCGTGCCTTCGTAGACACCACGCCGGAGGACTTCGAGCGCGTGATCCGCATCAACCTGATGGGCACGTTTCTGGTGTCCCAGGCCATCGTGCGCATCATGATCCCGCAGGGCAGCGGCAAGATCATCCATATCGCTTCCATCCAGGGCCAGCGGGGAGGCTCGGGCCGCTCCGCCTATGGTGCGTCCAAGGCCGGGGTGATCCAACTCGCCAAGGTAATGGCGGTGGAACTGGGCCACATGGGCATCGCGGTCAACGCGATCGCGCCCGGGCCCATCCAGACGCCCATGACGAATCACGGCCCGGACCAGCGCCGCGTGTTCCTGGAGCGCACACCCTTGCACCGCCTCGGCAACGCCGCGGAGGTGGCGGCCGCGGCGGTGTTCCTGGCCTCGGACGAGTGCAGTTATACGACCGGGCACACGCTCAACGTGGATGGTGGGATCGACTCGTCGGGGATCGCCTATAGCTACGAAGAGCTCACCACGGTCCGCAGCGGGCCCAAGGCCTAGGCCGGGAGCAGACCGCCGTACGGCATTCACCATTCATCAACCGTCCCGGGCCCGCCCTGCGGGTGCGTGGACGCCCAGCGCAGGGCACGCCATGAGCAGGTTTCCATCGCCGGAATGGATGCGGGCCTTCCAGGAGCAGGTGAACCGCGATGAGGAGTTGCTGCTGATTGGGCAGTGGTTTACGACGGACTTCCTGTTCGGGGCCGGCGAGACGGAGGTGTTGTTCCGGGTGCGGGCCGGGCGCTTGGTGGAGGTGGTGCCCGAGCCCCGCTTCGATCAGCCGTGGAGCTTCGCGTTGCGCGCGCCGCAGGAGCATTGGGAGAAGTTCATCCAGCCACTGCCGCCGCCACTGTTCAACGAGATCTTCGCGATGCTCATGCGGGTGCCGGAGTTCCGGGTGGAAGGCAACACCCTCGTCGCGGCGCAAAACGCCCGTGCACTGCAACGCTTCATGAGCCTGATGCGCAAGGTGGGCCAATGAACGCACACTTCGAAGCCATCGTGGGACGCTACCTGCGCGTCGAGGCGGGCGGGGTCGCCTATCGCATCTACGTGGAAGAGGCGGGCGAAGGCATTCCGCTGCTGTGCCTGCACACGGCCGCAGCAGACACGCGACAATACCGACACCTGCTGGAAGATCCGGAGGTTACCGGACGCTTCCGCGTGATCGCCTTCGACATGCCCTATCACGGAAAGTCCAATCCGCCGGATGGTTGGTGGACGCGAAAATACGAGCTCGCCAGCCGCCACTACGTCGAGATCATCCGCGCCGTCTGGCAGGCCCTGGCGCTGGAGCGACCCGTGGTGATGGGCTGCTCCATGGGCGGTGCCGTCGTGCTGGAGCTCGCCGCGACGTATTTTCGCGAGCTGCGTGCCATCATCGGGCTGGAGAGCGCGGCCTATGCGCCGGGCCGCAGCAACCACTTCCTGAGTCACCCGGCTGTGCACGGTGGCGAGTTCGCGGCCACGTACTCCTATGGTCTGTGCGCGCCCCACAGCCCGGAGCCCATGCGCCGCGAGAACTGGTGGTACTACAGCCAGTCCGGACCCGGCGTATACGAGGGCGATATCCACTTCTACAGTTCCGATCACGATGTGCGCGAGGCCATCAAGAGTATCGATACGAAACAATGCGCCGTGTTCCTGTTGAGCGGGGAGTATGACTATTCCGCCACACCGGACATGACGCGGCGTGTCGCCGAGGCCATCCCGGGCGCCGAGTTCGTGCTGATGACCGAAATCGGCCACTTTCCCATGATCGAGAATCCGGAACGCTTCCGAACCTATCTGCTGCCCGTGCTTGACAAGATTGCCACACGCTGAGCCCCGTGGGCGGGTACCGCAAGCCCCGCCCGGAGCCGCCGCCGCGTTGCTCACGCCGCGCCCCTGCGGGCGTGGTTCCCCCGAGATCGAGGAGTGTGTTCGCCGTGTCCATTCGTGCCATCCGCATCCACCAGACGGGCGGGCCTGAGATGATGCGCCTGGAGCACATCGAGCTGCCGGCGCCGGGCCCGGGCGAGCTGCAGGTGCGCCACACGGCCATTGGCGTGAACTTCACCGACATTCACCACCGCACCGGCCGCTACCCGGTGCCTCAGTTCCCGGTGGTGCTGGGCATGGAGGGTGCGGGTGTCGTGGAGGCTGTGGGGCCGGGCGTGACGCTGTTCCGCCCTGGTGATCGCGTGGCCTACAACGGCCGCACGCCGGGCGCGTATGCGGAGGCGCGCGTGCTGCCTCAGGATTGGGCGGTGCGGCTGCCGGACGACATTGCAGACGTGCCGGCGGCTGCGATGATGCTCAAAGGGCTGACCGCCCAGTACCTGGTGCGGCGGACGCATCGCATCGAGCCCGGCGAGACGATCCTCGTGCATGCCGCTGCCGGGGGCGTTGGCCTGATCCTGTGCCAATGGGCCAAGCACCTTGGTGCGCGCGTGATCGGCACCGTCGGCACGGAGTGCAAGGCGCAAATCGCGCTGGCGCACGGCTGTGACCATGCCATCGTCTATACGCAAGAGCCCTTCGCGGAGCGCGTGCGAGCGCTCACCGATGGCGAGGGCGTGGCCGTCGTCTACGACTCGGTGGGGCGGGATACCTTCGATGGCTCGCTGGCCTCCCTGCGGCCCTGTGGCCTGCTGGTCTCGTTCGGGACGGCCTCCGGGCCCATCCCTCCGCTGGACCTGTTCCGGCTGAACCGGATGGGTTCCCTGTTCGTGACCAGCGCCTCTCTGTACACGCACACAGCCAATCCGGCGACACTGCGGGAAAGCGCGGCGGAACTCTTCGCCGTGGTGCGTGCGGGGCATGTCCGGATCGAGATCGATCGCACGATGCCGCTGGAGGAGGCCGCGCAAGCCCAGCGCCTGCTGGAGGAACGGCAGACGTCGGGTTCGGTGGTCTTGCTGCCCTAGCCGCGCAGCGCTGCCCGGTCACCGGCCGCCACCCGCGAGGTCCGCGGCCAAGCATTGCGGGTCATGCCTCCGGTGTTCCAGCGGTTCTCGTGCCACCTCGCGTGTGTCCTGCAAGCTTATGGACGGATAGTGGACAGTGCGCCACCGACGCTTCCGGCCGTTAACGGTGTAGACCATTGTCCACGGCATCCGCCTGCCATAGGACACGCGCAGGGTGAGGCCCTTCACGGTTGTGCCCAATGGGCCACCATGTTCCGCGTGGGCGGACGCTTGACGGAGTCCGGACACTCCAGTTGAATCGTCTGACAGCCCTGGCCACGTCCGGGTTTTGGCTTCGGATGGGTTGCGGCGGCTTTTCCGCGTCCGCATGGCAAAGCCGCCAATGACAGGGCTGTGGGGAAGAGAATCGTCGGCAATGCAGGGGTGCGTCTGCCGATTTGGGAGCAGAAAGGCGGGGGTTCGAATACCCTCAGCTCGACTGATCATCCGCTGAATCCACCGCTCCGTCACATCGCTCGCCCAGGCGAGCCACGTCCGCCAGAGGAGACATGAACGCAGAGGAACTGAGAGCCCTGCAGGCGCCGCTGAAAGCGCGTTACCGCGACGATCCGGCCACGGCCCGCGTAGCTGCCACGGCCGTCGGTCGGCTGGAGGCCGATGGTGTCACGTGCCGCATCGAGACGGGCAAGGCGCCCGTGCTGGCCGGGCTGCACCGTGCCACCGGCGGCACCGGTGAGGAAGCCTGCTCGGGTGACATGTTGCTGGAGGCGTTGGTGGCCTGCGCCGGCGTGACGTTGAAGGCGGTGGCCACGGCCATGAGTGTGCCCCTGCGCGGGGGTACGGTGCGGGCCGATGGCGTGTTCGATGCCCGCGGCACGCTGGGCGTGGCCAAGGACGCGCCGGTGGGCCTGCAGGATGTGCGTCTGCACTTTGACCTGGAGACAGACGCGCCGCCGGAGAAGATCGCCAAGCTGATCGAACTGACCGAGCGCTACTGCGTGATCTACCAGACCCTGCGCCACCCGCCTGAGATCGCCATGAGCTTCAAGGCCCACGGCGCGGGCGGCGTCGCCGACTGAACCCTGGGGCGGCACTGCGTCGGCTGGTGCTGGCGCACTTTCTTGGCAACGTGCACTTGGTGTTTGCACAGCCGACCAAGCCGCACCCGCCGGACTTGCGGGCCGCAGTGCCCATTCACTGGTTCCGCCCGCTTCGCACTGGTTGAGGCTCAGGTCGGCTCGGGCACGGGCCTGCGCTGGATGCGCTTGTTGCGGCGCAGCTCGTTGCGGACGAACTCGGCGCTGGCCCGCTCGCGGAAGTAGTCGATCACCTCCGGCCAGTCGATCCACCCACTCTCCTCGGGAAAGCCCGCCTGCACCAGGGCGGCCTCCAGCCGGTCCGCGAGCTGCTGCTCCTGGCGCATGAGGGCCACCACTTCGGCGAGGGTCTGCTCGTACAGCGCGGAATCCTGCTCCAGCTCCTGGATGACGTGCCGGGTCAACGTCGCCATGGTGTCCCATCCTGTTCGCGAGGGAGGCCGGGCACCCCCAAGGGGCCCGGATGCTGCCCAGCCTAGGCAATGCGCGCGCGCTCGGCAAGCGCCCGGCGGCGCGGGCATTTGGGGGTGCCCCGCAATCGGGCGTATAATCAAGTCAGGCAGACGAGCAGTCCACGGTGCTCCGCAAGCGGTGCCGGGTGCAGGCCCGGTGCCCGGGGGAGAACGGGTCGGCAGCCACAGGCCGCCCGGGCGATGCGCCACCCAGCGGGAGAAACCGGCATGGACGACCTGTTTGCACTCGCCGATTCCTTCGGCCCCGCCAAGATCGTTCACATTCACCAGCCCGGCAGCGGACTCAAGGCCGTGGTGGCCATCGACAACGTGGCCGCCGGCCCGGCCATCGGTGGCGTGCGCATGGCGCCGGACGTGAGCACGGTGGAGGCCGTGCGCCTGGCGCGGGCCATGACGCTGAAGAACGCCATGGCAGGCTTGGCCCACGGTGGCGGCAAGTCCGTCATCTTCGGCGATCCGCAGATGCCCCATGCGGAGAAGGAGCGCGTGGTGCGCGCCTTCGCCCAGGCCATCCGCGACCTGCGGGAGTACATCCCCGGGCCGGACATGGGCACGGACGAGACGTGCATGGCTTGGGTGAGTGATGAGATCGGCCGCTCCGTGGGCCTGCCGCGCGAGTTGGGGGGCATTCCGCTGGACGAGATCGGCGCCACGGGCTGGGGTCTGTTCCACGCCATCCAGGTGGCCTACGAGCGCATGGGGCGCTCGCTGGCCGGCGCCCGTGTCGTTGTGCAGGGCTACGGCGCAGTGGGCCGCCACGCGATGCGCTTCCTGGCGCAGGAAGGCGCTGTGCTGGTGGGCGCCTGCGACAGCCACGGTGCCGTACACGATTCCCACGGGCTGGACCCGGCGCGGCTCAACGCATTGAAGCGGGCGGGCCGCCAAGTGACCGACTACCCGGGTGCGCAACGGCTGGAGCGCGATGCCGTGATCGATCTGGAGTGTGACATCTGGATTCCCGCCGCGCGGCCGGACGTGCTGGACGAGCACAACGTGGGCCGCCTGCGCACGGCCCTGGTGGCCGAAGGGGCCAACATTCCGTGCACGCCGGGTGCCGAGCGCCTGCTGCACGAGCGCGGCGTGCTGGTTCTGCCGGACTTCGTGGCCAATGCCGGCGGCGTGATCTGCGCGGCGGTGGAATACCACGGCGGCACCGAGGGCGGTGCCTTCGAGACGATCCGCGAGCGCATCCGCGGCAACATTGCGTGCGTGCTGGAGCAGTCCGCGCAACAAGGCGTGCCGCCGCGCCAAGCCGCCGTGGAGCTGGCGCACCAGCGCGTGGAGCGCGCCATGAGCTTTGCACGCTTCGGAGGCGCCGCGGCCGGCAACGGCCAGGGCGCGCCGGGCCAACCGCACCAGGAAGCGCCATGTACCGCATCCGCTTTCACGGCCGGGGAGGCCAGGGCGTAAAGACCGCCAGCCGCATCCTGGGTAGCGCGTTCTTCGCCGAGGGCTACGAGGTGCAGGACGCCCCGCGCTACGGGGCCGAACGCCGCGGCGCGCCCATCTTCGCCTACGTGCGTGCCCAGCTTTCCGCCATCCACGAGCGCGGGGTGATTGCGCGGCCGGATCTGGTCGTCGTGATCGACGAGACGCTGCTGCCCCTGCCCGCGGCGGGCGTGCTGGCCGGTGTCACCGAGCACACGGTGCTCCTGCTCAACGCTGCGCGCCTGCCCGAGTTGCCCGAGGGGCCGCGGCCGGGGCAGATCGTGCTGATGCCCGAACTGGGCGAGGTGGCGGCGCGGGGCGGCCTGCCGCTGGTGGCGGCGGCCTGTGCCGGGGCGGCGGCACGTCTCACGGGGGTGGTCTCGGGTGCGTCCGTGCGCCAAGCCGTGGCGGACGAACTGTCCGCGCTGGGGGCGGAGATCCTGGAGCACAACCTGGAGCTGGCGCTGAGCGCCTACCACCGCATGGACGATCACACCGGAACCGTGCAGGAGGGCGAGGCGCCAGCGCCCAGCCGGCTGGCTCCGCCGAACTGGATCGCCCTGCCGCAGGTGGACGTGCAGCACGCCGTGGCGGCGATCTTTCACGGGGCCACCAGTGCGCGGGTGCACACGGGTCTGTGGCGCACGGAGCGCCCGGTGATCAATCCGGCGGCGTGCAAGCACTGCTGGTGGGTCTGCACCACGTTCTGTCCGGATGGCGTTATCGGCGTGACCGCCGAGGGCGTGCCGGAGATCGACTACGACCACTGCAAGGGCTGTCTGGTGTGTCTGGCGCAGTGTCCCTCGCACGCCATCGAGGCCGTGCTGGAGCGCGAGGCGGGAGCAGTAGCCGCCGCTGCCAGCGCGCAAGGAGCGAGCTGATGCGCAAACTGATGACGGGCAACGAGGCGGCGGCCTGGGGCGTGCGACTGGCCGAGGTGGATTACGTGCCGGCGTTCCCCATCACGCCGCAGACGGAGATCATCGAGCGCCTCTCGGAATGGAGTGCCACGGGCGAGGCGGCCTGCCGGTTGGTGATGCTGGAGTCCGAGCACTCCATGCTCACCGCGGCGGGCACGGCCGCGGCCACGGGCGTGCGCACCTTCACGGCCACGTCCAGCCAGGGCCTGCTGTACGCCATGGAGATGCTCTACACGACGCCCGGCTGGCGCGCGCCATTCGTGCTGGTGAACGTCTCGCGCGGGCTGGCCAGCCCCATCACGCTGGAGCCGGACCACAACGACGTGCTGGCGGCGCGGGACAGCGGCTTCCTGCAGCTTCACGCGGCCACCTGCCAGGAGGTGCTGGACTTGGTGCTGCTGGCCTTCCGGATGGGTGAGGACGCCACTGTGCGCCTGCCCGTGATCGTGAACCTGGACGGCTTTTACCTCTCTTTCACGCGCGAGCCGGTGCAGGTGCCGGACATGGAGGCGGCGCGCGCGTTCCTGCCGCCTTACGATGCGCGGGCGCTGCACTTCCGCGCCGGTGAGCCTAGCGCCCAGGGCGTGGCGGTGCTGGGCGGCGCGCCGTACTCTTACTTCCGCTACGAGACGCACTTGGCGGCGCGGGCGGGGCTCGCGGCCTTCGCGGCCGGCGCGCGGGATTTCGCCCAGCGCTTCGGGCGCGTCTACCGACCCGTGGAGACCTACCGCTGCGAGGATGCGGAGTTCGCGTTCGTGATGATGGGCGCGTTCGCCACCAAGGCCAAGTCCGCCGTGGATGGCCTGCGGGCCGAGGGCTGGCGCATCGGGTTGGTGCGGCCGGTGATGCTGCGGCCCTGGCCCGACGAAGAACTGGCGCAGGCGCTGCGGGGCCTGCGCGGCGTGGTGGTGGTGGACCAGAATCTGGCTCCGGGTCACGGCGGCGTGCTGCACGGCGACGTGCTGGCCACGCTGTATCAGGCCGGTGTGCCGGGCCCGGTGGTGGCCGCCTTCGTGGGCGGCCTGGGCGGGCGCGATATCGCACTGGAGGAGTTCGCGGAGATGGCCCGCGTGGTGCGCACGGCTGCCGATGCCGGGAAGAGCCCACCCGCGCGGATGCTCTACACCGCCGAGGAGCTGCGCCAGACGCGCGCCCTGCAGGCCGTGGCCCTGGGCGGCGGCGTATAGCGTGCGCCGTGGGCTCGAATCGCATCGGGAGAGTCGATCATGAGCGAGACCGCATACAAGGCCATGAAAGACCTGCCTGCACTGCACCTGCTGGCGGGCGGTACCCCCATGTGCGCCGGCTGCGGGGGCCTGGAGGCGGTGCGGCTGTTCCACGACATATTGGGCGAAAACACCGTGTTCGTGAACGCCGCGGGTTGCATGACGCTGCTGGCCACCTATCCGCACACGCCGTTTCGCGGCTCGTGGATTTACACGGCCATGGCCTCCGCCCCGGCGGGAGCACAGGGCATTCGCGACGCGCTGGACGTGCTGATCGCCAAGGGACGCCTGCGGCCGCAGGACGACCTGCACGTGGTCGTGCTCACCGGCGATGGCGCGGCCAACGGCATTGGGCTCTCGTCCACCTCCGGCGCGATCGATCGCGGGCTGGACTTCTACTACCTCTGTTACGACAACGAGGGCTACGGAAACACCGGCCAGCAATCGTCCGCGGCCACGCCCCACGGGGCACAATCGGCTACGGAATACCGGCCGGCCGGCGTGGCGGGGGAGAAGAAGGACCTCTTCTCCATCTGGGTGGCGCACCGGCCCGCCTATGCCGCGACGATATCGGCCGACGAGCCGGTGGATCTGGCCCGCAAGCTGGAGCGGGCTAAGGGCCTGCGCGGACCCAAGCTCTTCATCGCGCTGGCGCCCTGCCCCACGGGCTGGCACTTCGAACCGCGCGAAACCGTGCACCTGGCCCGCCTTGCCGTGAAGTCCGGCCTGTGGCCGCTGCGCGAGTACGTGGACGGGCAGGTGCGCCACACGCGGCCGCCGGCGCCGGCCGGCAAGCGGCCCCCCGTCGAGGAGTATCTGCGTCTGCAGGGGCGTTTCGCCCACCTTTTCAAGCCCCAGCGCAACGAGGCCGTGCTGGCCGATATCCAGGGCGCCGTGGACGTGTACTGGGAGCACGCTGCGTAGCCAACGCCGCAGCGTTGCAAGGCCCGCCGGGGGTATCCCAGCGCTTGTGGGCAGCCCTCCGCTTGGTGTAGGTCCACGGGAAGGTTCGGCACGGGGCTTGAGGCCCGTGCGGGCCGGCCCCCATTCCCACCAGCGGAGATACCGGCCATGCACGTCGGATACGGCGCGTTCTTCCAGAACCCGGAGCAGCGGCTGACGGACCGCGAGGTCTACCTCAACGAGCTGCGCCTGGCGCGGCTGGCCGAGCCGCTGGGCTTCGAATCCGTCTGGAGCACGGAGCACCACTTCACGGACTACCTGATCAGCCCGGACGTGATCGAGTTCCTCGCCTACATGGCGGGCTGCACGGAGAAGGCCTATCTGGGCACGATGGTGGTGGTGCTGCCCTGGCACGATCCGATCCGCGTGGCGGAGCAGGTGTCCATGCTGGACCACCTGTCCGGCGGCCGCATGATCCTGGGGCTGGGGCGTGGCCTGGGCCGGGTAGAGTTCGAGGGCTTCCGCGTGAACATGGGCGATTCGCGCGAGATGTTCAGCGAGTACGCGGGGCTCGTGCTGGAGGCGTTGGAGACGGGCGTGGCGGAGTTGGACGGCAAGTTCGTGCAGCAGCCGCGCCGGGAGATCCGCCCCGCCCCGTTCAAGTCGTTTCGCGAGCGCACCTACGCGGCCACCATGTCCCCCGATTCCATGCCCATCCTGGCCCGGCACGGCCTGGGCATCCTGGTCATCCCGCAGAAGCCCTGGCACGAAGTGGAGAAGGACTTCACACTCTACAATACCACCTTCCGTGAGGCCAATGGGCGCGACGCGCCCCCGCCGCTGGCCTCGGCCTTCATCTACGTGGACGAGAACGCGGACCGTGCGGCCGAGCGGGCGCACAAGTACATCGGGGACTATTACCACTCGGTGATGAAGCACTACGAGCTGACGGCGGGGCACCTCGCGAACACGAAGGGCTATGACTTTTACGACCGCGTGGGCAAGCACATCCAGCGCACGGGGGCCGGACAGGCCGCGGCGAGCTTTACCGAGCTGATGCCCTTCGGTACGCCGGAGCAGGTGTACGAGAAGGTGCGCTTCATCCACGAGCGCATCGGCAATAGCGGCCTGATGGGCACCTTCAGCTACGGCGGCATGCCCCACGATGTGGCGGAGGCCAACCTGCGGCTCTTCGCCAAGGAGGTGCTGCCCGAACTGCGCAAGCTGGAGACGCCGGCGCCCCGCTTCGCCGAGGCGGTCTGAGGGCTGGGGCACTCCAAGCGCAGACGCGTCAACTCACAGCGGCTGGGGGCAAGAGGTCGACGCCCATCACGCCGAGCGTGGCCACGGCCTGGTACCGCCGGCCGTTGGGCAGTTGCACGCTCTCCCCGCCGCGCAGGCGAGGCGCGATCTCGCTGTAGAGTCCCTGCGCGCACAGTTCCGATACGGCATCGTCCAGCGAAATGATCCGCAGGTCGCCGCTGACGGCGTCCATGCACATGATGCGCTCGTTCATGCGACCTCCCGCGTTGCCGCCGCGGCGTGGGGGCCACGGTTGTCGGATTATCGGAATGATACTCTATTTATGATAACGCTCCGAGGGGCGCAAAGGTTCCCTGTGGCGGCCCGGTTGCCGGGGCTGCAGGCGCCTTGACCGGGCCAGGGCCTCGGCGTCTATCAAATGGCCGAAAGAGCTAGCAGAGCGCCAAGGCTTGGTTTTTCGGATGAGATCGTGGGCCAAGGGGGCGTCGCCCCCTTGGAACCCCCGCCAGGGAGCAATCCCCCTGGACCCCATTTGTGCGGGGTGTAGGGGCCCGTGGCCCCTACTGGAGGGAGGAGGTACAGGAGGAGGGAGTCAACGCCTCCTTCCTCCGTAAACCCCAAACTCGCTGCCTGGCGCACCACTAGCCGCATCCCCCGCTCCGGGGCGCGCGGCCGGGCGTGGCTATTTGCGTGTGATGAGGAACAGGCCCAGGCCCACGGTGACGAGACCCGCCAGCACCGGCCAGGAAAGGGCCTCCGCCAACAGCAGGAAGCTGATCAGCACACCGAAGACCGGCGAGAGGAAGTTGAAGCTGACGACCACGCTGGGGCTGTAGCGCTTGAGCAGGTAGGCCAGCACCATGAAGTTGAAGCCCGCCACCACGATGCCCTGATAGGCAATGCCGGCCAGGGGATACCAGCCAAGCTGATCCCAGCGCACCTGCTCCGTGTACCAGCCGGCCAGGGCAAAGCAGGGCAGGGAGATCAGCATCTGCCAAACCACCACGCGGGTGGTATCGATGCGCTGCAGCAGGCGCGAGGCGAACACGAGCCGGCCGCCAAGCAGCGCCGCGCTGGAGAGGCAGATCAGGTTGCCCAGCGCCGTGCTCTGACCCGCCAGGGCACTCAGATCGCGCAGGAAGATCACGCAGATGCCCACGAAGGCCACCATCAGGCCCAGGCTCCGGGTGCGGTTGAGCCGCTCGCCGGGCACGAACAGGTGCGCATAAAACCCGGCGAAGAGCGGGTTGGTGGCGATGAAGATGCTGCCCAGGGCGGCGGTCGTATTGCGGATACCGATGTTCATCAGGCCGATCTGCACCGTGAACAAGGCGCCCAGCAGCAGCAAGCCACCCCATTCCCCACGCTTGGGCCACAGGGAGACCCCGCTGGCCAGCGACCACGCCCCGATGCACAGCGAGCCCAGCAGGAAGCGCCAGAAGCCAATCCACAGCGGCGGAATGGCGATCAGCCCCACCTTCACCGCAGGGGCATTGCCGCCCCACAGGGCGTTGATGCACACCGCCAGCACGATCGCCTGCAACGGAAAGGCGAGCGGCGACGCGGCCTTGGCGGCATTCGGCTGGGTGGGGGGCACCGCGGGCAAGGGGAGCGGGTGATGAGGCATGGCTCGGCCGTCTTGGCTGGGCGTGCGCATCATAGGGCCAAACGCCGGGGCTTGCCAAGCGCCGCCGCGCTCCATGCCCCGCACAGTCCGCGTCCGGACTTGCTCCGGGCCGCTCCCTGGCGCATCCTGAACTTTTCGCAGCCCAATGCAACGCGGCCGGCGGGAGATTCCGCGCCGGCCCCAGCAGGGAGACGGCCATGAGCGAGCCGATCGTGTTGGAGATCTTCTCGGACTATGTGTGACCCTGGTGCTATCTCAGTACCGGGCGTATTGAGCGACTGAAGCAGAACCACGACGTGCGCGTGGAGTGGGTGCATTTTCCACTGCACCCGGATACTCCGGCTGAGGGCCGCTCCCTGGAAGACCTGTTCCGGGGCCGCAATGTGGACCTCAAGGCCATGTACGAACAGATGCGCGAGCGCATGGAGGCCGAGGGCCTGCCCTACGGTGAGCGAACCATGACCTACAACAGCCGGCTGGCGCAGGAAGTGGGCAAGTGGGCCGAAACCCAACCCGGCGGCGAGGCCATCCACGATGCGATGTTCCGCGCCTATTTCGTGGATACCCGCAACATCGGCGACGAGGACGTGCTTGTGGAGATCGCCGAGTCGGTGGGGCTCTCCGGCGAGCAGGCGCGCGAGGTAATCCGCACGCGCAGCTTCCAGGCGGCGGTGGATGCAGACTGGCAGAAGTCCCACCAGTACGGCATCACGGGTGTTCCGACGTTCGTGGCCGGTGGCTACGGCGTGGTGGGGGCCCAGCCCTACGAGTTGCTGGAGCGGCTGGTGCAGGAGGCCGTCGGCAATCCCAGCACCTGAGTGCCGCGCCTACCCCTCGCTCCGGCGGCGCAGCTCCGCCTCGAGGCGCGCGATGTGCCCCTCCACGTCGATCGGCAACGTGCTGGTCACCTCCAGGTCGCGATCCTCGAAGGGCTCGCGGCCGGCGTGCGCGGCGCGGTAGTCCACGAATACCCGCTCGCGCTCTCTCACGAGGGCGCCGATTTCCGGCTGGAACAGCAGCAGTAGCTGCCGCAGATAGTCGCTGACCATCCGGTCGAAGGCGTCGTTCTCGATGCGGAACCGGGGTAGGAACGCCAGCACCTCGTGCGGCGGCAGATAGAGATCGCCCGTGACCCAGCGGTTGACCGTGGATAGGCCCACCGGCTCGCCGCGGTCGTCCATCGCAACGGCGACCAAGTGCACCAGTTGGCCATGGTCGTGGCAGAAGAGGTGAAAGTGCCCGTGCTCCGGGAATTCCGGGTGCGCATGGTAGAAGTACTGGCTACCGGTGGTCTTGTCTGTGACCCCCGTGTCCCAGGGGTACATGCGCCAGTGCTCGTAGGGCTTGCCGTTCATCACCGCTTCCACCACCGTGCGGCCCTGGGCGCGCAGGCGGGCTTCGATCTCCCGCAGCGCCAGCCCCGCCGCCAGGTTGTGCTGTAATTGGGTGGTGGAGCGCTCTGCCAGCACTTCGTCCACCACCGCCTCCGCTATGGTCATGCCAGGAGCACCGGCTGGGACTCCTGCGCCGCCTACCTCTCCCATAGCGCCACGCCGTTGAAGCTCCGCGGCAATGCGCGCCATCTGCGCTGGCACGTCCGCCGGCAGGGCGCTGGTAATCTCCAGCGCGCGGTCCTCGAAGGGCGAGGCGCCGCCGTGGGTCTCCCGATAGCGCGCGAAGGTCGCGTCGCGCTCATCCAAGAGGTGCTCGATCTCCGCCCGGAACAGCACCAGCGCCTGGGTCACGAACCGATGCAGGCGCGCGTCCAGATCGTTGTGGGCGCCGATGTGGAAGCGCGGCAGGAACGTCTTGAGCGTGTCGGCCGGGAAGTA
>DATFMP010000073.1:0-31125 GCA_035266845.1 bacterium
CCCGCCGTGGGGCCATGATCGGTTGCGGTGCCCATGCGCGTTCGCCTCGTGCCAGCCCGGCGGACGCTGCTTCCCCCGCCGACGTGTGCTCCCCCCGGTCAATCTAGCACAGCAGCGCCGCCGTTCAACCGGCGCGCCGCCCGCGGGCACGGCAGGCCCCTTGTTCCGTCTCGGCCCGGGCAACCCGTCGCGTTGGCGCTCCGTTTGGCCGTACCCGGCGCTCTCCCGACCCTGTTTGCGGGTGTGGCTGCGCCGGCCTTGGTGCGGATCCGTATGGGGGCGTGGGGGCCTTCCGCCCCCGCAGCGGGGTGCTTGTGACTTCAAGCGGCCCAGCCGCTTGAAAGCCCGTTTCCGGACAGAACCTAGCGCACGCGCCGCAGGGCGTTCATGAGCTGGCCCAGGTGGGTGGCCGGGTGGTAGTGCCCCCGGAACTTCTTCACGAACGTCTCGCGCCCGTGCTCCAGCACGGAGGGGCGCTCCTCGCAGCAGAACCAGTAGATGCGGTTGCCACGAACCTGGGAGGCCTGGCAGATGCGGTCGATGCCGTCGAAGTCGCCGAAGGCCAGCACCACGCGGCCCTTGAACTGCCACTCGCGCTCCGCCTCGGGCAGGACCTCCCATTCGCCGTCCAGCTTGCGCGAGTGGATGATGAAGTTGGGGGCGTCGTAGATCTCGCAATCGCCCAACTCTTCCGCGATGCGGGCGATGGAGCCGAACAGGCGCGCCTGGTGCTCGCAGGAGGGCGAGGTATCCAGCACCACGGCGACCTTGCGCTTCTCGCGGGTCATGCGGCACTGGCCGATCAGGCGGCCCGTGAAGCGCCGCCGGATCAGCTCGTTCATGTCCCATTCCTCGTCGCCCTCGCTGGGCAGATCCGCGCTGTCCTCCGCCACCTTGGAGATCATGCGCGCGAAGCGCGTGGCCAGGTTGCGCAGGTAGTGCCCCTCCAGGCCAAAGGCCTGCGGCGCCTCGCCCAGGTTGAGGGCCCCGCGACGCCGTTTGCGCTCCTCCTCGCGGCGGCGCTGCTCCACCTCGTCGGGAATCTCCAGGCTCAGCTCGTCGGGCGGCTCGGCATCGGCGGCATCGTCCGCCTCCCCCGCCTGGGCGTCTCCGTCCGGCTCGCCATCGGCGTTGCCGGGCTGGGGAGTGCCTCCGCCCTGGGCCTGTGCTTCGCCGTCATCGTCGGGCGCGGCCTCGTCACCGTCCTCGGCTTCGGCCATGGCGTCCGCATCGGCGTCGTCGGTCTCGCCCAGCCGCTCGCCCTCGTCTCCGTCATCGTCGCGCCGCACGCGCCGCCGGGAGGGCGGTTGCTCGCTCCACACCCAGCCCGGGATGCGCCGCAGCCACTCGCGCCGGATCTCCGCCATCAGGCCTCCCGCACGGTCTTGCGCATGTAGAGCTTCAGGCCCTCGCGCTTGATCCTGGCCAGGTCCGTCTGCACTTCGTGCAGGCCGAAGATACCGCCGTCCTCCACCGCGGGCGGGAACTCGCCGTTCTTGGCTACGAAGTGCGTCAGCTCCGATTCGATGTGCGCCACGTGGCCGTCGTAGTAGTCCAGCGCCGGCTGCGTAAGGCTGCGGTAGAGCTGGATGGATTCGGCCTCCTCCTTGCTCGCCGGTGCCTCGTTGTCCGGCTTGAACTCCGGCGCGGCCAGCACGCTGCCCAGCACGGTGAGGTTGCGGTAGTCGCAGGTGACACGACCCCACACGCCCAGGTTGCGCCCGATCAGCAGCCCGAACCACTCGCGCAGGTGCCGGAAGTCCCGCAGCACGAACAGGTAGTCCGCGCGCAGTTGCTCGTTGGTGGGCAGGCCGCCCTGGCCGGCCTCGGCCCCCAGGTCGCGCTCCGCCGCCAGGGCCACGGCGATAGCCCCGCGCGGGCCGTAGAGGAACTCCCACAGCTCACGGGTCTCCGGGTAGTCCCGCGCCACCACCTCCAGCAGCTCCGGAGTCCAGCGCAGCTTGAGGGTGCGGTAGCGCATCAGCATCTCCGCGGACGTCAGCGAGTAGATGCGGCAACGGTCGGGGTCTTCCGGCGCGTTGCTCTGCGCGGCGGCCTTGAAGTCCAGCAGCATGGCCGGTGTCACCGCGCCGCCGTGGCGTGCCTCCAGCAGCAGCTCGCCGCCATCCTGGAGGATGCGCGCCCATTCCTCCGGCCGCTCGAAGTTGAGCGCCTCGAACACGATGATCTCCGAGTCTCCCACCTGCGCGATGCGCAGGTCCGCCGGGTCGTCCGCGGTGGGCGCCGTGCCGGGCCGCGAGAGCAGCGCGCGGGCCACGCCGTCGTAGCCCGATTCGCTGCGCTTCACCACGCCGTAGACGCGCTCCGGCTCGGCGGTCACCTCGCGCTCGGGAATCTGCGTGAGCCAGCTCCGCTCCAGGTGGGGCATGGCCGGGTGTGTGCCCGGCATGGGGGTGTCCACCTCGCCCGGCGCATACTGCTGCACGTTGAGCACCGGGCGGTTCTCGCCGAGCTGGAAGTCGGCGCTGGGCAGGGGCAGGTCTTCGGCGGACTTGAGCAGCTCGTGGTCGTCCCAGTTCTTGCTGACGAACTGGAACACCAGCCGGTTCCAGTCCGCGTGCGCACCCAGCAGGTCGGTGGCGTCCAGCAGTTGCCGCAGCTCCTGGATGGTCACCGGCTTGGACAGGTTGACCAGCTGCGAGCGGCGGTACAGCGTGACGGCCGCGGGGATGTAGTGGTGGTCGCCGTGCGTATCGCGCAGGGCCTGCTCCACCAGGAACGCCGGCGGCGGCTTCAGCTCCAGCAGCGGCAGCCGCCGCAGCAGGGGCTCGGAGAGCTCGCGCTCGTCGTTCAGCGTCACGAACACCACCAGGTTGGGCTGGTGGGCGCGCACCTCGCTGCCCGGCACGGAGACGCGCCCGTTCTGCAGGAAGTCAAGCAGGAACGCGTCCGTGGAGGGGTGCGTCTTGTCCCACTCGTCCAGCACCAGTGCCGTGGGGTGCTGCTGGCTGCTCTCGGCCGCCTGGGGCAGCACGCCCCGCTGCGTGCGGAAGCCGCTGGGCTGCCCCGCGTCGGGCAGGATGGTCTGGTACAGCTCCTCCTTGCGGCAGCCCGGGAAGGCCTGGAAGAAGTAGGTCTGCCGCTCGTGCACCTGCCCCAGCGCCTCGGCCAGGAAGGTCTTGCCCGATCCGGCTGGACCGGTGAGGAAGGCCCCACCGCAGGGCTTGGTGTTCAGGGCGGCCTGCACCTGCCACGCCAGTTCCTCGGTGATGCGGTATCCGACGTCGCTCAGTTGCTCTCTCAAGCTCGGCATAAGCTCGCGCACGAATGCGGCGGGTTGGGTCTCACGGGAGGCAGCGCGGGTGCGCCGCGTTTCCATCGATTGTACCACACGCTTGCCGGGGGACGGGCAAGCGGCGCACGGGTGCGTTGTGCAGCCGGCGGCTCCGCCGCTCTGCGCGCAGGCCAGTTGCGCGGCCGGCGGTGCCGCACCCGGCGGTGCCGCACCCGGCGGATCAGTCTTGGTGCTGGGACGTGTAGGTGCGCAGCTTCTTGGTGACCAGGATCGCGATCTTGCGGAACAGCTTGAGTGCGAGAATATCGTTGATATCGTTGATGATCTGGTCGTTGACCTCAATGATCATCGTGTCGCCCTTGGCGCGGGCATCAGCCGAGCGCGGCTCCTGATCCACCAGGGCCATCTCGCCGAAGCAGTCGCCCGCGTTCATGGTGGCCAGGGTTTCCGTGCCCTGCTCCCGGTGCTTGATGATCTCCACCAGCCCCATGATGAGCACGTACAGCCGGTCGCCCTTCTCGCCCTCGTTGAAGATGGTCTCGCCGTCCTGGTACTTGCGCGTATGGCAGATCTTCAGCAGGCGCACCAGCTCCAAGTCCGTAAAGTCGGAGAAGAACTCGATGCGGCGCACCTTGTTGAGGGTCTCCTTGAGGTTCGTGGAGACCTTGCCCATCGAATCTTTGAGAGAGCGCTCCAGGCTGTTGATATCGAACGGCTTGGAGAGATAGCCCAGGATGCCGGCCTCGATCCCCCGCCGGCGGCTCTCGGTGTCCAGGTGGTTGGACATCAGCACGAAGCGCGTGTTGGCCGTGGCCGGATCGCGCCGGATGCTCTTCACCAGCTCGAACACGTCCTCGTTCTCGATGTTCTGCTCCACCAGCACGATGCTGGCGGCGTGCTGCGCCAGAAGCTGGGGCACGTGTTGCGTCGTGCTCGCCTCCCGGATTTCCTCCACCGTCTGGATGCTGCGCAGCGCTGCCTTCAGCAGGGCGCGGCTCTCCGGCTGGTTGTCGATCAGCAGCACGCTGAGTGCCTGCCGGGGCTTGACCGGCCGGTTCTCCGGATTGATCAGCGGCGATTCTGTCATGCTGGCTACCTGGCTGGTTGCTGGCCCCCCGCATCGGGCGCGGCGATCCCTGCCTCGCCGACTGGACCTTTACCTGCTATCAGATCATACACTTACGTCAGAATCCATATGAAAGCAAACCACTACACTCTTATGTAACGCCGGCATTCGGATATGGATACCAAATCCCGTTGCCAAGCGGCGTCATTGCGGGCTGCTCCACACGCATCGGTGGCAGGGCCGCCCGCATAGGCGTTTGCGCTGTACGCAACCATGCAAGAGCCCGGCCTGATCGGCCATGGAGGAGGTGGACGGGGGGCGGGTGAGTATCAGGGCCCGGTGAGGGCCCAGTTACATCAGGACTTGCCGGCCAGCACGGCCTTGACCCCGGCGACCAGGAGGTCGCGTTTCACCTCGGGGGAGAACAGGTAGCGCACCTTGCCCTGCGGGTCGATCAGGTAGATGAATGCCAGGTGATCCACGTCGTGCGAGTTCCCGGCGCTGTCCTCGTGCACGTGGAACTTGCTCATGTATTGGTCGGAGGTGCGTTTCAGCTCCTGGGGACTGCCGGTGAGGCCCACGAATGTGGGGTCGAACGCAGCCATCCATGTCTTCAGCGCCGCTGGTGTATCGCGTTTGGGATCCACGGAGATGAAAACCGCCTGCATCCGCGCCCCATCCGGCCCCAGCTTGTGCTTAACCGTCTTGAACAGGGCCACCGTGGCCGGGCACACGTCATCGCAATGCGTATAGCCAAACGTCAGCAGCACCGCCTTGCCGCGGAACTGCTTGAGGCTGGTGTGGCCGCCGTCCTGGTTGGTCAGCGTGAAGTCGCCGCCGATGGGGTAGTTGCCCACGGCGTAGTCGTCCAGCTTCAGCGGGGCCGCGGGCAGGTTGGTGCTCAGGGTGAGCACCCCCAGCGACAGCAGCAACAGCGCGATCGGTCGAACGAATCTCATGGGGCGGCGGAAGCGAGGGTTGTGAGCTAGTGGCAGAAGAACAGGCCGGCGTTGCGCACGGTGAGGCGCACGAACGGCTGTGCCCGCAGTCGGTCGAGTCCGGCGGGCCCCGCGGCGCCCAGCCGCACGACCACCGTGCCGGGGAAGATGCCCGTGCGCTGCACGCGCTGCATCCCGGCACCGCGCAGGAAGTGCCGCACCTGGGCCGGGTCCGCACTGTCGGTGAGGAACACCACGTACTCGTCCGCATCGTCGCCGGGCAGGCTGGCCAGGAACAGCTCCTGGTAGGGCGCGATGAACGCGGCCAGCGCCTCCTTGACCGCCTTGTTGTGCGGCACCCAGCGCTCGGCGGTCAGCGCCAGCCCCACCACCAGCGACAGCACCACGGCCACGCCGACCAGCGCGACGTACGCACGTGAGCTCAGCGGCCGGGCGTAGGGATTGGCGGGCAGATCGGGCTGCATCGGTGCGAGCGGTTCCTTTTTAGAACGCGCGGCGCACGCGGAGCCAAGCTTGTCGCCGGGCGGCCCCTTGTGGCATGGGTGTAGGGACCGCGACCGGCGCGGCTCCACGCGCCACGCCTGCCTTTCAGCCTAACACAATGCACCCGGTGGGCAACCGGGGCGCACCATACGGGGACGGCCATGGACTTCCGCTGGTCCGACGAACAGGAATCGATCCGCCAGGGCGTCCGGCGCCTGGTCGCCCGCTTTGATGACGACTACTGGCTAGGCCGGGAACGGAAGCATGCGTTCCCTGAGGAATTCTATCAGGCCATGGCCGATGGCGGCTGGCTGGGCATCGCCATGCCGGAGGAATACGGCGGCGCGGGCATGGGCATCGCGGAGGCAGCCATCGTGCTGCAGGAGGCAGCAGCCTCCGGCGGCTGCATGCAGGCGGCTTCGGCCATCCACATGAACATCTTCGGCGTCAACCCGCTGCTGGTCTACGGCACGGAAGAGCAGAAGCGGCGCCACCTGCCGGGCGTCATCAAGGGCGAGACCAAGGTGGCCTTCGGCGTGACGGAGCCGGACGTGGGCCTGGACACCACGCACCTGAAGACGCGTGCCGTGAAGGAGAACGAGCACTACCGCGTCAACGGCCGCAAGGTGTGGATCTCCACCGCGCAGGTGGCCAAGAAGATTCTGCTGCTCACGCGCACCACGCCCATCGAGGAGGTCTCCAAGCCCACCGAGGGGCTGACGCTGTTCTTCACCGATCTCAACCGCGATGCCATCGAGGTGCGTGAGATCGAGAAGTGCGGGCGCGCCGCGGTGGACTCCAACGAGCTGTTCATCGACGACCTGATCGTGCCCGCGGAAGACCTGGTGGGTGAGGAGGGCAAGGGCTTCCACCAGATCCTGCACGGCCTGAACCCCGAGCGCATCCTCAATGCCGCGGAGTCCATCGGCATGGGCCGCGTGGCGCTGGACCGCGCCACGCGCTACGCGAAGGAGCGCGTGGTGTTCGGCCGCCCCATCGGGCAGAACCAGGCCATCCAGCACCCCCTGGCGCGGTGCTGGATGGAGCTGGAAGCCGCCGAGTTGCTCACCTACAAGGCCGCGTGGCTCTACGATACGGGGCAGTCCTGCGGGGCGGAGGCCAACGCCGCCAAGTACCTGGCCGCCGAGGCCGGCTTCCGTGCCGCCGACCAAGCCATGCAGACCCTGGGCGGCATGGGCTACGCCAAGGAATTCCACGTGGAGCGCTACTGGCGGGAATCCAAGATGCTGCGCATCGCGCCGGTCAGCCCGGAGCTGATCCACTGCTACATCGCCGAGCGCGTGCTGGGTCTGCCCAAGAGCTACTAGGGGGCCGAAGCCGGGCCTGCAGGCCCGGTAGCCGCTGAAGTCTAGCGTGGCACCGGCTTCAGGGACGCTGCCGAGGCGCGTGTCTGGGTGGAGTCGGCCTCCTGGCGGTCCAGCAGGTAGTTGAGTGCGACGGACATCCGCTCGCCCCACTTGCCCAGGGTTCCCGCCGCGAACGGCAGGGACTTCTCGTAGACCTTGCCCGTGTGCACGTCCACGAGGTACGCGGTGAAAGAGCTGCCACTGGATTCGTAGCTGCTCCGGTGCGTCAAGATCAGGTCCACCTGGAGTTCCCGCCCCAACTCCCGGATGGCTTTGACATCCAGATCCTTCCAGAACAGCCCCTTCCAGATGCGCCCGCGCAGTGACCCGATGTTCGAGTGTGCCTTGAGCGCGAGATACGGGCCGGGGTTGTTCCTGTCGCGATAGTCGACGTAGCTGAGAGTTACCTCCGGGCGTGCCCGAATGGCTCGGTCCAGTGCCGCTGTCAGGTCCGCTTGTTGCGCCGAGAGTTCGGCCTGATTGCCCACCAGCAGCGGAGGAAGGATGGCCAGCCGCTCCACGGTTCCTGGTGCGAGGAGCCCTTGCAGGCCCGCGGCCTCGGTGTCTCCGTTCGGCGCTGAAGCCTTGCCCTTGCCCGCCAATTCCGCGGCCAGTTGCTCCACCGGCTGCAGCAGCAGGGTGGAGAAGTCGCCCTTGTGAATGACGGATTCGGTGTCCAGCGTCTGTGACGTGTCCGCGTCCACGATGAGGCCGGACAGCAGCCAGGTGCCGTCCGAGACCGCCACCACCTTGCCCAGCACCACCTTGCGCACACCCAGGATCTGCCCCACCTTCGCGGCGCATTCCCGCGAGGTGCAGCCGTGCTGGGGCACCCCGGGCCGGTCCAGCATGGCCTGCACCCAGCCGCGATCCGCCGGGTCGAAGCGCCCGGTCATCCGCAGCGAATTGCGCAGGCGCTCGCTCAACGCGAGGGCGTCGGCCTGGGTGGTGCCGACGGCGGCCAAGTCCAGCACGGCGATCCGCTCGTGCTCCCCTGGCGGCACCACGTTTTCCGGCTGCCTGGGGCCCGAGGACGCACAAGCCAGCAGCGTCAGCGCCAGCGGCACGATTGCGGCCCACCGCACCGCCTGCCGCATGAGGCGCCTCCTGTGCGGTGGGTGCATGGCAACCCTCGGTCTGGGTCTCGCTGCGGAGCCGCTGTGGTTGCGGCTTTCAATCCAAGGCTGACTTTGAAGCCTGGGCTGAGCGGGCCTGCGTCCGGCTGCGTCAGCCGCCCAGGGAGCGCTTCAGCAGCATTGCTGCCGCGTGTGCCGGGGGATTCAAGCCCGTCCGCAAGCCAAAGTAACCGGAATCCTTCCGCAACTTTCCACTGGCCACGTCCAGCACGTAGACGTCGAAGCGGTTAGGTTGGTTCAGACCCTCGTATTCCAATCGCCCCATCACGACGAAGTCCACGCCCAGCGATTGTCCGATCTGTTGGACGCTGAGCCGGTCCACAACCTTGCTGAAGACGCCACGCCACGTCTTGTCCTTCAGGTCGGAGAAGACTGGCTGCTTGCGCAGCGCGTCATAGGCGGTCGGCTGGGGGCCCTCCGGGTAGTATGAGTAGATCAGCTTGAAGCGGCTGCCGGGTTTGGCGATGCGCTCGGCCACGGCCACCGCCATTTCCCGCTTATCGGCCTGCACAGAGCGGCGATTGGGAATACCAATGTTCAGCGCCGGGAAGATTGCAACGCGCTGCGGGGTACCCAGGGCGCGGGGAGGGCTTGCGGGGCCCGGTAGCGGAACCGGCTGTAGACTGGCCACCACGGGTCGCGCAGCGGGCGCCTGGGCGTGGCGTCCCAGGTGCGCCAGTTCCAAGCCAAGTTGATCGACCGGCCGCTGCAGCAAGCCCACCAGATTGCCGTCGTACACGACGGACTCGGCGTCCAGGGTCTGGGCGGTCTCCACGTCCACGACGATGCCCGAAAGCAGCCAGGTGCTGGCCGATACCTTGATCACCTTGCTGGCCACGATTTTGCGCACGCCGAGGATCTGCCCCACCTGCACCGCGCACTCCTGGCTGGTGCAGCCCGTCTGCTGCAGCGCCTGCTCATCCAGGATGGCCTTCATCTGGCTGCGGTCCACCAGCTTGAATCGCCGCGACTTGAGCAGCGATTCGCGCAGGCGTTCGGTCAGAGCGACGGCCTCGGCCTTGGTGGCGCCGACTGCGTCCATGTCCAGCACGGCGATCAGCTCGCTGCCCGCCTCGGTCACGGCCTTGTTGGATGGGCTGGTCTGCTGCGCCCAGGCCCCGGGCGCGGTGGCCAAAAGCCCCAGCACAAGCAAGGCCAGCATGGCCAACCGGGCGGTCGGCGGCATAGCTTGCGGGTCATCGGGTCGATGCATGGGCGTTCCTATTCCGCACAGGCCCCACGGAGATGGGCAGGAGTTGCCCGGGCGCCTGCCATGGGATGCCGAAGTCTACCGTAGATGATGCGGTGGTGCCACGAATGGTTCGCACGGCCCGTGACTGGGCAGGGCCTGGGGCCCTGCCGCCGTGGCGATTGCGCCGCTAGCCGGCGCCATGCGCGGCCGGGCCGCCCAGCTAGCTGCCACCGGCGAGGCAGTCGCCGAGAGCCTTGACGAAGGCATCGCCCATGGCCAAGCCCCACTTCCCGGGGGCCCAGGTGCCATCCTGCCGGCACACGCGCTGCTCGCGGCCGTTGAAGAGGAACAGCTCGAAGTGGCGTCCGGAGTGAGGGCTCGCGGTGGACTTGTGCAGCACCACCAGGTCCACGCCCAGCTCGCGACTCTCGCGGTAGATGAAGGCGGCGTCGGGCTCCTTGTCGCCATCGCCGCGCCAGGTGTGGGCAGCGACCGCATCGTGCTGGGGCTGCTCATTGAAGCGCTCGTAGGCCTCTGGCGTCACCGTGGTGGGATAGAACGAGTAGGCGAACCGCGCCGGGCGCGGCACCCCCTACAGGGCCATCTCCAGCGTCTCGACGACGTGCGGATGGTTGCTTCGAAGCCGCCTCACGCCAGCGCCTTCCATCAAGACCGGAAAGAGCGCCACCTTCAGCGCCTTTGCCTGGGCGGGGACGTCAGGGCTCGGCCGGTGTCCGGTCACCGCGGCCGTCAGCCGCCCGGCCAGCTCCGGCACACCGCGGTCCAGCAGCGCGAAGAACTCGCCCCGGTACCGCAGGGATTCCGCGCTCACTGTGCGCGGTCTCCACGTCCACCATCATCACGGAGAGCAGCCAGATGTCCTGCTCGGCGCGCACGGCCCTGCCGGAGACGATCTTGCGCACGCCCAGAATCTGCCCCACCTGCACGGCGCACTGCTCATCGGTGCAGCCGGTTTGCTGCAGGGCTTGTTCGTCCAGCACGGCCTTCATCTGGCTCCGGTCCACCAGCACGAACTGTTGCGACTTGAGCAGCACCTCGCGCAGGCGCTCGGTGAGCGCTGTGGCCTCCGCCTGGGAGGAACCCACCGCCTCCAGGTCCAGCACGGCGATCAACTCCGGCCCCTTTGGCTGGGTGGCGGTGCTTTGGGCCCAGGCCGCATGCAGCGGCAGGGTCAAAGCCAGGGCCAGCAGGCAGACCCCGGCGGCCAACAGACGGGCCATGCGCCCGCGTCCTGCACATAAACTCATGAATTTCCGTGCCCCCTGGAACGGTCGGTAGCCCGCCACGCCGCGGCGCAGCGGGGCGAATGGCGGGGATGATAGTGCAGCCCTGGCGCGGCGCCAAGTGCCTATGCAGGCCCCTTCAGCGCTTGCCGGCGTGGTCTTCGTAGCGCACCAGGTACACTCGCACGGCCCGGCGCGTGCGTTCCTGGAGCACGGTGGCCAGGCGCTCGGCGGGGCTGCGGGCTTCCTCCACCACCGCGTTGCCGCTGGCCACGTCCACCACGTACACGCGCACACCGCCCTGCCGCGCGCCGGCGCGGATGCGGTAGAGCAGGGCCACGTCCACACCCAGGCTGCGGCCCAGCCGCTGGATGTAGGCCAGATCGGGCCGGGCGCGCTGCCCCATGCCCTGCCAGGCCCGTTCCTCCAGCTCGCCGCGGGTCTTGATCCCTGCGGCGCCTGCGGCCGGATAGAACGAGTGCGTGATGACGAAACGGCGCGAAGTCTCTCCCAGTTCCCCCAGCTTCGCCATGAAGTTGGGGAGGCGCCGGTTCACCTCGTCCGCTAGCGCCCCGTCCACATAGGCCGGCAGGATCGCCACCCGCAGGGCGCCATCCGGCGGGGTTGCCGCGGGGGGGCGACGCGGTACGGGACGCGGCTGCGGCGCGGCGGCCACCGGCTCCGCGGGGCTCGAGCTATCGGGGGGCGGGGTGAGGTCCTCGTCCTCGCCGGCCAGGGCACGGGCCAGCCGGGGCACGCCGTCGGACAGCAGGGCGGCCAGGCTCCCTTCCAGGTAGAGCGTCTTGTCCTCCAGCGTCTCGGCCGTCTCCACGTCCACCACCTGCACCGAGGCCTGCCACGCCCGGGGAGGAATTTTGGTGATGCGGCCCGTGACGATGCGCCGCACCCCGAGGATGCGGCCCACCCGCACGGCGCATTCGGTGCCCGTGCAGCCCGTCTGCTGGAGTGCCTGCTCGTCCAGGATCTGCTTGATCTGCCCGCGATTGACCAGCGTGAATCTGCCCGTGTCGAACAAGGTCTCCCGCAGCCGCTCAGTAACCGCCGCGCCCTCCTCCGCGCTGGCGCCCAGCACGTCCAGGTCCAGCACGGCAATCAGCTCCGGCCCGCCGGGTATGGCCGCGGCCGGTTTGGCGGCGGGCGCGGACGGCACCGGCTGAGGCGCGCTCCGTGGCTTGGCCTCCACCGCACGGCTCGGTGGCGCTGGCTGGACCTGGGGCACTGCATGTTGGGCAGGGGGGGCGGCCGGCAATGCCGCTTCGGTGGCCGGTGCGGCAGACCCGCTTGGAGACGCCTCCGTCGGCGCGGGTTGCGCGGTGGCGTTGGTGGCCGGTTCGGCGGTGGTTTCGGCAGTGGCCTCGGCGTTTGCCCCGGCCGAGGGCTCCGTCGTGGGTTCCGCGCCGGGCGCTGCTACGTGCGGGCTGCCGGTTGGCTGGATCGGGGCCTCGACAGCCGTGGCCGGCTGCGCCGGCGCAAGCGCCTCGGTGGGTTTGGCCGTCGGCACCACGGGCGCGGCGGATACCGCCTCCGTGGTCGCCCGCTGCACCGCGGGTACCGTGGGCGAAGTGGGCTCGGCGGCGTGCAGGGCCGGCGCGACCATGACGAGCAGCGCCGCGCCCAGCAGCAGGCTAGGCAGCAGTGCCGCCCCGCCGTGCCGACCGCTCCCGGATCCGCTCGCCCTTCGCATGGTGGCCCTTGCGCAGCCGCGCACCGATCGCGGTGTTACAGCGACAGCCCGAGCCAGCCGCGGGTGAGCTGGAAGTCCGTGTTGCCCTGCCCGAACAGGCGCGGTACGTACTCCCGCGAAGCCACGTTGGCCACCAGCTCCAGCAGCTCGTGGGCCATCGCCTCGGGCGCCTCGCCGTTGAACTGCCGGTCCAGGTCGTGCGCGTGGCGCTTCGTGGTCTTCTCGTCGGCGCTCACCTGGAGCAGCGGAATCATGGGATGCGCCTGCAGCGGTGGCCCCACCACGTGCGCGAGCATCACTTCCACGCCCGTCGCGCCCAGTCCGGTGAAGGTTTCCACGGCGTGGTCGGTGGGCGTCTCCATGATGTGCAGGCCGGGCGTGGCCGCCTGTTGGCCGTAGGCCAGCGTGGGAATGGCCTCCTCCGGTACGCGCAGCAGCGCTTGGCGGAACGCGGGCGATTGCAGCAGCGCCGCATTCTCCGGCAGCACCACGAGGCCGCCGGCCAGCGCCACGATCTGCGCCACGCGGGCCATGCCGCGGGCCACGCCATCGCTGACCTCGCCCGTCGCCGTGAGGCCCAGCCGCAGGTGCTCCAGGCCCACCTCCTGCTGCTGGCCATCGCCGTCGTGGCCCAGGGCTTCCAGGAACCACCCCTCGGCCTTGGCCATCACCTTCTCGATGCCGCCATCGAGTTGCACGCTGGCCCAGCCGAAGCGCGAGGTGTCCACGCCCTGGCTTTCCAGGTAGCCGCGCATGGCGTCGTTGTGGGTTTGCTCGCAGCCGTGCTCCAGCAGCAGCCCGCGCCGCACCATGGGGTGCGAGAGGTGCCCCAGCACCGTGCGCAGGAAGAGCTGTTGCGAATAGCCCGGCGCGGCGCCGCAGCCCTCCGTGTGCACCAGCGCCACGAAACGCGAGACGGCGCCCTTGGCGGCGGCCTTGCCGTTCAGGTCGTCCGCGATCATGCGCGCGATCTGGGCCGAGCAGATGCTGGTGGGCACCACCAGCCCCACCTGGTCAGCCGCGACGCCTTGCTCTGTGCGCCAAGCGCGGAAGTGCACCCCCTGGCCGTTCTCCGCGGGCAGCACGGGCAGTGGGTGTCCGCCCGGCTTGGGCGCCTTGAGCAACTGCTCCAGGTGGCTGCCGTCCGTCTGGGCCCAGTCGCGCCAGATGGAGACCTGCGCGTGGCCGGCCTTTTCGCCCAGGCTGAGCTGGCCGGAGGCTACCTTGAGCGCCAGCTCCCAGCTTTCGGCGCCCAGCTCGTCCATGGGCATGCCGTCCTGGAAGCGTCCGGCGTTGATGTCCATCTCGTTGGCCAGCATCTGCCAGCGCCCGCTGGTGGTCACGATCTTGAGCGTGGGCACGAACGGGAAGTTGGTGATGGAGCCGTTGCCGGAGGTGAACAGGATCAGGTTGCAGCCGCTGCCCACCTGCCCGGCGATGCTCTCCAGGTCGTTGCCCGGGCTGTCCATGAAGTAGTAGCCGGGCTCGCGCATGGGCTGGCCGTAGTCGATCACCTGATCCAGCCGCACCTCCGGGTGCTTCTTGCGCGCCGCGCCGATGGACTTGAGCACGATGTTGTACAGGCCCCGGTACTGGTTGCCGCCGGAGGGGTTGCCCTCGGCCGAGTGGCCGTGCCAGGCCGCGCGCTCCTTGAAGCGCTCCACCTTCTCCAGGAAGCGCCGCGCCGTGGCCAGGTCGCGCACGCTGCTGAGCACGTAGGACTCCGCGCCGATCAGCTCATCGGTCTCGGCCAGGTTGGCCATGCCGCCGTTGCGCACGGCCTCGCGGGCCAGCCAGCCGGCGAGTGGATTGCCCGAGACGCCCGAGAATGCGTCCGAGCCGCCGCACTGCAGCGCCAGATTCAGGTGCGCGGCGGACTCCTCGGTGCGCTGGAAGGCATCCACCTGGGGCAGCCACATCGTGACCATCTCCTCGGCCCGGCCCAGCTCCGCCTGGAAGTCACCGGAGATGCTGTAGAAGCTGTGCATCACCTCGTCGACGGGATAGTCGTGACCGGCCATGAAGTCGCGCAGGGTGCGGTTGTTTACTACCTCGCTGCCGTAGTCCACCGCCAGCACCGCGCCCACGTTGGGGTGCACCATGAAGCCGGCCAGCGAGCGCAGCACGAAGTCCAGGTTGTTGGGCACGTGCTGTCCGCCGCCTTCCGTGTGCGTCACGGCCACGATGCCGTCCACGTTGGCCAGTTCCGCTGCGCGCCCCTTGAAGCGCTCCTCCAGCGCCCGCACGAAGCCCGCCGTGACCGACGTCGTGCCGAGCAGCACGATAAAGTTGCGCGTGCCCACCCCCCGGCGGCCGCCGCGCTTGTAGCCCATGAACGTGCGTGCCTGGGCGTGCGGCTCCACCTGCCGGCCGGGGTTGAAGGTAGCCTCGTCCAGCTCGTAGCGGTGGATGTGGTCGCGGAAGTTGGGCGCCTCGGGCAGCGCAAAGCCGACCGAGCGCTGGCCCAGCGACTTGAGGATCTTCTCGTTGCAGAGGTATTCCCCGGGCTCCAGCGCCCGCAGTGCATAGCCGAAGGGCAGCCCCCAGGAGAGCAGCGGCGCCCCCTCGGCGATGGGCTCGCGCACGAAGCGGTGCCCCTCCAGCACGGTGTGGGACACGACATAGGTGCGGCCCGCATCGGCGATGCGCGTGCCGGCTTCCAGGCGCCGGGTGGCGATGGCGACGTTATCGCCGGGCTCCGGCAGTCGGCCGGCTTCCTCGAAGGCGTATTGCTGAGCCATGGGACATCCCTCGTGAATGCGCAATCTGCCACAGCGCTGCGAGGCCGGTGCGGTCGGCACCGCTGCGCCGGTCCGGTCGCGGCACCGGGTTGTGCCAAGGTGCGCGCTGCGGCGGGAATCAAAGCCTCAGCCTAGCAGGCCGCCGGCGAAAAATCAGCCGGCCCGGCACGCATTGGGTGGGGCTAGCGGTGTTTGCGGGGCGGGGCCTGCAGGCGGAACGCGATCTCGAAGATCGTGCGCACGTAGTTCGTGGAGTGATTGTACTCCCACACGGAGCGCCAACGGTCGGCGAAGGGCGCGTCGCGGTCCCAACCGTGCGCGTAGAGGTAGTTGGCGATGCTGGGCAGGGCGTCGTCCAGGTTGTTCAGGTCGATGTGCCCGTCGTTGTTGCCGTCCACCGCCCAGCGCAGGTAGCTGGACGGCAGGAACTGCGGCATGCCGATCGCGCCGGCGTAGGAGCCGCGCACCTCGTAGAGCCGCTTCATGTTGTCGCGGAACATGGACAGCGCCGCCACCAGCTCCTGGAAGGCGAACTGAGCCTTGTCCACCAGCCGCGTGGAGAGCCAGTCCTTCCGCACGTCCGGGTGCTTGTCCTTCATGCGCTCGTAGACGCGCTCCACGGCCGCGGGGTGGCCCTCCACCGCCAGCGTCGTGAACACCTCCAGCACGCGGTAGGGCAGCTTGGCCCGCCCAAACTGCGTCTCCACCAACAGGATGGCGACCAGATACTCGCGGGGCACACCGTATTTCTGCTCCACGGCGCGCAGCTCGCGCCAATGTCGCCGCGCGAACCGGCGCGCCAGGTGGATCGCGTAGGGCGATGTGAACTGTTCGTAGATGTCCGGCGAGTCCGGATTGAGCGCGTTGACGGACACGACGTGGTCCAGCTTGCGCAGCCGGGAGTCGTAGAACACCTTCTGCACGTCGTGGCGCTCGAAGCCGAGCTGCTCCAGCGCCCGCAGCAGCGGCTCCAGCTCCGCGCTGGTGAAGCGGTCACTGTGTCCGTTGTCCCCGGCCTTGCGGTCGGCCGGCCTGCGTGCCGAGGGCAATTGCGCCGCGCCACTCGCGGACGAGGCCTCAGGCGGTGCCTGGGCCGCGGGGGTGGCATCGGCCGTCAGAGTCTTGGCCGCCTCCAGCACGGGGGTCGGCACCTCGTCCACCGGGGCGGTCGGGAGCGCCGCCGCATCGGCGGATGGCGCAAGGGTCAAGGGCGCTATCACGGCCGGCATCGAGGTCGGCTGCGGCTGCGCGGCGGCCGGCTCGGGTGCGATGGAGGAATCAGGCGTGGACGGCGCGGTGGCGGGTGCGACCGCCAGAGCCGGCACGTTGGCTGGAGTGGGGGTATCCGTGGCGACAGGGGGCGATGCGGTGAGTTTGTCGGCAGCCAGTCGGTGGGCGGCCACCGCCTGGGCAATCAGCGGCTCGGCCGATGCCGGCGTCGCGAGCAGCAGCGCGGCTCCCAGCAGCGCCAGAGCCGATGCGGCCCGGCGCAGACGTTGCCGCCCCGGGTGCTGCCCGCGGCCCCTTGCCATGGTCACCGGCTGGGTGTGCATCGCTCCCGACCCCTCTGTGCGCTGGCAATTCGCGACGTTCGCCGAGTGGGAACAGGACATCTTTAAACCAGATTCCTGACAAATTCAATTCCCACCGCCGCACCTCCGTGCGGCAAAGCTCCATCCTTTCAACGCATTCCATGCAAGAACGGGACAATCCCGTCTCAGAGGCGCCCGGGGCGGGCGCTGGCCGGGCTGTCGCGGTCCGCGGTGTCGGTCTTTGGTTGTTTCCGCCGCTCAATATCCCGGGTCGCCGGGCACGAGTAACTTACCTTGGCGCACGCGGAACTCGTGGCTGGTGATGACGCGATCGGCCAGAATGTGAGCCCGCTCCTCCTCGCGGAAGATCTCCAGGCTCCCATCCACCTTGAGCGCCATGTGCAGCCCACGCGGGCCGGGGTTGACCGGAAACGTCTGGTTGCCATAGTCCCACAGCCGCACGCTGCGGGGCGCGGGCGCCGCGGCCGTGTCCTCGGTTTTAACCAGGCACACGTACCGGTCGCGGTCCTCCCCGCGCGATTCGGTGCGCAGGTGGTAATTGCCGGCGATGCTGTGCACCATGCGCCGGCGGTAGGAGTTCATCGGCTCGAATTCCAACTCCGCTTCCGGCGACTGCAGGAAGTACGAGATGCGCATTTCGATCTCGCGGGCGAATTCCTTCTCGATGCGCTCTTTGATCTCGGCGGGGTCCCGCTCTCGATCCCGGTCGCGATCTCGCCGCGGGCGACGCGGGCCGCGCCTGTCTCCGCTGTCTCTGCTCATGACCTCCCGAGGTGATGCTAAAGTCGTTGCGATGCCGCCGTGCGGCGGTGGTTCTGCTCGCCTGTGCGGCCCTGGCGGCCGTCATCCCGGCCATGCCCGGTGTTGCTGAGCCGAGCCGGGGCTCGTTGCGGTGCTATTGAACCCCCGTGCGGGTTGGCGTAGGCTTCAAGGCGAAGCGCCACGTGCCTCGC
Source organism: bacterium (assembly GCA_035266845.1). GTDB lineage: Bacteria > SAR324 > SAR324 > SAR324 > JACQKK01 > DATFMP01. The sequence continues at coordinate 17,656 of DATFMP010000073.1, forward strand.
ATCCCGCAGCGAACAGCGCAGTTAAGCCCAAATCGCGCGCAGCGTCAATTGACGAGCCACCGGGAGAATCGCACCATGCAGGCCAGGGAAGGTCTCGCTGTAAGTGTGTGCCATCGCTGCGATGGGCTGGGCGTGGTATTCCGCCCCGCCGGATCCACGGTGGAGGCGGCCGTGTGCGAGTGCTCCGAGCGCTGCCGCACCTGCGGCGATGCCCGCTACCTGTTCGAGCGCGACGCGGCGGCCCGGGAAATCGCGCGTATGTGCGATTGCGAGCGGCGCCGGGTGCGTGTGCGGCTCTACAACGAGGCACGCGTGCCGGCCAAGTATGCCGATGCCGTGCTCAACGAGCGCTACCGCGACCGCCACAACCAGGAGGCCTTCCACACGCTGCGGCTCTTCCTGAGCGAATACCAGCGCGGGCACAAGGGGCTGCTGGTGATGGGGCCACCCGGCACGGGCAAGACGTGGTTGGTGGCCGCGTTCATCCGCGAGCTGGTCTTCCAGCACGGCGTTCCCGTGGTGTTCCGCGATTTCTTCCACCTGCTGAGCGATCTGCGCTCCGGCTACTCCAACGATACCCCCGAATCGCAGTTGATCGACCCGCTCGTGGCCGTGGAGGTGTTGGTGATCGACGAGTTGGGCAAGGGCCGCAACACGCCCTGGGAACAGAACATCCTCGATGTGATCATCTCCCAGCGCTACAACAACCGGAAAACCACCATCTTCACGAGCAATTACACGGACTCACGCCGCACCACGCTCGCCGAATCCTTCCGGCCCAAGGACGCCCCCAGCGCCCGCCGCGAGGAACTCGAGATCAAGGACACCCTGCCCGAGCGCGTGGGCTCGCGCATCTATTCCCGGCTGAAGGAGATGTGCGACTTCATCCCGCTCGTCGGCCCGGACCGGCGAGACCTGGAAGGCACGGCCGGCCTCCCATGACGCAGGCGTGCATTCTCATTACCGGCGCCAGCTCCGGCATCGGTGCCGCTCTGGCCGAGCACTACGCGGCCCGCCACGGCAGCGGGCTTACACTGGGCCTGGTGGCACGCCGCGGCGAACGGCTGAGCGAGCTGGCCGCGCGGCTGGAGCCCCAGGGCGCCCGCGTGCTGACCTACGTGGCGGACGTGCGTGACCGTGCGGACATGGCCGACGTGGTGCGGGAGTTCACGGCCACTGCGGGGGGCGTGACCCTGGCCATCGCCAATGCGGGACGCAGTAGCAGCGACCGGCTGCGCCATGGCGATCCGGCGCCCGGGGCCGACACCGTGATCACCAACGTGGCAGGCGTCATCCACACCCTCCAGCCGCTCATCCCCACCCTGATCGCCCAGGGCCACGGCCACTTGGTGGCGGTCGGCTCCGTGGCAGGCTTCCGCGGCATACCCGGCAAGGGCGCCTACTGTGCCTCCAAGGCCGCGGTGAAGATGCTGATGGATGCCTGGCGGCCGGAACTGCGCATTCATGGCATCCGTTGCACCACCATCTGCCCCGGCTTCGTTGTCTCCGAGCTGACGGCCGAGAATCCCTACCGCATGCCGTTCCTGATGGACACGCCCAAGGCGGCGCGCCTCATCGCCGGCGCCATCGAGCGCGGGCGGCGCACCTACGTGTTCCCCTGGCAGATGCGCCTGCTGGCGCCGCTGCTACAGGCCGTCCCGGAGCGCCTGCTGCCCACGTACGCCGTCCGCTCATGAGTCTTGTCGTCCGCCGTTCCCTGGCGTCCATCGGGCGCCGCATACTGCCGCTGCTGTTGGTGGGGGCCGCCCTGCTGCCGGTGGCCTGTGGCCCCATCAATGGGGAGACGGGTGCCTTCGTGCAGCAGCCCACGACCAATACGGACTTCTTGGCGGAGCAGACCGTGCCCCTGGGCAACCTGCCCACCACCATGGACATCACGACCTCCGGTGGCGTGCTGGACCTGGTGGCGGCGGTCAACAACATCTCCGACACGCCGCTCAACCCGGACGGCAGCTTCAACTACAGCGGCACCGTCACCATCCTGCAGAACACGGCCGGTACGTTCAGCACGCTGGCCACGCTGACCACGCAACAATTTCCCACCGTGGCCAAGTGGGCGGATTTCGCAGGCAATGGCAGTTCGCTGGACCTCGTGATGCTGGACAACTTGAACAAGCACCTCGCGGTTTACTGCGGCACGCCGGGGACGCCACCCACGTGGTCCAACACGCCCAGTTACGAGGTGAGCTTCTCCCACAGTGTCCAGCAGATGAGCATCGCGGATCTGAACGCGGACGGGAAACCCGATGTCGTGCTTACGGTGCCGGCAGACGACATCATCTACTCGCTGCTCAACGCTGGCACCGGTTGCGGCGCATCCATGTTCAGCGAGCCCACCACCACGGCCCAGGCGGGTCTGACCATGTTTATTGCGGCGGACCTCGATGGAGACGGCAAGCCGGACCTGGCGCTGCTCAACGGTTCCACGACTCTGATGGAACTCTGGAAGGGCGCGGGAGACGGCACGTTCACCCAGACGTTCACCACCAACACCATCAGCCTCACCAGCCGCCCCATCAGCATCGTGAGCGGAAAATTCACGGGCAGCGCCTCCACGGACCTGGCCGTTCTCAGCGATACGGGCAACACGGATACCAGCGACATTCGCATCTACGCCAACAACGGCACAGGCACCTTATCGGCAAGTAATACGATTCACGCTTACCAGCGCCCCAAGAATCTTTACGTGCTGAATGACGTGACGGGTGCCGGCAGCATCGACCTGGGCGTGACGCACACCAACCAGCGCTTCCTGTCAATCCTGAAGCACAATGGAGGCAACAGTTACACGCTCAGCCAGCCCGAAACCACCCGCAATCCCACCGCCATCGAGGCGGGGGACATCGACGGCGACGGCATTGCCGACCTGGTGACGACCGAGAGCACGCGCCGTGTGATCGGGGTGTTCAGGAGCGACGGCTCCGGCGGCCTCACGCGCACGCAGATCGGGCTGCTCACCGAGCCCACCTTCCCCCGCCTGGTGGATGTGAATGGGGATGCGAAACTGGACCTGATCGTGCTGGAGCCGAACTCGGACAAGTTGGGCGTGTTCCTCAACGCGCACTGATGGGTGCAGGCACCGGCGGAGCTGCCTCAGGGCAGCTTGTCGCCGTGGATCTCGAAGAACGCGTCCACACTTTCCAGCAGCTTGCGTTTGATCTCCTCGCGGTCGCCCGTGATCGTGTGCACGGTCAGCGTCTCCGTGCCCCCATCGGGCCGGGGTACCTCCACGCGCGGGTGCGTCTGCTCGGCCAGCACCTCGTCCGGTAGTAGGCGCAGGCCATAGATCAGCGTGTGCTCCCGCTTCACGAGCCGCAGCTTGGGCGTGGCCATTGCTCCCCCGCTTCGATTGTTGGCAAACCGCCGGCACCCGCCGGAATCCGGGCGAGGTACGGCTACTCGCCGCCGGGACGGGACCCGAAGGCTGCCGCGCTCTCGCACCAGGCACCCACGCTGAGCAAGGGCTCCTCCCGCCCGCTGCGTGCCATGAGCTGCAGCCCCAGCGGCAGTCCCCTGCCGGAGAGTCCCACGGGAATGGTCACGGCGGGGAGACCGCAGATGGACGAGAGCGTGTTGAACCCGGCGTTGCCGGTGGTCTGCAGCCCCTCTGGCGCCGGCCCCGGGGCGGCGGGGGCGATGGCCGCGTCCACGTCCGCCAGAGCCTCATCCACCTCCGCGATCAGGCCCAGGCGGTGCCGCAGGGCCCCGATGTAGTCCACGGCCTGCACGGTGAGGCCCTCGCGGATCAGGTCTCCAACCTTGGGGGGAAAGGGCTTGGGGTCGGCCTCGAAGGCCGTGCGGTGCACCGTGGCCGCCTCGCTGGACATGATGAAGCGGTGGGCCTCGTGCATGCCGCCGAAGGCCGGGGGCAGGGGCCGCTCCACGATCTCCACGCCCCGCGCGGCCAACTCGCCGCAGAAGGCGTCCAGCGCGGCCACCATCTCCGGATCGGCCTCGTCCTCGAAGTATCCCCGCAGGCGCCACACGCGCGCCGGCTCACGGGGCAGCAAGGCAGGCGGCATCTTGTCGCGCGTGCTCTGCCATTCCAGCCCGCGCTCGTCGCGCATGATGTGCCACAGCAGGGCGGCGTCCTCCACGCTGCGGGTGAGGGTGCCCACGTGATCGAGCTGCCAGGACACGGGGATGATCCCCGCGGTGGAGATGCGCCCCAGGCTGGGCTTGAAGCCCACGACGCCATTGAAGGAGGCGGGGCGGATCACCGAGCCGTTGGTCTGCGTGCCCAGGGCCCCCAGGCACATGCGGTCCGCCACGCCCGCGCCCGAGCCGGCGCTGGAGCCGCCGGGCGTATGGGCCGGATTCCACGGGTTGTGGGTCTTGCTGGGGTCCGCGGTGGCGAACGCCGTCGTGACGGTCTTGCCCAGGATGATCGCGCCCGCCTCGCGCAACCGCGCCACCGATTCCGCGTCCTGCTCCGCCACGCGGGCCGGATAGGCTGCCGTGCCCGCCTGCGTGGCCTGGCCCTGTACGTCGTAGATGTCCTTGATGCCCAGCGGCAGCCCGTGCAGCGGCCCATGCCAGTGGTGCCGCGCCGCGTCGCGGTCCAGCGCTCGGGCCTGTGCGATGGCGTCGTCCGGGTAGAGACTGGCCCAGGCCCGCACGGTGGGCTCGCGCCGCCCGATACGCTCCAGGCAGGACTCCACCAGCTCCGCGGCGGTGAGCTTACCGCGGCGCAGCTGCTCTGCGGCGCGGGAAAGGGTCAGGTCTCGGGGCTTGGTCATTGCGGGGTTCCGGAGCACGGGATGGTGGGCGACGCTATTCCGCGTTCATAGCCCAATCGGGCCGCGATGGGAATGCGCGGGCAGCCCGGTGCGCATCAGTAGCCCGCCGCAACGCCCTCGCGGCGGGGGTCCGCGCCGCCGTGCAGGCGCCCCTGCGCGTCGAAGCGGATGCCGTGCAGGCCGCTGGCCTGGGCCTGGATGCGCACGTGGTGCCCCAGCCGCTCCAGGGCGGCGGGCAGCGCTGTCTCCGCCAGGGGCGGCTCCAGGTCCGTGCTGTGCCCACCCATCGTGGCGTGGGGTGCCTCGATCGCGTCCTGCAGGCTCATGCCGTAATCCAGCACGCGCACGATCACCTCCGCCACGAACTGGATGATGCGCGAGCCGCCCGGCGAGCCGATCACCAGCACGGGCTTGTGGCCGCGGAAGACCAGCGTGGGCGCCATGCTGCTGCGCGGGCGCTTGCCGGGCGCCACGGCATTGGCGCGCAGGCGGCCTTCGGCATCGCGGGGCTCCGCGGCGAAGTCCGTCAGCTCGTTGTTGAGGAAGAAGCCCCAACCGGGCACGACCATGCCGCTGCCGAAGGCCTGCTCCACGGTGTTGGTCATGGACACCAGGTTGCCCTGGGCATCGGCGATGGACAGGTGCGTGGTGGAGTGCGACTCGGTGTCCGCGCGCTGGGGCGCCCAGGCCCGGGCAGAGCGCACCCCGGGGGGCGTGCCCGCGTGTACCGGGCCCAGCGGCGCATCCCACACGATGGACCTGGCGCGCTCGGCTGCGTAGGCGGGGTCCACCAGCCCGGCCGTGGGTACCGGCACGAAGTCCGGATCGCCCAGGTAGCGCGCACGGTCGGCATAGGCCAGCCGCGCCGCCTGCACGAAGTGGTGCACGGCGGGCGCGGAGAGCGGCCCGCCCTTGGCCAGCGGCTGCGTGGCCAGCAGGTTCAGCAGCTCGAAGATCGTGGTGGCGCCGCTGCTGGGCGGCCCCATGCCGTACAGCGTGTAGCCGTGCCAGGCGGTGCGCACGGGTGGCCGCAGCCGGGCCCGGTAGCCGGCCAGGTCCGCCGCGGTCATCACGCCGGGCGCCACTGGGGAATCGCGCACGGCCGCCACCAGCGCCTTGCCGATGGGCCCGCGGTAGAACGCATCCGGCCCCTGGGCGGCGATGAGGCGGAAGGCCTTGGCCAGTTCCGGCTGCCGCAGCAGCGTGCCCGCGGGCAGCGTCTCGCCCTCGTGCCCTGGCCGGTGATCGAAGAACACGGCGCGCGTGGCGGCAAAGTGCGCCAGCCGCTCGCGCTGTCGGTGCAGGGAGGCCGCCAGGCGCGGGGACACGGGGAAGCCCTGCTCGGCCAAGTGGATCGCCGGCTGTAGAGTTTCGGCCAGGGAGCGCGTGCCGTAGCGCTCCAGCGCCAGCGCCAGCATGGCCAGCACGCCCGGCACGCCCACGGCCCGCCCGCCCGTGATGCGCTCCGGATAGAAGCGGATCGGCTTGCCGTCCGGCCCCAGGAAGAGCTGCGGGGTGACCCCCGCCGGGGCCGTCTCGCGCCCGTCCAGAGCTGCCACCTCGCCGGATTTGGCGGCATAGACCACGGCGAAGCCGCCCCCGCCCAGCCCGGAGGACTCCGGCTCCACCACGTTGAGCACCCACTCCGCCGTCGCGGCGGCATCCACGGCGTTGCCCCCGCTGCGGAGCATCTCCAGCGCCGCCTGCGTGGCGTAGGGATTGGCCGTCACCACCATGGCGTGATCGGCCGTCACACGCGCGACGTGGCGCAGGGCGTCGCTGTGCTCCGGATCCCTGGCGGTTTGGGCGCGCGCTACCAGCGGTAACAACAGCAGGAGCGCGGACAACAGCATCAGCCGTGGCAGTAAAGCAGCGCGGGGCATGGGCAGCGATACCTCTGGACGGGCGGTCACTTCAGGGAGTAGCCACCATCCACCAGCAGCGTGTGGCCGGTGGTGAAGGCGGCATCGTCCGAGGCCAGGAAGGCCACGGCGGCGGCGGTGTCTTCCGGCCGCGCGGTGCGCTTGAGCGGCGTGCCGGCATGGAAACGCTCGATATACTCCGGGGTCACGTGCGCCATCATGTCCGTCTCCGTGTAGGCCGGCGCCACGGCATTGACCCGGATCACGGGGGCCCACAGCTTGGCCCAGGCCTTGGTGAGGTTGATCAGCGCGGCCTTGGAGGCGCCGTAGGGCAGGGAGCCCGGATCGCCCAGCAGCCCGAAGCGCGAGGCGATGTTCACGATCACGCCCGGCTGCGCCTGGCTCTTGCGGGCCAGCATGTGCTCCGCCGCGGCGCGGGCGCAGAAAAACGCGCCCTTCACGTTGACGGCGAAGGTCTCGTCCCAGTGCGCCTCGGTGATGTCCCCGATGGGCTCCTCAATCTCGATGCCCGCGTTGTTCACCCACACATCCAGCGTGCCGAAGGCCTGCGCCGCTGCGGCCACCATGGCTCGCACGCTGGCCTCCTCGCGCACGTCGCCCGCGAACACCTCCGCCGCACCGCCCGCCTCGCGCACGGCCTGGGCCGCTTCGCGGGCCGCCTCGGCCTGGGAGCGGTAGCCGATCCCCACGCGTGCGCCCTCGGCTCCCAGGCGCAGGGCGATGGCCCGCCCGATGCCGCGGCTGGCCCCGGTGATGAACACGGTCTTGCCGGCAAAGCGCTGCATGGCCTCGGCGTCTCGCAAGTGGGGTGCGTCCCGCGGGGCGGGTCGCTCAGTACTTCCAGGCGGCGTCCGGGGCCACGGTGCCGTCGGCCAGCAGCTCGCCGGGCACGCCGTAGCGCTTCATCTCATCCTGGAGCTTGCCCACGGTGGTCTCGGCCAGGGGCACGCCCTTGGCGCGGCGCTCGGCCTCCTTGCGCGCCTCCTTCTCGCCCGGGTAGAGCACCTCGCCCCCTTCGGCCACGCGGGAGGCCTTGAGATAGGCGATCAGCTCCTCCAGCTCCGCCTTGAACGCGGGCAGCTCACGGAAGGCGCTCACGTTGAGCACCACCATCAGCGAGCAGTTGTTGAAGCGCGGGTTCTCCTCCTTGCCCACGAAGCCGCCTCCGGTGAGCAGCCCGCCCAGCACCTCCATCATGAAGTTGAGCAGGTAGCCCTTGTAGCCCTGGTCGCCCCCCAGGGGCAGGATGGCACCGCCCTGGTACAGATCCTCCGGGTCGGTGCTGGGCCGGCCCTCCTTGTCCAGCAGGATGCCCGGGGGGGTGGGCACGTGGGCCTCATTGAACACGCGGAACTTGCCCTCCGCATAGGCGGACGACGCGAAATCCATCACCACTGGGTACTCGCGGTCCGAGGGGAAGGCCACGGCCATGGGATTGGTGGACATGCGCCGTTCGGCGCCACCGAAGGGCGCCACCAGCCGCGAGAAGCCGCCGGTCGAGGTGAACACCAGCCCGATCATGCCCGCGTCCGCCGCCATCACCACGTAGTCCGCCAGGCGCCCGATGTGCGTGAGGTCGGTCACGCCGATGGCGGCCACCATGTGTTCGCGCGCCCGCTGGATGGCCACCTTCATGGCCTCCGTGGCCACCACCTGCCCGTAGCCGCGGTGGCCCGTGATCACGGCCGTGGAGCCGTTGTCGCGCAGGAAGTCCACCTGCTGGCCGGGCTGGATGGTGCCGTCGCGCACCCAGTCCATGTAGCGCGGAATGCGGATCACGCCGTGGGAATCGTGGCCGGTGAGGTTGCTCTTCACCAGCCGCTGGGCCACAAGGGCTGCCTCCGGCGTGGGCGAGCCCGCGCCGATGAGGATGTCGTGGGTGACCTGCTGCAGGCGCTCGTGGGGAAACAGGTAGACGGTGTCCATAAGGCTGCCGGGGGCCTCCTCTTAGCGGGCCGGGTGGGGGCTTCGGATCGGCGCATCATCGGAAATCGCGCCCCGTCCGTCAATGGCGGCCGGGCCCGCCATATCCGCCTGTGCAGCCGCAGCGCCCCGGCAGCCGGGTGCCTGCACGCCAAGCGGGGCGCGGGGGCTGGACAATCGGGGCGCAAGTTCATATAGACAACCGATCCGGCCCCGCCCGCGTGCGGCACGCTGCCGCCCGCCGGGCCTGTGCGTCGTCACCCCTTCCCCATCCATGTGAGACAGGAGCCCGGCACCCGTGAAGATCGCTTATCTGGCCAAGGCCCGCCCGGACCTGCAGGAAATGATTCCGCCGGACGTGGAGCCCGTCATGCTGCAGTCCGGCCCCGGTGGCGTCTACAGCGACGACGCCCTGGCCCAGGTGGCGGACGCGGATGCGCTGGTGATCAGCATGGAGCCGGTGAACGAGCAGATCCTGGCCGCCTGCAAGCAGCTCAAGATCGTGCAGCGGCTGGGCGTGGGCTACGAGACGCTGGACCTGCAGGCCGCGGCCAAGCGCGGCATCCCCTGCTGCAACGTGCCGGGGGCCAACAAGGAGGCCGTGGCCGAGCACGGCATGACGCTCCTCATGGCCCTCACGCGGCGCCTGCTGGAGGCGGACCGCCTGACCCACGAGCTGAAGTGGGCCGAGGCGCGCCTGCTCACGCAGCACACCTTCGAGCTGTACGGCAAGAGCATCGGCATCGTGGGGTTGGGCAACACGGGCTCGCAGCTCGCGCGGCGGGCGCGGGCATTCGGTATGCGGGTGTACTACAACGACATCCGTGAGATCGACGTGGAGACCATCGAGGCCACGGGCGCGCAGTTCATGGAAAAGGACGAGCTGTTCCGCACGGCCGACATCATTAGCGTGAACACGGACCTCAACGACACTACGCGCAACATGATCGACGCCCGTGCCCTGGCGCTGATGAAGCCCAGCACCTTGCTGGTCTGTTGTGCCCGTGGGGGCATCATCGACGAGGCGGCGCTTCGCGACGCGCTCGACTCCGACCGGCTGGCCGGTGCGGGCATCGACGTGTTCAGCGTGGAACCGATCGTGAAGGACAATCCCCTGCTCGACGCCAAGAACTGCATCGTCACCTCCCACGTGGCGGGCGTGACGGACGAGACGACGCGCCGCATCTTCGAGTGGGCCCACGACAACGTGCGCGCCGTGGTGGAGCGCGGCGAGAAACCCCGCTGGGTGCTCAACGGCGTGTAGGCCGCGCGGCAAGCGAGGGGATGGCTGGCAGGCTACCCCCGGGCGATGTCATTCCGAGCGCAGCGAGGAATCTGCTGTTGCAGCAATCAAAGCGATCACCGTCAGACGTAGCTCGATCATCGAATCCGCTTCCAACCCCATTGAGGTGAAGCCTTGAAAGTCGCGTTGCTCACCCAGGCGCGTCCGGAAACGCTGGCGCGCATGCCGGCGGATCTGCCGCACGTCGTCATCCATGCCGGCCCGGACGGCCGTTACAGTGCGGAGGCGCTGGCCCAGGTGGCCGACGTGGATGCGTTCCTGGTGGCCGCCGAGCCCGTGCACGACCAACTGCTGGATGCTGCGCCGCGCGTGAAGATCGTGCAGCGCATGGGCGTGGGCTACAACACGCTGGACCTGGAGGCCTGCCGCAAGCGGGGCATCCCCTGCTGCAACGTGGCGGGGGTGAACAAGGAGGCCGTGGCCGAGCATGGCATGACGCTAATGGCCGCGCTGGCCAAGAACCTGCGCGAGGCCGAGGCGCTCACGCGCAAGGGCGACTGGGCCGGTGCGCGGTTGCTCACCAAACGCTCCTTCGAGCTGAACGGAAAGACGCTTGGCATCGTGGGGCTGGGCGATACGGGCAGCAACCTGGGTCGCCGCGCCAAGGCTTTCAACATGAAGATCGTCTACAACGACATTCGCGAGATCGACCCGCGCATCGTGGAGGAACTGGAGGCGACCTTCCTGGAGAAGGACGATCTGTTCCGCACGGCGGACATCGTCAGCATCAACACCGACCTCAACGAGCAATCCGAGGGCATGGTGGATGCCCGGCGCTTGGCGCTGATGAAGCCCAGCGCCCTGCTGATCTGCTGCGCGCGGGGGCACATCGTGGACGAAGCCGCGCTGGCCGCGGCGCTGAACGAGGACCGGCTGGCCGGCGCGGGCATCGACGTATTCTCCGCGGAGCCCGTGGTGCCGGACAATCCACTGCTGAAGGCGAAGAACTGCCTGCTCACCTCCCACATCGCGGGCGTGAACCCGGAGAGCGGGGCGCGCTCCATCCGCCTGTCCATCGAGAACGTGCGCGCCGTGGTGGAACGGGGTGCCAAGCCCCAGTGGGTGGTCAACGGCGTGAAGTAGCGCCGTGGCCCGGCGAACTCAGCCGCCGGCCTGCAGCAGCGCCTTCACCCGGGCGGAGGCGGTGGACATGTCCACGCCCTGCACCTGCCGCAGCGCAGCCATCACCTTGCCCATGTCCTTGGGCCCCGCCGCGCCGGAATCGGCGATCGCCTTGCGCACGGCGGCCTCCGTCTCCTCCGCCGAGAGCGCCTTGGGCAGGTGCGCCTGCAGCACCTCGATGATGCGGGCGTTCTCCTGGTAGTCGGCGCGGTCCGGGGTGAGGAACTCGTTGGACTCCTGGCGCTCCTTCACCTCCCGCTGGATCAGGGCCAGCAGCTCGGCCTCCGTGAGCGGCTTGTCCGCGCCGCGGCCGGCCTCCGTGAGCTTGATGTTCACCTTGGCCTTCAGCGCGCGGTAGCCCACCAGCGCAGGGTGGTCCTTCTCCTTGAGCGCTTTCCTGATCGCGGCGTCGACGTCCAGCATGGCAGGCTGCGGCGGCTAGAGGGGGAAGAGGCGGCAACGGGCAACTGCGCCGTCTCCATGCCTCCATTGTGCCTGCCGGGGCCCTGTAAACTCAAGCGCCGCGGCGTGAAGAGGAATCGGCTGGTGGTGGGCCCTGGGCTGGCGCTAGAACAGCGCGTAGGCGCCGTCGATGATGAACGTGTCGCCCGTGTGATAGGCGGAGGCGTCGCTGGTGAGGTATACGGCGAGGCCGGCGAAGTCGTCGCCGGTGCCCCAGCGCTTCATGGGCACGCGGGTCAGCACCTTGTCCTGCACGGCCTTGAGGGCGAAGAAGTCGCGGGTCATCTCCGACTCGATCCAGCCCGGCACGATGGTGTTGGCGCGGATGCCGTGGCGGCCCAGTTCCACCGCCAGGCCGCGCATCAGGGAGATCATGGCGCCCTTGGAGGCGGCATAGTGTTCCCCCCGGGCCATGCCCATCAGGGCCGAGAGGCTGGCCGTGCCCACCAGGGAGCCGCCCCCGCCGCGCTGAACCATGTGGCGCGCGGCGGCGCGCAGGGTGAAGAAGGTGCCGTCCAGGTTCACTCCCATCACGCGGCGCCACTCCTCGGTCGCCAACTCGGCGAAAGGCCGGGACCGGCCCGAGCCCACACCCGCGTTGGCGAAGCAGGCGTCTACGCGGCCCAACTCGCTCACCACCTGGGCGAATCCCGCGTCCACGGCGGCCTCGTCCGCTATGTTCACGCGGTGGGCCAGCACGCGGCGCGCGCCGGGCAGCGCGGTGAGGCGCTCCAGCGCGTCGGCGTTCTTGGCCTCGTTGGTGCCCCAGATGCACACGTCCGCCCCGGCGCGCACGAGGCCCTCGGCCATGCCCAGGCCGATGCCGCTGTTGCCGCCGGTGACCAGGGCCACCTTGCCGGTCAGATCGAAGGGGGAATCGGGCACGCTTTTGGACGGAGAACGGGGCCCGCCGCCAGGGCGGGCCCGTTTGAGCGAGGGAACGACGGGCCGGGCGCTAGCTGATACGCAGCTTGCGCTCCTCCTCGGGCTCGTCGTGGAAGATCATCAGCGGCTCGGTCTTCTTGAGGATCGTCTCCTCGGTGACCACCACCTTCTTCACGTTCTGCATGGAAGGCACGTGGTACATGATGTCGAGCATGATGTTTTCCAGGATCGCCCGCAGGCCGCGCGCGCCGGTCTTGCGCTTGATCGCCTCCTGGGCCACCACGCTCAGGGCCTTGTCCGTGATGTCCAGCTCCACGTTCTCCATCTCGAAGAGCTTGGTGTATTGCTTGAGCAGGGCGTTCTTGGGCTCCACGAGGATCTTCATCAGGTCTTCCTCGGTGAGCTCGTCCAGCGTGGTCACCACCGGGATGCGGCCCACGAACTCAGGGATCAGGCCGAACTTGAGCAGGTCCTCCGGCTCCACCTTGCGCAAGATCTCGCCCAGGTTCTGGTTCTTCTGGGAGACGTGATCGGTGCCGAAGCCGATGGTCTTCTTGCCGATGCGCTGGCCGATGATGTTGTTCAGGCCCACGAAGGCCCCGCCGCAGATGAACAGGATGTTCGACGTGTCCACCTGCAAGAACTCCTGCTGCGGGTGCTTGCGCCCGCCCTGGGGCGGGATGTTCGCCACCGTGCCCTCGATCACCTTGAGCAGCGCCTGCTGCACGCCTTCGCCGGAAACGTCGCGCGTGATGGAGACGTTCTCGCTCTTGCGGGCGATCTTGTCGATCTCGTCGATGTAGACGATGCCTTCCTCGGCACGCTCGATATCGTAGTCCGCGTTCTGCAGCAGCTTGAGGATGATGTTCTCCACATCCTCGCCCACGTAGCCCGCCTCGGTGAGCGTCGTGGCATCGGCCATCGCGAAGGGCACGTTGAGCAGCTTGGCCAGCGTCTGGGCCAGCAGGGTCTTGCCCGTGCCGGTGGGCCCGATCATCAGGATGTTGCTCTTCTGCAACTCCACGTCCCCACTGGCGCTGGCCATGCGGATGCGCTTGTAGTGGTTGTATACGGCCACCGAGAGCACCTTCTTGGCGTGCTCCTGGCCAACCACGTAGTTGTCCAGCACCTC
>DATFMP010000074.1:0-31773 GCA_035266845.1 bacterium
GACTCGGTGCAGGTTTTCAATCCCGAGGCAGGCCGGTGGCGCGATGGGCCCGACCTACCCACCGCCCGCAAGGATGCCGGCGTGGCCGTGGTGGCCGGCCGCATCTATGTGATCGGGGGTTACGACGAGAAGCCGCTGGCCACGGTGGAGGTGCTGCGCTAGCAGCGCACCAGCTTGGATATTGGGCGCAGCGGGGGCGCTGCCCCCTCTGGCTCCCCTGCGAGGGAGCGTGGCCCCCTTGATCCCATATGGAGCGGGTACAGGGGTCCACGTTACCTTCCGGATGAGGACGATGAGAGCGCGGGAGCGCTTGCGCGAGGTTGTCGGAACCACCAGCGGCAGCACCGTGCTACTCCGCACACCTGAGAATTAGCGCCTGACGGATTGCCAGCCGTGGCACGGAACGGACGGCTGCGGACCTGCGTGTGCCGGGGGCTAGCGGACGGACTGGGGGCAGGGAGAAAGACACGGCGGTCGGCAGGGCTGCCGGCCGCCGTACAGCGAAACGATTACTGGTAGAAGCTGCGGAGCTGTTTGCTGCGCGTGGGGTGGCGCAGCTTGCGCAGGGCCTTGGCTTCGATCTGGCGGATGCGCTCGCGGGTCACATCGAAGTCCTGGCCGATCTCCTCCAGGGTGTGGTCGCGGCGCTCACCGATGCCGAAGCGCATGCGCAGCACCTTCTCCTCGCGCGGGGTGAGCGACTTGAGCACCTGCCGGGTGGTTTCGTGCAGGTTCTGGCTCATCGCCATGTCGTCCGGCAGAGCGATCTTCTGGTCCGGAATGAAGTCGCCCAGGTGCGAATCCTCCTCCTCGCCGATGGGCGTTTCCAGGGACGTCGGCTCCTTGGCGATCTGGAACACCTTGCGCACCTTGTCCAGCGGCAGGTCGAGGATCTTGGCGATTTCCTCGGGCGTGGGCTCGCGCCCCAGCTCCTGCACAAGCTGCCGCGAGGTGCGCAGCAGCTTGTTCATCGTCTCGATCATGTGCACGGGCACACGGATCGTGCGGCCCTGATCGGCGATGGCGCGCGTGATCGCCTGGCGAATCCACCACGTGGCGTAGGTGGAGAACTTGTAGCCGCGGCGGTACTCGAACTTGTCCACCGCCTTCATGAGGCCGATGTTGCCCTCCTGGATCAGATCCAGGAACTGCAGGCCGCGGTTGGTGTACTTCTTGGCGATGCTGATCACCAGCCGCAGGTTGGCCTCGGTGAGCTGGCTCTTGGCCCGCTTCACCTTGCGTTCCGATGCGATGAGCTGGCCGATCTCCTTCTCGAACTCCTCGCGGCTCACCTCGGTCTGCTCGATGAGCTTGGCGATGCGGTTCTCGCCGATGCGCACCTTTTCCAGGAAGCGGCGCGCGACCCGCGGCGAGTAGCCGGAGATGGTCTCGATCTTCTGCGTGGCCGCATCACGCGAGCGGTTGTCCTTGGCGTTCAGCCACCGCTCGATCAGCGCCTCGATCTTGTCCGCGTCACCACCCAATTCCTTCTGGTGGCGGCTGAGCTGCCGGCTGGTGTGGTTGATCTTGTCGCGGTGCTGCAGCATCACGCTGCACATGGAGTCGATCTGGCGCGAGTTGAAGTTGATGCTCTTGATGCCCTCGGCCATTTCCGTGCGCAGCTTGCGGCCCGTCTCGGCATCCTTGGCGGCCGGGCGCTTCTTCTTGTGCAGCTTCTCCAGCTTGTCCCAGGCGCCTTGCACGCGGTCCAGCGCCTCTAGCACCTTGGAAACGGCGACGCCCTCTTCCTCGATGACGTTGTCGTCCTCGTCCATGCCGGAGATGATCTCCTGCACCTTGATCTTCCCGTTGCGCAGCTTGGCGCCCAGGTTGAGCAGGTAGCGGGCCACCAGGGGCGAGCGCGCAAGCACTTCGATCATGTCGCGCTGGCCGTCCTCGATGCGCTTGGAGATTTCCACTTCCTCTTCGCGCGTGAGCAGCTTGATGTAGCCCATCTCGCGCAGATACATGCGCACCGGATCGTCCGTGCGCGTGTCGGCGGTGGGCTCCAGGTCCAGCTCCTCGGTCTCCTCCTCCTCGGAGGGCGCGGCGGCCTTGGCCAGGCTCACGTTCCCCGCACTGTCGATCACTTCGATGTTCATCTCGGACAGGATCATGAAGATCTCATCCAGCTGCTCGGCGTTGGATTCGCCCGGCGGCAGGGCATCGTTGATCTCGTCCAGCGTTAGGAATCCCTTCTCCTTGCCATTGGCAATCAGTTGCTTGATGACTTTGCTCTGGTCCAGCGCTTCGACGCTGGGCGGAATCTCCGCCAGCGCGGGCACGGTACCCTTGGTCTTGGTAACAGGCTTGGTGGTCTTCACAGTCTTCTTGCTGGTCGTCGCGATAGCTTTCATAGCCTTTCGGGAATAGGCGTTGGTGGCCGTTCCTGGATGGGGGAACAGCCCGACGGCTCCCTTGAAGCAGCGGGTGTGTCACAACTACGAATGATGATGCGACCGATCAGCGGGCGACTGCGGGAAAAGGGTGGCCGGCAGTGGTGTTGAAGACGGTTGCGGATACGTCCTGGGTGCCTGGCTTCTGCCGTGGCGAGGATCCGATCCGACCGTGGCTTCATGCAATCGCGGTCCGGCATTTCTCCGCACGCCCACATGGGCAGCGAGGACGCGGGTCAGGTAATTCTGACAGCGCCCCGATCTATTAAATTACCACCCTATTCGGTGTGTTGCAACCATTTATCCCAGCGAAAACAGTGCGCTTGGCGCGCGCAGCAAAATGCCCGCAGTGACGGGAAAGGCGCCACCGGGGCCTTCGCACGGGGTAGTGGCCCGGAAACCCTGTTGCAACCGAGCTTCCCGCCGGTTATAAAGAGGCGGAAGCGAATCGGGACAGGGGAAATGCGCCGGCTTCGGAGGCCCTATCCGATCCACATCGCCGGTCTCCACTGAATTCTGACGCCGCAGACGAGCGGCCGGTTCAACCGGCTGTGGTCCGCGGTCACTTGCGTACCCACCAGCACGACGGCGCTTATGGGAGTCCATCAGGCCGAACGCGGCGTGGCGCTGCTGCGCATCGTGGTGGGGTTCTGGATCCTGCGCACGGCACTCTCACACCTGATCTGGACCCCCTGGCCCTGGGCCGCGGGCTACTGGGTGCAGGTGGTGACGACGCGGCTGGCCGAGCACGCGCTGGACCATCCGTCGTTCTGGGTGCGCTACTTCATCCAGCAGGCCTTGCTGCCCAATGCCGCGGCCTATACGGGCGTCACGGTAGTGCTGCAACTGCTGGCAGGCATCTCTCTCACCTTCGGCCTGCTGACCGTGCCGGGCGCTTTTATCGCGGCCCTGCTGGCGCTGGTGGGCGGCATCCTCACGCACTACCAGGGCGACGTGCTGCTCGGCTTCTACCTGATGCAGGGGGTGGCGGCGATCGTGTGCATGTTCACCCGCGCCGGCCGGCGCTGGGGCTTCGATGCCTTCCTGGCCGGCATGAAGTCCCGCGCCCTGCTCTGGTGACCCGGACCTGCCGGCCCGCCTCCCATCTGTGTCTGCTTCTCAGCCCCCGAAGCGCTCGATGCGGATCAGCTGGGTCTTCCCGGCGATGAAGGGCATGGGCTCGATCTCGCGCAGGCTCTGGCGCACGTCGGCCTCGCGGGCGCGGTGGGTGATCAGGATCACCTGCACGGGCTCGTCCGGGTGCCGGGAGCGCGCGGGCTGGATCATGGACTGGATGCTGATGTCGTGCTCGCCCATCACGCGCGTGATTGCCGCCAGCACGCCCACGCGGTCCAGCACCTGGAAGCGCAGGTAGTACTCGGATTCCAGTTTCTCGATCTTCATCACCGGCACGTCGCGCAGCGCCTCGCGAATCACCGACAGCGCGGGGATCTTGCTACGGATGCCGGCGCGCAGGTTGCGCGCGATGTCGATGATGTCGCTCACCACGGCGCTGCCGGTGGGGCCGCCGCCCGCACCCCGGCCGTAGGACATGGTGGCGTCCACGTTGTCGCCGGTGAGGAACACCGCATTGAACACGCCGTTCACCGAGGCCAGCAGATGCTCCTGCTCCACCAGGGTGGGATGCACCCGCGCCTCCACCTCCCCGTTGTTGAGCTTGCCGATGGCCAGCAGCTTGATGGTGAAGCCGAGCTGCGCGGCATACGTGATATCCATGGGCGTGATGCCGCGGATGCCCTCCACGTAGACGTCGGCATAGGGCACCATCGTCCCGTAGGCCAGATTCACCAGCACCGCGATCTTGTGCGCCGCGTCGATGCCGTCCACGTCGAAGGTGGGGTCCGCCTCCGCGTAGCCCAGCCGCTGGGCCTCGGCCAGCACCGCGTCAAAAGCCGCGCCCTCGGCCGTCATTTTGGAGAGGATGTAGTTGCAGGTGCCGTTGACGATGCCCGAGATCTCCAGGATGCGCTCGCTGGAGAGCCCCTCCTTGAGTGAACGCAGCACGGGGATGCCGCCGGCCACGGAGGCCTCCATGCCGATGGCGAGTTGTTTCTCGTACACCTTCTGGAACACCTCGCGGGCGCATTCGGCCAGCAGCGCCTTGTTGGCCGTGACCACCGGCTTGCCGGCATCCAGCGCGCCCAGCACAACATCGCGGGCCGTCGTCGTGCCGCCGATCAGCTCCACTACGATGTCGATCTCCGGATCGCCCAGGATGCTCGCCGGGTCCGCCGAGATCTCGATGCCGTCCAGCGGCACGTCGCGCGTCTTTTCCGGGTGCGCCACCACCGCGCGCTTGATGCGTACGCCGGTTCCCAGCCGCGACCGGATCAGCTCCTGGTTGTTGCGCAAGATGGATGCGACGGCCGAGCCGACCACGCCCAGGCCGAACAAGCCGATCTGGATGTCGCCCATGGTGAACGGAATGCGTTGAAGGGTGCGCGCGCGAATGAGATACTGACCCGGTACCGGGACGTACGTTACTGACGTTAAACCAAAATACGTAGCGCGTCCCGGCCCAGGCGGCAAGGTCGGTTGCGCAGGTGCGTGCGGATGCGGATGCACCGGGGCGCGACCGAGCGGAGTCGCGGCGCATCCTGCGCCGGAAGGCCAATCCCGCAGGGACAAGCCATGCTGAAATGGATCTTCTTCACCCTGGCCAGCGCGTTCGTGGCGCTGGAGGTGACGGTGCTGTTGTGGGTGGGCGGCCACATCGGCATCGGCTGGACGCTGGTGTGGATCATCGGCTCCTCCCTGCTGGGCATCGCCATGGTGCGGGTGGCAGGGCTGCATGCCGTGATGCGCATCCACCGCAGGCTGCGCGAGCAGGAGCTGCCCACGCAAGAGCTGCTGGACATGGCGCTGATCCTGGTGGGCGGGTTCTTCCTGATCGCCCCCGGCTTCGTATCCGACGGGATCGGTCTGCTGCTGTTGCTGTCGCCCGTGCGCTGGGTCGTGCGCGGGCTGTTCAGCGTCATTTATGGGCAGCTGCTGCCGAGCCATTACCCGCCGGGCCATTTCAACGCCACGCGCGGGCCCGCAGCCGGCGAGGATGTCATCGAGATTCGCGCGCAGGACTGAGCGCCCCACACCCGCCACCGCGAACCCATGGCCGACCTGTATGCCATTGTGGGCAGCATCGAGCGCGCACGCGTGATGCTTGAGGCCCGCGTGCCGTACCTGCAGTTGCGCCTCAAGGACGAGCCGCTCGAACCGCACCGGGCCGAGGTGGCCGACTGGCCGCGGCGCTATCCCGACACGCGCCTGATCGTGAATGACGATTTGGCGTTGGCCGTCTCCCTGGGCGCCTGGGGTGCGCACCTGGGGCAGGAGGACCTGGACCGCTACGACTCGCGGACGGTGCGCGA
Organism: bacterium; assembly: GCA_035266845.1. Classification (GTDB taxonomy): domain Bacteria; phylum SAR324; class SAR324; order SAR324; family JACQKK01; genus DATFMP01. Next base: position 5,786 of record DATFMP010000074.1, read on the forward strand.
GGCTCCCTTGCACGTGGGCATCTCCACCCACGACGACGCGGAGCTGGAACGCGCGGTGGCCTACGGCGCGGCGATGGTCGGCTTCGGTCCGATCTTCGCTACCGGCACCAAGGCTGTGAAGCACGCGCCGCAGGGCGTGGAGCGGTTGCGCGGGATGGTACGGCGCGCGCCGCTGCCGGTGATCGCCATCGGCGGCATCACGGGCGACACGCTGGACGCAGTGGCGGATACGGGCGTGCCCATGGTCGCCATGATCGCCTACCTGGACCGCTTTGCCGATTCCGCCGCCCTGCAGGCGTTGATGACCCGCCTGTATCGGCCGGGAGTCGCCGGGCCGCGTTAGGTTCTGTTTGGGAACGGGCTTTCAAGCGGCTGGGCCGCTTGAAAAGCACAAGCATTCCAACGCGGGGGCCGAGGGGCCCCCGCACCCCCGATACGAATCTGAACCAGGGCCGGCGCGGGTCCATCCCCGGTTAGGGTGCAGGGAGCCTCGCTCCCTGGCGAGGTGTGGGGGCGCCGCCCCCACGGCCGAAGTGCTCTTCAAAAAGCGGCTGGGCTGCGTTGGCCGCGATAGCCTGTACGGCGCTGCCGCGTGGCCGGAATGGGAGCATTTCGGGAGCGCGTCTGCCGCATTGTTGGGCAGACGGGGCCAATGCGCCGGTTTTCCCGCGTCCAGTCTGGCCGTCCGCTCGCAGTGTGTCGCATTGCCCACAGGTGCTGACAGATCCGGGGGCCCGATCCCGTTGATCTCCCACTGGAAATCCAAAATTGCCTCTTTTACTGACAGACTGTGGCGGCTCTGCTACAGGCCACAGGGGCCGATCTGGCGGGGTGCGGCAGCACCACGCCAGTGCTGGGCCTGTGCGCAATTTCGTGTTCCGTAACGCATTGACTCGACACGCCATATTCCGCACTTGAGGAAGCAGCCCGGCGCAGGCGTGTCGGGCGGCACGATCCGTGAATCCGCCGGTGTGCATGGAACGGCGCGACCGGCGCCGAGCGTTCGACCGCCGTCGCGTCCGCGGATCCATCCGCACCCAGCGAAGGAGGACGCCATGACCCGCAAGAGCAACCCGGCGATCACCCAGGTGGAAATCTCCTCGGCCCTGGCCCGCTTCCTGAAGCAGGGCGGCGTCATCGAGAAGCTGCCGGCCCAGAACTTCCGGCCGATCGGCACGGTGGGGGGTGAGAAGTACGAAGCGTACGAGTCCCTGAATGACCTGCCCGCCATCGCGGGCGCCCGCGAGCAACGCTCCTGACGCAGATCCCGCACGGTCCCTGACCCGCAGAGGGGCCGCCCAGGCGCTTCTGCACCCGCGGAGGGCCGGCCGTGCAGCCTTGCCATTCCCCCGGCTTCGGCTTAGGCTAACTCCAAGGACCAGGCCGTCCGCGACCGCTTCACCTTCCGCCGATCGTTTCCCTATGCAAAGCGATACCAACGCCATCGTCTGGGAAAAACATCCGGAGCTGAAGAACCCGCTGATGATCGCCGCGTTCGAAGGCTGGAACGACGGGGGCTCCGCATCCACCAACGCCGTACGGCGGCTGGTGAAGACGTTCGACGCGGAGCGCTTCGCGCGGGTGGATCCGGAAGAGTTCTACGTGTTCTCGGAGAACCGGCCGTCCGTGAAGCTGCTCGATGGGCGCATGCGCCGCATCGACTGGCAGACCAATGAGTTCTACCACGCGCACCTGCCCGGCACGGACCAGGACGTGATCCTGTTCCTTGGGGTGGAGCCCAATTTGCGCTGGCGCACCTACTGCTCGAACCTGGTGGCCGTTGCCCAGCATCAGAACGTCAGCACCGTGGTGACCCTGGGCGCCTACCTGGCCGACGTGCTCTACACGTTGCCCGTGCAGGTGACCGGCTTTGCCAGCGATATCGGGATCGAGGAGACGTTCAGCCTGCGCCGCTCCAACTACGAGGGTCCCACCGGGATCGTGGGCGTCTTCACGGACTATTGCAGGCAGCACGAGATGGGCACGCTGAGCTTGTGGGCGGCGGTGCCCTACTACATCTCCATCCCCAACCCCAAGGCGGTGCACTCGCTGCTGTCCAAGCTGCGGGCGATCTACGGAGTCGAGCTGGATTTGACGTCCCTGGAGAAGGACGCGGACACGTTCGACAACGAGATCAACGACGTGGTGGCCAAGGACCCCAACGTTGCCGCCTACGTGCGCGAGCTCAAGAAGCGCGAGTTCCTCAACTAGCGGGGTTGTCCGCCGCCACGGCCGGGATGGCCGTCAGGTGCGCGAGCGGGCTGCCTCTGCGCTCCGTGTGGGTGTATGCACCGTGCGCCGCCCGCGCGAGCAAAGCCACTGTGCGCCGTGCAAGGCCGATGACCCGGGCAGCCTCATTCCCCCAGCGTTACCACCCTCTCAGCAAGCACTACCGGCGTCGCTTCGGGTGCAAGGTGTACAAGGTTAGCGTGTCGGTGGCGCAGACTTGCCCCAACCGCACGGGCCGTGGGGGTATGCGAGTGTGCACCTTCTGCGACGAGTGGGGTTCGGCTGCCTATGAGGACACCGCCGGCCAGCCCCTGCGCGAGCAGATCCGTCGCAACGGCGCACGCATCCGCGAGCGTTATGGGGCGGACAAGCTGCTGGTGTACTTCCAGGCCTACACGAACACGTTCGAGCGCATGACGCAGCTCCAGGCATGGTACGAGGCGGCCCTGGCAGAGCCGGACGTGGCGGGCATCGTCATCGGCACGCGGCCGGACTGCCTTCCCGAGCGCGTGCTGCGCCTGCTTTCGCGCATGGCACGGGAGACCTATGTGGGGCTTGAGCTGGGCGTGCAGACCCTGGACGATGCGCAACTGGCGTTCCTTTCGCGCGGACACGACGCCGCCTGCTCGCTGCGCGCGATGGAGCGGTTGCAGGCCTTCCCGGAACTGGAGGTGTGTGTGCACCTGATGTTCGGGCTGCCGGGCGAGACGGACGCGCAGGTTGCGAGGACGGCGCGCGTGCTCTCCCAGCTTGGGGTACACGGCGTGAAGCTGCACAACCTGCATGTGCTGCAGGGCACGCCGCTGGAGCGGCTACACCGTGAGGGCCGCTTCACGCCCATCGATCTGCCTGCCTACGCGGATCGCGTGCGCGTGTTCCTGGAGCACCTCGCGCCCGAGGTGGTGGTGCACCGGCTCAATGCCGTGGCCTCGCGCTGGGACGAGGTGGTGGCCCCGGACTGGGCCCGCCACAAGCTCGGGCCCACGCAGGCCATCCTGGCGCTGCTGGAGCGGGAGGACAGTTGGCAGGGCAAGCGCTATGCGGCTGAGGCGCGCCTCGGGCCGGGGGTCACAACCACCGGCCCCGACACGAATCGGGAGGTGCCGGCATGGGCCTGATCCGGTTGGCGCTTTATGCCGTAGTGGGCTTCCTGGGCTACATGATGTTCCGGCGCCTCTTCGAAAGTCCCCACCGCCCGCCGCGGGAGAATCACTTCGAGGACGACCGTCTGGGGCGGCTGGTGCAGGATCCCAACTGCGGGGTGTACGTGGACAGCCGCGAGGCCGTGCGGCGCAAGGTGCCCGACGGCGAGCTGTTCTTCTGCAGCCGACGCTGTGCGGATGCCTATCTGGAGAAAGCCCGCCAACGGGGGTGAGCGATGGCTCTGCGCGCGATGGACTTTGCCGGCTCGTGGTACCCGGCGGACTCCGCCGCCTGCGAGCGCCAGATCCGTGACTGGTGGGAACGCCCCTTGCCGGAGGGCCTCCCGCCCGCGCGGCTGGGCGTGGTGCCCCATGCGGGCTGGGCGTATTCCGGCCGGCTGGCCGCGCGCGTGTTCCAGGCCTTGCTGCCCGATCCGGCGGTCGAATTGGTGATCGTCGTGGGCGGGCACCTGCGCCCAAGCGATCCCGTGGTGGCAATGGTGGAGGGCGAGTGGGAAACGCCATTCGGCCCCATGCCCATCCACGGGGGCTTCCGCGACGAGCTGAGGGCATTGGAGGCCGAGACCACCGTGCGCTGGGAGACCCCCCAGCGCTATGTCGCCGACAACTCCACCGAGCTTCAGGTTCCCTTCGCCCGCTACAGGTATCCCCGTGCCGAGCTGTTACCTCTGCGCGCGCCACCGGGACTGGGGGCCTTGGCGCTGGGCCGGTATCTGGCGGACTACCTGGAGCGCACGGGGCTGAACGCGGTGGGCGTGGCCTCCACGGACCTCACGCACTATGGGCCGGCTTATGGGTTCGAGCCCCAGGGCCGGGGCCCGCAGGCCGTGCGCTGGGTGCGCGAGGAGAACGACCCCGCCTTCATCGACGCGGTTGCGAGCGGTGACGGCGAGCGCGTGGTAAGCGTCGCCAACCACCGGCATTGCGCCTGCTCGGCCGGCGCCGTGGCGGCGCTGGGCGAGGTGGCCCGCCACCACGCCTGGCGCTTCGAGCCGCTGGATTATGCGACCAGCGATGACGTGAAGCCGGGCGACTCCCTCAACTTCGTGGGCTACGTGGCGGGCGTGTACCGCTGAGCCGGGCGGCTCACCCGGAGGCTTTGTCCGCGTCGGCAGGGGGAGCATCCTGCTGGGTCGCGGACGCCGTGCCGGAGCTGACGGCCGGGACGTTCGCACCCTCCGCCGCAGGCTGGTCCGGGGCTGACTTGGTTTCTGCGGGGCTTGCTGCCTTGGGGGGGGGCGCGGGACTGGCGCCTTTGGCAGGTGCGGGCGTGGTCTTGGGTGCCGGGGGCTTCTTCGCCGGGCGTGGCCTCCCGATGCGCTTGAGCCGCCCCATCAGCAGAAAGAACAGTCCGTCCACGACCACCACGACCAGAGCGATCAGGGCGGCCAGGTAGCTCAGGTACTCCTCCGCCAGCGGGCGCAGCACGGTCTCCACGTAGCGCGTGCCGGCCACGTGCTCCCAGTCCAGGCGGGGCAGCACCGTGCCGTCGGGCAGCTCGTCGATCAGGCTCCACAGGAAGTCCGGCAGGAAGAACGGCGAGTCCTCCTGTGCGTTCGCCTTGGGCTTTGCCTTGACCTCCGGTCCCAGCCAGCCGCTGTGGGGCTCGGTGACCCAGCGCAGGCCGATCTGCACCAGCACGTCCGGCCCCCGCGGCCCGGACGGGCTCCCCGCGACGGGCTTCAGCTCCGAGGGCGGCACCAGCTCCGCGACGAGCTGGTCGCGATACTCCAGCTCCGAGGAGGAGCGCAGCGCCGTGTTGATGGCGGCCTTGGCAACGCTTTCCGGCGATTGCGCGGCGAGGGTGGGGTTCTTGAACGCCGGCGCCAGCAGCAGCCGCCCCAGCTCCGTCGTGACTCCCGCGGTCAGGTTGGCCCGCACCAGCTCTGGCGCGCGCACGCCCAGCAGGTAGGCCGCCAGCAGCAGTTGCACGCTGGCCAGGAACACCAGCAGCGTGGGCCACGCAACCCAGCGTGCGAGGCGCTCCTTGCGGCGGTAGAAGCGGAAGATGTGCCCCACCAGGAAGTGCAGCCCGAACGCACTGAGCACGCCCAGCACGAACAGCAGCAGCATCAGGTGCCAGGACGCCAGCCCCACATACTGCGTCCAGGGCTGTGCCTGCAGGAACCGCCAGAGCAGGGCGAATTGGGCGATCATCTCAGTTGCGGCGCTCCTCCACGGCGGCTTGGCCGGCGGCCAGCCGCGCCACCGGCACGCGAAACGGCGAACAGCTCACATAGTCCAGCCCGACGCGGTGAAAGAACTTGACCGAAGTCGGCTCGCCCCCATGCTCGCCGCAGATGCCGAGCTTGAGTTCCGGGTTGACCTCGCGGCCCTCCTTCACGGCAATCTCCACCAGGCGTCCCGTGCCCTGTTGGTCCAGCGCCACGAACGGGTCCTCGTCCAGGATATGCCGCTCCAGGTACAACGGTAGGAACACCCCGGCATCGTCCCGCGAGAAGGCATAGCTCATCTGCGTCAGGTCGTTGGTACCGAAGGAGTAGAAGTCCGCGTGCAGCGCGATGGCGCGGGAGACGACCGCCGCGCGGGGCGTTTCAATCATCGTTCCGATGCGGATGGGCAGCTCTTCGTTCATTTCGGCCATCACGCCCTTGACCAGCACTTCGATCTCCCCACGCAGCACGCTCAGCTCGCGCGCGGTGCTGACCAGCGGCACCATGATCTCGGGGTGGACGACGACGCCTTCCTTTTTGACGATGCAGGCGGCCTCCACGATGGCGCGCACCTGCATGTTGTAGATTTCCGGGTAGGTCACGGCCAAGCGGCAGCCCCGGTGGCCCATCATCGGGTTGTTCTCGCCCAGCGCCTCCACGCGCGCCTGGATGGCCTCCACCGAAATGCCCATCGTCCGCGCCATGCGGGTCTGCGAGCGGATGCCCTTGGGCAGGAACTCGTTGAGCGGCGGGTCCAGCAGGCGGATCGTCACCGGTCGCCCGTCCATCACGCGGAAGATCTCCATGAAGTCCCGGCGCTGCAAGGGCAGCAGCTCGGACAGCGCGGCGGACCGGCCCACCTCGTCCTTGGCCAGGATCATCTTGCGGAACTGCGGGATGCGGTCGATCTCGAAGAACATGTGCTCCGTGCGGCAAAGGCCGATGCCGCCCGCCCCGTTCTCCACCGCGTGCTGGGCGTCCGTGGGCGTGTCCGCGTTCGCGTACACGCCAAGCTTGCGGTACTTGTCCGCCCAGTCCAGCACTTTGACCATGCCGCCTTCCAGCGTCGGCTGCACCTGCGGCAGTTGGCCCTTGTAGATTTCGCCCGTGGTGCCGTCGATGCTGACCCAATCCAGCCGCTTGATCACCTGGTCGCCCACGTTCATCTCGTTGACCAGATAGTTGATGCTGAGATCGCCCGCGCCCACCACGCAGCATTTGCCCATGCCCCGCGCCACCACGGCCGCGTGGGAGGTGAGCCCGCCGTGTGCCGTGACGATGCCGACGGACACCTTGAGCCCGTCGATGTCCTCGGGCGAGGTCTCATGGCGGATGAGGATGGTACTCACGCCTTGGTTGGCCAACTCCACCGCATGCTCGGCGAAGAACACCACCTGCCCCACAGCGGAGCCGGGGGAGGCCGGCAGGCCCTTGGCCAATGGCGCCGGAGCGTTGGTCTTGTCCAGCACGGGGTGCAGGAACTCGTCGATCACCTGGGGCTGTACCAGACACAGCGCCCGCTTGTCGTCGCAGATGCCTGCTTCCTCCAGTTCCAGCGCGATGTGCAGGCTGGCGCGGGCCGTGCGCGGGGCCGGGCGGTTGTGCAGTAACGCCAGCTTGCCGCGCTCCACGACGAAGTAGATCTCCTGCGCGTCGCGGAAGTGGCGCTCCAGGCGCTCGGCCCAGCCCTGCAGCTCCTGGTAGACCTCGGGCAGCTCCTTCTCCAGCTTGGTGACGGGGTCGGTCATGCGCAGGCCGGCGGTGAGGTCCGTGCACAGCGCCGTGGTGAGGAACTGGCCGTGCGGCTTGGCTTCTCCCGTGCCGGGTACACGCGTGCTGTAGCGCCCGGCCCCGCTCTGGGCCTGCCAGGTGCCCTGGGCCATCGCCTGCAGCACGAGCGCCGTGCCGGGCAGGCGCTCCAGGCCCTGCTCGTAGCGATAGTTGCGAGTGATGGGACCGTTCCACGCGGCAAAGCCGGCTTCCACGGCCCGCTCCAGCTGCCCCAGCGGCTCATCGGACCAGTCGGTGCCGGTCACCTGCCGTGAGTGATCGCGGAAGACCTGCGCCAGCCCCTGCAGGGCATCGGCGCTCAGCTCGTCGTCGCCTTCCGCGCCCTCGGCCTCCAGCTTCTCGTGCAGCAGATCGTCAAAGCCCGTGCGGGGCACGCCCAGCACCTGCACGCTGAAGTTCTGCACGAGACGCCGGTAGGCATCCCAGCCGACCCGCTCGTCCCCCGCCTGCTTGCCCAGTGCCGCGGCCCCGGCCTCCGTGAGGCCCAGGTTGAGCACGGTATCCATCAGGCCCGGGATGGAGTCCGGCGGACTGGAGCGCAGCGCCAGCAGCAGTGGATCGCGTTCCGCACCGAACTTGCGCCCGACGTGCTCCTCCAGTTGCGCCAAGCCCTTTTGCAGCTCGGTGCGCGTGCTCTCGTTGAGATGCCCGCCATTGGACAGCACGGCGGCGCACAGGCCGGCGGGCAGCACCAGCCCGGGCGGCACCGGCGCATCCAGGCCGGCCATTGCGCACAGATTGGCGCCCTTGCCGCCGAGCATGGTGACGTCGCCGGGCGTGGCGCCTCCATTGCCGGGGCTGAACAGGACGGTGGCGGTGGATACGGAACGTTTGCTCATGGCGACCCCGGAGCTATGCGTGACACGGGATAACGAAAATCGGGCAGTAAGCGAATTTCCGCTATGCTAGCACAGGGGGCCTGTCAAGGGGCACCAAAACCCGCACGTTGCCGGTCTGCATTCTGGCCACATTGCGTTGCGACGGGCCCGTCAACGCAGGGGCGATCACCCGCGCAGACCGATGCAACGGCTGGGAGCGGGCCCGGGCGCTCAGGCGGTGCGGGCCGCGTGCTCGTCGCGGGGCACGGAGAAGTGCTGGCGGATGCTGCGCATGGCCTGCTGCAGGCGCTTTTCGTTCTCCACCAGCGCCATGCGCACCCAGCCCTCGCCCAACGGCCCGAAGCCGATGCCGGGCGAGACGACCACGTTGGCCTCTTCCATCAGGCGCATGGCGAAGGGGTAGCTGCCATCCTGCGCGAAGGCGTCGGGGATGCGCACCCAGGCGAACATGCCGCCCCGCGGGGGCTCCACCTCCCAGCCGGCCAGACGCAGGCCGTTTACGACAAGATCGCGCCGCTTCTGGTAGGTCGCCACCTGCTTGGCGATCTCCTCTTCCCCGTGGCGCAGGGCGATGATGGAGGCGATCTGCACGGCCTGGAAGATGCCGTAGTCGTAGTAGCCCTTGATGCGGTTGAGCGCGCCAATGACGTCCCGGTTGCCCACGGCGTAGCCGATACGCCAGCCCGCCATGTTGTACGACTTGGACATGGTGCCGAACTCGCAGCCCACCTCCATGGCCCCCTTCGCCTGCAGGAAGCTGGGGTGCTCGAAGCCGTCGAAGGTGATACGCCCGTAGGCGAAATCGTGCACGACGATGATCTGGAAGCGCCGCGCGATCTGCACGATCTCGTCGAAGAACGCCAGCTCCACGCAGTGCCCGGTGGGGTTGTGCGGGTAGTTGAGGAACAGCACCTTGGGCCGCTGCTCGGCATCCTCGCACAGGGCCACCAGCGCCCGCAGGAACTCCCGGTCATCCTGCACGGGCAGCGGAATGGATTGCCCGCCCGCCAGCAGCACGGAATAGGAGTGGATGGGGTAGGCCGGCGCAGGCACCACGGCCCGGTCGCCCGTGCCGATCAATGCCAGGCACAGGTGCGAGAAGCCCTCCTTGGAGCCGATAGTCGCGATCACTTGGGTGGTCGGATCGAGCCCCACGTCGTAGCGCGCCGCGTAATACTTGGCCAGCTCGTTGCGCAGGTTGTGGATGCCGGGTGCCACCGAGTAGCGGTGGTTGCGGCGGTCCTGCACGGCCTCGGCCAGCTTTTCCACAATGCGCTGGGGCGTGGGGTCGCGCGGGTTGCCCATGGCCATGTCGATCAGATCGGCCCCGGCCTGCCGCTTGGCATGGCGTATCTGGTTGATCTTCTCGAACATATAGTCCGGCAGCTGGGACATCCGGTCTGCCAGTCGGATCGGGAATGCGGAATCGCTCATGGGAACCGCTCGTGCTCCGCCATTGCGGCGGGCGACTTAGGGTGATCGGGACCACCTTCCGCGACGCCCAGCCTGTCCGCCGGGCAATCACGAGTGAATAAATTTATGTAATGATTTCGGGGGCTTGTGTCAAGTTCAACCGCCTGCCGTTGGTCTCGCGCAAGGCCGCTGCCCTGGCCCGCCCGCGGGGCCTGTGATAGGCTCGCAATGAAGCGATATGCACCACCCGGCGAACGACGGCCCGCTCCTTCCCGGACGGGCCGCTGCGTGGAGCCGCGACCCGCCGTACTCTGCGAGCGATCCCATGAGCGATCAAGATCCCCGGCAGGAAGAGCAACAGCACGAACAGCAGAGCGGTCCGGGGCCTGGATGGGGCCGGGAAAACCTGACCGATCTGTACGAGAAGATGAGCGGCATCTTCCGCGACAGCCTGGAACGCGCCGGCACGTTTTCCGAGGAGGCCTTCGAGCGCGCCCTGCGCGAATCGCGGGAGTGGGCCTCCAAGTTCCGCGAGAACTACGCGGAGGATATCTCGCGCGTCGCGGAGTTTATCCGGCGCGACTGGCACGCAGCGATCCGCTTCACCCAGGAGCAGTACCGCCGCAACTTCGATCTGGACCGCCTGCAGGCCGGCGCGATGGGCGTGCTCTCGCGCCTGGCTCAGAGCGCTGGCGCGCAACTGGAGACTTTCGCCGGCAAGATCAACGATCGCCTGACCTACAAGACGGGCGAGATCGCCGGCGCGGGCTCGCTGCAGTGCACAAAGTGCGAGCAGGTGCTGAGCTTCGACAAGGCCACGCGCATCCCCCCCTGCCCCAAGTGCCACGGAACGCAGTTCCGGCGCAGCTTCTAGCGGCCGCCCCGCGCCCCATGCCCGTGTACCGGTGGGAGATGCCGGGGCCGGGCCGCCGGCCCGGATTCCATGCGGCATGCCTTGACACCCCCGCCGGCATTCCTCATAATCGGGCGAATTCGATTGAAATCATTCCGGTTATGTAGAGGGCAAGCGCATGGTCAAGGCCGACATCGTCCGCTCGATCGAGCTGAAACTGGGCCTGTCCCATGAGGAAGCCACGCAGCAGGTCGAGCAGATCCTCACCTTGATCAAGAACACCTTGCGCGACGGTGAGCCCGTGCTGATCAGCGGCTTCGGGCAATGGAAGGTGCGCGACAAGAAGGCCCGTGTCGGTCGCAATCCCAAGACCAAGGAAGAGTACGAGATCTCCCCGCGGCGCGTCGTGACCTTTTACCCCTCCAACGTCTGGCGTTCGGAAATTACCCGCAATCCCAACTCGCGATAGATCGGCATCCAGGCGATTGGCGCGTCGTGCCGAAGCGCGCCGGAGTCTGGCCATCAATGGAAGCGGCATGATGTGGCGGAAGGAACAGCTACGGCACGGGCGGGGCGCTGGCCGCAACGCGCAACCGAACGCACGGCGGCAGTCATGATTCACGCGGCGGGCCTCACCAAGTACTACGGCGATCGCAAGGCGCTGGACGCCCTGTCTTTTCATATCGCCGAGGGCGAGATCGTCGGGCTGGTGGGCAAGAACGGTGCGGGCAAGTCCACCGCGCTGCGCATCCTGAGTTGCCAGATGCTGCCCAGCGAAGGCGAGGTGAGCATCGACGAGCTGTCCGTCACCGAAAAGCCGTTGGAGGTACGGCGGCGCATCGGATTTCTGCCCGAGCAGCCGCCGCTCTATCCCGAGATGACGGTGCAGGGCTACCTGGCCTTTGCCGCCGCGCTGCGGCAGGTGCCCAAGGCGGAGCGCTCCCGCGCGGTGAGCACCGTGATGGGGCAGACGGGGCTGGCCCATATGGCCGCCGAACGGCTCTCCAGCCTCTCGCGGGGCTACCAGCAGCGCGTGGGCATCGCCCAGGCCATCGTGCACGACCCCAAGGTGGTGCTGCTGGATGAGCCCATGACGGGCCTCGATCCACTCCAGATCACCCAGATGCGCACGCTGATCCGCTCGCTCAAGGAGCGGCACACCGTGCTCTTCTCCAGCCACATCCTCTCCGAGATCGCGAACGTGTGCGACCGGGTGATCCTCATCGACCAGGGCCGCGTGCGGGCCGAGGGCAGCGAGCAGCAGCTGTGGGAGGCCTTCCAGCAGCGCGAGCGGCTCTTCCTGCGGGTGCGGGGCGATGCCGAGCGGGCCCGCGCGGCTGTGCTGGCGGTGGAGGGCGTGGAGGTGCGCAACCTGACGGCCGAGCCGCAAGGCACGGTGGCCCTGACCCTGGCCGCCCCGGCCGGGGCCCGCCAGTCCCTGGCCCGCCAGTGCCTGGATGCTGGGCTGGAACTGGACGAGCTGCGGACGGAGCAGCACGGCCTGGAGGATCTGTTCGTGGAACTGCTGGGCGAAGGGAGGCCGGCGTGAACACGGTGCTGCTGATCGCCCGGCGGGAACTGGCCGCCTATTTCGCGTCGATCTCGGGCTACGTGATCCTGGCCGCCTACCTGCTGGTGAGCGGGCTGTTGTTCAATGTCTACGCCGTCGGCAACGAGCCCCGCCTATCCCAGGAGGTACTGAGCCTCTTCTTCTACTTCTCCAGCGGCATGGCGATGGTTTCCGGGGTGCTGCTGGCCATGCGGCTGGTGGCCGAGGAGCGTCAGACCCACACCCTGGTGCTGCTGCGCACGGCGCCCGTGACCGAACGGCAGGTGGTGTGGGGCAAGTTTCTCTCCGCGGTGGCGTTCCTGGCGCTGGCGCTGGTGATCTCGCTGTACATGCCGGCGCTGATCTTCCTGCACGGCAAGGTCTCCCTGGCGCAAATCGCGACCGGCTACCTGGGCCTGCTGCTGTTGGGCGCGGCGTGCATCGCCATCACGCTGCTGGCCTCCGTGTGGAGTCCCACACAGCTCATCGCGGGGGTGATCGGCGGTGTGCTGGTGGCGGTGCTGGTGGTCGTGTGGATGCTGGCGCACGTGACCGAAGAGCCGCTCAAGCAGTTCCTCAACTACGTAGCCCTGCACAACATTCACTTCCGCACGTTTTCCACAGGCACATTCAGCCTGCGGGACCTCGTCTACTACCTGGGCGTGATCGTCCTCTTTCTGGAGGCCTCGGTGCGCTCCCTCGAAGCTTGGCGGTGGCGCGAATGAGCGGCTGGCGGGCATGGCTGCCGCCGCTGCTCGCTCCGCTGGGCGGCGTGCTGGTATGGCTGGCCGAGCGCATCTGGCCAGGCACGGTGGCCTCGCCGTACCTCGCCGCCCTGGGCGCCGCGCTGCTGGTTGTCGCACTGGCCCTGCACCTGCCGCCTTTCCAGGAGGAGCGCGGCGCGGGCAGCCTGCGCGGAGCCACGGGCTGGCTGGGTGCGCCCTACGCGCTGTTCGTGCTGGCCCTGGCGCTGTACTACGGCAGCACGCTGCTGCGGGGCCATCCGGCCGGGATGGTGGATTGGCGCGGCTTGGCTAGGGCGGGCTGGATGCTCTCCTTGGCCGCGGGTGCGGTGCTGTACGTCTTTGTGACCCTGGCGCGGCTGGCCCAACGCCGCGCGCCGCAGCCCGATGCACGGCGCATCCGGCTGGCCGGCAGCGCCGGCCTCTCGTTGGCTCTGCTGCTGGTGCTGGTGGCGCTGTTGAACTTCGTGTTCGCCGGGCTGCCTTGGGAATGGAATCTGGCCTACTTCAAGACCACCCGTCCGAGCGAGGCCACGCGCGAGCTGGTGCAGGGCCTCACGACGCCGGTACAGGTGGGGGCCTTCTTCGCCGCGGATAGCGAGGTGGGCCCGCTGGTGCACAGCTACTTCGATGCGCTGAAGAGCAGTTCGGACCAAGCGGACAAGTTGCAGATCCAGTTTGCCGATGCGGACCTCCAGCCCGCGCTGGCGGAGACGTTCAAGGCCCGCGGCAATGGCTGGGTGGTGTTGCGCAAGGGCGCGCTGGTGCGGCCGATGCGTGTGGGCGAGGTATTGGGACAGGCGCGCTTCCAGTTGCGCAACTTCGACCGCAACTTCTTTCGCACGCTGCTGGAAGTCTCGCGGCCGCCCGCGACGGTCTACCTGACCATCGGGCACGGCGAGCGCAACGAACGGGGCGGCTCGGCCACGCCGGGCGGCAGCTTCAACCGCTTTCGCGTCGTAATGCGCGAGCGCAACTACACGGTGAAGGACCTGGGAATCGGCCAGGGCCTGGGCGATCGGGTGCCGGCCGATGCCGCGCTGGTGGTGATCGCCGCGCCCACGGAACCCTTCCTCCCCTCCGAGGCGGCCGCGCTGCGGCACTACCTGGATGGTGGCGGAAGGCTCTTGGCCTTCCTGGAGCCTCGCACGGGGCCGGTTCCCGAGCACAAAGGCCTGCCCGGCGTCACGCTGGTGCAACTGTTGCGGGACTACGGCGTGGAATTCGACCCCACGGTGCAGGACAACGACCGCATCTACGCCCGCCGCACCTATACCCGGGCCGACCACACCCTGCTGGTGACGGTGGCCTACCAGAACCATCCCTCGGTGAACAACCTGCGTGTGGCCTCCGGGCAGTTTCCGCTGGTGCTGCTGGGGGCGGGGGCGTTGCGTATCGGCCAGGTGCCGCCCGGCCTGACCGTGCAGGACACGATCAAGGCCATGCCCGGCACCTGGGGCGACCTGAATGGCAATTTCGAGTTCGATGCTGCGAAGGAGCACCGCGATACGCCCGCGCTCGCGCTGGCAGTGGCCCCCAAGGGCGCGCCGGAGGCGCAACATGCCGCCGCAGGCGCCGCGCCGAAGACCAATGGCCCGACCATGCTGGTCTTCGCTGATGCCGACCTGGCCAGCGACCTGCTCATCCGCAACCGCGCCAATCTGACGGCCGTGGAGGATGCACTGGGCTGGCTGGTGGAGCAGGACAAGCCTGTCGGCCTGCCGCAGACGGAGGAGGACGTGCGCATCCGCCACGCCAAGGGTGACGACTGGCTGTGGTTCTACCTGCCCGTGCTGGGTGTGCCGTTCCTGTTGCTGGGCTTCGGCTTCTGGCAGGCGATGCGTCGGCGCCGGCGCGCGGGAGGTGGCGATGCGTAGACACCACGCCATCCTGGCGGTGCTAGTGCTGGCCGCCACGGTCTGGGCCTATTTTGTCGCCCATCCCTTGAGTGGCCGGGCGCCCAAGCTGAGCCGCAGCGTGCAGGTGTGGGACGTGCCGCCCCAGAGCGTGACCGCCCTGACTCTGCGCGAAGGCAAGGACCGCGTGGCGCTGCAGCCGCAATGGAAGGATGCCGATGCTCCGCCCTACATCTGGGTGCAGACGGAGACCACCATGCAGCGGCAGGCACCCCCGGCCACACCAGGCCGCAAACAGGGGCCCCCACCGGCTCCGACGGTTGAGTCCGCGGCCTTCAAGGGCAACGCCACGGCGCACCAGATCCTCGTTGCCTTGGCTTCGCTGACCGCTCAGCGGGACGTGGGCCCCTACCAAGGGCTGGACGCCAAGCAGTTCGGGCTGCCCAATGAGGATGACACGCTCGAGCTCACGCGCGGCGATAAGCCGGCCCTGAAGATGCAGCTTGGCCGCCTCACCTATGGCGAGACGGGCCGTTACGTCCGCGATCTGGCCGATGGGCACGTCTACCTGCTGCCCGTGCGGGAGCTGCGGCGGCTCAAGGCGGCGCGCGCTGCGATGATGGACCGCGATTTGCTTGGATATTCGCCAGAGCAGGCCGACCGCATCGAACTTCATGCCGCCGACCGCAGCCGCACTCTGTTTCGCCTTGCCAAGGCGGGCCAGTGGGGAGAAAAGCCCGACGCGGCCCAGGGAGATTCGAACATGGCCGCACTCGTTGCGACGCTTCAGCGAGTCAAGGTGATGCGCTACCTGGGGACGGGCGAGGCGGCTCCGACGGGCAAGCCGGACCTGGAAGTACGGCTGGCGCGTGCCGACGGCAAAAATGGGCAGGACTGGCTGCGTCTCTATGCCGGGAAGGGTGTTGAGGCCACGGCCGTCTCGTCCTATACACAGCGCCCGGTGGAGGTGCCCCGCCAGATTGTGCAGCAGGTGCTCGACAAGTCACGCGCTTTGCTGCACGGGACTTGAACCGCTGCGTGCAGGCATGTTAACGCTCAAGTGCGGCACGAAGCGCTCAACGTGCCGCAAGGTGGCTCCCGCGCTGTCTTTAGCTGTCTCCACGTTCCGGCCAATGCCACCCAATCCATTCGTTTTGCTTCATTGCAGATTCATGATGGTTAGACGTCTCGTACTGACGGCTGTGTTGGTTTTGATGCTGATGGGTGTGCAAACACTCTGGGCCGCCGGCTCCACGGAGGATGCGCCGGCCGCGTCCGCCACCGGCACCAACGGGTCTGTTGCCACGACTACATCCGGCACCACGCCGGCAACCCCGGCCCCCTCCGCGGTGCCGACGGTGAATCCCGCTGCGCCGGCTGCTCCAGCCACGACGGAGGCAGTGCCCTTCGCCGAGGCGACTCCCGCTGCGACGAGCGAGACCGCCCCCGCGCATCCGGTCGAGGGGCAAGCCAATAGCCCCGGCGTCGCGCCGGTAACGGCCGCCGCTCCCGCGCAAGGTACAACGCCTGGCGCGGTGCAGGCTGAAGCCCAGAGCGGTGGTGCGGCTCCGGTCCCGACGGCCTCCAGCGCTATCCCCCCGGCGACAACCGCGCCGGCCACGGCCACCGCGTCCGAGTCCAGCCCGCAGCCCGCCGCGCAAGGTGCCGACGGCAAAGTGGATGCCGCCACGGATGCGTCCAGTGTCGACACCAGCGCCGACGATAGCGACAACCAGAATGCGGCCAGCACGCTGGATCTGCTGAACGAGGACGACCACCTCGATCAGGCCCAGGACAACGGCGCCAACGACAATACCGCCGGGGACTCGGCGGATGCCGTGGAGCCGAGCAGCCCGGATACGGCGGGGCAGGGCGATAGCGGCGAGTCCGATGCCGCGGCGGCCCTCACGCCCCCGAGCGACACCGCGGCGCCCGAATCCGACGCGGCGGTCTCCACCGGCCAGGAGCTGTTCCCCAGCTCACCCGGCATCGAGAAGCAGAAGGCGTTCTGGATCAAGATCTTCACCAAGTACAACTCGCACCAGGGCGTGCTGCACGATGGCCGCATCGCGCTGCCCGTCTACGAGGCGCTCGATCTCACCGGCATGCGCTATCGCGCGCAGCGGCGCTATGTGCGCCAGCGCAAGCGCGAGCTGGCCCTGCGTCTGCGGAGCCTGGCCGACGCGGTGGAGCACGGCAGGACGCTGGATGCAGCGGAGCAGGCACTGCTGGCGAAGCTCCCGCCGGACAGCACGCCGCGGGAAATGATCGAGTACTCGCACAACCTGCGCTTTCAGCGTGGGTTGGCCGATCGCTTCCGTGAGGGCCTCATCCGCTCCGGTGCGCTGCTGGAGCCGATGAAGCAAATCCTGGTCGAGCACAAGGTGCCGCCGGATCTGGTGTATCTGCCGCATGTGGAATCGTCGTTCAACAATGCGACGCGCTCCAAGTATGGCGCGGCGGGCATCTGGCAGTTCACGCGTGGCACGGGTCGGCACTACATGATGGTCGGCTACGAGGTGGATGAGCGGCTGGACCCGATCATCGCTTCGGAGGCCGCGGCCAAGTTTCTGCGGCAGAACTACGAGCACCTGGGCAACTGGCCCCTGGCCATCACGGCCTATAACCACGGCCCGCAAAGCATGGAGCACATCACGCGCCGCATGCACACGCATGACCTGGGCGTGCTGATCCAGCACTACAACGGGCGCCTGTTCAAGTTCGCCAGCAAGAACTTTTACGCCGAGTTCCTGGCTGCACGGGAGGTGGCGAAGAACTATCAGCCGTACTTCGGCAAACTGACCCTGGAGCCCACACTGCAATTCGACGAAGTGGACCTGCCCTCCTACGTGGGGGCGGAGGTCGTGGCGCACACGCTGGGCATCGACGAGGACGTGCTGCACAAGCTGAACCCGGCGCTGCGCGGCCCGATTTGGTCCGGTTCCAAGTACATCCCACCGGGCTACAGCCTCCGCATTCCGGCGAGCAAGGATCCAGCCAAGCTGCTGGCGGCGATTCCCAAGGATGACTTGCACGACAAGCAGAAGCGCTCGGTCTACGTGCGGGTGGCGCGCGGGGATACGCTCTATGACATCGGCCGGCGCAACGGCATCTCCTGGCGAGTGATCGCAGCAGCCAATAACATCGACTCGTACCACCGCCTGATGCCGGGCCAGAAGCTGATCCTGCCCTGGAAAGGCGCCACACTCCCGCCGGATGCGGTGGCGCAGTCCAAGCCGAACCGGCCGGCCAAGCCATTGGCCGCCGAGAAGGTGGTGGAGCGCATCCCGGTGACGGCGTCCACGCCCGCAGCCGCTCCGTGGCGCGGCGGTGTGCCCAGCGGGGTGCCGGGCGAGCCGCTGGCCGAGCGCTTCCAGGATCTGCAGGTGCAGAACTACGACGCCAAGCGGAAGCGGGGTGAGATCGTGGCGGCCTACGGCGAGACGGTGGGCAGCTACGCGACCTGGGCCAATGTGACGACCGGCGAAGTGCGCCACGTCAACGACATGTCCTCTCGCAGCGTGCTGCGGCCGGGAGAGACGTACACCATTCCCTTGGATGCGGTGACGCCCCAGCAGTTCGAGGAGCGCCGCATGTCCTTCCATCGTGACCGCGAGCAGAGTTTTTTCGCGGAAAACGACATCAAGGAGAAGGTCAAGATCGAGGTGCGCCGCGGGCAGACGCCCTGGGCCATCGCCCAGGACAACAACGTGCCCATGTGGTTGTTCTACCGGGAGAATCCCCAGCTTCTGACGGAACCGCTGAGGGTAGGCATGGAGGTGATCCTGCCCATCGTGCAGGCGGGCAGCCCGGTCGGGCGCTGATCCCCCGCCTCCCGGAGCGCTCCGGGGCAGATGCGCCGCGCCCGCGGTATCAGAGGGGCTTGCGCGCCACGTGGAGGGCCGAAGCGCCGAACAGGTGCTCGATCACCTCCACCTGACTGAAGCCAATCGCCTCCAGCCGGCGCGCCAGCGCGTGCTGATCGGGAAACGCCACCGTGGAGTGGGGCAGATAGGTGAACATGTCCTGTCCCGGCTGCAGCAAGCCCCCGATGCGGGGCACGATCCGGAACATGTAGAACTCGGCCAGCGGCCGCAGCCAGCGGTTGCGCACCTTGCCCACGTCCAGCGAGGCCATCGCGCCCCCCGGACGCAGCACTCGCAAAATTTCCTCCAGGCACGCCCCCAGGTCGCTCACATTGCGCAGGCCGTAACCGATCGAGACGAAGTCGAAGCTGGCGTCGCGGAAGGGCAGGCGCATCGCGTCCCCGCGCAGTGCCAGGGGCGTATCGCCCTGGCCGGGCTGGGTGCGGGCGAGGCGCCGGCGGGCGATGGCGAGCATGCCCGATGAAAAGTCCGCCGCCACGAGCCGCCCCTGCGGCCCCAGCCGCCGCAGGCAGCGCGCGGCGATATCGCCCGTGCCGCAGCACAGATCGAGCCCGCGCGCATCCGGCGCGATGCCGAGCCGGCGCACCAGCACGCGCTTCCACCAACGGTGCTGGCCCTGGGTGATGAGGTCGTTGAACAGGTCGTAATGGCGGGCGATCTCGTCGAACTTGTCGCGCACGTAGCGCGCCCGGTCCTGGGGCGAGGGCAGGCGATAGGGCATGGGCAGGAATGGCTCCGGCGCGCTGCAGCGCTGGCGACGCGCCGCGGCCGGGCAGCCGCGGGCGGCGGCGTCAGAACAGCTTCAGGGTGCGGTGAATCTCGTGGCTGATGAACTTCTCATAGGTCGTCCCGGCCCCCTCCACCAGCAGCCGATACAGCTTGGCCACTTGGCTGAAGTCAGCATCCTGCGCCGAGACGACGAGCTCGAACGCATCGCGGTCGACACCCTTCACCAGCTTGAACAGGTAGGTGAGGCTTTGCACCGGTTGCCCCTGGTACAGGAGGATCACCTGGTGCTCGGGATGCTTCTCGTTGTAGCTGCGGATGATGTTGGCCCAGGCCTCGATGTTGCCGAAGCCGAACGCCTCGTTCTCGATGACGATCTTGCGCGGCGGAGAGTGCTTGGCCGGTGTGTAGACAGGCTCCATGGCGTCTCGTAAGCGCGGGTGAGCGGTGCGGCGGAGGCCGGGCTAATGATGGAAGAGGCGCACGCCGCTGAACGCCATCGCCATGCCGTACTCGTCGCAGGCTTGGATCACGGCTTCGTCGGCCACGCTGCCGCCCGGCTGCACAATATAAGCTACGCCCCGTTTCGCTGCCTGGTCAATGCTGTCGCGGAACGGGAAGAACGCATCGGAGGCCAGACTTACGCCGCGCAGGCGCTCCAGCCAAGCCGCCTTTTCCTCCGCCGTCAACGGCTCCGGGGGTGTCGTGAACAGTGTCTGCCACGCGGCATATTCCGGCGTCGTGAAGTCCCCTTCGATGTACCGCACGCGGGCGTTGGTGCGATCCACCCGCCGCACCCCCGGCTTGAAGGGCAGCTCCAGCACGCGCGGATGTTGTCGCAGCCACCACACCTCCGCCTTGCGGCCGGCCAGCTTGGTGCAGTCCACGCGGCTCTGCTGGCCGGCGCCCACGCCGATCATCTGGCCGTCCAGGGCATAGCCCACGGAGTTGGACTGGGTGTACTTGATGGCGATCGCGGCCACCAGCAGGTCGCGCACCGCCTCCGGGCCCAGATCCTGCCGTTGGGTCACGCGCCGCTCCAGGTGCTGTGGGCCCAGCTGCACGTCGTTGCGCCGCTGCTGAAAGGTCACGCCGAACACGTCCTTCAGCTCGGTTTCGGGCGGCACGTAGGCAGGGTCGGCCTCCAGCACGATGAAGGCGCCCCCCTTCTTCGCCTTGAGCACCTCCAGCGCTTCGGGCTCGTACGCCGGGGCAATGATGCCGTCGCTGACCTCGCTGCGCAGAACCTCCGCGGTCGCGCGGTCCACCGGGTCGCTGAGCGCGGCGAAGTCGCCGAAGGACGACATGGGGTCGGCCCCGCGGGCCCGCAGGTATGCCACGGCCTGGGGCGTCAGCTCCTTGCCGCCCACCTCGTATGCGCGCGCCAGGATCTCGCTCAGTGGCACGGCAACGGCCGCGCCGGCTGGGCTGACGTGCTTGAAGGAGGCTGCCGCGGACAGGTCCAGCGCCACGCGCAGCTCGCGCACAAGCTGCCAGGCGTTGAGCGCATCGAGCAGATTGATGTAGCCGGGCGTGCCATTGAGCACGCGGAAGGGCAGGTCGCGGCCCTCCTCGCTGTAGATCGCGGCGGGCGTCTGGTGCGGGTTGCAGCCGTACTTGAGCGCGAGCCGATGGCGGTAGGTGCGCTGCAGGCTGGGCTCGGCCATGGGGCAGGCAAAAACGTGCGGGTTGGCAACAGGACTGTGGCGGAACCGCCACAGTCGCGAACGGTGGGCGCGGGCAGCCGATCCACTGGGGCGGACTCCCTCAGGACTGTAGCGGCGGCTCCGAAGCCTTGTCAACGCGGTCCCCGCCGGGCTCCGCCCAGGGCTCTGGGCGGGACTCTGCCGCTCCGGCCGGCGCCGGAACCGCGACCCCCTGGCGTCGCGATGGGCGCGGCGCTGCGGAACTCCGGCGTGGCTATTTGGCTGACGCCGTCAGGGGCGATGTGTTAATCTTTGAGGTGCGCGATTCTTGCACGCGGACGGGTGGGGCCGAGGGGCCGCATGCGGCCACCACGGCACGCGACGGATTTGATTTTCCACCGACGGGGAGTGTGAAGATGAAGAGGGCCCTCTGCCTGCTCGCGATGCTGGCGTTCCTGCCGGCGCTGGGCTGGGCGCAGACTTCGAGTTCCATTGACCCGCGTTGCACCCAGGCGGGCACGCAGGCGTGCGTGGACTGGACCAATGGCCTGGCCATCGCCATCGGCACCGGTGCCCCGGCAACCTGGGCGCGAACCCCGGCGCAGAAGAACATCAGCGCGACGCGGGCGGCCCGGCTGGATGCCGCACGCAATCTGTTGGAGTTGATCAAGGGCATCAATCTGACCGCCAGCACCAGCGTGCAGGGCGCCATGGTGGCCAGCGACCAGGTTTCCACCAGCATCCAGGGGCGCCTGAATGGCATCCGGCCCGTGGAAGCCCCGCACTACTTCTCCGACGGCAGCGTGCAGGTGAAGCTGGAGGCCAACCTGCGCGAAGTGGTGCCGGCCGACCTGTACTCGCAGTCCGGGCCGCCACAGCAGATCGCCGGGCCCTACGGCTCGCCGGCGGGCTCTGCGATCAGCCCCCAGACGTCCTACACCGGGCTGATCATCGACGCCCGCGGCACCGGCGTGCAGCCCGCGATGTCGCCGAAGATCTACGATCCGCAGAACCGCGAAGTCTATGGCTCGGCCTACGTGAGCCGTGAGTTCGCGGTGTCCCAGGGCATGGTGGGCTACGCCAAGAGCCTGGAGCAGGCCGCACAGACCGACCGCGTGAAGGGCAACCCCGCCGTCGTCAAGGCGGTGAAGGCCGAGGGCGCCAGCAAGGCGGATCTGGTGATCTCCCAGTCGGACGCGGACGCTTTGCGCACCCTGGCTCAGCAGCAGACGTTCCTGCGCGAAGCACGCGTGATGATTGTGCTGGATTAGTCCCCGAACCCCCATGAGCGAAGCGCACGAACCCCGCACAAGAGGCAGCATGAGAATCGAAATGCGCCGCATCCGCTGGCTCCTGCCGTTGCTCGCGGCGGCCGTGGCCCTGGCCCTGGCTAGCTGCGCCAAGAAGCCGCGCATGGCTGAGGGGCGGCTGGATACGCCACAGCACCACACCCTGCGCGGCTATGATGCTATCGACGCGGGCAACTGGGAGGCGGCCGGGCGTGAGTTCGATCTGGCCATCAACCTGGGCAAGGACTATGGCCCCGCCTATGGCGGCAAGGCCGTCGTGGTGGCCCACAAGGCCGATGACCACACCATGCCCGAAGCGGAGCGCCTGCGCGTGCTGGCCCAGGCCGAGGCCCTGCTGGACAAGGCCAATAGCAATGCCAAGAATGACGATGAGAAGCGCGCCTACCACGTAGCCGCCATTCGCGTGTACCGGCTGGCCAAGCCGCCGAGCTACGTGAGCCAAGCCGAATCGCACTACGAGGACGCGGTCGACCTGGATCGGCGCGGCACAGACCCGCAGCCCTACTTCTACATGGCACGCGTCTACCGTGACGCGTTCCGCCTCAACGATGCGCAGAACCTGTACACCAAGGTGCTGGGCATGAACTCGCCCATGACGGGCAAGGCGGACCAGGAGTTGTCCGTGGTGCAGAAGGTGATCCGCGCCGAGCCGGGCACGCCCTACGGCAAGACGGTCGCCTTTGACAGCTCGGTGTCCCGGGCCGACCTGGCCGCGCTGTTCGTGGAAGAGTTGCGCCTGGACAGACTGTACCAGCGCGGCGCCCAGGGCCAGGTGGATACGGGCTTCAAGCCTCCGGCAGGCCAACAGCAGTTCCAGGCCGAGCGCACGGTGAAGGCGCCCGATGCCACGGACATCTCCGACCACCCGTTGCGTGCGGATATCGAGGAGGTGCTGAAGCTGAAGGTATCCGGCCTGCAGCCCGATCCGGCGCACCAGTTTCACCCGAACGCCACCGTGCTGCGGGGCGAGTTCGCCATGATGGTGGAGGATATCCTGGTCAAGGTGACCGGCGAGCAGGGGCTGAAGACCAAGTTCATCGGCCAGCCTTCGCCCTTCCGTGACGTGCGCAACGACGTGCCGTGGTTCAATGCCATCGAGACCGTCACTTCGCGCAGTCTGATGGAGCCCAAAGACAAGGTGAACGGGATCTTCAAGCCCGACGATCCCATCACGGGCGCCGATGCGCTCCTGGTGATCCGGCTGCTGAAGGACGAGCTTCGCAGCTACCTGCGCTCCTAATGCCGAGTATTGAAAGGCCTGTTGGCCATATAGGGGCCTTGCGCCCCATGCCCCCACCAGGGAGCAAAGCTCCCTGGACCCTGTTTGTGCGTGGAACCGCGCGGGTCTCCGTCAGGGTCGGTATAGGGGGTGAGGGGCCCTCGGCCCCCGCATCGGAATTCTTGTGGTTTCTAGCGGCCCCGCCGCTTGAAGACCCATTCCCAAACAGAGCTTAGTGCTGAGTCTTCTCCCGTCATCCATGCGCATCAAGCCGTTGCTGTTGGTCCTGCTGCTGCTCGCGGGCGTGCCGGTGTTCCCCGGCTTGCCCGGAGCAGGCTCCGCGTACGCCCAGGCTCAGCTGGTGGAAAAGGTGGCGCGCGTCGAGGTGCCCGTCTACGAGGACAACCTGGATGACGCCAAGAGCCGCGCTATCGTGCAGGGCCAGCAGATCGCTCTGAAGAGCGTGATCGACGACCTGGTCGCGCCGGATTGGGTCACGCTGTTCGACAAGGAGCTGCGCAAGCAGATTCTCTCGCACCTGGAACGCTATATCTCCTCCTACCGCGTGCAGAAGCTGGAGACCTCGGTAGACCGCACGCGGTTCCTGGTGGTGCTCTCCGCGCAGGTGAACCGCGTGCAGCTTACGGAAGACCTGCACGAGCTGAACCTGCCCGTGCAGGGGGACCCGCCGATCAGCCTCGCGCTGTTCTACAACGCGGATGATCCGGTGCTGGGCAATGCCACGTTGCGCGGCACCGTGCTGGATCGCTTGCGTGGCCGGCTGGCCCTGCTCAACTACCGGCTGGGCAGGCTGGTGGGGCTGCGCGGCGATGCGGTGCAGTTGCTGGCCAGCCCACAGGGGCACCTCCCCGAGCGGGTGAGCCTGCTGGGACGCTATCCAGGCACGGCGGCGCTGTTTCTCGCGTTCGATCCCGCGCCGCCACCCGCGGCCGGGGCTGTGGCGGATGTCGGAGCCAAGTTCACGGCCCTACTCTATCAGAAGGCCACCGGCGAGCTGTTGGCGGACTTCGAGCAGCAGGAGCGCAGCCAGCCGTTGCCGCTGCCCGTGCGCAACAGCAAGGAGCGCGACCAGCTGGTGGCCAAGCTGGTGGATCCCCTCGTGATCCAGATGCAACCGGGCGCCATCCGGCCCGCGCATCTGGCGGGAGACAAGGCTGCGGAGCTGCGCCTGCGCGTCACGGGTTTCCGCGGCATGGAGGACGAGGAACTGTTCGAGCAGGCGTTCTTCAAGCGCAACTCACCCTTCGAGCACTTCTCGCTGTACGGGCTCGGGCCGTCCTCCGTGACGTACCAGGGGCCGTATGGGGGCGATCGCGGGACGCTGGAGCAGGATCTGGGCGGCAAGAACATCGGCGATTTCCACGTGCGGCGCGTGGACTGGTACAACGACATCCTGGAGCTGGACGTGCAGCGCGACGTGCAGCCCACCCATGCCGACCTGAAACTCTATCCCAAGGAAGTGCGTCCGCCGGAGGTGGCCGCACTGATCGACGACTACTTCTCGAAGTATACGCAGCTTGAGGTCGAGGATCCGCACTATGCGGAAGCCGAGGACAACGGCTGGCTGACCCGCGCCGACCGTCTCGCCTTCAATGCGACCATCTACGGCTATGTGGACTCCCGCAGCGACAGCGACTTCTACATTGGCGAGGCGCTGAACTCGGGCGAGAAGGTAACGCTGATCTGGAACCGCATCGGGCGCACCAACCTGACGCCAGCGATCCGCCTGTACGACGAGAACGGCACGCTGGTGAGCACCTTCCTGCCCAAGTCCTTCCTGCACTACGAGTACACCCTGCCCAAGGGACAGCACCGCTTCTACATCGAGGTGGGCGACCGCTTCGGTTACCTCAAGGTGGATACCGGCGGCTACCTGAACTTCCACTACCTGTTCAAAGTGCAGCGCCAGACTCCCTGACGCGGCAAACCCTGTTCACCCCATTCGCGTGGCCTAGGCCCGTTCGGCTATGCCGCTCGGCGTGGGGAAGGACAGGCACAGCCGGCGCACCTCCTCACGGATCGCGGCCAGGTCCGCGCCATCGCGGCAGGCGGCCGTGATCCACTCGGCGATCTTCAGCATCTCGGGCTCCTTCATGCCGCGCGTGGTGGCCGAGGGCGTGCCCAGCCGCACGCCGGAGGCGCGGAAGGGCGGCAGCGGATCGTCCGGGATGGCGTTCTTGTTCAGCGTGATCCCCGCCGATTCCAGCCGCTCCTGCACCTCCTGCCCGTTGAGCCCGAAGGACTCCACCGTATGGATCAGCATCAGGTGGTTGTCCGTGCCGTTGGTGATCAGCTTGCAGCCGCGCTCCATCAGGGCGCCGGCCAGAGTCTTGGCATTCTTCAGCACCTGCTGGGCGTAGGTCTTGAACTCCGGCCGCGTGGCCTCGCCCAGAGCCACGGCAATGGCCATGATCTGGTGCATGTGCGGCCCACCCTGCAGGCCGGGGAACACCGAGCGGTCGATCAGCGTGGGCAGGTTCTCGATGGTCTTCTCCGGCGCGCGCAGGGGGTTGCCCGCCTTGCCCATGCTGAGCACCATCGCCCCCCGCGGCCCGCGCAGGGTTTTGTG
>DATFMP010000075.1:0-81937 GCA_035266845.1 bacterium
CCTCGGCCAACAGTGTCGTGTCCGGCCCCTGCGCTGCCGGCATTGCCGGGCAACTCAAGCTTTGACCGCCGCTCGATAGAATCGGGAAGCCCCGTTGGCGCCGATGCAGTCGCGTGAATGGGCGCGGCATCGGGGCCGCCGTCGATTCCGGTTACTTGAAGTACACAGGCTCTCGTGTTGGCCAGGACCACCACCGCTCAACGGGGGACCGGACGGTGGGAAAAGCCTCCTTCAGCGGACTTTGCAGGCAGCTCGCTTGGCGCTCCGTCAGCGCATCGTGCGGGGACCTGGCGTATAACCAGCCCATCCCACGAGCCTTGCACGACGGGACGCCGTCGGGTCGACCGTCTTCGGATTCCGGGCGTTCACGGGCCGAATGCGGGCAATCGGCGGTAGTGGCAATGATCCCATCAGTGCAGGGCTCCGCGCGGCTTGCCGAAACTTCCGGCCTGCCGAATTCTTCTCAATTCCTCGCGAGAATCACCGCATTTAACGCGGTGAGGTGGTGCGTTCGCAGGCTGTCCCCGATGTCAGGCATTTCTAAATCACCGTAATGATATGATCGGATTCGGTAGCGTTACCACTGGTCGCAATCTGGAAATCGAGTAGTAAACGGAAACTACCGCCTTCCCACGCGAGCCACCATGTATAGACGGCTGTTGCGCACGCTTAGCTATCGAGTGAGGAAGGAGAAGGCAGAATGGCGAGCTCTGAATCCCATTCGCCGCCAAATGCGATACAGGTTATTACGGCGATTTCAGCTTTTTTCAAGCCGACGACCCTTGTTCTGCTTGTTCACGACATTTGGTACATTTGCCGCTGTTGCACTGGCAATCTATGACCTTCCTTGCGGATGGCGGATTGTTAACTGCGGATCACTACCGAGAATCACCCCCTCCATTGGTGCCAGTGAAGCTCTTCCATACTTTGCGGCACTTTGGAGTGTTCAGGCTACAATGGCAGCTCTGATCTACCCTATCGTGATTGCCTTTGTAGTGCTGTTTCTCCAACAGAAGGGACACAACGCCAAATCTACGCTTCATATCTATCTGCACGATTCCGCCGCCATTTTTTCGGGGTTGAGTTCTATCGGTCTCTTGATCCTGATGGGAATGCAGTACTTGGTATTACCTACTCTCAATGTCGAGATCATTATCGGATGGGTATTGGCGGACACCGCGTGGTTTCTTGGGAATGTCGCCCTGACCTCTTTCTTTGTTGTTCGTACCTTTGCATTTGTTCAGCCGGACCAACGGGCGGAAACTATTCGCCGACATGTCATAGATGTAATATGGCCTCGGGAACTTGGCGAGTACCTTGCTAGTTACTTCTTCGTACACGCCGTGCGTGAGGGCTTGCTTCCTGGCGCTCCGTATGGCGCGCAGGATTCTGAGCACGTGCCAAGCATCGGACTTGGATCGATGCTTGCGGGGATGGGGGCACCCATCATCGAACACCTTCGATCTCAAGACTCGAGGCTGCGCGAGGTACGGTTCCGAATCCTGGGTGCGGCGATAAGACTTTGGCTTCGACGCGCGTCATCCGACTTCAGAGACGAGACCGGCACACGGCACGCTGGGGCGTTCGGTATACCTGAGGCTACGCCTGCCCTGTTCTTTCCGATTGACCCATCTCTTTCCTATTCCGGGGACACCGTCTTATGCGCGATAGCCGGAGAGGTGTGTCCATCGTGGGTGGAGAAGTTCTTGATTAGCTGTTCCTTT
Source organism: bacterium (assembly GCA_035266845.1). Lineage (GTDB taxonomy): Bacteria > SAR324 > SAR324 > SAR324 > JACQKK01 > DATFMP01. The sequence continues at coordinate 1,725 of DATFMP010000075.1, forward strand.
TCTTTCAGCAAGAAGATACCAGACGCAGGTGTTACTACATCTGAGGTGTTGGAGAGTCTTTCATCTGAAGCTATGGAAGCGATGCACTCAGGGTCCGCCCAGGCATTTTCGGACTCCGTTGACGAACTGGCAGAACTATATCGGCTACTCATTGTAGCAAGTGAAACCAAGAGTGGAGAGACAAGTCAATTTAATTATGCAATGCTTTTGCGTAGGCAAAGCTTCATGGAAAGAGAAATTCATGAGATTTGGGAGCGTAGCGTAGTCGATCTGTTTTCAGCTGCAGCTAGAAATGTGTCTGTAAGCGACGAATATGCTCGAGACTTGATATACGTGCCATTACGTCTATTTCTTCAACTTCGCGAAATTGCTCATAGCAAAATTCTCGAAAACGTTGTCAATCTTCCTCCGAAGTTTCATTTCAATTTGATCTCCTGGTGGTCCAAGGTCATCGAACAGCAAGGAGATGTCGAACATGACGTCTGTCATTCAGTCGATCTTAGACCTCCGTACTTTCCAATCTACGATTCATTGCTTAGGGAGTTCGTAGGACAGTGGGAGGAAATGAGAGATGCTCCGTTCATGGGGCGAAGAGATTTTTCTCAGACCTGGCCCGTACTCTGCAATCGCGGAAGATATTTGGAAACGCATCTGCGTGCCACGGCCAGGATGGTAATTCGCTCTGCGTTCGTGGGTGATGGTGTTGGGGCTCGGTGGATTGTTGATGTACTTATGAAATGGTTCTCGGATTTCTATCTACGAAGGGATGCTCACTCCTACCTGTTTCGAAGCCAGGAGATGTTGAGCTTCGAACTCAGCCAACTCGAATGGAGCGAGATCCAATCCAGGTATCACCTAGAATCGGGCCAGCCAGCAGCGGATCAAGCGCCTCGCGAACTGTTCGCAATTATTCTTCGGAACTACCGTGTCGACGTGTGTCTTGTGGTGGCATATCTGCTGGTCCTCCTAGGGAAGGACTGTGATTGTGAGCGGTCTCTTGCCGCAAGGCTGCTGAAGACGATCCTATTCACCGAAGGTAGGGGCGTTGACGAGAATGCGGCTGACGCTGAGCCGGCAGTGAGGAGCGCAAACGACTTCATCGCGGCAATCTTGCGGCAATACCATGGTCAAGGTGGATACCGGCGTGGCTACAGATCGCGACTTGACAGTCTCGTTCAGTCGCTGGTTTCGGTTACAAAGGATCCTGGCGTCCCCGGAAGAGTTTACTCTCGTTGGGGAGCCGACGATCTGAGTTCACTACGGGACGGGCAGTTGGTTCTTCTTCTTATCCTCGTGCCGAGCGTGTGGAATCCGCTACAGAAAATTGAGCGAATTCTTCGAGGATGGGTGGGGCAGGAAGACGAGAGACTCCGCGAACTGGGTGAGCAACTCCAGGGCTGGAAGGATCGATTGGGCTCGGACGGTTTTGCTGACTATGAATCCATCTACAACTGCCTGAAGGGAGATTCCCCTGATCCTGCATTTGGCGGTGCGGTTGATCGGGTCCGAGACGGACTCGATCAAATCATGCGCAAGGTGGATGAGATTCGAACTGAAGCGGTGGTGGCTCAGGATGTCAGCTCTGTTCGACTGGCGGAAATCGGTAGATGGACATCGGCGCGGGCATTTTCGAAGGAGAGCGCAGCCTTTCCTGTGTCGCTTTTCAGAGTGGTAGGAACGAGCGATAAAGAGCTAAACCCTCGTCATTTGGTCCTGCGTGAACTTGCGAAGGGGGAGTACACGGAGCCTCCCATGGCACAGAGGCCAGGTAATGAGGAAGAGTTCTTTGGAGAAATGCTTAGAGACCGTGTTGCTGCCTTCATACTGGCCGAGGTGATCGATCGACTCAACCCTCAGGACAGGGATGGCCGAACGCCTGAGAAATACTGGGAGCAGATCAAACGGTACCGGGATGATGCGGTGCGCGAGGGAAAGCAGCCGATCTTGCTGGTTGAGAACGGGGCCACGCCCGAATGGATATTTGAGTGGACCAACCCATGGCCAGAGAGCCCTCGTGGAATTCCGCCGGATTTGGAGGCTTGGAGAAATGCGGAGCGTGCAGTCGATGCTTACCTTGGGAATCTGAATGAGGTTGAGGTTTATTCTGCGCTGCTGCCGCCTGGGGCGTCCCTACTAATAAGCGCCGAGTCGCTTCGCGCAATCACGTTCTCGAGGCTTGAGGATGGGAATTACGTGCGAGCAGAAGCCCTCCCCATTGAAGAAAAGCCAACTTCCATCAATTTGAGCCTCACTTGGTGGTTCGAGATTGATCTGGATCCCTATCCAGCTGTGAGGCTTGTCTATAGCTGAAGCAGGAAATCCGCTCCCCGGGCGCCAAAAGTGACCGCCTCAGTTCCGCCTCGACCTAGACTGCGTTTGGCCTGATTCCCACACTTTGCCACACAGAAAAAAGGCGCTACGGTCGCCCGTAACGCCTTGAAATCAAAGTGGAGATGAGGGGGATCGAACCGCTGACCCCAACACTGCCAGTGCCGTACTCACTTCGGCTGCGTCACCTTGCTGTTTTCTCTCAGGATTCTCTCACCCCTGCGCCCACCAACGCACAAATCTCCAGTTTCTATCAGTTTTCCGCGACCCTCCTCGCTCCGAATTCGCTAATCATATCAAGAGCCCACGCGCGGATTTGAACCGCGGACCTACGCATTACGAATGCGTTGCTCTACCAGCTGAGCTACGTGGGCAAGGACAGCTAGGAAGTGTAGCCAGATTCGCGGCGAGATTCAACGCCCCGCGTGCACCCGCGCGGCGCGGCCTTGCCCTGCGGCGGAGCGCGCGGTAACAATGGCCGCACGGGCGGGCCGGCGGCGCGAGGGGGCGCGCCACCCCACCACGGCCGCCCGGGCACCGCGCGCCGGCCGGAGGGGCGATGGACTTCGCATTCAGCAGCGAGCACGAGCAGATCCGCGCCACGGTGCGCCGCTTCTCCGAGAGCGTGCTGGCGCCGCTGGTGGAGCAGGCGGAGGAGAGCGAAACCTTCCCCCGCCAGGTCTGGCGCCAGTGGGCGGAGCTGGGGCTGCTGGGCGTGCGCTACCCGGCGGCCGACGGCGGCGCGGGCTTCGACAAGGTGGCGGACTGCATCGTGCGCGAGGAGACCAGCCGCGTCTGCCAATCCTTCGCGGCGGCCTGGAGCGCGCACACGCACGTGGGCCTGTGGCCCATCTGGCGCGCGGGCACGGACGCGCAGAAGGAGCGCTATTTCCGTCCCGGGCTGCGCGGGGAGCGCATCTCCGGCTTCGCCGTCAGCGAGCCGGACATCGGCTCGGACGTGCGCAGCCTCAAGACCCGCGCGGAGAAGGTGGCCGGCGGGTATCGCCTCACGGGCAGCAAGCTCTACATCACCAACGCCCCCTTCGCGGACATGCTGCTGATTGCGGCCCGCACGCGGCCCGGCCCGGAGCCCGAGGCGATCAGCCTGTTCATCGTGGAGCTGCCCAACCCCGCCATCCGCATCACCAAGCTCCACAAGGAGGGCATCCGCGCCTCGGACACGGGCATGCTCTACATCGAGGACGCGTTCGTGCCGGACGAGTGCCTGCTGGGCGGTCGCGAGGGCACCTACCCGATCATCATGGAGACGCTTTCGGAGAACCGCGTGGGGGTCTCGGCCAACTGCCTGGGCATGGCCCAGGCCGCCTTCGAGGCCGCGCGGGCCTTTGCCAAGGAGCGCAAGGTGCGCGGCCAGCCCGTCTCGCGCTTCCAGGCCATCGCCCACCACCTGGCCGACATGGCCGCGGAGATCGAGTCCGTGCGCTGGCTGGTGTACTACGGCGCGTGGCGCGTGGATCAGGGCACGATCGACCTGGCCACGTCCTCCAAGGTGAAGCTGATGGCCACCGAGGCCGCCGTGCGCATCTCCGAGATGGCCATCCGCATCCACGGCGGGGCGGGCATCATGCGCGAGTACCCCGTGGGCCGCATCCACCGCGACGCCCTGGTCTACACCATCGCCGAGGGCACCGCGGAAATTCAGCGCAACATCATCGCCCGCTCGCTGGACCTCTAGAGCGCCTGTGATCAACGAGATGATCCGCTGCGGGGGCGCTGCCCCCATACCCCGGCAGGGAGCGTCGCCCCCTGCACCCCAATGGGAACCCCTGTATGCGCGGCATTGCAGCAGCCACGCAGTCGCAAATGGGGTGCGCGAGGGGGCTGGCCCCCTCGCAGCCGTTGCGCGTGACAAGCTTTCGAGCGCCGGCGCCGCAACTCTCTTTCCACCGCACACAGGAACGACCGCATGACCGCACAACACCGCAAGTTCTGGGGCTGGGGCGTGGAGGAAGCCGACCTCAGCGAAGCCGACAAGCGCGAGCTCGCGCGCACGATGGAGCAGCGCTTCAACCTCTCCGGGCTGGAGTCCGTGCCGCCCCCGCGGCTGGAGGAGATCGCGCTGCCCGCGCCGCGCATCCAGGCACCCCGGGCCCTGGCGGGCATCTGCACGGCGGACCCCGAGGAGCGCGCCGGGCACACCTACGGCAAGTCCTTCCAGGATGTGGTGCGGGCCTACGCGCGGGACTTCTCTCCGGCGCCGGACCTGGTGGTGCTACCGGAGAACGAGGCCCAGGTGAGCGCCCTGCTGGACTGGTGCGGCAGCGCGAACATCGCGGCCATCCCCTACGGCGGAGGCTCCTCGGTGGTGCGGGGCACGGAGGCGGACGTGGGCGACCGCTATGCCGGCGCGGTCTCGATCGACATGCGGCGCTTCGACGCGGTGCTGGAGGTGGACGCCACCTCGCGCGCGGCGCATATCCAGGCAGGCATCTACGGCCCCGCGTTGGAGGAGCAGTTGCGCCCGCACGGGCTCACGCTGCGGCACTTCCCACAGAGCTTCGAGTTCTCCACCCTGGGCGGCTGGATCGCCACGCGCTCCGGCGGGCACTACGCCACGCTGTACACGCACATTGACGACTTCGTGGAGAGCGTGCGCGTGGTCACGCCCACGGGCACGGTGGAGAGCTTCCGCCTGCCCGGCTCCGGCGCGGGACCCAGCCCGGACCGCCTGTTCATCGGCTCGGAGGGCATGCTGGGCATCATCACCTCCGCCTGGATGCGCCTGCAGCACCGGCCCAAGTTCCGCGCCAACGCCTCCATCACTTTCGCCGACTTCATCCAGGCCGCGGAGGCCGTGCGCGCCATCAGCCAGGCCGGACTGTACCCCGCCAACGTGCGCATCCTGGACGCCACGGAGGCGCTCAACAACGGCGTGGCGGACGGCTCGGTGGCCGTGATGGTGCTGGGCTTCGAATCGGCCGATCACCCGCTGGACGTCTGGATGGCCCGCGCCCTGGAGCTGTGCCGCGACCATGGCGGCACCGTGCCCGAGGCCGCGCACACCACGGACGATCCGTCGGTCACGCGGCAGGGGCAGGCCGGTGCCTGGCGCGATGCCTTCATCCGCATGCCGTACTTCCGCGACGCGCTGGTGGGCATGGGCTTCGTCTCGGAGACCTTTGAGACGGCCATCACGTGGGATCGCTTCCCGGACTTTCACCGCGAGGTGATGGCCGAAACCCAGCGCGCGGTGAAGCAGGTGTGCGGGCAGGGCTCCGTGAGCTGCCGCTTCACCCACGCCTATCCGGACGGGCCCGCGCCCTACTACTCCATCACCGCTCCGGGCCGCAAGGGCAGTCAGCTGGAGATGATGGCGGAGATCAAGGCCGCCGCCTCGGAGACCCTGGTGCGGCTGGGCGGCACCATCACCCACCACCACGCCGTGGGCCGCTACCACCGCCCCTGGTACGACAAGCAGATTCCCGAGGGCTTCCGCCGCGGTCTGGCCGCCATCAAGAAGGAGTTGGACCCCGCCGGAGTGCTCAACCCCGGCGTGCTGGTGGACCCGCTGTAGGGGGCGTCAGGGCCAGCGCCACGACCGCCTACGCCTGTCATTCCGAGCACAGCGAGGAATCTGCTGTGCCGCGGACAAGCAGATTCCTCCCCCCACTTCGCGGGCCTCGGAATGACAACCTTGGCGCAGCGGCACGAGGCGACTCGCTCCAGGCAGAGCCTAACCGGCACCCTTCCCCGCACCGCCCTTCCCTTCCGCCGGGCAGCCAGCCAGTTCCGCACTTGCCGAAGGCGGCAGGCCGGTGGCGCCTTCGGCGGTCAGGCGTGCATCCAGGTCGTGCATGAAGCGCTGGATGATGGGATCGAGCTGGCGGCGGGCCAGCGCCTGACTGTTGTAGACCGGCAGCACGAAGTCCGGATAGACCACCAGCGGCAGCCAGATCACGTAGGTGAGGCGGTACTCGTAGCGGAAGGTCTCCTCGCGCACGGCGCCCTGGGCGGAGGCGGCGTACACGTCGAACTCCACCGGGTGCACCTCCACGTAGCCGCCCGGGATGATGCTGAAGGTGAGCGTGGAGAGTACCCCGGAGATGAGCCCCAGGCCCGTGGGCGTGGTCAGCGCCGGCAGGCGCACGCGCACGTAGACCACACGCGGCTCGGTCGGCGGCCACTCGCGCAGGGAGGCGATGCCGAAGTCCCGCCGCAGGACGTGCGGAAACTCGTGCACCCACGGCGCCGGTGCGGCCTTGGAAGCTGCCATGAAGCCGGGCCGGGCCGGGCACACGTCGTAGACCACCAGCACATCGCGCAAGGCGGTCGTGGGCCCCGGCGGGGGCGGCGTGGGCGCGTGCTCGAAGTTGACGCCGATGGCGCAGCCCCCCAGCATCGCCAGCAGCAGGAGCAGCAACGCGAGCGGCATCAGACGGCGAGGGCGGGACGGCTGGGGCATGGCGGGAGGACTCTTCGGCGCTGGGGTCGGGGGCCGGCACGTGCTGGCCGCGGCCCGGTCACAGCTCCGGGTATACCGCATCGGGTGGCCCGGGCGATAGCGGGCCCGGGCGGCCGGGACGAGGCTATGGCCGCGGCGTCAGCCCGGAGTCATGCAGGGCGTGCAGGAAGCGCCGGATGCGCGCGGCGTTGGTGCCCAGGTCGGAGCGCCCCACGCGGGACTTGGAGCGCACGTCCACGCGGGTGCCGCCACCCTCGGCGGGTTGCACGCGCACCACCACGTCATCCGTGAAGCCGAACCAGAACGTGGTGTCCGTGGCCTCCAGGTGCCCCTGCTGGGGCACGGCCGCCACCACGCGCCAGCCCAGGCGATTCGCCACGCGCCGCACCGCCGCGAACACCGCCGCGGGCGGATCGCTGAACAGGGCCGGGCGGATATCCGGATAGGCCTGCTGCTGCAAGCGGGCCGCCTCCGGCCCGTCGTAGGCGGCGGGACTGGTCGCCCCAGCGCGCAGGGGCAGCAGCGCCTGGAACTGCGGCGGATGCTCCCAGTCCGTCGTGATGTCGTGGATGGACGGCACGCTGTGGGCGTGTTGCAGCGTGAGCCAGGGGACGCCCAGCGTGAGCAGGCCCGCCGCCAGCGCCAGCACGGCCAGGCCCAACGCCACCCAGCGCCGCAGCCAGCCGCCACCCACGGCCACCAGCAGCCCCAACACGGCGGCCGCGGCGCCCACCCGTGCGCCCCAGCGCAGGAGCTGGAAGCCCACGGAGAAGTGCCACCACTGCTCTCGCGAGCCGTAGCCGCCCACCACCTCCAGGGACACGCTGACCGCCGCCAGCAGCAGCGCCAGCACGACGGCCGCGGTGAGGTAGCGGGCCAGCCCCCGGCGGGGAGGGAATTGGGGCGGGCGGTCGGGTGCGGCTTCAGCCATGGCAGTGCCTGGGCTATTGGCGATAGGTGCCGGTGATCTCGGCCTTGTCGATGATGTGCCCGTGCATTGCGGCGTGGAAGGCCTCCAACGAGGTGCCGCCGGTGACCAGCACCCGCTCCACGTCCAGCGCGAACAGTGTGCACACGTAAGGGTGCCGCCCCGAGCCGGGCGGGGGCTGCGGGCCGCCGTAGCCCGCTTGGCCGAAGCCGTTGCGCAGCTCCTGGCAGCCGGGCGGCATCTTGCTGCCGGAGGCCCCGCCGGCCAGCGCGTGTACATCCGCCGGAATGTTGACGACGAGCCAGTGTACCCAGTTGTTGGCCACCGGGTGCGGATCGACGATGGACAGGGCGAAGGAGCGCGTGCCGGCCGGCTCGTCGCTCCAATGGAACGGCAGCGAGCGGTTCGTGCCGCCCGCCGCGGGCATGGCGAAGGCGGCCGGGATGGCCCCCTCCTCCGTAAACGCCGAGGACTCGAAGTTCATCGGTACTCCCCCTTTTCTGGTGCACTCCCCCCTGAAAGGCCTGTGAAAAACAACGGCTGCGAGGGAGGCAACGCTCCCTGCCGGGATGTCGGGAGCAGGGCCCCCGAAAACGACCCCCCTGTTGGTCACAGGCTTTCCAAACCCTACCGTACCCCCGCACCGCAGCGAGAGCACGCACCCTGCTTGTCCGCTAGATCGCGATCCTGCGTACGGAGACCACGTTGGGGATGGCGCGCAGGGCCTCCAGCACGGCGTTGTCGATGCCGGTATCCACGCGCAGCAGGGACATGGCCTGGCCGCCGGGCATGTTGCGGGACAGCTCGAACTGGCTGATGTTGATGCCGTTTTCGGCCAGGGTGCCCCCGATGTCGCCGATGACGCCCGGGCGGTCGTTATTGATCACCCACAGCAGCACGCCGTCCGGGATCACCTCGAAGCTGAACTCGTTGACCTGGCTCAGGCGGTAGTTGTTCTCGCCGAAGACCACGCCGGCCACCTTGAAGCTGTGCTCGTGATCCTGCACCACGAACTGCACGGCGCTCATGTACTCGCTGAAGGCGGGATCGTCCACCTCGTTGATGGCGATGCCGCGGTCCGCCGCCTTCTGCTCCGCGTTGACGAACGTGATGGCCTCCTCGGTGGTGTTCTTGAGGAAGCCCTTGAGGAAGGCGCGGCGCACCATCATGCCCTCCTCGCTGTTCAGTTCGCCCCGGTACACCACCTGGATGCGCCGCGGATTGAAGTCCAACGACTGCACGGCGAAGCTGCCCAGCTTTTCCGCCAGCACGGTGTAGAACTTCACGCGCGGGTTGGTGAGCACGTTCACGCGGGGCATGTTCACCGGGTAGTCCACCACCTCGTCGCGCAGGGCGCGCAGGGTCTGCTCACTGATGGACTCGGCGATGCGGTGCTGCGCCTCCAGCGTGGAGGCGCCGATGTGGGGCGTCATCACCACGTTGGGCAGGTCTATCAACGGATTGCCTTGGGGCGGCTCCTCGCTCCAGGTGTCGATGCCCGCGGCGGACACCTTGCCCGCCCGCAGCGCCTCCAGCAGCGCCGGCTCGGCGATCACGCCGCCGCGCGCCACGTTGAGGATCACCACGCCGTCCTTCATGCGCGCGAAGTGCGGGGCATCGATCATGTTGCGCGTCTCGCCGTTGAGCGGCACGTGCACGGTGATCACGTCCGCCTGCGCCACCAGGTCGTCCAGCTCCATCTTGCGGGCGTGGTGCCGCTCGAAGGCCTCGTCGGCGATGTAGGGGTCGTAGGCCAGCACCTCCATCTCGAAGCCGTGGGCGAAGCGGGCCACGCGATGGCCCACGTTGCCCAGCCCGATGATGCCGATGGTCTTGCCGGCCAGCTCGCGCCCGGTGAACTGGTGGCGGTCCCAGCCGTGCTCCTCCATGCGCCGGTGGGCGGGCACGATCTTGCGCATCGCCGCCAGCAGCATGCCCAGGGTCAGCTCCGCGGCGGAGTTCGTGTTCTTGCCGGGGGTGTTGATGACGAGGATGCCCTTCTCCGTGGCGTAGTCCACGTCGATGTTGCCGATGCCCACGGCGGCGCGGGCGATCACCTTGAGGCGGCTGCCCGCATCGATCATCTCGCGCGTCACCTTGGTCTCGGAGCGCGTAACGATGGCGTGGTACCCGCCCACGATGGGCAGGATCTCCTCGTAGGGCAGGTCGGGGCGATAGTCCACCTGAACGTCGGGAGCGGCCTCCCAGGTTTCCAGGGCCAGCGGGTGCAGCGCACCGGTGACGAGAATGCGGTAGGTCATGGGGTCGTGGGCGGCCGGGTGGCCGTGGATGCTGAAGCGTGGCCGGTTCGGAAGCGATGCCGGCATCGGGCAGTGCCAATTCTCGTACGCTAGCACAGCCCTGCGCGATGTTGGAGAGCCAAGGCGCAGCGCCGGTTCGGGGGGCCCCGATGGCTTGCGCACGCGAGGCCGCCGCGCTAGGGGTTGGACGTCAGACCAGCCCAACCGGCGGATGGCGCACACGCCCGGCGAAACGCCGGTGCCGACGCTCCGCACCCCATGCGGAGCCTTGCCGAGCACGGCCGCGCTCAGCTCCCCCGGTCGCAGGACCACGTCGCGCCGAGGCACGCGCAAACGGAAGCACATCATGCAAAGGGGGCGTTCCATGAACAGGATTGCAGCATGGGCGCGGATTGCGCTCGTGGCGGGTCTGCTGCCGCTGGCCGGCTGCGCCGGCATCGCCGGTTCGGGCGTGACCTTCCAGCCGGTGGCCGGCGTCAAGTACAGCTCGCTCAAGGCCCCGGCCCAGCGCACGTCGCAATCGGCCGAGCGGCTCTACGGGGAAGGCTACGCCAAGGTGGGCCGCCTGACGGTCCAGGCCACGGTGCGGCGCTGTACCAAGGACTCCAAGGGCAAGCAGTGCAAGGACCTTCCTCAGAAGCAAGGCCCCACCGAGCGGCTGCTGGCCGAAGCAGCGGCCCGTGGCGCGGAGCGCGTGGCGGTGCAGGAGGACAACACGGAGGACACCGCCTCGGGCGAGGGCCTGGGGAACTGCCTGGAATGGAACCACAAGACCAGCGTGCAGGAAGGCGCCTTCTACAACACCTACACCACCACGGCCACGTGCGCGCGCTACGAGACGGTCAACGTGACGGACACCGTGCGCACCAGCAGCGGCGTGCTGTGGCACCACGACCCGGCGACGGCGCATGACCAGCAGCGGCGCGACCAACTCGTGGCCGCCGCCGGGCGCGGGGACGCCGCTGCCGTGCGCCGCATGCTGGACGCGGGCCTGCCGGCCGACGCCCGCGATACGAACGGCGTCACCGCGCTATGGGCGGCCATCCAGGGCCGCAAGCCGGTGGTGCTGGCACTGCTCACGGAACGCCTGACCAAGCAGGCCGCGCCGAAGAGTCTGGGCGAGGTGCTACACGCGGCCGCCGCCCAGGACGATCCAAAGCTGATCCAGACGCTGATCAAACGCGGTGCGAACGTCAATGCGAAGGACGCGAACGGCACAACGCCCCTGGCCGTGGCCGCCATGCTGGGCAAGGCCAAGGCCACCCGGGCGCTGATCGCCGCCGGGGCGGACGTGAATGCCCGCAGCCGCAACCTGGACGGTGCCACGCCGCTGCTGCTGGCGGCGGCCTCGGACAATGTGGACGTGGTGAAGCAACTGCTGGTCGCCAAGGCAGACCCCTGGGCCACCAACGACGAGAAGTGGCTCGCCGTGGACGTCGCCCAGCACCTGCTCGGCAACGATTCCCAGACGTATCACTTCCTGTCCGGTTACACCCACGGCGCCTACGGATTCATCGACAAGTCCGGCCGGTTCGTCATCAAGCCCTGGTACGACGATGTCGGTGACTTCTCCGAGGGACTTGCGTCGGTCGGACTCGGTGGGACGTATAGTTGGGACATGAAGTGGGGCTTTGTCGATAAGCAGGGCAAGGTGCGCATTCCGCTGACTTACGACAAGGTGGGGATGTTCTCGGAGGGTGTGGCGGTCGTCGAGACGGGCGGCCATTTCTTCGGCAAGTACGGCTACGTCGACAAAACCGGCAAGGTGGTGATCCCCCTGAAGCTGGACGACGCCCACGACTTCTCCGAGGGCTTGGCCGCGGTCGAGAAGGATCACAAGTGGGGCTTCATCGACCACCACGGCCGGTTCGTCATCGAGCCACGCTTCGACGACGTTCACGACTTCTCCGAGGGGCTTGCCGCGGCCAAGGATGCCGCCGCCGGCAAGTGGGGCTATGTGGACAAGCAAGGCCATTGGGCCGTGGCCGCGCGATACGAGCGGGCGGATCCGTTCTCGGACGGTCTGGCCGCCGTGATGACCGGACCCTTCCACTTTCCCGACACGGACTGGGGCTATGTGGACCGCAACGGCAAGGGTGTCCTGATGAATCAGTTGCAGTTCGCCTGCGACTTTCACGAGGGGCGTGCCTGCGTCATGCAGGATGGCGACTGGGGCTACATCGATGCGAGCGGGCACTTGGTGGTCAAGCCGCAGTACAAGTCGGTGGGAAGGTTCTCCGAAGGGCTTGCCCGCGTCGCCGGCATCCTTGAGTTGAGCGGATACATCGACAAGAACGGCAAGACCGTGATCGGCATGCAATACAACGGCGCGCACCCCTTCTCGGAAGGGCTGGCCCTGGTGCGCGACGAGCACTTGGTCGGCGTCACCTACAAATACATCAACAAGACGGGCAAGCCGGCCATCAAGCAGGGCTTCCTTTCCACCAAAGGCTGGGACGAGTTGCTTCACGCCGGATACACCCAGGACTTCAAGTCGCAGAAGTTCAACGCGGGGAACTTTTCCGAGGGCCTGGCGCCGGTGAAGGTGGCGGAGGGCGTGTTTCTTTCGCAATACGTGCCGGATGCGCACTGACCTCCGGGCCCGCGCCGATTGCCAGCGCGGCGCGGCTGGGCTATGAGGGAACGATCGGCGGCTCGCGTCCCGGCGCTTGGGGCGGCGGCGCGACCCCGGTACACCCGCGATTCCCCGGAGGACCCACGTATGCGTGTGCAGGACTGCCTGGTGCTGCAGGGCACCCCGGCGACGCCCGTACTGGAGCGTCCCATCGAGACCCGCAAGGCCTGGACCCGCGACAGTATTTCCGCGGCGGACTGGACGGTGACCCTGCCCCCGCAGGCGCTGGCGGAGATCGAGACCGTGCTGGGCGCCCTGCGCGCCGACCCACTGCCCACCCTGGTGCTCCGCCCGGAGATGTTCCGGCTGGAAGCCTGCCGCGCCGTGATGGAGCAGGTGCGCAGCATCCTGCGCGACGGCATCGGCCTGTGCGTGGTGGACCGCCTGCCGCTGGACGACATGAGCCCGGACGAAGCCAAGTCCGTGTACTGGGTGCTGGGGCAGCTCGTGGAGCGCTTGGTGGCGCAGAAGTGGGACGGCTCGATGCTCTACGACGTGACGGACACGGGCCGCCAGTTCACGTACGGTGTGCGCGCCTCGTGGACCAACGTGGAGCTGTTCTTCCACACGGACAACGCCTTTGCCGTGGCCCCGCCCTGGTATGTGAGCCTGCTCTGCCTGCACCCGGCGCAGTCCGGCGGCGTGAGCCGCTTCTGCAGCCTCTACACGGTGCACAACCGCCTGCTGGAGCGCTACCCGCGGCTGCTCCAGCGGCTCTATGAGCCGTTCTACTTCGACCGCCAGGCCGAGCACGCCCCGGGCGCGCCCAAGGTATCGGTCACGCCGGCCTTCGCCTTCGACGGCGAGCAGTTGCGCGCGCGGCTCTCCGCCAGCCTGATCCGCAAGGGCTACGCCCTGATGGACGAGCCGCTCGACCCCATGGGCGCCGAGGCCCTGGCGGCCCTGGACGAGGTGATGCAGGACGACGACCTGTGGGTCGAGTTCACCATCCAGCGCGGGCAACTCCAGTACCTCAACAACTTCGAGTTCGCCCACTTCCGCAGCGACTTCGTGGACCACGAGGATCCGGCCCTCAAGCGCCATCTGATCCGCCTCTGGTACCGCGGCGAGGGCCGCATGACCTACGACGGGTAGGCCGTGTTCGGGAGCCGGAGGAAAACGGGAGTTCCCGAAGACACCGGCTGCCCGCTCATGGATGTCATTCCGAGCGAAGCGAGGAATCTGCTGTGCCCTGAGGCCAAACAGATTCTTCGGCCCGCGGGGCGGGCCCCGGAATGACAAGGTGTGATGAACTGACTGCACATTGGCATTCCCAAACAGATCCTGGGGCCCCGGAGCCCGTACACGAATGGAGTCCGGAGGGCTTGCTCCCTGGCGGGGGTACCAAGGGGGCCGCGCCCCCTTGGGCCACGATCTGATCCAACCGCCAAGCCCTGCCGCTCTACAAGACTGCGCCGGCTGCCGGCTCCAGGCGCCGGCTGCGGACCACCAGCCAGCCCAGCACCGCGCCATAGACCAGGTGCAGCAGCAGGGTCGCCAGCCCGATGGCGGGGTGAATGTAGACGCCGAAGCGGCCCCAGTGCAGCAGCGGCAGGAAGATCAGCCCCATCCCCAGCCACAGCACCACGCCGAACACGAGGCCCGTCCACAGGTTGGCGAAGCGCCGCAGGGCGGCCGCGAACACGGCGCCTGCCGCCCCACCATAGGCGAAGTGGGCCACGATGCCGAGGATCAACAGCACCACGCGGGGCACGGCGCCGCGCAGCAGCCAGGCCATCAGGGCCATGGGGATGGGGCGGGGAATGGGGCTGAGGCCCGTGACCTCGCCGATTGCCATCAGCACGGTCATCGCCAGTGTGGCCAGCACGCCGGCGACGAGACCGCGGTTGAGCCATACCTTCATGAGACTCCTTGGGTGGGTGTGGCACCGTGCCGGGCAAGCGCGCCGAAGGCGGCGGAAAGCTCCAGCAGCCGCTCCGCCTGCAGTGAGACCTCCACGAAGCGGCCGCGGCGCGCCATGCGGATCAGGCCCGCACGCCGCAGCTCCTTCAGGTGGTGCGAGACCGTGGGCAGGGTCACGCCCAGCGCGTCGGCCAGTTCCGACACCGTGCAGCAGTGCTCGGTGAAGTCGCAGTGCGCCGCATCGCTGCAGCGCAGAGCCCGCGCCTGCAACAGGCGCAGGATGCGCAGGCGCGTCTCGCCCGCCAGAGCCGCCAGCACGGCCGCCAGTTCGCTCTCGTTCATCGCCCGCCCGGTGTCCGGGTCACAAAAGATTAGATGATTCGATAACTATCTAAGCATCTGGCGACATCGAACACAACCCCGTCCGAACCGGCGGGGCGCTGGGCGTGTCAAAGGATGTGTCAGGGGGCTTCGTGGGGCTTTGCGCGGTGCAAGCCCGCGCGGAGGGGAGCATTCTGCCAGCAATCTGCGTTACTTCACCTGGACGCCGGCCGGTGTGACCGGTCAGGCCCGAAGTGCCGATCCGATCCGCCTGGGC
Source organism: bacterium (assembly GCA_035266845.1). Taxonomy (GTDB): domain Bacteria; phylum SAR324; class SAR324; order SAR324; family JACQKK01; genus DATFMP01. Next base: position 16,761 of record DATFMP010000075.1, read on the forward strand.
CAGGGGCCCGGGACGCACGCACGGGTCGGCTCACGATTCCATTGGTTGTGAGGCGAAGGTGGGTACCATCCTGTTTCTCGTTATCGGCGTCTTCTCCCTGATTATCGCCTTCGTGCTGGAAGGCGGGGAGCTGGGCGGCCTGCTGGTGGGCACGGCGGCCATGATCGTATTCGGGGGCACCCTGGGCGCGGTCGGTGTGGCCTTTCCCTGGCGGGACGTGAAGCGCTTCCCGTCCATCCTGCGCAAGGCGTTCACGGAACCGCCCGGCCGCGCGACGGACGTGATCCTGTACTTCGTGGACGTGGCGAACATCGCCCGCAAACAGGGCATTCTGGCCCTGGAGGGCCTGACCAAGTCCAAGGAGGACCTCAATCCGCTCACGCGGGTGGGCCTGCAGCTCGTGGCAGACGGCACCGAGCCGCAGCTCATCAAGGAGATCCTGGAGCTGTACGTGGACAACCGGCAGGAGCGGCACCACGACGGCTTCGCCATGTTGGAGGCGGCCGGCGGCTTCGCGCCCACGATGGGCATCATCGGCACCGTGATGGGGCTGGTGCACGTGCTGGGCAACCTGAGCGACCCGGGCAAGCTGGGCCCGTCCATCGCCGTGGCGTTCATCGCCACGCTCTATGGCGTGTCCTCGGCCAACCTGATCTGGCTGCCCCTCGGCGCCCGGCTCAAGGCGCAGGCCAAGTTCGAGGCGATGCAGGGCCAGATGATCGTCGAAGGCGTGATGCTGATCTCCCAGGGGGTCAGCCCGCGCATCGTGGAAGAGAAGCTGCAGGCGTATCTGGACCCGGAAGAGCTGGAGAAGTTCACCGAGCTTTGGGAGGCCCCACGTGCCGAAGCGACAGCATGAGGAGAAGGAGAACAACGAGCGCTGGCTGCTGACGTACGCGGACCTCATCACCCTGCTGATGATCTTCTTCGTGGTGCTCTACTCGATCAGTCAGGTGGACGCCAAGAAGTTCCGCACGCTGGCCGAGACCCTGAGCACCGTGTTCGGCGGCGGCCGCTCGCTGGTGGGCGAGTCCAGCGGCACGCGCATGATTCCCCTGCCGGCGCAGGGCGGCAGCGACCTGGAGGAGGTGCGCGCCAGCGCGGCGGAGCTGCTGGCCCGCCAGGGCATGCACCACGGCGCCAACGCACAGGTAAAGCAGCAGGGCCTGGCCATCACGCTCGCCAACAGCCTCATCTTCCACCCCGCCAGCGCCGTCATCAACGACGGTGCGCGGCGGCACCTGGTGGCCCTGGGCAAGCTGCTGAAGGACACGGACGGCCCCATTCGCGTGGAGGGCTTCACGGACAACACGCCCGTGCACTCCGGCGAGTTCGCCTCCAACTGGCAGCTCTCGGCCCTGCGCGCCGCCAACATCGCGCAACTGCTGGTGGAGCAGGCGGGCGTCGATCCGCGCCGCGTCTCCGCCGTGGGCTACGGCGGTGCGCGGCCCGTCGCCAGCAACCGCACCGAGGAGGGGCGCGCCCGCAACCGCCGCGTGATGATCGTCATCCCGCGCTAGGCTGCGCACCGGCCGGCCGGACCCACATGGGGCCCACGGCCCCCACATCGGTTTGCGGCTGTTAGCTACCCACCTTGACTACGCCCCCAGCGCGGCCTTGAGGGCCTGGGCGGCATCCGCCACGGCCTGCCGGCCCAGCTCGGTGACGCTCATGGTGAAGAAGGCGTGGATGGCGCCCGGGTAGTGCTTCACGGTGACAGGCACGCCCTCGGCCCGCAGGCGTTCGGCGTAGGCCATGCCCTCGTCCAGCAGCACGTCGTACTCCGCAAGCTGCACCAGCGCGGGCGGCAGACCCGCCAGGCTGGGCGCCTTGAAGGGCGTGGCTCGCAGGTCGGGCGCTTGCGACGCGCCGTGCAGGTAGTGGTTCCAGAACCACTGCATGCCCTTGAAGGTGAGGATGTAGCCCTCCCCGTGGGCTTGGCAGGAGGGGCGCGTCGTGTCGTCGTCCACCGCGGGATAGACCAGGAGCTGGAAGGCCAGCGCCGGGCCCCCGTTGGCCCGGGCAAGCTGGGCCACCACGGCGGCCAGATTGCCGCCCGCGCTGTCGCCGCCGACGGCGAGGCGTGTGGGATCGCCGCCCAGCTCCGCGCCGTGCACGGCCACCCACTGCGTGGCGGCCCAGGCATCCTCCACCGCCGCGGGAAACTTGTGCTCCGGGGCCAGCCGGTAGTCCACCGAGACCACCAGACAGCCGGACTGCTGCGCCAGCCGCCGGCAAGCGTCGTCGTGGCTGTCCAGGTCGCCGATCACCCAGCCGCCGCCGTGGAAGTACACCAGGATCGGCAACGGGCTCCCCGTCGTGGCCGCGTACAGGCGGATCGGCACCGGCCCCGCCGGGGCGGGCAGGGTGCGCTGCTCCACGCGGGGCAGCTCCACCGTACCCTCCACGAACACGGCGCGCCCCTTGGCCATGTTGATGCGCGCCTCCTCCGGCGTGCACTCGTGCAGGGGCGGAGCGCCCCGCGATGCAATGAAGTCCAGCAGCGCCTGGATTTCCGGGTGTACGGCCATGGGTGGCCTCTTGGCTGATGAGGGGATGGGTGGCAGACCGCGCCCACCTTAGCGCAGCGGGCCCGGCGGCGCCAAGTCCGTGCCGCCCCCGCACGAATTCGACCGGCGCCGCCGCGCTGTGTTATGTGCAGGGCAGCACGCGCGGCGCCGGGGGTGCGGCGCGCAGCCACCAGGGAGTCCACGGGGAGGAGACGCCCATGAAGCAGATGTTCTTCCATCTGATGCCCTACACGGAGTTGCCGGACGACTTCCGGGCGCGGCATCCGTCCGTGTGGGTGGATATCGACGCGGGGCTGTTCGATCCGCGGCGCGGCCACGCCATGTACAACGAGTTCATGGACGAGCTGGAGTTCGCGGCAGACTGCGGCTTCGACGCCGTGTGCGTGAACGAGCACCACTCCAACGGCTACGGGCTGATGCCCTCGCCCAACCTGATCGCCTCGTCCCTGGCGCGCCGCACCACGGACGCGGCGATCTGCGTGATGGGCAACTCGCTGGCGCTCTACAACCCACCCACGCGCGTGGCGGAAGAGTTCGCCATGCTGGACTGCATCTCGGGCGGGCGGCTCATCGCGGGCTTCCCCGTGGGCACGCCCATGGACACCTGCTTCGCCTACGGCCAGAACCCCAGCACGCTGCGCGCCCGCTACTACGAGGCGCACGACCTGGTGATGAAGGCCTGGACCACCCCAGAGCCCTTCGCCTTCGACGGGCGCTTCAACCAGCAGCGCTACGTGAACGTCTGGCCGCGGCCCATCCAGCAGCCGCACCCGCCCATCTGGATTCCCGGCGGCGGCTCCGTGGAGACGTGGCAGTGGTGCGCCCGCATGGACTACGTCTACGCGTACCTGTCCTACTTCGGCTACAAGGCGGGCCAGAGCACCATGCAGGGCTTCTGGGACGAGATGGCGCGGCTGGGCAAGGATCGCAACCCCTACCGCGCGGGCTTCCTGCAGTTCGTGGGCGTGGCGGAGACGCGCGCGGAGGCCGAGGCGCTGTACCGCGAGCCGGCCGAATACTTCTACGACCGCTGCCTGAACGTGGATCCGCGCTTCGCCGGGCCGCCGGGCTACACCACGGAGGCCACCCTGCGCGCCAAGGTGCAGTCGCAGGTGGCGCAGGCCGCGGGCGTGAACCGCAGCTCCATCAAGGGCATGGCCCGCACCTGGGAGGACATCCTGGAGCGCGGCTACGTGATCGTCGGCAGCCCGGACGAGGTGGCCGAGCGGTTGCGCGAGGTGGCCACGGACCTCAACGTGGGGCATCTGATGCTGCTGCTGCAGTTCGGCAACATGGGCCGCGACCTGGCCATGCACAACACGCGGCTCTTCGCCGAGCGCGTGATGCCGCAGCTCAGCGGGCTCTTCGACGACCAGTGGGAGGACCGCTGGTGGCCCCGGCCCATGCCGGCTGCCGACCGCGCGGCGCCCCAGCCCCTCCCCCAGGCTGGTGGCACCCGATGAGCGGGCCCAGCGAACGAACCGTGCAGGTGAACGGCCAGCCCTGCCGCGTGTGGGAAGCGGGCGAGGGCGAGCCCTTGGGCTTCCTGGCCGGGCTGGGTGGCCTGCCGCAGTGGCCGCCCGTGCTGGAGCGGCTGGCCGCGCATCGCCGCGTGATCGCGCCCTCGCTGCCGGGCTTCCCGGGAGGGCTGGGGCACGACGCGCTGGATTCGCACCTGGATTGGCTGCTGGCCACGCGCGACCTGCTCAACGAGGCCGGGCTGGCCGAGGGCGACCTGGTGGGCGTTTCCGTGGGCGGCGCGCTGGCGGCGGACGTCGCGGCGGTGTGGCCGCACAAGGTGCGCAAGCTGGCGCTGGTAGGGCCCTTCGGGCTGTTCGATGCCGAGCGCCCGGTAGCGGACGTGTTCGCCCAGCCGCCCCGCAAGCTGGGAGAGGTGGTCTGCGCCGATCCAGGCCGCTTCGCCGCCTTCACCGAGCCGCCGGAGGGCGCGGACGTGACCGAGTGGGAGATCGTGCAGACGCGGGCCATGGAAGCCGCCGCGCGCATCCTGTGGCCCCTGGGCGATACGCGCCTGGCCCGGCGGCTGGGCCGCATCCGCGCCGACACGCTGCTGCTGTGGGGCGAGGACGACCGCGTGGTGCCGCCCGCCTACGCGCAGGCCTTCGCTGCCGGGATGAACGCCTCCACGCAGATGCGCACCCTCCCCGGCGCCGGGCACCTGGCGGACCTCGACCAGCCCGATGCCGTGGCCGAGGCATTGCTGGCGTTCCTGGGGTAGGCTCTGATCTGAACGGCGGCCCAGGTACCGGGGGCTTTACCCCCGCACCCCCAGCAGGGAGCGGGACTCCCTGCACCCGTTTTTGCGCCTTAACCCGCACCGGTTCCGATCCGTATCGGGGGCGTGGGGGCAAAGCCCCCGCACGTAGTTGTGTTGGTTCCAGTCTCGCCCTGCCGGGACTGGACTCGGCAGTGCAATGGACACCTTGCGAGACGCTGACGCCATGAGCTGGGAAGCGGACATCGAGGAGCTGCGGCGGCGCGAGCAGCTCGGGCGCGCCATGGGCGGGCCGGAGAAGATCAAGCGCCAGCACGACGGCGGCAAGCTCACCGTGCGTGAGCGCATCGACCGGCTGCTGGACCCCGGCTCGCTGCACGAGATCGGCACCATCGCCGGGCGCGCGGAGTATGACGCGCAGGGCGAGCTGACGGCGTTCACGCCCGCCAACTTCGTGCTGGGGCGTGGCCGGCTGGAGGGGCGGCGCGTGGTGGTGGCGGGGGACGACTTCACCGTGCGCGGCGGCGCCAATGACGCGGCCATCAAGGACAAGCTGCTGCTGTCCGAGACCATGGCGCACCGCCTGCGCCTGCCCCTGGTGCGGCTGGTGGACGGCACGGGCGGCGGCGGCTCGGTGAAGAACATCGAGGTGGCCGGGCATACGCAGCTCCCCGGCTACGAAAACAGCTACTGGCACTGGGTGGTGCAGAACATGGAGACGGTGCCCGTGGTCGCCCTGGCGCTGGGCTCCACGGCGGGGCTGGGCGCGGCACGGGTGGCGGCCAGCCACTACTCGGTGATGGTGAAGGAGAGCTCGCAGATGTTCGTGGCCGGGCCGCCCGTGGTGGCGCGCATCGGTCAGGTGCTGGAGAAGAACGAGCTGGGCGGCAGCCACATCCACACGCGCAACGGCGCCGTGGACGACGAGGCCGACAGCGAGGACGAGGCCTTCGCGCGCGCCCGGCGCTTCCTGTCCTACCTGCCCACCTCCGTGTACGATCTGCCCGCGCGCGGCCCGCAGGAGGACGACCCGCAGCGCCGCGAACCCTGGCTGATCGAGGCCGTGCCACGCAGCCGGCGCCAGGTGTACCTGATGCGCAAGGTGCTGGAGGCCGTGGTGGACCAGGGCTCGCTGTTCGAGATCGGGCGGCGCTGGGGCCGCTCGGTGATCACGGCCCTGGCCCGGCTGGACGGCTGGCCCGTGGCCATCCTGGCCAGCGACCCCTACCACTACGGCGGCGCCTGGACGGCGGACGCCTGTCGCAAGGTGGAGCGTTTCGTCGATCTGGCCGAGACCTTCCACCTGCCCGTGGTGCACTTGGTGGATATCCCCGGCTTCCTGATCGGCATCGAGGCGGAGCAGGCCGCCACCATCCGCTACGGCGCCCGCGCGCTGGCCACCATCTTCCAGGCGCGCACGCCCTGGTGCTCCATCATCGTGCGCAAGGCCTTCGGCGTGGCGGGAATGGGCCACCAGAGCCACGAGCGCTACGGCATGCGCTACGCTTGGCCCTCGGGCGATTGGGGCTCGCTGCCCGTGGAGGGCGGCATCGAGGCCGCCTATCGCGCGGACATCGAGGCCGCGCCCGATCCCCAGGCGCGGCTGGCGGAGATCGAGGCCAAGCTGGAGCGGCTGCGCTCGCCCTTCCGCGCCGCGGAGGCCTTCGCGCCCGAGGAGATCATCGACCCCCGCGACACGCGGCCACTGCTGTGCGAGTTCGCGGAGCTGGCCGCCCCGCTGCGCACACCCGGGCCCCGCCACCACGGCATGCGGCCGTAGGCGGCCGGGCATCGCCAAGTCTGGCAGGCCGGCACCTCCTCCAGACGTCCATCAATCCGGGGGAGTCGTCGCTCCCCCGGCCCCCCTGTTCACGGATTTGTCCGGACGCCGGCAGAGGTTCGCGCGGCCTCCGTGACCCCATCTGGAACGGGTGCAGGGGCCCCGGCCCCTGCCGGAGGGTGAAGGTGTGGAGGAGGGAGGCAGCGCCTTCCTTCTCCACAAACCCGAACACCGACGTCTCTTGGATGCGCGGGGCAGGCCCCCGTCAGAAGTCGGCGCCGTTCAGGCAACGCTCGTGGCACCGTTCGCCCGGCTTGAGCAGCGTGCAGGAGCGCACGGCAAGCTGAGGCGCACCATACCCCGCGGTCAGCGCAGCCTCGAAGGGATGCACGCCGACGCGCGCGTACTCCTCGTGCTCCGGGCAGAAGAGCCAGGCGCGGTACAGAAAGCGGCCAAGGTTGGTGAGCAGGGGCGCGGCGACGACATACGCCAGGAATACGCCCAGGAAGATCACGGTCAACGTCAGGCTGGTTACCATGGCTGGCCCCCCATGCAAGGAAGTCCAACTGCCTGTGCCGCCGCTCCGCAGCCTACGCAAAGCGGTGTGCTTTCTCCCCCCCGGGACTTGAAGCACCGTTGCGGCGATGGGCATCGCCCAGACGAGTGGTTCAATATAGCACGGTCTCGGACGACCGGGGTAATGCCCGCGGTGCCCTGCAGGCGGCCGCGTGGCGGGCAATGCCCGGGTGCAGGGGCGGTCCGGCGCGGGCCTCAGGCCGGCTCGTCCGCGAACTCGCGCTGCTTCTGCGCCGCATAGGCGTCGAAGCGCGGCGTGGCGCGCAGCCGCTCCAGCAGGGCGCGGTCGGCATCGTCGGGCGTGGGCGCATCCAGCACGGCCAGATTGGCCTGCAGGTGCTCCGGCGTGGCCGCGCCCAGCACGATGCAGGTCAGCTCCGGCACGCCCAGCACCCAGCGCAGGGCCGCCCGCGCCAGCGCTGTGCGGTCGGCGAGGCCCGCCTCCTCGCCCATGGGAAACAGGGCGCCCTTGAGGTAGGCCTCGCGCGCCACCACACCCATGCCCGCGGCGTGCGCGGCGGGCAGCACCTGCGCCCTCCCGGCCGTGTCCGCGAAGTTGAGGTTGATGAACAGCGTGTCGAAGGCCCCGGAGCCGATCTGCGCCAGGTAGGTGGCCTCGCCGCGGAAGGTGTCCGCGCTGGTGAAGCGGATCAGTCCCTCGGCCTTGAGCCGCTCCGTGGTGTCCTTCAGCCGCGGCAGGTAATCCGGGTGCCCCCGCCAAGCCTCCGGCGTGATGCCCAGGTTGAGGAAGTCCAGGTGATCGCGGCCCATCAGCTTGAGGATGCGCTGCACCTCGGTCTTCAGCTCGCCATAGTCCGCCATGCGCCGGTTGCCCGGGTCGCGGTCGTACATCATCAGCTCGGGCCGCGTCTGCACGAACACTTCGTGGGGCGGGGGCATCTCTCGCAGGTTGCGGCCCAGCGCCTCCTTCTCCGAATCCTGCGTGACGTCGAAGAAGTTGATGCCCGCATCGTAGGCGGCGCGCAACACGCGTTTGCGGGGCTCCCCACCGAAGCCGGGGAATACGTAGCCCGGCGTGGTGGCCTTCTCCCAGTCCTCCTCGAAGCCACGCAGCCCGCCGCCCGGCAGGTACTCGTGGCCGCCCAGGCCGATCACGGACAGACGGATGCCGGTGCGCCCGGCTTCGCGATACTGCATGGCACACTCCTTCGGACGGATGAAAGCTGCGGGTGTTCAGGCCTGCGCGGCGCCTGTCGTCTTTGGCGCGCCGGCGTCGCTCTCCACGATGCCGCGCGCCTCCAGGTCGGCCACGCGGGCGTCGTCCAGGCTCAGCTCGCGCAGGATCTCGCGCGTGTGCTCGCCGATGCGCGGCGGCTGCAGGCGCAGCCCCAGGTCGTGCCCGTCCATCTCGATGGGCAGGCGCGGCAGCCGGGTGCGCAGCCCGCCGGGCAGCTCCACGTCCAGCAGGCGCCCTCCGGCGTTCAGGTGCGGATCGTCGAAGAGGTCCTCGGAGCGGGCCACGGGGGCGAAGGGCACGTCGATGCGCTCCAGGATCGCCAGCAGCTCGGCCCGCGAGTGCCGGCGGCAGATCTCCGCCACCAGCGGGATCAGCGTGGGACGCTCGCGCACGCGGTCCTCGTTGGAGCCGTAGCGGGGATCGTCGCGCAGGTCGGGCCGCGCAAACTCGTCGCAGAAGCGCCGCCAGTGGTTGTCGCTGGTGATGCCCACGAACACCTGCTCGCCGTCGGCGGTCTCGAAGGGCTCGTAGACGGCCCAGGCGCCCTCGCGCGCGGGCATAGGCGGCACGGGCTTCCCGCTGGCAGTCTGCCCCGCCATGTGCTGGCCCATCAGGAAGGCGGTGGACTCGAACAGGGCGCTCTTCACGAGCTGGCCGCGGCCGGTGTGCTCCCGCTCGCGCAGGGCACAGAGGATGCCCAGCACGGCCATGGTGCCGCCGTAGATATCGATGACGGAGGTGCCCGCGCGCAGGGGCCGCCCAGGCGGCCCGGTCATGTAGGCCAGTCCGCCCATGAACTGCACCACCTCGTCCAGCGCGGGCCGGTGCTCGTAGGGGCCGCTCAGGAAGCCCTTGAGCGCGCAGTAGACCAAGCGCGGATTGACGGCGGAGAGGTGCTCGTAACCGCAGCCCAGGCGCTCCATGGTGCCGGGCGCGTAGTTCTCGATGAGGGCATCGGCGCCGCCGGCCAGCCGGTGTGCCAAGGCGCGCCCTTCGTCCGCCTTCAGGTTGAGCGCGATGCTGCGCTTGTTGCGGTTGAACGCGCCGAAGAAGCCCGCGGCGAAGCCCGGCATGCGGCGGGTGCGGTCGCCGCCCGGCGCCGGCTCCACCTTGATCACATCCGCGCCCAGGTCCGCCAGGATCATCCCGGCCGAGGGCCCCATGATGGTCTGACTGAACTCCAGCACCCGGATGCCCGCCAGGGGCAGGGGCACTCGTACCTGCTCCGCGCTCATGCTCGCTCCGCAACGCCTGTCTCGCCCCACGCCCCGCTGCAGGCGGCCGCCAGACCGCCACGTACCCGCCCGGGATGGCTCCGCGAGGCTCCCGCGGGCGCCCGGGGCAGCATAGCGCAAAGTGCCAAGCGATGCGAACCATCGGCGCCCAGCATTCGTTATAAGGATAAATGAGTGCGTTCACCCCCTATTTGTTTCACGCAACCCCCGCCGCGTACCCGACCCGGCTCCGGCAGGGTCCGAAACCCGCGCACGGCCGCACCGCGCACCCCTCGCGCCGGCGCGCCCTGCGCCGCGTGCTGGTGCTGAGCGCCGGGCTGGCCATCGTGCTCGGCGGCACCCTCGCGCCAAGCGTCGCACCCGGCCTGCACCAGGGGCGGCGTGCGCTGGCCGCGGGAGCGACCTTCGGCGTGCGCCTGGAGATCCGCGCGCCCGTGCGCGTGGTGAGCAGCGCGGCCGTCGGCCCCGCCGGCACCACCCGCCCCGACAGCCCAACCAGCGCGGCTGTGCGCGTGACGGCGACGCTGGCCACCGGAGCCGGCGGCACGCTCCAGCGGCTTCCGGCAACCCGCCCCCCGGCGCTCGGCAGCGCGACCGATGGCGGAAACACCGCGCCGGGCACGACGGTGGTCACGTTCCTGATTCAGTAGGCGCGGCGCTATCCTTTCCGCTTGACCCCTCCTGGACGGCTGCATAGGCTGCGCACATGACAACGCATGCCAAAGGACTGCTGGCGGTCTGGACGGACATCGAGCCGGCCGCGGAGGCAGAGTTCAACCAGTGGTACGACCGGGAGCACCTGCCCGAGCGCGCCGCGGTGCCGGGCTTCCTCAATGCCCGCCGCTACGGCGCCGTGCAGGCCGCGCCGCGCTACTTCGCCGCCTACGATACGGAGTCGCTGGCGGTGCTGGGGTCGCCCACCTACGTGAAGGCGCTGGGCAACCAGACGGCGTGGAGCCAGCGCATGTTCACGAACTTCCGCAACAACACGCGCATGATCGCCGCACAGCCCACGGAGCGGGGCGTGGGCATCGGCGGGGCCATGCTCACCGTGCGCCTGGCGCCGGGTGTCGGGGGAGCGGCGGCGCTGGCGGAGGGCTTGGCGCGCGTGGTGGAGACCGCGGCGGAGCTGTCGGGCATCGTGCGGATCAGCGTGGCGCTGGGCGTGGTGGCCGGGCTGGATGCCGACCCCACCCAGCCGGCGCGGCTGGCCGCCGAGCGGCCGGATGCGGTGGCGCTGCTGGTGGAGGGCACGGACGTGCCGCCGCTGCAGGCGGCCGTGGCGAGTCCGCTGAGCGAGGCCGCTCTGCTGGCCGCGGGGGCGGAGCGCATCCTGCAGCACGGCTATTACCGCATGCTGTGCACGGTGGTGGCGTAGACCCGATCCGAACCAGCGAACAGAGCAGCCGGGGGCCCTGCCCCCAACACCCCACCAGGGAGCGACGCTCCCTGGACCCTGACCACAGACGATTGCAGTGCGATGCGGGGGGTCGCCCCGCCTGTAACCCACTGGCGGGGCGCACGGCGCCCGCATACGCCTCACACCACAGCGGGGAGACGCATGGACCTGGAGCTGAAGGGGAAGACGGCGCTGGTCACCGGCGCATCCAAGGGCATCGGGCTGGGCGTGGCGGAGTCCCTGGCCACCGAGGGCGCGCACCTGCACCTGGCTGCCCGCACGGAGGCGGCCCTGGCCGAGGCCAAGCGCCGCCTGGAGGCCCAACATGGCATATCGGTGAAGATCCATCCCGTGGACCTCAGCCAGAGCAGCGCGGCCAAGGAACTGGCGGCGGTCTGCGCCGACGTGGACATCCTCGTGAACAACGCGGGGGCGATTCCCGGTGGGGACATCGAGGCCATCAACGAAGAGATCTGGCGCGAAGCCTGGGAGCTCAAGGTGTTCGGGTACGTGAACCTGACGCGCGAGTTCCTGCGCCGCATGAAGGCCCGCGGCAGCGGCGTGATCCTCAACGTCATCGGCGTCGCGGGCGAGCGCCCGGACGCGGGCTACATCGCCGGCTCGGCCGGCAACGCCTCGCTGATCGCCTTCACGCGCGCCCTGGGCTCGCGCAGCATGGACGACGGCGTGCGCGTGCTGGCGGTGAACCCCGGTTCCACCGGCACCGACCGCATTGTGCAGCTCTTCAAGACGCGCGCGCAGGCGCAGTATGGGGACGAAAGCCGCTGGGAGGAGTACCTGCAAAAGCAGCCGGCGGGCCGCACCGCCACCGTGCGCGAAGTGGCCGATACGGTGGCCTACCTCGTCTCGCCGCGCGCCTCATACATCTCCGGCACCGTCGTTACCGTGGATGGCGGACTCGCCGGCCGCGCGGGCTGACGGCCACCGTCCGGCTTCCCGCAACATCCGACGTGGGGACCGTGGGCTCCCTTTTTCCCGGGTGCATCAGGCCTTGCGGCCGCGGGGCCAGGTTCTGTCTGGGAACGGGTTTTCAAGCGGCTGGGCCGCTTGAAGTGCACAAGAATTCCGATGCGGAGGCCGAAGGCCCCCGCGCCCCCAAATACAGACTCTGACCAAGGACGACGCGGTCTCGCCCACAAATGGGATCCAGGGAGCCCCGCTCCATGGTGGGGGTATGGGGGCAAAGCCCCCATGGCCGAAGTGCTTTTCCAAACACAGCCTACCCCGGACGGCCGTCCACGCGGGGACGCATCAGCACGGGGCCCACGCGCCAGAACCACACCCCGAACGCGAGCACCCAGCCCACGCCCGACCAGTAGCCCTGCACGGCCAGGGTCGGCAGCCAGTGCCCCAGCAGGTCCGGCAGCACCCGCGCCACGGGGACGATCTGGTAGCCCCAGAACAGTCCCGCCAGCAGGCGATCCGTGGCCAGCCCCCCGCCGGAATGGCCCAGGCTCACGCGCGTGCTGATGCCCAGCAGCAGGCCGCCGAAGCCGCCCACCGCCAGGGCATGCAGGGCGGCGTTGTGGAACAGCCCCGGCGGGGCGCCCAGCAGCACGGCCAGGCTCTCCCCCGTGCCCAGGGCGAAGGACAGCACGAACCAGCCCAGCGCCAGGTAGAGGATCAGCAGCAGCGGCGGCATATGCGCCCGCCAGAAGCGCCAGCCGGCCAGTTCCCGCCCCAAGGTCAGCAGCAGCAGACCGTCCGCCATCCACGTCCAGCCGACCAGTCCGGCATAGCCCAGCGCTGCGCGGGCGAGCAGGGCCAGGGCGAACAGCGGCAGCGCCGTGCGCGAGCGGCGCACCTCATAACCCGGCGTCACCGTGCTCGTGAAGAAGGGCACCATGCGGTAGACGACCGTCAGCACCACCAGCAGCAGGAAGGGGTACAGGCCCACCCAGCGCGCGGCACGATAGGCCCAGGTGGCGTTGGCGGCCAGCGAGACGGCCATCAGTGCCACACCCGCGGTGCCCGCCAGCACCCCGGCGGTGATGTACACCTGTTGCGTGCGGTCGCTCTGGGTGCGCCGCAGCACGCCCACGCAGGCCGACAGCACGAGGCCGTAGGCCACCAGCACCGCGAGCACGCCCGCCAGCGCCAGCCCGCGGCCCAGGAACAGCCCCAGCCAGAAGCCGTGGGTGCCGGCCATCAGCGCCAGCCACGCGGGCACGTACAGCCGGCGCGGCACGGGCTCCGTGTTCAGCCAGCGCGGAAAGGTGGTGAGCAGGAAGCCGAAGATGTAGAAGCCCAGCACGCCGTAGATCATCATGAAGGCGTGGGCTTGGGGAAAGGCCACCGTCCACACGATGGGCGGCAGGGCGCCGGTATAGAGCGCGGCCTGCTGCAGCGTCCACAGCCCCACGGCCACCACGGCATAGAGGCCGCCGCCCCACAGGAACAGGCGGTGCGGGGCCGCGGAGAAGCTCTGCCAGGTGATGCGGCGGGTGGGTGCGGCTTCAGTCATGTGGTCACAGCGGGATAGCGGGTGCACAGTGCGCAGCCGAGGGAGCGGTGCGATGTCCCAGGCGGGGCCCGGCGCATCCGCGCGGGCCTTCCCCCCGAATGCCCCGCGGCGCCGCGCGTGTCAACCCGCCCGGTGGACGTACGCGCGGGCGGGGACGCCCGCGCCACCGGTCCGCTGCTCGGCTGCACCGTGCTGAAAGCGTCCAGGGGCGTGAGCCTTGTGGTCCAAGCGCCCGGCGCTTCCACGTGCCCAGGTGGGGCGGGCCTCCCGGCCCGCCCGGCCAGCGCCGGGTCGTATACCGCGCGGGCGGGGACGCCCGCGCCACTGCACCATCGGCTGGCTGCGTGCGTACTGCGTGGGCGGGGACGACCGTGCAACCGTTTCACGGCTCGATTGGGGACGCCGACAACGTGCAGGGCCGTCAGGCGGCGCCGGCCGGCTTGGCGAGCGGCAGGGTCACCTTGTCCTCGTGCAGGTGACAGGCGGTCCAGTGGCCGGGCTGCACCTCGCGCAGGGGCGGCGCATCCACCATGCAGCGGTTGAACGCGTAGGGGCAGCGCGTGTGGAAGTGGCAGCCCGGTGGCGGATTGATGGGGCTGGGCACGTCGCCGCGCAGGATGATGCGCTTGCCGCGCTTCACGCGGGGATCGGGAATGGGCACGGCGGAGAGCAGCGCCTCGGTGTAGGGGTGCAGCGGCATGTCGAACAGCGTGCGCTTGTCCGTCATCTCCACGATCTTGCCCAGGTACATCACCGCGATGCGGTGACTGATGTGCTCCACCACGGCCAGGTCGTGCGCGATGAACAGGTACGAGAGCTGATACTCCTCCTGCAGATCGATGAGCAGGTTGATCACCTGCGCCTGGATGGAGACGTCCAGCGCGGAGACGGGCTCGTCCCCGATGATGAGGCTGGGGTTGAGCGCCAAGGCCCGCGCGATACCGATGCGCTGGCGCTGGCCGCCGGAGAACTCGTGCGGGTACTTGACCATGTGCTCCGGACGCAAGCCGACGCGATCGAACAGCGCGGCCACCCGCTCCTGCTTCTCCTTGCCCGCGGCGATGCTGTGGATCGTGAGGGGCTCGCCCACGATGGCGCCGGCGGACATGCGCGGATTCAACGAGGAGTAGGGATCCTGGAAGATGATCTGCATCTCGCGGCGGTAAGGGCGCATGTGCGACTTGTCCAGCGCCGTGATGTCCGTCCCGCGCACCTCGATCGACCCGGAGGTGGGCTCGATGAGCTTGAGCACCGTCTTCCCGGCGGTGGACTTGCCGCAGCCCGATTCCCCCACCAGCCCCAGGGTCTCGCCCTTGTTGATATGAAACGAGATGCCGTCCACCGCGTAGACGAACCCCACCGTGCGCGAGAGCACGCCGCGGCGGATGGGGAAGTGCTTCTTCAGGTCACGCACTTGCAGCAGGGGCACGTTGGGCGCGGCCTGCACCTCCGGCGTCCCCTGCACGACCGCTTCGCTCATGGGCCCTCTCCAAGCAATTTTTCCGCGTGCCAGCAGGCCACCAGGTGACCGGGCCGGATATCCTCCAACGGCGGGTAGGCCGTGCGGCACTGATCCGTGGCGTGCGGGCAGCGCGGTTCGAACAGGCAGCCGCTGGGCAGGTGGTGCAGCGAGGGCACCATGCCCTTGATCTCCTGCAATCGCTCGCGGCCCTGGCTTTCACCGCGGATGGCATCCATGCGCGGAATGGAGCCGAGCAGGCCCTTGGTGTAGGGGTGGCTGGGCATCTCGAAGAGGTCTTCCACCTGGGCCTCCTCCACCTTCTTGCCCGCGTACATGACGACCACGCGCTTGGCCACCTCGGCGATGACGCCCAGGTCGTGCGTGATCATGATGATGGCCGTGCCCAGCTTCTCCTGCAACTCCAGCATGAGGTCCAGGATCTGCGCCTGAATCGTCACGTCCAGCGCGGTGGTGGGCTCGTCCGCGACGAGCACCTTGGGATTGCAGGAGAGCGCCATGGCGATCATGACGCGCTGGCGCATGCCGCCCGAGAGCTGGTGCGGGTACTCGTGCACGCGGCGCTGGGCTTCGGGGATGTGCACCAGGCGCAGCATCTCCACGGCCTTCTCCAGCGCCTCCCGGCGGCTGAGGCCCTGGTGCAGGGTGATGGCCTCGCTGATCTGGTGCCCCACCGTAAGCACGGGATTGAGCGAGGTCATGGGCTCCTGGAAGATCATGGAGATCTCGTTGCCCCGGATGTCCTGCATCTCCGATTCGCTGCGCTTGAGCAGGTCCTG
The DNA here is from genome assembly GCA_035266845.1 of bacterium. Lineage (GTDB taxonomy): Bacteria > SAR324 > SAR324 > SAR324 > JACQKK01 > DATFMP01. Next base: position 32,460 of record DATFMP010000075.1, read on the forward strand.
GCCCTCGAACAGGATCTCGCCCGCCACGATGCGGCCGGGCGGATCCGGGATGAGGCGCAGGATGGACAGGGCCGTGACGCTCTTGCCACAGCCGGATTCTCCCACCACGCCCAGGGTTTCCCCGTGGTTGAGGTAGTAGGAGACGCCATCCACCGCCCGCACCACGCCGTCGCGGGAGTAGAAGTAGGTCTTCAGGTCGTTGAGCTGCAGGATCGGATCGTCCCGCCGGGTCGCGGCGGCGTTGCCCTGCTCCTGCGCTGTTCGTTGGACGTCCACCATGGGCACGATATCCCATCAAGTGTTGTCGGTCCGCGCGGGTCGCGGCCCGCACGCGGCACAAGCCGCCCCCCACCATAGCGGAGCCGCGGCCCTCAGCCTAGGTACATCCGCAGGCTGGCGCAAGCCAAATGCGCTCGTCCCGCGCCCCCATGCTTCAGATGCGCAGACGCGGATCGAGGATGTCGCGCAAGGCATCGCCCAGCAGGTTCGTCGCGAACACCACGAAGCTGATCGCGAGCCCCGGGAAGATCACCAGCCACGGGGCCTTCTGTGCATACTCCGCCGCCGATTCGCTCAGCATGCGCCCCCAGGAGGGGTAGGGCTCCGGGATGCCGAGCCCCAGGAACGACAGGGCCGCCTCGGTGAGGATGGCGCTGCCGAGCTGCGCGGTGGTTAGCACGATGAACGGGGCCAGCGTGTTGGGCATCACGTGCAGGAACGCGATGCGCATCTCGCCCATGCCCATGGCCCGCGCGGCCTCCACAAACGGCAGCTCGCGGATGGCCAGCGTGCTGGAGCGGATCACCCGCGCGGCACGTGGGATGAGCGGGATCGAGATGGCCAGGATCACATTCTCCACCGACGGGCCCAGCACCGCGGACATCACCAGCGCCATCACCAGCAGGGGCAAGCCCTGCATGATGTCCATCAGGCGCTGTGCGACCAGATCCCACCACCCCATCAGGTAGCCGGAGAGCAGGCCGATCACCAGCCCGATGGTGCCCCCGATGGCCGTGGAGGAAAGCCCCACTGCCAGGGATACGCGCGAGCCGTGCACGATGCGGCTGTACATGTCGCGCCCGAGGAAGTCCGTGCCCATCAGGTGGGCCCAGCCGGGGGCCACCAGGGTTTCGTTCGCGTGCGTGGTGTAGGGATCCTGCGTGGCCACGAAGCTGGCGAAGATGGCGCAGAACACCAGCAGGATCAGCACCACGGCGCCGAACGCCCCCAGCGGCTGGTGGCGGAAGAAGTCCCAGACGGCCCGCAGCTTGCCGCCGCGTGCGGTCGACTCTTCCATTTCCTCGACAAAGGCGTTTTCCATCGGTGTCACTCCCTGCGGGCCAGGACGGCCGCGTGGCGCCGTCGGCGGCCTAGTACTGGATGCGTGGATCGAGCGCGACGTAGAGCAGATCCACCAGGAAGTTCGCGGCGACCACCACCACGGCGATCAGCATCACCAGGTTCTGCACGATCGGGTAGTCGCGCCAGAGAATCGCCTGCACGAGAAAGCGCGCCACGCCCGGGATGTTGAACACGGTCTCCGTGATCACCAGCCCGCCGATGAGGAACGCGAACTCGATGCCGATCACGGTGATGACGGGCAGCATCGCGTTCTTCAAGGCATGGTGGAAGTTCACCACGCGCTCGGTCTGGCCTTTGGCCCGCGCCGTGCGGATATAGTCCTGCCGCATCACCTCCAGCATGGACGAACGCGTGAGCCGCATGATCAACGCGGAGCTGCGGAAGCCCACCGCCAACGCGGGGATGCCGAACAGCCGCAGGTGATCCACCCAGGTCTGCGGTGCCATCACGTAGATCGGCGACAGGCCCAGGTAGGAGATCATGCCCAGGATGATCAACAACCCCAGCCAGAACGAGGGCATGGATAAGCCGCTCAGGCTGATTACGCGCAAGACATAGTCCAGCGTCGTATCCTGCTTGACCGCGCTGATGACCCCCGTGGGCACCCCCAGCAGAATGGCGATCGAAATGGCCATCACGGCCAGTTCCACCGTGATGGGGACACGCGGGCGGATCACTTGGATGGCAGGCACCTCCAGCCGGAACGACTTGCCCAGGTCCCCTTGCATCAGGCCGCCCATCCAGTGGGCGTACTGCACCACGTAGGGCTGGTCCAGCCCCAGTTCCGCCTCGATGATCTTCTTGTCCGACGGGTTCACGTAGCCCGCGGAATCGAACAGGATGTCCACGATGTTGCCCGGGGCCATGCGCAGCAGCATGAAGATCAGCACCGACATGCCGAACAGCGTCACCAGCATCATCAGTGAGCGATGGATCAGATAGGTCTTCACCGCGGCTCCCCTCTCGTGCGCGAATCCTGCGGGCGGCCCCTCGGCCCCCGTACCGGGATGCGGCCACAGCGGCCACCAGAAACGAATCAGGGATTGCGACGAGCGGACGACGCCCCCCGCAATCCCTCCCAGACGATGCCTCCGGGGCCGCGGCTGCACGGACCCCGGAGGCCATTCATGGCTGCCGGTCTACTTGTCCAGCCACACGTCCGTCAGGCGCCAGTTGTTGTACACGCTGTTGTGCGGCACATAGCCCTTGACGTACGGCCAGTGGGCAAACCAGTCCAGCCGGTGGTCCAGGATCGGCCGGGCCACATCCTCTTGCAGCTTGACGTCGATCTGGTGCACCAGCTTGAGCCGCTGCTTGAGATTGGTCATCCTGGATTCCTTCTCGAACAGCTTCATCATGTCCTGATTGCAGTAGTCCGAGTAGTTCCGCTGCGAACCGCAGGCATAGTTCTCGTAGAAGTTCGCATCCGGATCATCCGGGCCCACGCCGGTCAGGTTGACCGCCAGGGTAAAGTCCTTGCGGGCGATCTTGGCGTGCCAGTTGCCCGTTTCCACCTGCTCCAGCGTGCCATCGATGCCGACGCGCTTGAGCTGATCCAGCACCCAGGTGGCCACGTCCACGTAGATGGAGATGGCGCGGGTAGACACGGTGACCTTGAGTGGATTCTGCTCCGTGTACCCCAGCGAGGCCAGCATCTTGCGGGCCTTGGCGCGGTTCTTCTCCGCATTGCCGTAGCCGGGTAGCTTCTGTGTTTCCTTCGCGGAGAGCCCCCAGTAACCGTAGGGCTGGGGCTGGTTGGCGCCGCCCTCCACGGCCAAGCCCTGGTGCACGGTCTTGATCATCGCGGGCCGGTCCAGGGCCAGGTTCACCGCCTGACGCACCTTCACGTTGTCGAAGGGCTTGGCGTGTGAGTTGACGAGGATGTTGTCCGAGACCTGGGTGCCCACCTTGGTGAACACCATCTGCGGCACGGCCTTCTTCAGCGTCTCGTAGATGGTCTGCGTGGTCTCGCCCGGGAAGGCCATATCCACTTGGCCCGCCTGCAACGCAGCCGTGCGCGAGGGCCGGCTGCGGATGATGATCCATGTCACGCCGTCCAGGTAGGGCCGGCCCTTCATGAAGTAGTGAGGATTCTTCACGAACTCCAGCGACTGGTCACGCAGATACTGCTTGAGCATGAAGGGCCCCGTGCCCACCTCCGTCGTGCGCAGGGCATCGGGCGCGATGTGCGCCGGGTACACGGGCGAATATCCGCTGGCCAGCATGGACAGCAGCGAGCGCTGCGGCCGCTTCAGGTGGAACGTGACCTCGTAGTCCCCGTTCGTCGTGATGTCCGTGACGTTGAAGTACCACAGCTTGCGGGGATTGAGCTTCATGGTCTTGGTGGAAGCCCCCCGGATGACATCGAAGGTGTCCTTCACATCCGCGGACGTGAACGGCTTGCCGTCGTGCCACTGCACACCCTTGTGCAGCTTGAAGGTCAGGCTTTTGCCGTCCTTGCTCCAGTGCCAGCTGCTGGCCAAGTCTCCGATGATCGTGTTCGGCCCGTCCAGCGGCTTCATCGGATTGTACTGCACGAGGTTGTCGTAGGCCTCCATCATGGGTGCCACGGTGGAGACGGTGGCTTCCTGGTGGATGGAGAGGCTGGGCGGATTCCCGCGGTGAACGATGCGCAGCACGCCACCGTGCTTCGCGGCGTACACGTTCGAGGCCCCGGACAGGGCGAGTACCAAGCCGCAAGCGGCTACAAATGCAATGCTTCTCAGCTTCACTTCCCCCTCCTCCTGCCGGAAGACGGCAAGAATGCTGGTTGGCAACGGACGGCTCGCGCAGCAGGGCTACCTGCCCGCAAACATCCCATCAGGATCTGACTGACAAAAAAGGAACCGACTCCCCTTTCCCCTACCCCAAAAGCCCCTCTTGCATACCCAAATTCTCCCGCGAGCGCAAACGCGCCGCGATAGCGGCCGGCCAGGCCCGCATCCATGCCGCGTTCGGCCGGATGGCCCCCGCCAGGGCGCATTCCCTGCGGGTGCGCCGCAGCCGGCCCCGGGCCCGCGTGCGTACCGCCCGGGGCGGCGCGTTAGGGCACCCTGCCGGCCGCGCGGGGCCGGGCGAAGGCGCTCAGGCTGCCCCTCGGCCGGTGGCCATGCTAGGCTGGAGCCTGACGCGGGCGCACGGCGTCAGACACCGGCCGGATCCACGGCGGGTGGCCGCACGCAGCACAACCCCACACGCGGAGCAAATGGCCCAGCGCATGGCGGATCAACAGGAACTTTCCGAGAAAATGGCGGCCTTCGTGGGCACGCACCGGCGCATCGTGGAGGACTTCGGGCGCAGCTTGGCCAACGCGCGGCAGTTCCTGCGGCTCGCCGACCGCTCCATGGAGCGCGAGCCGGAGGAGACCGTGACCATGCTGGAGCAGATCCGCGAAATCGACCTGCTCGGTCACCTCAGCACGCAGATCGAGGAATACCGCAGCATCGCCGGATTCTTCCTGCCCGGCGAAGGCGCTGCCCCCGAGCACGACAACCCCCTGCTGGTACAGGTGGCCGAACTTCAGCAGCAGTACGAGGCCTTGCTGGAAGAGGCCGAGGGCCAGATGGAAGCCATCGAGAAGCTGCTCGGCACCCTGCAGACCCGGCACTAGGCTGTGTTTAGAAAAGCACTTCGGCCATGGGGGCTTTGCCCCCATACCCCCACCAGGGAGCGGGGCTCCCTGGGCCCTATTTGTGGGCGAGACCGCGTCGTCCTTGGTCAAAGTCTGTATTTGGGGGCGCGGGGGCCATTGGCCCCCACACGGCCGTTCCCGCGGGGTCCGGCTGTTGAACGCCGGGTACCCGGCAGGCGCTCAGTCCGCCTCGACCAGGCGGCGCGGGTTCTTGCGCGGGGCGGTCTTGCGCTCGATCTTGGGAATGTGGGGGGCCGGCGACTCGTCAGGGTAGGGCGGGCGCATGAAGCTGCCCGCGCGGCGCTCGCGCTCGGCCTCCACCAGGGGCGCGAAGCGGCGCGCATCGCGCACGGCCGCCAGCGCGGGCGGCCGCAGGGGTGGCACCGCCACCGGCCCCGCAGCCTCCGCGTCGCGGCCGGCCTGGGCCGCGGCCCGGCTCATGCGCACGGGATCCATGCCGCCCCAGCGCTGGTAGGCGGGCCAGGGCAGCCAGCCGCGTGCGCGACGCAGCCGCTCGAGCAGCCGTTCCACCTGGTAGCTGGAATAGATCATCGCTGAGGCTCCTTGCTCGCTCGCGGCGTTCAGACCTTGATGTCCTTGTAGCGCCCGGTGCGCACGCGGCCTGTAGCGGCTGGCCGCGACTCGGGGCGCGCCGGTTCCACCGGCATCGGCTCGCGCGGCGGGGCCGGCGGGCGGGGCTTGGGCGGCAGCATGGCCCGCGAGGGCCGGCGCTGCAAGGCCCGCCGCCGCGCGTGCTCGCGCTGGGCGTAGGTTTCGTGTCCGCCGCTGCGGCTGGTGACTCGGGTTGTCATCGCATACTCCGGGGCCGGGGAACGGCCGGACGCCGTGGCTCAAGACCGTTCACGGGTTGGCCGTTCACTTCTTGAGGTTCACCGCGCCGCCCTTGGGGCGCGTGCGCTCCAGGTACTGCTTGAGGCGCGTCTCCTGGTCGAAGTCCCGCAGCTCCTGCCGCAGGCGTGCCTGCTCTTGCTCGATGCGCAGCTCCAGCGTGCGCTCGTTCTCCAGCACGGACTGCACCACCTCCCGCATCTCCTCCACCACCGGGTCGACCTCGACGGGCAGCGCGGGGTGCAAGTCCAGCGCTTCGTCCAGCAGCCGGATCTCGCCGATAAGCTCGTCCTTGCGCCGCAGCAGGGGCGTCAACCCGTCCAGGTCCACCAGCAGCAACGAGCGCTGCGTGACGGAGAGCATGTCGCGCAACAGGCTCAGCTTCTGCTCCAGCAGGGTCAGCACCGTCTGGGTTTCGATCATCGTGCGCCCGCTCCATGCCGGGGTTCACTTGCCGATGCAGAACTCGGCGAAGATTCGGTTCAGCAGATCGTCCGGCGTGGTGGCGCCCACGATCTCGCCCAGGGCCATCAACACGCGCTCCAGGTCCACCGCCAGCAGCTCGTCGCCCAGCCCCCCCTCCAGTGCCGCCAGCGCGCCGCGCACGGCCTCGGCGGCCTGGCGCGCGGCCTGCTCCTGGCGCAGGTTGGTGAGGAGGGCGTCCTCCAACACGGGCCGCTCGTCCTGCAGCGCCCAGCCGCGGATGGCCGCCTCCAGCTCCGGCAGACCCGCGCCCGTGAGGGCGGAGAGTCCCAGCCAGGGGCGCCCCTCCAGTCGCCCGACCCAGGCCGGCGACGCGCCATCCAGCTTGTCCCGCTTGTTTACCACCACCAGTGAGGCCTGGGGCGGGGCCTCGGCCAGCAGCGCTTCGTCGTCCGCGGTGAGGGGCGCCGCGCCGTCCAGCACCAGCAGCACCAGGTCCGCCTGGGCGATGGCGCGGCGGGCGCGCTGGATGCCCTCGCGCTCCACCACGTCCTCCGTGTGGCGGATGCCGGCGGTATCCACCAGGCGCACCATCAGGCCGCCCACCTCCGCGGCCTCCTCCAGCGTGTCACGCGTGGTGCCCGGCACCTCCGTCACGATGGCGCGGTTCTCGCGCAGCAGCGCGTTGAGCAGGCTGGACTTGCCCACGTTGGGGCGGCCCACGATGGCCACGGCCAGCCCCTCGCGCACGATGCGGCCCTGCCCCGCGCGGGCCAGCAGCGCGTCCAGGCGCTCGCGCACGTGCCCCAGGCGCTCCGTGATCTCACCGCGGTGCGCGAAGACGACGTCCTCCTCCGGGAAGTCGATGCCCGCCGCCACCAGCGCCGCCACCTGCTGCACGTCGCCTTGCAGCGCGGCGATGGCCTCGTGCAGGCGCCCGCGCAACTGGTTGGCGGAGACCTGCAGGCCCAGCGCGGAGCGCGTCCGCACCAGGTCGCCCACGGCCTCGGCCTGGGTCAGGTCGATGCGGCCGTGGAGGAACGCGCGCAGGGTGAACTCCCCCGGATGCGCCATGCGCGCCCCACCGCGCGTGGCCAGCTCCAGCACGGTGCGCAGCACCAGCGTGCCCCCGTGGCCCTGTACCTCCACCACGTCCTCCCGCGTGTAGGAGTGCGGCGCGCGCATCACCACGGCCAGCACCTCGTCCACCGGGTGACCCTCCGCCATCACCCAGCCGTAGCGCAGCAGGTGCGAGCGGGAGCCGGCCAGCGGCTCGCCGTGCGCGGGCCGGAAGAAGCCGTCCACGATCGCCACGGCCCGCGGCCCGCTGAGGCGCACGATGCCCACGCCGCCGACGCCCAGGGGCGTGGCGATGGCCACGATCGTCTCCTCGCTGCGCAGGGCCATGGGCGTCGTGTCAAGGTGCGGTCCCACGGCTGCGTGGCCGCGGGCGAGGCCGGTCATATCCAACGCCCCGGTCAGGCCGTGCGGGTCACGCCGCCCTTGCGCGGACCGGGCTGCAATCATCGGATATCGTTCTTGAATATGTCCCGATAGCGGGAACCGTACAAGTCGATGACCACGCCCGGGTCCTGATCGCGCATGTTCGAGACGACCAGCTTCTGGAAGATCAGGTTCGTCTTGATGAGGTCGATCGCCTGGCGCCGGATGGCCTCGTCGAAGTCGTCGCAGTTGCGCGTGGCCCGCGCCAGCAGCACGGCATCCTGGCTGGCGTGATACGCATCGGACAGCGCGGAATCGATGCGCTGGCGATAATGCAGCGCCAGCTTGTCCTTGGCCTGCTCGTAGTACGACGCAGCCAGCTCCAGCCGCCGCTCGCCGCAGGCATAGGTGGTGTAGCGCTGCGTGGGGGCGCAGCCCGCGATGACGACGCCGACCAGCAACGCGACGGTGCCCAGCAGGGCGGCCCGTCCGGTGCGATGGGGGTTCGGCTTGTTCATGGTCGTGCTCCTTGGCAATGCAATGGGGCGCTCGTGCGGCCGTGCCGCGGTTCCTGCTTCCCGGCGCGGCTAGGTGAGCAGCTTGATCACCTGTCCGGGCAACTGATTGGCCTCGTGCACGGCGGCGGCCCCGGTCTGCGTGAGCAGCTTGTTCTTGGTGAACGTCGTCAGCTCCTGTGCCACGTCCACGTCGCGGATGGCCGATTCGGCCGCCATCAGGTTCTCCGCGGTCACGCGCAGGTTGGCGATGTTGCTCTCCAGCCCGTTGCGCTGGAAGGCGCCCAGCTTGCCGCGCGTCAGCGTGAGCTGGTCGATGGCGCCGTCGATCATCTTGATGCTGTCCTGCGCGCCGCGCTGGGTGTCCACGCGGATGTCGTTCAGGTTCGCGAAGCCGCTGGGGTTCTCCACGTTCCGCGCCAGAAAGCCGGGCGTCATGTTGGGCAGGGCCACGGAGATCCGCTGCCCGGGGTTGGGGCCCACCTGGAAGTCCACCGCGTTGTTGGCGACGTTCACGTAGCCCACCTGGCCCGTCTCCGGCTCACGCTCATAGATCGGCGCGCCCGTGCGGTCCTGGCCCACCTCCACCCGCGCCCCGGCATAGCGCACCGTCAGGCCGTCCGTGTTCTCGTTGCCGGCCAGCCCGCTCAGGAGCTGCCCGCGGCCCTGGGCCGCCTCGCCGTCGATGGTGCCCGCGATGTCCTGCCCCGGCACGGCGGCCTGCAGCGTGTTGGCATCCTCGGAGAGCACGCCGGCCACGGAGCTGCCGCCCTGGAAGGTGTGCTCCGAGCCGTATTGCTGGTGCCGCACGGAGATCGTGTCGTCCGGCGTCAGCTTCAGGTCCAGCGCCAGCCCCTCATCCGCTGTGGCCCGGCGCAGGCGCCCGAAGAAGCTCTGGGCGGTGTCGCCGGGCTGCCCGGTCACCTGCACCGTGCGCCCGCCCTCGAACAGGGTCACGGTGAGGCCGGGCACGTTGTCCTCGTCCAGGCTGGTGTCGCCCTCCAGGTGGGCGCGCGTGGCCACCTGGTCGATCTGCACCGGGTAGCCGGGCACCGGCGAGCTCCTGGTGCGCACCGTGCCGGAAATCAGCGTCAGGCCAGGGCCGATGGCCTCGCCCGTCACGCTCGCGCTGCCGTCCAGCAGCTTGCGGTTGCCGAACTGGGTGTTCTGGGCGATGCGGTTGATGGTCTCCAGCGCGTCCTGGATCTCCGCCTGGTTGGCCACCAGGGTGGCGTCGTCGCTGCCGCCCGCGTTGGCCGCCTGCAGCGCGAGCTGGCGCATGCGGATGAGCAGGTTGTTCGTCTCCGTGAGCGACGCCTCGGTGGTCTGCACCATGGCCGTGGCCAGTTCCGCGTTCTCGATGGCCTGGTGGATGCCCACGATCTGGCCGCGCATCTGCTCGGAGATGACCAGCCCTGCCGGATTGTCCGCGCCGCGGTTGATCTTGAAGCCCGAAGACAGCCGCTCCAGCGAATCGGCCAGCTTGCGGTCCGTATCCTGCAGGTGCCGCACGCTGCGCAGGGCAGCGATGTTCGTGTTGATTCGCAGGGTCATTGCATCCTCATCCAAAGCTTGTGTGTGGCCGATCCTTCCGCCCGAGCCCCACACCGCGGGGCTCCGCACGTCCAGGTGCGGCCCGGGGCTCGATCCCCGGGAGCGTGGCCGCGATCCGGCGGACACGCGGTTGGTCGTCGGCAGTTCCACGGCCCCGATCGTCGGGCGCCGCGGTCCTGTGCCTCCTGCATCCCGCTTCGCTGCGTGCGGCACGCCGCCCTATCGGGAAGCCCGCCGCCCTCGGGCAGCCCCTCCCGGCCGCCCGTGCTGCGCCTGCATCGCCCGATGCCGCTCAGTTCCAGCGCGGCCCGGGGTGCGTCGTCTCGTCGTCGTCCAGCAGCTCCAGCAGGGAGCCCTGGGGCGGATGGGCCTGCGCGCTCAGCGCCGTGCGCGCCTCCCGCACGATGGCCAGGCTGAGCGCCTGCACGGCGTGCAGGGCCGCGTCCGGTGCGTGGAGATCCGGCACGGAGGCGGCCACGTTCTGCGACTGCACCCGCAGCCGCCCCAGCGCCTCGGTCAGCGTGCCGTGCGCCAGCTTGCGCAACGCCTCCAGTCCGGTCTCCACCTCCGCGCGCGCCTGCGCCACCATCAGCAGCGCATCGCGCAGCGCCACGCTGCCGGTCACCCGCACGTCCGCCAGCGCCGCGAAGCCACTGGCATTGGCCACGCCGCGGGCCAGGTGCTGCGGCCGCACGGAATCGAGGCGCAGGTTGATCTGCTCGGCCGGCGCCCCGCCCAGGCGGAACACCAGGGCCTGCTGCGCCACCACCACGCGCCCGGCGAACACGCGCGGCTTCAGCACGGAGGGCCGGCTGTGCCGCAGACGGCCCGTGGCGCCCGTGAAGGGCAGCCCCGTGTAGCGCACCACCAGCCCATCGGTGGTTGGATTGCCGAAGCACCCCGTCAGGGTCTGTCCATCGCCCCACGCCGGCTCTCCATTCATCGTACCGGCGATGTCGCGGCCGTTGGAAACGACCCGCGGGGCGCCCTGTGGCGTGGAGAGCACGCCGGGCAGCGAGCTGCCCACGGCGAAGCGGTACGCCGAACCGAACAGCCGGTGCTGCACCAGCAGCCGCCCGTCGCCCGTTGCCTCCACGGCCAGCGCCAGGCCGGCCTCCCGCGCGGCGGCCTGCAGCGCCGCCGCCACGTCGCGCGGGGTCTGCCCGCGCTGCGTGACCAGCCGCGCGGCCCGGCCGCCCTCGCGCAGGGAGAGCCGCACGCCCTCCGCGATGCGATCCACGGTGAGCGCCCGCTCGCCCAGCACGGTGGCCCGCACGGGTTCCTCGCTCAGCAGCACCTCGTAGCCGTGCGGTGGCGAGCTGCGGGTGTGCGGCCCCGCGCCCACGAACTCCAGGCCGTCGCCCACGGCCACCCCCGAGCAGCCCAGGCTGCCGTCCAGCAGGCGCCGGGGGCCGAAGCACGTCGTCTCGGCCACCTCCTCCAGTACCGCGAGGGCTTCGGCCACCCAGGCCTGCGGCTTCTGCTCGGGCAGCGGTGCCGCGCCCCGGGCCACGGCACGCAACCGGGCCTCCAACGAGGCGAGCTGCTCCGTCACCCGCACCAGGCCCTGCTCCGCGCCCGTGGCGATGGCCAGCGCGTCCTCCGCCTGCTGCACGGCGCCGTTGAGCGCCGCGAACTCCGCGCGGAGCTGCTCCGAGGCGCGGTGGCGCCGCTCCACGTGATCCGCCTGGTGGCGCGGCGGCGATTCGTGCTGGTCCTGGCCGCGCTGCTGGCGTTCGCCGAGCAGCCGCCGGTCGGCCAGCGGGCCTTGCCCCAACCCGTTGATTCTCAGTGCCATGGTCGCTTCCTCCCTGGGTCATGCGCCGTCCCTGGCGGTCTATACGGCTATACGGTCGAACTGCGTCCTGTTGCGCGCCCAGTGCTCCGTCGGGCATCGCTTTTCGGGTTTGCGGAGGAGGAAGGCGCTGCCTCCCTCCTCCTCACCTCCTCCCTCCCGCAGGGGCTACCGGCCCCTGCACCCCACTTTCAGATCAATCATTGGCGCGGCTGCAATCCAGCCGCGCCGATCCATCAGGGGGGCGCGGGGGGACTGGTTCCCCCGCAGCCGTTGTTTCTCACAGCCCTTCTAGTCGAGCAGCTTCAGCACGGTGCGCGGAAGCTGGATGGCCTGTGCCAGCATGGCCGTGGACGACTCCACCATGATCTTGTCGCGGGTGAACTCCGCGATCTCCGACGCGAAGTCCACGTCGCGAATGGTGGATTCCGCGCTGATCAGGTTCTCGGCCGTGATGCGGAGCTGCGCCAGGTTGGTCTCCAGCGTGTTCTTCTGGAAGGCCCCCAGCTCGGCCCGCGTGCGGGTCACCTCATTCACGGCCTGGTCCACGAGGCGCTGGGTGTCCTGCGCCTTCTGCGGCGTGAGCACGTTCACGTCGCGCAGGCTTTTGAAGGCGCTCTTGTTGATGACGCCGCGGCCCATCGTGCGGGTGTTGGTGCTGTTGAGCGACACGGAGACCGTCTGGCCCACGTTGCCGCCCACCTGGAACACCAGCGAGTTCTGGAACACGGCCACGCGCCCGGCGGATTCCGCGCTGTCGCTGGAATCCGCGTCCGTGAGCACGTTGCCCTGGTAACGCACCTGCAGGCCCTCCACGGGCGTGCCTTCGCCCCCCGTGAGGATCTGCCCGCGGCCGAAGGCCACGTAGCCGCCGATAGTGCCCTGGATATCCTGGCCGGGCGTGGCCAGCTCCAGCTTGCCGCCCTCGGCGGAGAGCACGCCGGGCGTGCTGGAAGCGACCGAGAAGTTGTGCTCGCTGCCGTACTTGTTGTGCTGCAGCATGAGCTTGCCGTCCTCCACCCGCAGGTCGACGTCCAGCCCGATCTTCTCGATCTCGCCGCGCAGCTTGCCGATGGTCTGGCTCACCGTATCGCCCGGCGTGGCCTTGAACGAGACGGTGCGGCCGCCCTCGGCGATGGTCAGCTCCTCGCCCTGGTTGATGAGGTCCTGCGTCAGCGCCGTGCTGCCCTCCACGTGGGCGCGGCTGCCCAGGCGCTGCACGCGCACGTTGTAGCCCTCCACGGGCGAGGACTGCGTGTGCGGGCTGGCGCCCACGTACTCCAGCCCCTTGCCGTTGGCCACGCCGTTGGCGCCCTGACTGCCGTCCAGCAGGCGCTTCTGGCCGAACTGCGTGTTGAAGGTCATGCGGTCGATGGTGTCCAGTGCGTTGTTGATCTCGAACTGGTCGGCCTGCAGCATGACCTCGTCATTGGCCCCCTCGTTGGCGGCGTGTACGGCGAGCTGGCGGATCTTGATGAGCAGGCCGCTGATCTCGTTGAGCGCGCCCTCGGACGTCTGCACCATCCCGACGGCCGTCTCCGAGTTGTCGATGGCCTGCTTGACCCCGGAAATCTGGGCCCGCATCTGCTCGGAGATGATGAGCGCCGCCGCGCCGTCGGATGCCCGGTTCACCTTGGAGCCGGAGGACAGCTTCTCCAGGGCCTTGAGCATCCGGTCCTGGTTCTCAATCAGGTTGCGATTCGTATTGATCGCCGCCGGATTGCTGTTGATTCGCAAAGGCATGGACGACCTCCTTGGTATCGTCGCGTGCAGCGCCCTTCCAAGACGTGGCACGATTCCCTGGGGCCCTAGCGCCCCGACCGCACCGGCATTTGCGCCAGCGGGCCCCACCACGGGCGCGACACAGCACGCCCGTTCGTGCAACCGATCCTCCCATCGGCCGCTGCCGCGAGGGCGCGGGGGGCGCGGACTGCCGCCCGATCCCTGCGCTCCCGCCCAATCGCCTGGCCCCCGGCACCCCCTGACGCAGGGCGGACGGGGACACCCATCCCTGGCGCGGAGCCCGCCCGGCTGGAGTCCCCCCTGCCTCCACCCCACTGGGAGGGGAAGCGCGGACGACGCCCCGGCACCGGACACGGAGGGCGTACCCCCGCACCCGTCGGGTCCCACGCATCGGTCGCGGCGGCCCCCGCGGCGCCTCGGCGCCGATGGGCACACCACCGCACGATTCGGTCCCGGCCGTTGCGCGCAGCCCTGCGGCTGCACCCCGGCCGATCCGGGCCGGCCCACGGACGCACTGCTGCGCCCGCATGGCCACCCGGACTGCTGCCCGGTGCGGCGCGCTCCCGGGTACACCACCGCACCCGAAGCGCCCGCTGTCTCTGGCGGGGCAGGCCCTCGCCCTCCGCCCGTGCACCGCGCCCCGGCCTGGCCGGGTGTGGGTGCGCACCGCGAAGGAGCGGCGTGCGCTGCCGCCGTCGCACTGCGGAGGGCCGGAGCACTCAGCTCCGGCCGCCTGCACTGCGGCCACGGATGGCTGCCTTGGCACTGCACGCGCGCCCGGCGGGGAAAAGACCTCCCGCGGGCAGCCGGTGCGGCCGCCAACCGCACCGGCTCCCGCGCGGGAGATTACCGGGTTTGCGTCTACCGACTGCCCGGGCGCTGCGGACGCCCGGGCAGCCTCCAGGCCACGGTGATGCCGGCCGTATGACGGCTTTGTGGGCCGCCGCGCTTCAAGCGCGCTTGGCCGGCGTCATCGCACCGGGGAACGGCGGAGGCACCCCGCGTGGGGGAATCCGCCGCTCGCCGCTGCGGTCCCGCGCCGCGACCGCCCGCACCCGCGACTGCGGGGCGGACGAACCGCGGCGGGGGGCAGGCGGGCCTAGTGCAGCAGATCCAGCACCGTGCGCGGGATCTGGTTGGCCTGGGCCAGCATGGCCGTGGCGGACTCGAACATGATCTTGTTGCGCGTGTACTCGGCAACGGCCTTCGCCATGTCCGTGTCGCGGATCACCGATTCCGCGTTGGTCAGCTCCTCCACGTTCACCCGCAACTGGCGCAGGTTGGCCTCCAGGCTGTTCTTCTGGAAGGCCCCCAGCCGGGCCCGCGAGGTGGTCACCTCGTTGAGGGCGCGATCCACCAGGCGCTGGGTATCGATGGCCCCCTGGGCCGTGCGCAGGTCCGCATCGCGCAGGCTGGTGTAGCCACTGTCGTTGCGCACCCCGCGGCCCAGCACCCGGGTGTTCACGTTCACCAGGGAGACCGCGACGGTCTGGCCCACGTTGGCGCCGACCTGGAACACCAGGGAGTTCTGGAACACGGCCACGCGGCCGGCGGCGGTGCTCGGGTCGTCATCGCCCGGGTCGCTCACCTTGTTGCCGCTATAGCGGACGGAGAGGCCCTCCACCTTCGTGCCTTCCACCCCGGTGAGCACCTGGCCCTTGCCGATGGCCGCCTCGCCACCGATGGTGCCCACGATGTCCTTGCCGGCCACGGCGCCTTCCATCGTGCGGCTCTCCTTGGAGAGCACGCCCGCGGTGGAGGACGACACGGAGAAGCCGTGATCGCTGCCGTAGTCCCGGTGCACGATGGACAGCGTGTTGTCCTGGTTGAGGGTCAGGTCCACGTTCAGGCCGGACTTCGAGATCTCGTTCTTCAGCAGACCAACGGCCTGGCGCACCGTCTCGCCCTTCTTGCTGGTGAAGGAGACGGTCTTCCCACCCTCGGCGATGGTGAATTCCTCGCCCTTGTCGATCATCTCCTGCGTCAGCGCCGTGGTGCCCTCGATGTGGGCGCGGCTGCCGAGCTGGGTCACGCGCACGTCGTAACCCTGGATGGGCGAGGCCTTGGTTTCCGGGGAGGCCGCGATGAACTCCACGCCCTCGCCGATGCCCACGCCGTTGGCGCCCGTGCTGCCGTCCAGCAGCTTCTTCACGCCGAACTGGGCGTTGGTGCTGATGCGGTCGATGGAGTTGAGGGCGTTGTTCAGCTCAAGTTGATCGGCCTCCAGCATGTTCTGGTCGTTCGCGCCCTCGTTGGCGGCGTGTACGGCCAGTTGGCGGATCGTGGTGAGCAGGTTGGTCACCTCCGTCATCGCCGCCTCGGTGGTCTGCACCATGGTCACG
Organism: bacterium; assembly: GCA_035266845.1. Classification (GTDB taxonomy): domain Bacteria; phylum SAR324; class SAR324; order SAR324; family JACQKK01; genus DATFMP01. The sequence goes on from DATFMP010000075.1 coordinate 48,117, forward strand.
CCCGTCTCGGCGTTGTCCACGGCCTGGTTGAGGCCGGCGATCTGCGAGCGCATCTGCTCGGAGATGATGAGGGCCGCGGGGCCGTCTGCCGCGCGGTTAATGCGCATCCCGGAGGACAAGTGCTCCAGGGATTTGCGAAGCGCAGTGCCGTTCTGCACGAGCTGTCGGGCACTGTTGATCGCCGCAATGTTGTGGTTGATTCGCAGAACCATGACTACCTCCTTGTGGCATCAAGCTGCCGGGTCCTTGGCCGGGTTCGGCGATCCAACCCTCCCGGAGGATCACCGCTTCGACGGACACCGCCCCCGCGGGAACACGAGGTCCCCGGACGGCGGGTACACCACCGCTATTCCCCAGCACTGCTGCAATGGCCCGCTGCCGCCGCGGGGGCCGGGACTGCGCCGCCGCGGGCGAACACGGGGATCTCGCCGCTGCCGTCCCGTGGGCACACCACCGCACGGAACGCACCGGCACCAGACGGGTCTCCCGCCCCACCTGGGGCCCCGGGTGGAGGACTGCCCACACGGGGTCCCGAAACGGAGTCGGGGCCCGCTACCCTCCCGCCGCTGGATACACGGGGACCTCACCGGGTCCCCGGCTCCACACACCGGCGGAAATCTCGTCATCCCGCGCCCGGCCGGGCCGCGGCAGCCTGGCTGCTCACGGCCGCGCGGCGGGCGCGCACGTCAATCGCTGGCGCCTGGGGCGCCGCTCCGGATCAGCCGCGGCCCTCGCGGCGCAGGGCGATCCGGCACTGGTTGCCGCGGGCGGAGCGGTGCCCTGCGCTGCCACACGCCGGACGGACGGGGGCGCCTGGATGCTGCTGCGCGCCGCCGCTGCCGGTGGGCAGACCGGGTCCCCAACGGGCCACACCCGGGCCCACCGGCCCGCGGATTCGGCCTCCTGGAGGCTCCGCCTTTCCGTTCATCGTCCTGCCTCCTCCAGGCGGGTACACCACCGCCTGGATTGGTCCCGCGGGGAGGTTTCGCGTGCCCCGGGTACACCACCGCACGGATGGGTGCGGCTGGAGCCGGGGACGCCCCGTCGCTCCCTGCGCCTGGCCACGACTCCCCGCGGATGCTCCACGGGTGCCTGGCCCCCGCCCGCGGGAACACGAGGTCCCCGCGTGCGCTCGGTCTTTCTGCCGGCCCCCAGCGTCGGCGGCGTCCGGACGCACTGCTGCACCCGGATGGCCGCCCCTGGGGCCGGTAGGGCGCGCCTTGGGTGGAGGTCGCCCCTCGTCCGGGGCGGCCGCACGGTACACCACCGCACCGGTTCGCCCGTCGTGAGGAGACGCCTCCCTGCCTGCGTCACGCCCTCGGTCTGGTTCGCCCCGGCACTGGGCCGGAGCCCTGCGCGCCCGGCCGCCGCGGGTGCCCTCCGGCGGCGCGCATCCCCTGGACGGGGACCCGACACCGCGCGTAGACCACCGCACGGAAGCGCCCGTGGCGCTCGGGAACTCCCCCCGCAAGGGGAGCCCTGAATCCTCCGGTACACGGAGTGGGGCGGCCTGTGGCCTGCCCCGGCCCGGCACCGCGTAGTCTGTCTGCCCAGGCGCATGGCCCGGACCCGGCGTCTCCGTACCGCGGATGGACGAGGTCCCGTTCCCGCAGCCGGCCTTGCTCCGCCACACAGGGCGGCGGGGGCGCACACCGGGCAGCGCCCCCTGGCTTCATCTCCAGCTCCGCCTGCTGCGGTCGGTCGGCGGGTGTATACCTGCACCCGGTCGGCCCCCGTGGCGATGCCCTCAGCGGAGCACCGCCTGGCGGGGCGGAGCCTGGGTCCCTCGCCGGCGCCCAGCGGGCGCCAGTGGAGACCGGCATTCGTTCGTGGCGCGGCGGCTCCCCTTCAGCGGGGAACGTCCACACCGGGTCCGCGCACCGGGCAGCTCACCCGGCCGCGGTAACTCGTCTGGCCGCCGTCAACGCGACGGCGGACGGTTGTCTCTGGCGGCTCCGGCCCCTGTACCGGGGCGGGCCTGCCACCCTGCATGCGCCCTGGCGCGGCGACCGTTCGGCCGTCCGCTGCCGGGCCCGTTCCTGGTGCCCAGTGGTGCGGAGCACACACCGGGGTGCGGCGAACCGCCCGGCGGCGCGATGCCCAGCGGACGGCACAGCCGGCCGCGTCGGGTCACACACCCCGGCGGACGCACCTGGCGCCCGGGTCCGGGGGCCGGCGAGCCATACGGCCCACGGCATTGCACCCGGTCTGGCGCATAGTCTCGTGCACAGCTCGGCGCAGCGTTCCGTGCGCAACTCTGCCCGCGACCGCGCGCACAGCCCGGCGGGCGTCGCAGCTCCGCCGCAGCGGAGGGGTCAGCCCGGGCCCAAACCAGCCGACCCGATGGCCGACCCCGCATGCGACCCAGCGGACGCCCGTGGGGCGGATGCCGTCCCTGCAGCGGCCTGTGTCCATCGCACGGCGCGCACTGACGCCGCGGCGCGGGGCACACCCCTGCGCGGGGCGCGTCCGCCGCAGACCGACGCCCCCTGGGGGGCGGGCACGGCTCCTGCCGCGGACTGGGCGTGCGCATGCGACTTCCCACAACGCTTCCCGCCACGGCGGACGCGAAGCGCTCTGGGAAGTGGCCCCGCGCCCCGGCCGCCGGATCCGTCGCAAGACGGCACACGGCGGCCCTGGGCGGGGCCTGCCCCTGCGCAGGGGCGATGCGCCCCGGGCGCCCATCGCTGGGTGCCCGGGGTTGAATGGACGTGGGACCCCTAGGGGGTCTGAGGGACTCCATGGTGCCTCCCTGACGTCAGTGAACCCACGCAACCACGCCTTCCCGCCCCCCGGCTGCAGGGGCGGGAAGGAAACCGCCGCCCCTACTTCAGGAGCGACATCACGATTTCCGGCGTCTGGTTGGCCTGAGCCAGCATGGCCGTCGACGACTTCATCATGATCTGGTTGCGGGTGAACTCCGTGATCTCCTTGGCCATGTCCGCATCGCGGATGACGGATTCGGAGTTCGTGAGCTCTTCCACGTTGACGCGGAGCTGCCGCAGGTTGGCTTCCAGGGTGTTCTTCTGGAAGGCACCCATGACGCCACGCGTCCGGTTCACCTCGTTCAGGGCCGCATCGAGCAGACGCTGCGCGTCCTGTGCGCCCTGAGGCGTGCGCACGTCGATCTGGCGCAGGTTCTTGAAGTCGCTCTCGTTGAGAATGCCCTGACCCAGCACACGGGTGTTGGTGTTCAGGAGCGAGATGGCTTCCGTCTGTCCGACGTTCGGGCCGACCTGGTAGATCAGCGAGTTCTGGTAGACCGCCACCTTACCCACCGGTTCGGCCTCCGGATCGTCCGAATCCACCCTCGTGCCCGTGTAGCGCACGGCCAGCCCTTCCACGCGCGTGCCTTCGGCACCGGTGAGCACCTGGCCTTTGCCGGTGGCCACTTCGCCACCGATGGTGCCCTTGATGTCCTTGCCACGCGCCTGGTCCATCACACGCGATTGCGCCGACAGCACACCGGCCGTCGAGGAAGACGCGGCGATGGTGTACTTGCTGCCGTACTCGTTGTGACGCAGCGTGAACGTGCCGTCGTCCTTCTTCTCGAAGGTCACGTCCATGCCGTTCTTCTTCATCTCGGCATTCAACTTGCCGAAGACTTGGTTCACCGAGTCGCCCTTGGTGGTCGTGAACCGCACGGTGCGGCCACCTTCGGCGATGGTGAATTCCTCGCCCTTGTCGATCATCTCCTGCGTCAGCGCCGTGGTGCCCTGGATGGTGGCACGCGTGGCGAGCTGCGTGACGCGCAGGTCATAGCCCTGCACGGGCGACGTGCGGGTGTGCACGCTGGCGTTTACGAACTGCACGCCTTCGCCGATGCCGACGCCGTTGGCACCCGTGCTGCCGTCAAGCAGCTTCTTGGTGCCGAACTGGGCGTTGTTGGTGATGCGGTCGATCGTGTCGAGGGACTGCGAAACCTCGAGTTGGTCGGCAGCCAGCATGTCGGGAGAGTTGGCGCCCTCGTTGGCGGCGTGGATCGCCAAACCCCGCATGTTGGTCAGCAGGTTGTTTACCTCCACCAGAGAGGCTTCCGCCGTCTGGATCATGGAGATGGCCGTTTCCGAGTTGTCCACGGCCTGGTTCAAGCCAGAGACCTGCGAGCGCAATTGCTCGGAGATCATCAACTGGGCCGGCCCATCGGCTGCCCGGTTGATTTTCATGCCGGACGACAGTTTTTCCAGGGACTTGCCCATCGCACGGTCATTGATCAGCAACTGACGATGACTGTTGATGGCCTGGATATTGTGGTTGATTCGCAAACTCACGGTATACCTCCTTGTAAAAACAAGAGATCCTCCTTGACCCGGGAGATAAGGCAGCGTCCAACCTGGACACGCCCGACCGGAGGCCCTGCTCCTTCCAAATCCTTGGAAGGATGGCCTCTCTTGGTCCGCCGCCCCCGATGCGGGCAGGCGGCAACCTCCCTACCTCGCGCCCAAACCTCCTTCCTTTGAGGAGCCGCAGAGCGGCGCGAGGCGACTCATAAATGGGGAAGCTGGCTTCCCCGACGTCAGATGGCGGCGGTGGTTACTCCACCAAAAGCGGGCTCCCGCCCAATGAGCGGGCAACGGCCCGCCCCCTGCCCACCATCTGCCGCTTGCCGCCAACGGGTGGTCTGGCGCAGGGGTGACAAGTCCCTGCGACCGCCCGCGGGCGATTCCGTTTCCCAAATAGCCGGCCGCCGGCACCAGGCACGGATGCCCCCGCCCCTGGCACCGGGACGGCCGCTTGGGAGCTATCCCTTGCACGTCTCGTTGCTTCCGATGCATGACTGCTCCTTCACCTGCTCCGGGCCATCACGGGACGAACCCGGGCGCTGGTCGGAACCTTCCACCCCATGGAAGGCCCTGCAGAGCGCACACTGCTGCCCTGCTTGGCGACGCGCGGGGCTAAACCCCCGCACGTTGGTGTGGCCGGTTCCATCCCGCCACATGAAGCTCCACCGCCTGCTCCCGGACGGATTGGTGCCCCTGGAGGGACGGGGTCCGCCCCTGGTTGCACCACCGCCTGGAAGCGCACGGCGGAAGCGACGCGTACGGCGACCGTCCGGGCCGGGGATGAACCCACCACCCCCTGGCTGGAGCAATGCACCGCATCGGACGGGTCCCGGGCCTGTGGGGGGTCGAGGTCCCTGTCCGCGTCGCCGGGTGGCACCGCTGCACGCTTCGCAACGGTGACCGGCGGCGCTGTGGGGGCCGCGGCCCGCCCTGGGAACACCAGGACCCATCAGCTCGTGGCGGCTCGTGGCCGCCTGCTCAACCCGGGTACACTGGGTCCCCGGATTCAGCGGGCAGACACCCGCACTCCACTGCGCCTCCTCGCGGGCCGGTGGGTAGACCACCGCCCGTGTCCTCCGTCGTGGCGATACCGCTGCCCTGGACGCACCGGCCCCCGACGGCTGCCGGCTCCGCCCGGGCGCGACCCCACTGTGGGGGCACCCGCAGGCTGCACCACGACACCCTCAGGCGAGACAACGCCCTCCAGTGCACGCGACCCGTGCGAGCGGCCGACCACGCCGTGTCCGTGCCGGCGACGCGGGTCTCCCGGAGGAAACACGGCGCCCTGCCGGCGCAGGCCCGCCTGGGCCCGGACCGTCCCTGGTCCCGATCTGTCTGCCTGGTGGGTCCTTCCATGACCCTGCTGCGGAGCACGCCGCATCCTGCCCACGGGCCAGGCGGTGCTCGCACCACCCCATGCCCGGGCCGCCGGAGCTGCCACCGCCTGAACGAGGTCCCGCCTCCGCACAGCATGCGGGTGGTCTGGGCCCCTCCCGGCCTCCACGAGGGAGACGCGATCGGGACACCGGTGCCGACCCGCGTGTCAGCGGGAACGTGCACCCCGTCCTGGGGTTGCCTCCGTCACGACCGGCCCCTTGCGGGACGAATGCGCTGCCCTGACCGGCCCACCATGAGTGTGAAGGCTTCCCTGCACGGGAAGCCGGCACCCCGGCTGCCTGTCCGGCTGCACCCGCCCGTCGGCCTCCCTGGCCGGGGCCATCGTGCTCCTACGGTCGATCCATGACCGTCTGGTCAGACCGGGCGATGTTGCTGCCCGGCCTCACCAGGTGGCCTGGCTGGCGCCGGGTGCCATCCTGCACCCGGCCCGCGGCCGTCCGACCTCCCTGGCCGTCCGTGACCCGTCACGACGCCGTCGTCGTGGGGCCGCCGCGGATGCTCCCGCCGCTTCCAGCGGCCTGCTGCCGGCTCGTGGCCCAAGCCGAGTGCGAGGCCGGCTGCCTGCCGGCCTGCCACGAAGCACTGGGCTGCCGGGCGGGCATCCCGCCGCGCCGCAGCCGCCTGCCGTGCCCGCGCATCGCGCACGGGCCGCTGCCGCCGCCTTCCCGGCAGCGTCCTGCCTCGCGCCTGTCCGGCGCGTCCTGCCTGTCCTGCCGTTCCAGCCACTGGCCTGCGCCACACTCAGCGCGCGACGGCCAGCTCGTGCTGCATCAGTTCCTTGAGCTGCAGCGCCATGCGCTCGGCCTGTGCGGCCGTCACGCGCTCATCGGCGGCCGGCAGCTCGCGCAGGGGACTGCTGCGGCGCAGGCAAGCCAGCGCCTGGTTCTGGTAGCGCTTGATCCAGCCCTGCACGCGCTCGCGCCAGTCCTCCACGTCGAAGGCCACGGCCAGCATCAGGTGCAGTCCATCGCGCAGCTCCTGCCACGTGTCGAAGCGCACGTCCGCCAGACTGCGGTAGTCGCTGGGCGTTTCCATCCATCGCCCCAGCGCGCGCGAGTCCATCACGGGCAGCGCCAGGCACACCGGGGCGTTGTCCGCCCCCGCGCCATCCTGGAAGCGCAGGCCGTTCTGCACCACGTAGCAGCGCGCGTGGCGGCCCTCATCCAGCCGGCCGCCCTGCCACATCACGGCCAGCTCGGATGTCTGCTCGTTGTCCAGGTAGCCCACCAGCATGCGGCCGATGCCAAAGGCCTGCTCGCCGGCCAGCGTGCCCTGGATGTCCCGTCCCTTGCGGCTCCATTCCACCTTGCCGGGCCGCTTGGAGAGCAGCGGCGTGCGGAAGCTGCAGCCCTTGAACTTGTATTGCGAGCCGTACTGGTTGTGCCGCACGATCAGGCGCCGCTGGGCGGTCAGCCCGATCTGCACGTCCATGCCGGCCGTGCGGGTCTCCTCGCGCAGCGCCTTCAGCAGCCCGGCCACCGTCTCGCCGGGCGTGATGCGGTGGCGCACGAAGTGCTCGCCCTCGGCGAGGAAGATCTCCTCCTCCGCGCGCACCCAGTCCTCCTCCAGCGGCACGCCTCCCAGGATCACCGCCCGGCTCGGCAGCGCCTCGATGGCCACGCGGTAGCCCTCCGGCGGCGAAGAGCGCGTGTTGGCGCCGCCCCGGATGAAGTCCACCCCCACGCCGATGCCCACCACGCCGGACTGTCCGTCCAGCAGGCCCCGGCCGTGAAACCGGCACTGGCGCACGATCTCGTCGATCTGCTTGAGCCGCGTCCATACCGTCTCGCTGATCTCGTAGGCCGGTGGGCGGCGCTTGTCCGCCGCTGTCCAGGCATCGCTCACCGTGGCGATGCCGTCTTCCATCAAGCTGTCGATGCCGTTCAGTCCTTCCAGCGTCCGCTGGAGCAGAGACACCATCGTCTCCAGGTTCTTCAGGGCTTGGTCGGTGCTCAGCCAGCCGCTCTCGAACTGCAGCCAGCCGCCCGGCCGGGGGACCCGCGTCCATCGCGCGGTTGCCGGCACCATCGGCCCTCGGCTCTGCAGTGCAGCGCCGGCCCCCTGGGCCCTGGGCAATGTCCCCGTCGGTCCCATCGTTCACCTCCGTCGTTGGAGGATCGCTGGCGTGCTCCTTGCTTGTCTGTCGTTGCGACTGTGGTTGATTCGCAGACGACCGACATCGCAGCGCTCCGGTCGATGACAAGACCGGGCGATCCTCCTTGATGGTGCGGGCGGCCTCCCCCGCCCGCATTCTTTTTGCCGCAGCCCGTCGCACGCAGCACCGTGTCCCTCCGGGTGGAGGGGGAGTCGGTTCACTGGCGCTGCGCCTCCCCGGTCTGCGCTGACTGCCTCCTCATCGATGCTACGGCCCGCCGCGTGCGGCGCCCGGTGCGGTTGCGTGCCGGCCACTGTGGCCGCCGGGCGCGTCCCGCCGTCGTTGCCGTTCCGTGCGCGAGTGCCGCCGCGCCACGGGCCGTTGTTGCCTCCTGCTATGGGTTGCCACTCTCCTCTTCGGGTCCTCGGCTCCGGCCACTGCCCGGCGCCGTTGCGGTCGATTGCGCCGCGCCTCCTCACCCGGCGGCGGTGCGCTGCTACCGCCGGGCTGTGGAGGGCCCGTCCAGAGCTCCCTACGAGTTCTGGATCAGGCCGAGCACGTTCTTGCTGATCTGGTTGGCGTGGCCGAGCATCGCCATACCGGATTGCATGATCACCTGGTTGCGGGTGAACTGGCTGACCTCTTCGGCCATGTCCGCATCGCGGATGACCGATTCGGCACTGGTCAGTTCCTCGCGGGACACGTTCAAGCTGCGGATGTTGGCTTCCATCGCGTTCTTCTGGATGGCACCCAACGAGCCCCGCACGACGGTGATGTCGTCGATGGCCTTGTCCACCAGCCGCATCGTGTCCTCGGCGCCTTGCGGCGTCCGCACATCCACCTCGGACAGGTTCTTGAAGTTGCTCGCGTTCGGCACGTTGAGCGCGACCGTCCGGGTGTTGACGCTGTTCAGCGCCACCTTCACCTTCTGACCGGCGTTGGGGCCGATCTGGAACACCAGCGAGCCCTGGTTCACCTTCACCGAGCCCACCGGCTTGGTGGCGTCCTGAGGCGTCTGGCCCGTGTAGAGCACCTGCAGCCCATCGGCGGCGGTGCCCGGAGCAGCCGTCAGGATGCGCCCTTTGCCCGTGGCCAGCTGGCCGTTGATGCTGCCCGCCACGTCGTTGCCGTTGTGCACCACCACCGGCGCATTGGCTTTTTCCGAGACGACGTTCGCCATATCGGACACGACCGTGAACTCCTCGTCCTTGCCGTACTTGCGGTGCGTGAACACCAGGCGGTTGTCGTCCGTCTTGGACACGTCCAGATCCAGCCCGTCCAGATCCAGCGCGTTCTGCAGGCGGCGCTGCACCACGTTGATGTCCTCACCCTTCTTCGTGGCAAGGCTCGTCACCCGGCCGTGCTCCTCGAAGCTCAGCTGCACGCCTTTGTCGATCAGTTCCTTGGTGATCGGCATGGTGGTGAAGCTGGCCCGCGTGGCCGCCTGGCGAACGCGGATGTCGTATCCCGTCGCCGGCGAAGGCCGCGTTTCCGGCGTGGCCTTGACGAACACCAGGCCCGCCCCGGCCGCCAGACCGTTCACGCCGTTGCTGCCGTCCAGGAGCTTCTTCTTCCCGAACTGCGCGAACTGCGCGATGCGGTCGATGGATTCGAGGGAGTTTTTGACCTCGAACTGGTCGGCTGCCAGCATGTTCGGGTCGTTGGCGCCCTCGTTGGCCGCGTGGATGGCACGCTGGCGGATCCCCACCAGCAGCCGGTTCACCTCGTCAAGCGAAGCCTCCGTGGTTTGCACCATGGAGACACCCGTGTGCGCGTTGTCGATCGCCTGCACGATGGAGGCGATCTGCGCCCGCATCTGCTCGGAAATCATCAACTGGGCGGGGGCATCCGCCGCGCGGACGATCTTTTCACCCGAAGACAAGTGCTCCATGCTCGTTTTCAACCGATGGTCGACGTCGAGCAGGCGGCGGTGGGTGTTGATCGCCTGGGTGTTGTGGTTAATGACCAGAGCTCCCATTTCTACCTCCTTGTATGGAAACCCACGCGAGAGTCCTTTCCCGCGCGTGTTGCTCCTCCCTGGCCGGCCCGGATATGGTGCCGTACAGGAGTTAGAATACGCCGTTATGAAGAAACGTATGTTTCTTCATCCAATAACGCACGACACCCTTCCCCGCGGAGGGATCCCGAACACGGGGTCCCCACGGGGTGCAATCGCACGCGCTACCGACACCGTTGCCGCGCCCCCCGCCTGCCACTGCGCAGGTCGGAGGGTTTGCAGCCGCCCCTGGGGGTGGCCGCGGTCTGCGGGCGCCACGCCGGATGGATCGCTCCAGCGGCGGCGACGCCGTCAATCCGTCAGTGCGCCGGCGTCACAGCCGGCCGGCGCTCCATGCCGGCCGCGCGAGCGGCCTGGCATGGCTGCTGCATCTCCCGGAGCAGGGCTTGGTGCGCGCGGCGCCCGCCATGCCGCTCAAGGCGGCAGGCAATTGGCGCCGGCACTCCCGGGGGCACGTGCCTCCAGGCAGCGCCCAGCTCCCGAACCACGGTCATGACAGAGGCGACCATGCGCCACAGCCGTCACATCCGCAGTGCCATCCCGGCAGGCTGCCGGAGGCCCTGCGCTGCCCACCGGGCGCAATCCACCCGGCAGGGCCCGCACGGCACACGCGCAGCCCGCATGACGTCCATCGTAGCCTGGCGCACGGATCCGGCCGGAGACCCCTCTGCCCGCACTGTGGGCAGAATGCTCCGCCTGCACCGTGCCGCCACGATGCACGCCTTCCTGTATTCCGGGACTCCCCGCCGGCCACAGACCCAACGGGCCGCGGACGGTCGGGACGCTTCGCGCTAGTCGCGCGTCCCGGCTTCTTGCCGCGCCGTCCCGCCCTCAGGGGCAAGGCGGCTCAGCCAGCAGCCGAAAACCAGCCATTCCATCGTGGGCAGCGGGGCCGAGCCTGATCCGCACCGGCTCCGTACCCCGCGTTCCTAACGTCGGGCCTCCATGGCCCTTCCTCTGCCCTGCCCCAGTGCCGGTAGATCGCCACCGCATGGTGCCGTCGGCGATCGGCCCCTCCCGGGCAGCTTCAGGTGCGAACGTTCACCCGCCGGGACCCCGTGGCGGTATCGCCCGCCTGCTGCTGCGAGCGGCTGGGCCCGATCTGCGCCCAGCCTTCGCGCAGGGTGGTCATGAGCTTGATGCACTCCGCCACGATGGTCTTGTCCTTGGTGAGGTTGGCCTCCACCAGGCGGTTGAAGACGTACACGTACAACCGCTGCAGGTTGTAGCCCACCTCGCCGGCCTTCTCCGGCTTCAGGGTGGCCAGCAGCTCGGCCAGCACCTCGCGGGCGCGCACCAGATAGTTGTGCGCCGCCTCGATGTCGTTGGACTCGATCCGCGTGGTGGCCTTGCGCATGAAGTGAATGGAACCGTCGTACAGCATCATGATGAGCTGACGCTGGTCGGCCGTCTCCACCCGGGTGCGCTCATAGGCGCCATATGGACTTGCCTGCGGCATCTGGGTTCATCTCCCTGCGCATATGCCCCGGATCCCTTCCGGAGGCGGTGTTGGTACGAGGCGCGGCTCCGCTAGAAGCGGATGTTGATGTTCTTGGTGGCCCGCGCGGGTGCCGGCTCGGGCTGGCTCACCGCACCTTCGTCCGGATCGCCCTTCATGCCCTGCCAGCCCACCTTCAGCTCCTTCAACAGGCCAATCACCATCCCGACCCGTTCCACGTCGTTGTTCAGATTGGCCTCGATCAGCTCATTGAACATGTACGTGTACAGGCGCTGCAGATTGCGGGCGATCTCGCCCCCGGCATCGACGTTCAGCGATGCCAGCAGCTCGGCGATGATGCTCTTGCCGCGGAGCAGGTTGCGGTGCGCCTCATACGTGTCGCCCCTATTCATCTTGTCGGTCGCAAGCGTGAGGAACTTGATCGCACCGTCGTAGAGCATGACGATCAGCTTGCGCTGGTCGAGCGTGCTCACCGCGGCCTTCTTGTAGGCCTGTGAATATCTCCCGTAGCCGTTCACCGTTCGCGCTCCTCTGGTCGCTGCGCCGCTAGGCGCTCATCCGTTCAAACCCGCGCCGTCGCCGGCGGGAATTGCCATTACTTGCCCGGCAGCCCCGGCAACGCACCGCCGCCACCCATGTTGGCAAACTGGCTGGCCATGTAGGCCTGCTGCTCCTTCAGGCTGGACATCTGCGACTCCAGCCGGTTGAAGCGGTCCTGCAGGCGGCTGCGCTTGGCGTTGATGCGGTCCTGCATGCGCTTGAGCTGTGCGTCCAGATCGCCCACCTGATCCCGCAGGCTCTTGGTGATGCGATGCATGTCGCCCGTGAGCGGATTCACGATCCGGTTCAGGTACGTGCTGGCGCGGGCGGCGATGCCCCGCGTCACCTTGATCGCCGCCTCGGGTCCGCTCGGGTTGAGCTGGCTCTCGTTCAGCTTCACGAAGAGCCGCAGCCCGGCGGCCGGTCCGCTCTTGGCCGGTGCGCTCAGCAACTGGCCCGTGCCCTGGGCGGCCTTGCCGTCGATCGAGCCCTTCACGTCCGTGCCCACCTCGGTGCTGCCCGTCATCAGCCCCGGGCCCATCTGGCCGGATTCGCCCGCCGGCACGAAGTTGACGGAACTGGTCTTGCCGAAGCGGCCCGAGAGAATCTTCAGCCGGTGGCCCTCCTCCACCACCCGCACGCGCGCCTGGCCCACCACCTTGTCGTTGGTGATGGCGTCCTGCAGCATGCGGGCATACTCGCCGAGGGAGTACCGGCCCGGTTGCAGCTTCAGCTCTTCGGACTGCCGCCCGTTCACGTTGACCATGAAGTGGCTGTTGGCCGGCGTCAGCACGATCGGCTCCTGCAGCGGCGGGGTCTCGTAGGAGCCCTGGGTCGCTGGAGATTCGATATTCACCGGATAGCCGTCCGTGCTGACGTGCGTCTCGTCCGTCATGCCCACAAAGGCCACGTTCGAGTTGGTCGTGGTGCCCTTGTTGCGGAAGAGATCCGCCACCACCCCGAAGTCCTTCTGGATTTGCTCCTGCAGCTTGCTCTCGTCCAGCTTCAGCATGCCCTTTTCGTCAAAGGCGATGCCGAGCGACATCAGCATGTTGTGGCTCTTGGGCAGCCCGGCCACCGGGTCGATCAGCAGGCTGTTGAGCGTGTTCTGGATGTTGGCCAGGTCCGAGTTCCCCAGCAGGGGCCCGGAGACGTCCGTGTCCTTGTCGTACTTGGTCAGGGCCGCAATGACGGTGGACAGCTCGTTGAACTGATCCACGAAGCTCTTCACGGTCTTGAAAGCGGCCTCGGTATCGCCCCGCACGGTGATGGTGACGGGCTTGTCGCTCGTCGTGACGAGGTTCAGGTGCACGCCCTCGATCACGTTGTCCAACTCGTTGGTGGGGCTCGTGACCTCCAGCCCGCCGCCCAGCTCCGTGGCGCCGAAGTGGATCAGCGCATCCTGCGGCGGCTGGATGGTGGACGTGCGCGTGCGCACCGTGAACGAGTCGTCCTTGAACAGCCGCCCCGTTCCGAACGCCACCGTGAGCCCATCGGTGAAGGGCAGCGGCTGGCCCGGCTTGTAGTTCTCGCCCACCGTCAGCTCGCCCTTGTGGCCCTTGGCATCGTCCCACTCGATCTTCAGATCCTTCGTGGTGCCGATGGCCCCGTCGCGCTTGACCGTGAACGTGTAGACCTTGCCCTCATCGCCGGTGTACTGGCCACCGATGGCCACCCGCGCCGTGCTGACGCGCGGCCCGGCCTCGCCCGGCGGCAGCTCGGGCATGAAGCCCTGTGGCCCTTTCTTCTCGGCCCCGGGCGTCGTCCAGTTGGTCACGTCCGTGATGGTCGACGGAATGACGCGGTCCTTGTCCGGCAGCCACCAGCGCCCGGAGGACTCTTCGGGCGTGACGTGGAAGGTGGCCGTCTGGCCCATGTTCAGCACGCCGGGCTTGAGGGTCATGGTGACGCCCTCGGTCAGCCCCAGTGGGCTGCCGGGCTCGTAGCCCTGGCCCACGTCCAGGATGCCGTGCTGACCCTCCTCGTTCTTCCATTCCACCTTCAGGTCGCGCGAGGTGCCGATCTGCCCGCTGCCCACCACCGTCAGCGTGAAGTCCTGATCCTCCGATCCGGTGTACGTGCCGTCGATGACCGGCGCCCCGTGGGCCTCGGACTGCTGGCGCTGCCAAGCCGTGGGCGTGCTGACGGCCGCCTTGCGGTCGGCGGGGGGCACCCACCACACCAGGTTGGAGCGCTCGGCGCGGGCGTTGAACGAGAAGCTGTCGTTCACGATGACATCGCCCTCGCTGAAGATCAGCGCGAGTCCGTCCACGAACTCGATGGGCTTGCCCGGCGCGTAGTGCAGCGCATCCAGATTGATGGTGCCGCTGCGGCCGTGCTCGTCCTGCCAGCGCAGTTGCAGTTGCTTGTCGCCGCCCACGGTGCCGCTCTGCACGGCCGTGAAGGTGAACTTGTTGTCGTGATCGCCGTTGTATTCGCCGATCACCTGCGCAATCGCCGTGGAAGCACCGGCCGGACGGGCCCCAGGTGCCTTTTCCGCCTTCTTGGCCTCGCCCACGCCCTTCCAGGGGGAGGGGGCCTCCACCTGGTTCTGGAAGTTGGGCGTGGTGCCGCCCTTGAGCTGCACCTTCAGATCGATGCGGCCCTCGGAACCGGTCTTCTGGCTGGTCAGCACCAGCTGATAAGGCGCCTTGCGGTTGCCGGTCTTGATGATGGTCGCGTTGACTTCCTTGGTGGCCGTGTTGATCGCGTCCTTCAGGCCCGTGAGCGTGTTGTTGCTCTCGTCGATCACCACCGTGATGGGGTTGCCCTTACCCACGGTGATGATGAACTTGCCCGTGCCGATCTGCGTTTCCTGCTTCTCGTAGCCCTGGGAGGCAATCTGGTGATTGAGCGCCAGGCGATCCACCACCAGGGTGTTCTTGCCCGGCTTGGCGCCCAACGTGGCCGTGGCCGTCACCACCTTGTCGTTGCTGGATTCGACGATCTTGCCGTCCCAGACGCTCGCGCTCTTGAGCTTCTGCACCGTGTCGTGGATCTGCTTCAGGCTCTGGTTGACCAGATTGAAGGCCTGCAGTTCTTTCTCGGTGGTGGCTTTCTGCTCCTGGATCGGTTTCAGCCGGCGGCTCTCCACCCGCATGATCTTTTCCAGGATGCGCTCCGTGTTCAGCCCGGATCCCAGCCCCGGCAGGCGCTGCGCCTCGGCCGCGGTCTCTTGCGGCTTGTCGCTGCCAGGCTTGCGGCCCTGCACCTGCAGTGCCTGAAGCTCCTCCTTCAGACCCTGCTGCTGCAGCTGCTGCTGCTGCGCCTGTCGGCTGGCTCGCAAGTTGTTGTTGATCTCGGTCATGGCCTGGCATCCATGGAACTGGGCAACGAGTGCAGATGAGGGCTCGGCAGCATTTGCCTAGCGGTTTTCACTGCCCTGAAATGACTCCGCATTTATCGGAGCCCAACCAGGGCGCAGCCCCGTTCCATTAGCGTTCAAGAAGCATTCCAACTCCGGGAGGCCGCTGCCTCCCGCTCAAGCCGCGAAAATGGCTGCTCCACCCGGCATTACTGGCCGTTGTTGGTGAGCAGTTGCAGCACCGTCTTCGGCGTCTGGTTGGCCTGGGCCAGCATGGCCATGCCGGACGCCAGCATGATCTGATTGCGTGTGAACTTGCTCACCTCCGCGGCCATGTCCGCATCGCGCAGGCTGGACTCGGCGGAGGTCAGGTTCTCCTCGGCCACGCGCAGGGAGTTCGTGTTGCTCTGCAGGGTGTTCTTCTGGAACGCCCCCAGATCGGCCCGCAACGAGGAGATCTGCGTGATCGCCTTGTCGATGAGCAGCATGGAATCCTGCGCACCCTGCGAGGTGGTCACGTTGATGTCCTTCAGGCTCTGGAAGCCGCTCGCATTGTCCAGGCCCCGGGCCAGCCGGTTCGTCTTGGCGTCGATCAGCGAGATCTTGACCTGCTGCCCGCGCGTGGGGCCCACCTGGAACGACAGCGAGTTCTGCGAGATGTGCACGAACCCGTCGGGGTTGCGCACGACGTCCGCCGGCGCTTCCCAGGTGAACACGACGTGCTCGCCATCCTCCTTCTTGGAGATCAGGCGCGCGCCGGGCACCGGCGGATTGTCCGCCGAGACCTTCTTGATCGCCGGGTTGGGCACGACCTCCGGCCCATTGGCGATGAACTTGGGCAGGCGCTGCTTGATGTCGCGCACCGAATCGAAGCGCACCACCAGGCCTTCCACGTCCGTGGATTCCGCGCCGTGCAGGAACTCGCCCATGCCCACGCCGATCTTGCCGTCGATGGTGCCCTCCACGTCGCGGCCCGGAATGGCCTCCTCGAAGCGGTTGGGCTCCACGGCCAGCACCCCCGGCACCGTGCCGCCCACGAAGAACGTGGGCTTGCTGCCGAACTCCCGGTGCCGCACCTCCAGCACCTCGCCCTTCACGCCCGGCACGTGGGTGAGGAACACGTCCACGTTCAGGCCGTTGGCGTTGGCCTTGCGCTGCAGGTTCTCGGCAATGGTGTGGCGGATGTTGCGCTCCACCAGGTCGCGGTTGAACTTCTCCGGGTTGCGGTCCATCTCCGCCAGAATCTTGCGGATGACGTCGCCGTCCTCCCGGCTGTCCAGGTCGAAGGCGATGTTCTTGCCACCCTCGGAGATCATGAGCTTGAAGCCCTTGACCAGCCGGCTCATGTCGGTCGGCCGCAGGTCTTCCAGCGTGATGGCGCGCGTGCCCACCTTTTCCGCACGCGTGGCAGGCCGGGTGATGTCCACCGGATAGCCATCCGCCGGCGAGCTCTTCGTCAGCGGCGAGGCGCTCACGAAGTGCAGGCCATCGCCCACGGACACGCCGTTCGCGCCGTTGCTGCCGTCCAGCAGCGTGCGCGTGCCGAACTGGCTGGTGCGCGCGATGCGGTCCACGGTCTGCAGCGCGTTCTCGATCTCGAACTGGTCCGCGGCCAGCATCTTTTCGTCGTTGGCCCCTTCGTTGGCCGCGTGAATGGCCAACTGGCGCATGGAGACCAGCAGCCGCGCCACCTCGTTGAGGGACGCTTCCGCCGTCTGCACCATGGAAATGGACGCTTCAGAGTTCTGGATCGCCTGGCCGATGGAGGCAATCTGTCCGCGCATCTGCTCGGAGATCACCAGACTGGCCGGGCCATCGGCGGCGCGATTGATCTTCTGCCCCGACGACAGGACTTCCAGGCTCTTGGAGAGCCCTTCGTCCGTCTTGTTCAGGTTGCGCAGGGCATTCAACGCCGCGATGTTGTGATTGATCCGCAACGCCATGGGTCTCTCCTTCCTTGTTCGACCGGTTGCCTTTTCGTCGGATCAACGCCGTAGCAAATCCGGGGGAGCGGCGGCGGGCCTCCCTGCCCGCTCGGGTCTGCTCCCCTACAATTGACTTGTCGGCATTCCTGGCGATTTCTTGAGTCCACCGCCTGCGAATGCCCGGCGACCCGGCCAGCGGCACCCCTGTGCCGCACCCACCGGTGCCGCTATGCTTGTATGGGGTATCGGCGGGCCTGCCGAAACCTTGAGCGGGGAATTGCAGCGCACCGCCGCACGCACCACGCCACATTCGAGCCGCGCGGGGCCCGCGCCGCTCTTACGGGTAGAGCCCCCCAGCGCCCTGCGCCGCCTTTGACGCGAGGGCCGGAAAGGGGATAATGCAGGGGACAGGCACACCACCCGGCATTCGGCTCTGCACAGCCGCCATCCGCCGCCGATTCCGAACCCCCGCCTGGTGCCGATGAATCCGCTGAGAGAAGGCCTGACCCAGGAGCGCGTCCCCGAGCCACACGTCATGGTGATCTTCGGGGCCTCGGGCGACCTGTGTAAGCGCAAGCTGCTGCCCGCCCTGTACTCGCTGGTGCGAGAGCGCATGCTGCCGGCCAAGTTCGCCGTGATGGGCGTGGCGCGCAACAAGTACAGCGTGGACGAGTTCCGCGACCACATGCGGGACGGCTGCGACCGCTATGCGCGCCGCAAACCGGTGGATGAGAACGTGTGGCAGGACTTCTCGCGGGGCCTGTACTACAAGTCCGCGGAGTTCGACGACCTGGACGCCTACAAGCAGCTCAAGAAGGAGCTGGAGGAGATCGACGCGGAGCTGGGCACGCCGGCCAACCGGCTGTTCTACCTCTCCACGCCGCCCTCCGTGTTCCCCATGATCGTGGAGAACCTGGGCAAGGCGGGGCTCGTCTCCCGCGCCCACCAGCCCTGGTCACGCATCATCGTGGAGAAGCCCTTCGGGCGCGATCTGGAATCGGCGCGCAAGCTGAACCGGGAGCTGAAGCAGGTCTTCCGCGAGGCGCAGATATACCGCATCGATCACTACCTGGGGAAGGAGACGGTGCAGAACATGCTCACGTTCCGCTTCGCGAACGGGCTGTTCGAGCCGATCTGGAACCAGTACCACGTGCACCATGTGCAGATTACCTCGGCCGAGTCGCTGGGGGTGGAGGGCCGCGGCTCGTACTTCGAGGAAGCGGGCATCCTGCGGGACATGGTGCAGAACCACATCTTCCAGCTGCTGTGCCTGGTGGGCATGGAGGCACCCATCTCCATGGATGCCAACGCCATCCGCGACGAGAAGGTAAAGTTCCTCAAGTCGCTGCGGCCGCTGCCCACGGACGAGCTGGACGACTACGTGGTGCGCGGGCAATACGTCGCCGGCCACGTGCTGGGCGAATCCGTGCCGGGCTACCGCGAGGAGCCGGGCGTCTCGCCGGACTCCACCACGGAGACCTTTGTGGCGCTGCGCCTGCTGACGGACAGCTGGCGCTGGGCCAACGTGCCGTTCTTCGTGCGGGCCGCCAAGCGCATGCCCAAGAAGGCCACGGACATCTCGATCACCTTCCGCAACGCGCCCACGGCCCTGTTCCGCAACGGCGACGGGGCCAACGACGTCTCCAACGTGCTCACCATCCGCATTCAGCCGGACGAGGGCATCTCGCTGCACTTCGGCTCCAAGGTGCCCGGGCCCACCATGGACGTGGCGCCGGTGAACATGGAGTTCCGCTACGGCACGTCCTTCGGCAAGGAGCCGCCCGAGGCCTACGAGCGCCTGCTGCTGGACGCCATGCTGGGCGACCCCACCCTGTTCATCCGCGATGACGAAACCGAGGCCTCCTGGGCGTTCATCTCGCACATCCACCAAGCCTGGGCGGAGCGCAAGGAGCGCAGCATCCCCGTATACCCGGCCGGCACCTGGGGGCCGCCGGAGGCCGACGCGCTGGCGGCCCGCCGCTCCGCCGAGTGGAGGAAGCCGTGAGCCTCGTCGTGGACAGCCGCGAGATCGCCAACCACCAGCTCGTGCGCTACTCGGAGAGCGAGCCCGTGCCGCTGCCCGGCGTGCAGGATATGCTCAGCGCGCTCTGGCGGCTGGCCTCCGAGCAGGTGCAGGAGGAAGGCGACGCCGCGCTGGCCCGCGCCTGCCTGTGGAACCTGGTGGCCTTCCACAGCAATCCCAAGCTGCCCCGGGGCAATTCCGCCGGGGAGGCGATGCGCATCGAGACCCTGCTGCAGGACGTGAGCGCCTCCGTGCCCGCGCGGGTGATCCATCTGGAGGAATGGCGCAACGAAGCCGCGCCCGAGCCGGGCAAGGAGGTGGAGGCCTGGGTGACCACCCACTGCCTGCACACGGGCACGGGGCCGCACCTGCTGTGCTGCGAGCAGATCAACCTGGCCGGCTACGGGGAGCGGGGCCACTCGCACTTCCCGGCGCTGGTGCGCGCGCTGCTGGTGCCGGACATCCCGGTGGGCCTGCTGTGGCTGGACAACGTGCCGCGCCGGGGCCGCCTGCTGGGGCAGCTCCTGCAGATGGCCGACCGCATGATCATCGACAGCCAGCGCGCGCAGGATACCGACTCGCTGCTGGCCGTGAACGACCTGCAGCGCGCCTCGCCGGGCAAGGTAGCCGACCTGGGGTGGCTTCGCCTCAATCCGCTGCGGCACCTGATCGCGGACTTCTTCGATCCCCCCGGCCGTGCCGAGCAACTGGCGACCCTGGATCGCATCCTGATGGAGATCAGCCCGGAGGGCCGCACCACCGGCTACCTGCTGCTGGGCTGGCTGCTCTCCCGCTGCGGCTACCACGACGTGCAGGCGGTGGACCTGGGCGACCGCAAGGACGCCTTCCGCTGGCACGTCAAGCGCGCCGACGGCAAGCTGTTTCCCCTGGACATTCAGGTCAGTGACGGAGACGGTGGGCTGGACGGCATCTTCTGCATTCAGTTGGAGGCCGGCGGCGACACGTTCGCACTGCGCGACGTGGACCCGGAGCACATGTCCGTGGCTGGGCCGGACCGCTCGCTGCCCAGCGTGCCGCTGCGCGAGGCAACCGAGCCGGAGCTGGTGGCCGATGCGCTGGGTGCCGGCCTGCACAACGGCGTGTACGCCGAGGCCCTGGCCATGGCTGCCGTCCTGGCGGAAACCGAGCAGTGGACCCAATGACGCACTAGGCTCGCCCCATGACTCTCTACATATCCGTCTCCCCGGACCCCGCCGGCCTGGCCGAGCGCAGCGTGGACGTGCTGGAGGTGCTGGGTGCCAAGGCCATCGAGCAGTACGGCCGCTTCATCCTCTCGCTGGCCGGCGGCTCCACGCCCCGTGACGTGTATGCGTACTGGGCGGCGCACACCCAACTGGACTGGAGCAAGGTGGTGCTGGTGTTCGGCGACGAGCGCTGCGTGCCGCCGGACGACGAGCAGTCCAACTACCACATGGTCGCCGAGAGTCTGCTGGCCGGCCTGCCCACCCAGCCGGAGATCATCCGCATGGAGGGCGAGGCCGAAGACCCCGTGCAGGCCGCACGCAACTATGACTATGCGCTGCACGAGCTGCTGGGCCCCGGGGGCTTCATGCACGTCGCGCTGATGGGTATCGGGCTGGACGGCCACACGGCCTCGCTCTTCCCCAACATGGGTGCCCTGCGCGAGGGCGGAAGCTGGTGCGTCAGCACGCCTTCTCCCGACGGCACCCTGCAGCGCCTGTCGCTGACGGTGCCGGCCCTGCGCAACACCCGCAAGCTGATGTTCCTGGCCACAGGCGCGGACAAGGCCGACGTGGTGCACCGCGTGCTGGAGGGCCCGCTGGACCCCGAGGCCACGCCTGCGCAGTTCTTCCTGCGCGACGAGCGGCTCAACGTGAACCTGCTGCTGGACGAAGCCGCCGCCGCCAAGCTGGCCCGCCGCGAATAGCCGCCGGGCGGCTGCTGCCTTCACACCAAGTTGCCTTCAAAGCGGACTGATAGGCCACGCGCCTGAGGAGCCCCGCGGAGCGGGGCGTCTCGAAGGCCGCCGCCGGCGTCCCCGCGCCCTTCGAGACGCGCTTCGCGCTCTTCAGGAACGCGGGGGCTGGTCGCAGTTCGAGTACGAATTGGCGTCAGGGCGCGAGCTTGTTGTACAGCCACGCCACCAGCGCGCCACAGACGGCGCCATCCACGAAGGCCCAGATCAGGCCGATGATGCTGCCCACCGGCGTGATGTGGTAGCCCAGGTAGACGCGCTCCAGCAGCATCGGCGGGCCGCCCGCCCCGCCCGTGAGCAGGATCCACCACGTCATCACGAACACCCCCAGGCCCCACAGGATCCCGAAGGTCAGCGCCAATGCCTTGATGTCGAGCTTCATGCGGAATCTCCCTTGCTGTGGCGCCCCGCGGGTTCCGCGGAGGTGCGACCCGGCCGGGCGCTCGTCTCCGCGTCCCTTTTACACCTGGCGGCGCTTCAAGGCCAATGTGTGGCGCGCAGATCGGCCAGCAGGCGTTCGGCATCCAGCGGCGCGACGGAGCAGCCCGCCTCCCCCGAGGCCGCGCCGTAGAGCACGCGCTCGCCGTCAAGGATGGTGGGAGAGGTATAGGCGCGAAGCGGATGGCCGGCCGGCAGGTCGTCCCGGCGCACCTCGCGGAAGGGTCGCCCGGCGCGCTGCAGCACCTGGCGCGCGCGGGGCGCATTGGGGCAGCCCTCGAAGGTGATGAGCGTCAGCTCGCTCATTCCGATGCCTCCATTGCGTTTGCCGCGCGCCGCGCCTGACGCAGCCGCAGCCAGCCCAGCGCCGCCACGAGCAGCGAGGCCACCAGCAGGGGCCACAGGACGCGGTCCAGCCAAGCCACGGCCCCACCTAAACCCAGCGCCGCCAGTGCCACGACGGCCAGCGGCGTGAAGCAGCACAGGGCCGAAACGATGGCCCCCACGATACCGACCTGAATGAGGCGACGGGGGTTCATGGCGGCCCTCTTGTGTGGATGGTGGGGCCGACGATCGGTCCCCGCGGAACATCGTGCGCCGCCCCGCCGCTGCCCGCCGTAACGTCTCTTACCGCGTTCCGGCAGGCGGCGACACCCGGCGGGCCTTCCGGGCCAAGCGGTGGCGCGCCGATGTGGGCACGGGAAGGCCGCTGCCCGCGGCTCTGCGGGGCATGCGCGAACTTCTCCCCCGCCGCGCCGCTCCTTGCTTTAGAGGCGTTCCGTACTACAATGATCCGCACACGCACCAACCGCGAGGCGCACCATGGCGAAGAGCGACGTGGCAATGGTCGGGCTGGGGGTAATGGGGGCCAATCTCCTGTTGAACCTGGAGGAGAAGGGCTTTTCCGGTGTCGGCTACGACGTCAACGCCGAGCAGGTGCAGCGCTTCCTGGGCGGCCCGGGCAAAGGCAAGCGCGTGCAGGGTGCCAAGGACTGGCGGGAGCTGGCGGCGCAGATCGAGCGGCCGCGCAAGGTGTTCGTGATGGTGCCCGCCGGCAAGCCGGTGGAATCGGTGCTGGAGGCCCTGAGCGGCGTGCTGGAAAAGGGTGACGTGATCGTGGAGTGCGGCAATTCGTACTACCGCGACACCAACCGCCGCGAGGCGGCCATGGCCGCCAAGGGCTTCCACTTCACGGGCATGGGTGTGAGCGGCGGCGAGGAAGGCGCGCGCCACGGCCCCAGCATGATGCCCGGCGGTCCGCGTGACGGTTACGACAATCTGGCGCCCTACCTGGAGAAGATCGCCGCGCAGACCGACGACGGGCCCTGCGTGACCTACATGGGGCCGCAGGGGGCCGGGCACTACGTGAAGATGGTGCACAACGGCATCGAGTACGGCGACATGCAGCTCATCGCCGAGGCCTACGACCTGCTGCACCGCCTGGGCGGGCTGGACAACGCGGAGCTGGCGGAGGTGTTCGGCGAGTGGAACGGCACCGAACTGGAGTCGTTCCTGATCGAGATCAGCGCCCGCGTGTTCCGGCAGCGGGACGAGGAGACGGGCCAGCCGCTGATCGACATCATCAAGGACGCCGCGGGGATGAAGGGCACGGGCACCTGGACCGTGCAGGACGCCATGGAGCGCGGCGTGGCCATCCCCACCATCACCGCCGCGGTGGACGCGCGCATGCTCTCCGCCATCCGCGACGAGCGCCTCGCGGCCAGCCGGCAGCTACCCGGCCCGGCCAAGCCGCCCGCGGGCATGGACAAGCGCGAGCTGATCGACGCGGTGCGCGCGGCGCTCTACTGCGCCAAGACCTGCAGCTACGCCCAGGGCATGGCCCTGCTCAGCCGCGCCTCGCAGGAGTTCGACTGGAGCCTGCCCCTGGGCGAGATCGCCCGCATCTGGAAGAACGGCTGCATCATCCGCGCGAAGTTCCTGCGCACCATCCAGGAGGCCTTCGCCCGCGACCCGGGCCTGACCAACCTGCTGCTCGATCCGTTCTTCAAGGAGGCCATCGCCGAGCGGCAGGCCGCCTGGCGCAAGGTGGTCTCCCTGGGCCAGACCGCCGGCATTCCGCTGCCCGCCATGGGCGGCTCGCTGGCCTACTACGATGCCTACCGCACCGCGCGCCTGCCCCAGAACCTCGTGCAGGGCCAGCGCGACCTGTTCGGCGCCCACACCTACGAGCGCCTGGACAAGGAAGGCCACTTCCACACGCACTGGGACTAAGGGGGCGCAACAAGGGCTGCCTCGCGCCACTCGGAATGACCCTGCAAAGCATATGTCCCGGCGCCTTGTCATGCCGAGCGCAGCGAGGCATCTGCTTTTCCGCATGGCCGCCCACGGTTGCGTGGTCGTCGTATGGACTGCTGCCGTGCCCGTCTGTTGCACGTCGGCACCAGCGCTCGCGCGTCGCAGCTTGAGCGGCCGCAACAGCAGATTCCTCCCTGCGGTCGGAATGACACCGGTGCGTAATCGCGTCGGCAATTTGTCATGCCGAGCGCAGCGAGGCATCTGCTTTCCTCCACCCTCTCCCCCTACGCCCCACCCGGCTGCTGGCGCACGGCATCCGGGAAGTCGCGGTAGAGCGCGAACTGCACGTCCTGCACCGCGCCGTAGACCCGGGCGTGCAGGCGCTCCACCTCGCCCTCGCGGGTGGCGGCGCGCTGGAAGGCGCGCTCGAGCTGCGCCAGGTCTTCCGTCTCGATATCGATGTGAAACTCGCCCAGGCCGGGCGGGCTGAAGCCCAGCTTGCGGCGCGTGAGGCGGTGCCCGGCGATGAGCCCCTGCGCGCGCAGCCAGCCCAGGTAGCCCTCCACGGCTTCGCAGAAGTCCAGGTCGCGCACGCCCGGCTTAAGGTTGCACCAGATGTGGTAGTGATCCATCCGTCCGATCCTCGTCCGTGCGGCAAGGGGGAGCGCCCGCGCGGTGCGGGCCATTGCGCAGGCTATCGCACAGCGGGCGGGACGGCGTCCACCCGGATGTTGCGGGGCAGGGAGGCCAACCCCCGGGCGGCGCGTGGGAGGAGCCCGCGGCGCGCCGCCCGAGCGGGGCTGGAGCGGATCAGGTGGGCGGTTGCAGCGCGGCCACGCGGCGCAGCTCGGCTTCGTCCTCGGCGGCGGTGCGCGGTGGCGGCACGGGCTCGTGGGCGGGGGCCACGATGGGCACCAGCAGCCCCAGCAGGCGGTCCGCGCAGGCCAGCCAGGAATAGCGCAGGGCATGCGCCCGGCAGCGCTCCGGGTCGATGCGCAGGGCCCCCGCGATGGCCTGGCCCAGGTCGGCGTCCAGCACGCCCGCACCGGAACCGCCGATGACGTCCAGCGGCCCGGGCACGGGGAAGGCGGCCACGGGCACCCCACAGGCCAGCGCCTCCAGCATCACCAAGCCGAAGGTATCCGTGCGGCTGGGGAAGACGAACACGTCCGCCGCGGCGTAGGTGCGCGCCAGCGCGCCGTTGTCCCGGTACCCGGTGAAGTGTACGTCCGGAAAGCGCACCTTCAGCGCGGACAGGTGCGGGCCCGTGCCCACCACCAGCTTGCTGCCCGACAGGGGCAGGCTCAGGAAGGCCTCCAGGTTCTTCTCCACCGCCACCCGGCCCACATAGAGGTGCACCGGCCGGGGCAGCTCCAGCCAGCCCTTGTCCTGCGGGTGGAAGTGTGCCGTGTCCACGCCGCGCGTCCAGGCGCGCAGGGGAGCGAAGCCGTGCGCCCGCAGCTCGGCCCGCATGGATTCCGTGGCCACCAGGATGCCCGCGGAGGCGTTGTGGAAGCGCCGCAGCACGGGGTAGCTCCAGGCCAGCGGCAGGTGCCAGCGGGCGTGCAGGTATTCGGGAAAGCGCGTGGTGTAGCTGGTGGTGAAGGGCACGCCGCGACGCAGGCAGTAGCGGCGCCCGGCCCAGCCCAGCGGCCCCTCCGTGGCCAGGTGGATCGCCTCCGGATCGAAGGCATCGGCCAGGTCGCGCAGCCGCGCCCCGGGCCGCAGGGCCAGCCGGATCTCCGGATACGAGGGCGCGGGGATGGTGCGGAATTGGCCGGGGTCGATCACCAGCACGTCGTGACCCAGGCCCTGCAGCTCGCGGACGACGCGGCCCAACGTGCGCACCACGCCGTTCACCTGGGGCGTCCAGGCGTCCGTGACGATGAGGATCCTCATCCGGCCAGCCCCGGGAAGGCCACGCCGCGTTCCTCCGCCCAGCGCAGCAGCTCCAGCTCGCCCGCTTCAGTTTCCACCAGGGCGGTGCAGCCCTCCACCCAGTCGCCGTCGTTGGCGTAGAGCAGGCCCTCGGCCTCGCGCAGCTCCGCGTGGTGGATGTGGCCGCACACGACGCCGTCCAGCCCGCGCTCGCGGGCCTCGGCCAGCAGGGCCGTCTCGAAGTTGGTGATGAAGCCCACGGCGTTCTTCACCTTGTGCTTCAGGAAGGCCGAGAGCGACCAGTAGGGATAGCCCAGCTTGCGGCGCGCCGTGTTGAACAGCGTGTTCATGCGCAGGGCCACGTGATAGGCCCGGTCGCCCAGGTGCGCCAGCCACTTGGCGTAGGTCACCACACCGTCGTAGGCGTCGCCGTGAATCACCAGCAGGCGCCGCCCGTCGCGGGTCACGTGCACCGTGTCCTCCAGCAGCGTCACGCCGCCCAGGTTCAGGTGTACGTACTCGCGGAAGAACTCGTCGTGGTTGCCCGGGATGTACACCACGCGGGTGCCGTTGCGGGCCTTGCGCAGGATCAGGCGAATCACCTCGTTGTGCCGCTCGGGCCAGTACCAGCTCTTGCGCATGGCCCAGGCATCGATGATGTCGCCCACCAGGTACAGCCGCTCGGCGTCCGTGTGGTGCAGAAAGTCCAGCAGCAGGTCGGCCTGGCAGCCTCGCGTGCCCAGGTGCACGTCGGAGATCCAGATGCTGCGGTAGCGCCGGATGTCCGGCTCAGGCGCCGCTCCGGCCGTGGCGCCGCTCGCGCCGGGGCCCGGCCCCAGCGCATCCACCGAGGCCAGCGCCGCCATCGCGCGCGGGTCCGGCTCCCATCGATTTCCTTCCGTCATGCAAGCTTCCTCCGTTGGTGAACGGATCGGATGGTTGCATTTCACAATCGGCGGGGAATGTGAGCCGGGAATTAGCGCGGCATTACGTTTCGGCTAGCCGCGGAGCGGCCCGGCAGGCGGGTGCGAAGCAGGGAGGCGTCCTTTGCCCAGGAGATGGGTCGGCTGGAAGCGTGTCGGCAGGCGGTATCCTGGCTGCAGGGAGCCCCGCTCTCTGCCGGGGTGCGGGGGCCAAGCCCCTGGTGGAGCAGGCTTTGTGTGGTATCGCCCGGGTGTCGTCAACGGCCGCCGCTTGTCATTCCGAGGCCCGCAGCGCGGGCCGAGGAATCTGTTTTGTTTCGGGGCACAGCAGATTCCTCGCTGCGCTCGGAATGACAGGCGCGGACCGGTGGGAACACGCCGGCTGGCGGCGCCAGGCGCGAAGCCGCGGCGCTCAGGCCCTAGTGCGGGCCTTCCTTGGCGAGGTTGCGGTTCCAGGCGGGGATTTCCACGACGAGGTCCTGGCTGCCGTCCGCGATGCACTGGCAGGCCAGGCGGGACTTCATGGTGAGGCCCGGGGCCTCGTCCAGCATCTCGTCCTCGTCGTCGGAGATCTCGTTGCAGGTCTCCAGGCCCTCGCGCACGATGACGTGGCAGGTGGAGCACGCGGCGAAGCCGCCGCAGGCGTGGTCGATCTCGATGCCGTGCTTCATGGCGTAGTCCAGCACGGAGCCGGGGCGGCCTTCGTGGTGCTCGTCCGGATCCACCGGCCCGGCCTCCACCACCTGCCCGCCGGGCTGGAAGGTGATCCGGAAAGGCTGCTGCGGCCCCTCCTCCACGTCGGTCAGGCGCGAGAGGGAGCGCTTGCCGCTGTCCTTGCCGTTCGTCAACTCCGTCATCCGTCACGTCGCTGCTGGGCCGCCCGGGAGGGCGGCAGTGGGTGTGGGATTGCCGGCCAAGGCGCCAAGGGCGCGTTGCGCGGGGCTGCCACGCTTCAGTATGGCACGGCCGCGCCCCGCCTCCAACCCGGCGCGAGCCAAGGCCGGGCCCTTGCTTTCAGGCTAGCCGTGGGATCAATCTATGTCAAAAACAAGCGGATATTGCCCGATCGGCTCTGCCACGGAAGCCTCGCGCCATTCCCGGGCTTGTCACTCCGAGCGCGGCGAGGAATCTGCTGTGCATCGGCCCAGCGGCTGCGTCGGCCCCCAGAGCGGGCCTCAGGCCGACAAGCACCACTGCACCGCGGCGAGGTTCCGTTTGAAGTTGGGTTTCGGCCATGCGCGCGGAACCGCCCCGGCCTGGGTCAGGACCCGCATCGGGGTGCGGGGACCCGCGGCCCCCACGCAGGCATTCCTGCGGTCTTGAGCACAGCCTAGCCGGGCTAGCCGCCGTACAGGATGGGGTTGAGGGTGGGGTCGTTGTACATCTTCATCTGGCGGTAGACCTTGAAGCGCTTGCGGCCCACGCGCAGGTCGGCGTCCAGACCCGCCAGGGCCCCGGCCAGGTCGGCACGCTGCTCGCGCAAGGTCGCCAGCTTGGCGCGGCACGATTCGATGTGCGCCGGCTCGGCATCGGTGCGCAGGGTCTGCTCGTGCATGTGGAAGATCTTCAGCGCCAGGATGGAGAGGCGATCCACGATGGCCCCCACGGTCTCCGAGTGCAGCGGCGCGGTGCCGTCCGGCGATGCGCCTCTGGCGGCGAGGGTGGCCAGCACCCACTCGTCGATACGCTCCATGGCGTCGTTGCGCTGCTGGTTGAAGCCGTCGATGGCGTGCTTGACCCGGGCGATGACCGCGTCGTCCGCGGCGGGGTCGCGGGCCTGGTCCTCCTCGTGCCAGAGCTGGAAGTTGAAGGCGTGGTTGGTGAGCGCGAGGGCGTAGAAAGCGTCGCGCTCGTCGTTCACGATGGGCCCGGCATGCCAGCGCTCCACGGTCTGGTCATGCAGGCGTGCCAGCCGATCCACGTCGATGAGGGCGTCCATCGCGCAGCAGTTCCTCCAGGTAGGATTCCAGGGCAGCTTCCACGCTGCGGTAGTCGAGGTCCTTGATGCACTCCTCGCCGCAGTCGGGATGGTGACAATCGCTCTTGCAGCCGGGGTCGTATTCCACGGCGCGGTGCAGGGTCTGGTCGGGCGGTGTCCACAGCGCCGGGAAGTCCTTGCCGAACACGGTCAGCGTGGGCGTGCCCACGGCGATGGCGAAGTGGCGAGGCCCGCCGTCGTTGCCCACCACCAGGTGCGCGCGCTCGAACAGGGCGGCCATTACCAGCAGGTCGTTGATGGGAAAGTCCGGCAGCGCGTTGTGCTGCATGTGCAGCCGCACGGCGTTGGTGACGTCCTCCTCGCCCGGCCCGTAGTACAGCAGCACCTTGGCCGCGTAGCGCTCGATGAGGGCATCGGCCAGGTGCGCGAAGCGCTCCGCGGGCCACGTCTTGTACGAGCGGCGCGAGACGGGGCACACCACCACGAACAAGTCGTCCGGGCCCACGCCCAGCTCGGTCAGGCGCTGGGCCACAAGGTCGCGCTCCGCAGCGCTGAGGAACACCTGCGGCGTGAGGTCCGTCACCTTGACCCCCAGCCGCTCCACCAGCGCCGCCTTGTGATCGGCGGAGTAGCGCAGCCGCCCGCTCAGCGTGACGCGCTCGTTGTAGGCATAGCGCCGCGCGCGGAAGTCGAAGCCGATGCGCTTGCGCGCCCCCGTGGCCGCGGTGAGGATGGCCGAGCGCGGATTGCCGAAGAAGTCCACTACCACGTCGAAGTGCCGCCGCCGCAGTCCTGCCGTGAAGCCAAGCTGGCCGGCGATGGTGTGGAATTTCGGCAGCACCATCACGTTGTCCACGTGCGGGCTGTGCCGGAAGATATGGTCGGACGGCGACTCGGTGAGATACGTGATCTCCGCCTTGGGGAAGGCCGCGCGCACGGCGGCCACGGCAGGCGTGGTCATCATCACGTCCCCGATGCGGCGCAGTTGAGTCAGCAGGATGCGCTCGGGCATGGACCACGGCGTAACGGGTTGGGGAAGCGGCTCGCGGGGCGGCGCCTGGGCACGGCCCGCGCGGCCGGGCTGCTGCTGTGGGGATGCAATCGCGAGGCCGGGCTCCGCCGCCCGGCCCTCACCAGTGTAGCGCCGCCGCCGCCGCAGCCACAAGCGCGCTGCCCACAAGCACGAAGCGCGGCCGCCACTGGCGCCGCTCCGCCAGCAGGCCCGCAGCCACGATCAGCCAGCTTGCCACGGCCAGGCCCCAGGCCAGCACCGGCACGGAGCCCCCCAGCACCAGCCAGGCGGCGTGCCAACCCAGCAGCAGCAGCGGCGTGGCCACCTCCAGCACCAGCGTGCGGCGGCCGATGGGGGCCCCGCAGGTGCGGCAGCGGCCCCGCAGCCACAGGTACGAGGCCACCGGCACGTTCTCGTACCACGGAAGGGCGCGGCCGCAGCCGAAGCAGATGGAGCGGGCGGGCCGCAGCAGGCCCACGCCGGGCGGAGGACCCGGCGGGCGCGCGGGGCCGGCCGTGCCGGGTTCCGGCGCGGCAGGTGCCCCCGATGCGGCGCGGTAGGGGGTGCGGTCGACGAGCTGGTTGAGGAAGCTGCCCCACAGCCAGCCCGCCGCGGCGGTCACGGCGAGCGCGAAGGCCGGCTCAGCCCTTGGCCACATGGGGGTGCTTGCGGAAGCTTTCCACCGCGGACTTGGCGCCCTGCATGAGGAAGGGGATGTCGCCCAGCAGGGACTGGAAGCGGTAGCCCTTTTCCATGTAGGTCTTGGCGAACTCCCAGTTGCGCGAGATGGTGCCCAGGGCAATCTTGCGCTGGTTGGCGGCGTCCTCCAGCTTCCTGATGGCCTGCTGCACATCCGGATGGTCCCAGTTGCCCACGTGGCCCATGTCGCCCGAGAGGTCGTTGGGCCCCAGGAAGGCCACGTCGATGCCCGGCACGTCCAGGATCTCGTCGATGTGGTCGATGGCCTCCTTGTTCTCGATCTGCAGGATCATCATGATCTGGTCGTTGGCCTGCTTCACGTAGTCGCCATCCTGCCCGAAGCGCGCGCCGCGGTTGCCGGCCAGCCCGCGCATGCCCTGGGGCGGGTACTTGATGGCCGCCACAGCCGCCCGCGCCTCCTCCGCGCTGCGGATGCCGGGCACCATCACGCCGTAGGCGCCGATATCCAGCACGCGCTTGATGACCACCGGGTCGTTCCACTGCACGCGCACGAAGGGCACCGTCTCGCCCACCGCGGCCAGCCCCTGGAGCTGCCCCACCAGCGTCTGGTAGTCGCCCGCGCCGTGCTCCATGTCGATCAGCAGCCAGTCGAAGCCCATCAGGCCCATCACCTCGGCGCCGATGTTGCTGCACAGGCTCACCCACGAGCCGCAGGTGTACTTGCCTTCCTGCAGAAGCTGCTTGACGCGGTTCGGTTTCATCGCAACGTGCCTGCCTGTTGAGGGGAACGGGAGGGCGCCGGCGCCGCCGGGCTGCAAAGCGCCGCACAGGGCTGCGGGGCCGCGCGGACGCGGCCACGAGGCTACACTGGCAAGTGCCACGGCGGGCGTCAAGTGCGGACGGGCACCGATCGCACAGTGGCGGCCGACGCCTGCGGTGCCCACGCGGCGGTGGCACCCCCCGCACCGATGGCATACACTGGGGGCTGGAAAGCGCCCGGACGCGGGTCCGCCGCGTCCCCTCCGCAGAACCGCAGCGCAACGCACGCTCATGATCGCCACCCCCGACGGCAAGCTGGCGCAGGTGCTGGACAACCTGCCCGATACGCCCGGCGTCTACCTGCACAAGGACGCCGACGGGCGGGTGCTGTACGTGGGCAAGGCCAAGGTGCTGCGCAACCGCGTGCGCTCGTACTTCCAGCCCTCCGCGGCCCATCCGCCCCGCATCGCGGCCATGGTGGCGCAGGTGCGCGACGTGGAGATGTTCCAGACGCGCAGCGAGGCCGAGGCGCTGATCCTGGAAGCGAACCTGATCAAGAAGCACAAGCCGCGCTACAACATCAACTACAAGGACGACAAGAGCTACCCGTTCTTCAAGCTCACGGTGGGGGAGATGTACCCGCGCCTGTACCTGACGCGGGAGAAGTTCGACAAGGACGCGGAGTACTTCGGCCCCTACGCCTCGGTGAAGGACGCACGGGAGACGCTGTACACCATCCGGCGGCACTTCAAGCTGCGCACCAGCAAGATGAAGCTGGACGGCACACGCACCTATCGCCCGTGCATCAACTTTCAGCTCGGCAAGTGCCTGGCGCCCTGCCGGGGCGTGGTGCCCGTGGAGGACTACGGGCGCATCGTGGATCAGGTGCGGCTGTTCCTGCAGGGCCGCGACAAGGAGCTGATCGCGCGCATGGAGGCGGAGATGCGCGAGGCCGCGGAAGGCCAGCGCTACGAGGAGGCCGCGCGCCTGCGTGACGGCATGCGGGCCGTGCGGCGCACGATGGAGCGCCAGATCGTGCTGGTGCCGGACAGCAAGGCGGACCAGGACGTGCTGGCCGTCGCGCGGGAATCGCACTTCGCCGGCATCGAGATGCTGTTCATCCGCAACGGGCGCCTGATCGGCACGGACTTCATGCTCTTCGAGCGCACGGAGGGCATGACGGACGCGGAGATCCTGCGAAGCTGGATGGGCCGGCTCTACACGCGGCCCGCGGCCCTGCTGCCCAAGGAGATCCTCATCCCCTGCGCCGTGGAGGATATGGACGTGCTGGAGAGCTTCCTCTCCGGCGAGAAGGGCAGCCGCGTGCGCATCCAGGTGGTGCAGCGCGGAGAGAAGCGCCGCCTGATCGAGCTGGCGCAGAGCAACGCGGCCCGCACGCTGAAGGACCGCATCGCCAATCACGTGGACGACGACGCCGTGCTGGCCGAGGTGCAGCGCGCCCTGCACCTGCGGCGCCTGCCGCGGCGGGTGGAGGCCTTCGACATCTCCAACATCCAGGGCAGCGATCCGGTGGCCTCCATGGTGGTGTGGGAGAGCAACCAGGCCCACAAGGCCGACTACCGCAAGTTCAAGGTGCGCTCGGTGAGCGGGCCGGACGACTTCCAGGCCATGTTCGAGGTGGTCACCCGCCGCTACCGGCGCGCCGTCTCGGGCGAGCAGGGCCTGCCGGACCTGATCCTCATCGACGGCGGCAAGGGACAGGTCAACGTGGCGGAGCTGGCCCTGCAGCAGCTCGGCATCTCGCTCACCCAGGTGGACCTGATCGGGCTGGCCAAGGGCCGCTCCGAGCGCCGCCGCGGCCAGCCCCGCGGCGGGACGGAGGACTACGAGTACGTCGTCAAGCCCCAGATGAAGGGCGAGCAGCGCCTCAAGCGCAACTCCACCACGCTGCACTTCCTGCAACGCATCCGGGACGAATCCCACCGCTTCGCCATCACCTTCCACCGCAGCCTGCGCAAGAAGCGCGCGCTCAGCACGGAGCTGGAGACCGTGCAGGGCGTGGGCCGCAAGCACGCGCAGACCCTGCTGCGCCACTTCGGCAGCCTGCGCCGCGTGCAGCAGGCGGAGCTGGAGGCCCTGCGCGCCGTGCCGGGGCTGCCCGGCAAGACGGCCGAGCGCATCTGGCGCACCTTCCACGGCGAGGCGGACGCCGACGAGGGCGCGGCGGCGGCCTCGGCCTAGGCTGTGTCGGAAAAGGTATCGCCACAGGCTTCCGCGCGCTTCGAGACGCGGCCTTCGGCCGCTCCTCAGCAACGCGGGGGTCTGCGATGAGCCATAGACTGGAGCCGTGTTCCTGAGACAGGCTCCAATGGAGCCTTCCTCAAAGGACACGGCGGTGTACCTGCAACGTTTTCAGACCCAGCCTAACCGGGGACGTCCGTCCGCAACGCTTTGGGGGAGGGCCATGGCGGAACGCAACACCGTGCTGCGCTCCATCGAAACGCCGGAGAGCGACCGCTGCGTGGACGTCTTCCGGCGTCCCGACGGCACGTTCGGCTATGCGGTCTTCCGCCGCGACGTGGAGGATGCGCGGGGCTGGTTCCCCATCACCGCCGGGGACCAGGGCCGCTACGCCACGGCCGAGGCGGCGCTCCAGGGCGCCGTCGCCGACGTCCCTTGGCTCGCAGAGGTCATGGGAAACATTGGGTAAGCCGGGCATCGCGGGGGCCTTCAGCCCCCGCTCAGCTCAGGCGCGCGGGCCTACGCCTCGTCCTCCGGCTCTTCCTTCGGCTTGCGCGGACGCGCCACGCGCGAGACGATGACGCTGATCTCGTAGAGCAGCAGCAGGGGTATACCCAGCAGCACCTGCGTGAAGGCATCCGGCGGCGTAAGGACGGCCGCGGCGACGAAGATGATGACGATGGCGTAGCGGCGGTTCTTGCTGAGCCACTCGGGCGTCAGCAGGCCGATGCGGGTCAGCAGCAGGCTGATCAG
>DATFMP010000076.1:0-102257 GCA_035266845.1 bacterium
ACACGGCACGCGCTTGCCGGCGGGCAGCGCAGCCCTGGGCAATGCGCACTTCGCGCACTGCCTGGAGTTCGACTGCCTGCACGAGGCTTCCGTGGTGCACCTGATGGCGGCGACGCTGTCGGTGGCCCTGGCCGAGGCCGAGCGCCGCCCGCCCGGCCGCGCCGTCACCGGAGCCGAGCTGCTGCACGCCGTGGTGCTGGGGGTGGACGTGGCCGCATCCGTCGGCGAGGCGGCCACAGGGCCCATGCGCTTCTTCCGTCCCGCCACGGCCAGCGCCTGGGGCGCCACCGCCGCGGCTGCCCGCCTGGCGGGTCTGGACGCCGCGGGCCTGCGCGCGGCCTGGGGCGCGCTGTACGGGCAGCTCAGCGGCACGCTGCAGCCCCACGATGAGGGCTCGCCCCTGTTGGCCATGCAGATGGGCTTCAACGCCCGCGCGGCCCTCGCCGCCGTAGACTTGGCCCGCGCGGGCCTGCCCGCCCCGCTGGACGTGCTGCAGGGGCCCTACGGCTACTTCGCGCTGTTCGAGGGCGGCGCGGCGGAGCCCGAGCCCATGGCCGCGCGGCTGGGCCGCGAGTGGCAGATTACGCGGCTATCGCACAAGCCCTTCCCCAGCGGGCGCCTCACCCACGGCAGCGTGGACGGCCTGCTGCGCCTGCAGGCCGTCCACGGCTTCGCCGCAGAGGACGTGGAGGCCGTGCAGGTGCGCCTGCCGCCCCTGGCCTACCGGCTGGTGGCGCGCCCCGACGTGCCCGATCCGGCGCCGGCCTATGCGCGGCTATGCCTGCCATTCGTGGCGGCCACGGCCCTGCTGCGGGGTACGGTGGACGTGCCGCACTTCGCGCCGGAGGCCCTGCGCGACCCCGGTGTGCATGCGCTGGCGGCGCGCATCCATGCCGAACCGCTGCCGCACCCGGACGAGCGCGCCATCACGCCGCAGCAGGTGCGGGTGCACCTGCGCTCCGGCGCCACCCACGAGATCGAGCTGGAGCATGTGCTAGGCCACCCCCTGGCGCCGCTAGGTCGCGAGCAGCACCTGGCCAAGTTCCGCCGCAACTGGGGCTACGGCGCGCTACCCCTGCCGCCCGAGGCCAGCGAGGCCCTCATCACCCGCGTGGAGGCGCTGGAGACGCTGCCCGACGTGCGGGAGCTGGTGGGGCTGCTGACACCTTGAGGGCACCTCCATCGGTCCTTGCGCTGGCGGCCTCGCGCGCAATATGATGCGAGATTCGGGTGGAACGCGCCGGTGGCCGGTGCGCAGCCGCCCACCGCCCGTCCCGCGCCGGCTCGCGCCGAGCGGTGTCGTGCGGGCCCCCAATCGCCCGGAGCATTCGCCCGCTGCAGGCCCCATGAACACCTCCCCCGCACAGATCCGACCCGCCGCCAAGGCCCGTCCCGCGCCCGGCCGGCGCGCGTACAACTTCAATGCCGGCCCCTCCATGATGCCGCTTTCGGTGATGGAGCAGACCCGCGAGGCCCTGGTGGACTTTGCCGGGCTGGGGGCCGGGGTGGTGGAGATCAGCCACCGCAGCGCGGAGTTCCTGGCGCTGGTGGAGGAATCGCAGAGCTTGATGCGCGAGCTGCTGGCGGTGCCGGCGAACTACCGCATCCTGATGGCGCACGGGGGCGGGCAGCTCCAAATGTCCATGGTGCCCTTCAACCTGATCGCCTACCGCCCGGCGCGCCGCGCGCTGTACATCGACTCGGGGCTGTTCGCCTCGCGGGCGGCGGATATCGCCACGCGCTACGGCTACGTGCACGTGCCCGGCCACAGCCGCGATGCGGACTACGACCGCGTGCCGGCCTTCGACCCGGGCTGGCTCGATCCGGAGGCGTCGTACCTGTACATCACGAGCAACAACACCGTGATGGGCACGCGTTGGCAGACCTACCCGGACACGGGCGCGCTGCCGC
Organism: bacterium; assembly: GCA_035266845.1. Lineage (GTDB taxonomy): Bacteria > SAR324 > SAR324 > SAR324 > JACQKK01 > DATFMP01. The sequence goes on from DATFMP010000076.1 coordinate 1,912, forward strand.
TGGTGGCGGACATGACCTCGGACATCCTCTCGCGCCGGCTGGACATCTCGCAGTTCGGCCTGATCTTCGCCGGGGCGCAGAAGAACGTGGCGCCCGCCGGGCTGGCGGTGGTGATCGTGCGGGAAGACCTGCTGGGCCACGCCCTGCCCACCACGCCGCGCATTCTCAACTACGCGGAGCTGGGCAGGGACCCGCTCTCCATGGCGAACACCCCCAGCACGCTGTCGCTGTACATGATGTGCCTGATGCTGCGCTGGGTGAAGGCGGAGGGCGGCGTGGACGAGATGGAGCGCCGTGCCGAGCGGCGCTCGCGCCTGTTGTACGACCTCATCGACGCCAGCGGCGGCTTCTACCGCGGCTACGTGCAGCCCGCGCACCGCTCCACGATGAACGTGACCTTCGCGCTGCCCGATGCCGACCGGCTGGAGCGCTTCCTGGCCGAGGCGGATCAGGCGGGTATGTACGCCCTGCGCGGCCATGGCTCCCGCGGCGGCGTGCGCGCCTCCATTTACAACGCCATGGACTTCGCAGGCGTGGAGCTGCTGGCGGATTTCATGCGCGAGTTCCAGCGCCGCAACGGCTGAGCTGTGTGTTGAAAGGCATTTCGGCCATGGGGGCTTTGCCCCCTACCCCCACCAGGGAGCCCCGCTCCCTGGACCCTATTTGCGGGCGAGACCCCGTCAACTTTGGTCAAGGTTCGTACTGGGGGTGTGGGGGCCCACGGCCCCCACGGTGTAATGCTTGTGGTCTTCAAGCGGCCCGGCCGCTTGAAGACCCATTGCTGAACGGAACTTAGGCGGCCGGGCCGGCTGTGGCCCGGGCCATTCTCAGTGACCCCCATTGCCGCGCCTGGCGCGGCCGATCCCATGAACCGACGCGTCTTCAACTTCACCGCCGGCCCCTCCATGATGCCCCTGCCCGTGCTCAAGCGGGCCCAGGAGGAATGGCTGGACTTCGAGGGGCTGGGCGCCTCGGTGATCGAGATCAGCCACCTGGCGCCGGAGTTCAAGCAGGTGGTGTACGAGGTGGAAGCGCTGCTGCGCGAGCTGCTGGCGATCCCCGCCAACTACCGCATTGCCATGGCCCACGGCGGGGGCGCCATGGAGTTCTCCATGGTGCCGCTGAACCTTATTGCCACCCGTCCGGCGCGCAAGGCGTTGTACGTGAACTCGGGCTACTTCTCCGGCCGGGCGGCGGACGAGGCGTCCAAGTACGGCACCGTGCTGGAGGTGGCCTCCAGCGAGGGCACGACCTTCGATCACATTCCGGCCCTGGACCCCGCGCGCATCGAGGCGGACGCCTCGTACCTGCACATCACCACCAACAACACGATGGTGGGCACGCGCTGGCACACCTTCCCGGATACCGATGGCGTGCCGCTGGTGGGAGATGCCACCTCGGAAATCCTCTCGCGGCCCATGGATATCAGCCGCTTCGGCGTGCTCTATGCGGGCGCGCAGAAGAACATGGGCACCTCGGGTCTCTCCGTGGCCATCGTGCGGGAGGACCTGCTGGGGCAGGCGCTGCCCATCACGCCCAAGATGATCAACTACGGGCAGCTCGCCCGCGACCACTCCCTCAGCAACACGGCCAACACCTTCGCCATCTACATGGCGCGGCTGGTGCTGGAGTGGATCAAGACCTCCGGCGGGCTGGCAGCCATCGAGGCGATGAACGAGGAGAAGGCCAAGCTGGTCTACGATGCATTGGACCGGCACCCGGGCTTCTACAAGCCCCACGCGCACCCGGAGCACCGCTCGCGCATGAACGTGACCTTCCGCACCCCCAGCGACGACCTGGACGCCGCGTTCGTGGCGGAGGGCAACGCCGAGGGGCTCTATGCCCTCAAGGGTCACCGCTTCTTCGGCGGCATGCGGGCCTCGATCTACAACGGTATGCCCGTGGAGGGCGCCCGCGCGCTGGCCAACTTCATCGACGAGTTCGCCCGCCGCAAAGGCTGATTCGCATGGCACGGCGCCACCGCACCCCGGTTCGTCTCCCCCTGGCCCTGCTGCTGGCGCTGGCCGCCGGCCTGGGCACTACGGGCTGCGACCGCTCGCAGGCTCCCTCGCAGTCCGCTCCCGCCCAGCAGCCCACAGCCGTACAATCGAGTACTGCTCCGCCTAGCGTCGCAGCGACTTCCTCGGCCAAAGCCCCCGCGGGCAATGCGGATGCCTTTGCCCAGCCGGCCCAGGCCGGCGCGGACGCGGGGCCCGTGGTGCTGTTCCTGGGCGACAGCATCACGGCCGGCCACGGCCTGCCGCTGGAGGAGGCCTACCCCTCGCTGATCGCCGAGCGCCTGCGCAAGGCACACTCCCCCTGGCGGGTCGTCAACGCGGGCGTGAGCGGGGATACCACCGCCGGGGGCCTCTCGCGCCTGAACTGGCTGCTCAAGCAGCGGGTGGACGTGGTGGTGCTGGCGCTGGGGGGCAACGACGGCCTGCGCGGGCAGGATCCGGCGGCCATGCGCGACAACCTGGCCAGGATCATCGAGCGTTGCAAGGCCCGTGGCATCACGGTGGTGCTGGCCGGCATGCAGATGCCCTCCAACTACGGCCCGGACTACACGCGGCGCTTCAAGGCCGTGTATCCCCAGTTGGCCGAACACTACGACCTGCCCTTCGTCCCCTTCCTGCTGGATAGCGTGGCGATGCAGCCGGACCTGAACCAAGCCGACGGCATCCACCCGAACGCCCAGGGCGCGCGCATCGTGGCGGACAACGTGTGGCGCGTGCTCAAGCCCGTGCTGGACCGCATCGACGCCGCGAACGCCGCCAAGCCCGCCGCCTCCGGCACTGCCCAGACCCGCAAGTAGACGATCCGTTACGGCAACGCCCCCGGCAGCTTGCGGGTCGGACGTGCGTTTGGGTATGAATGGCCGCAACGCTGCTCGCCCATCCTCGTCCAGCACCCACCGTCACGAGCCACCCCATGACCGAGCCCGCACGCAAATCCGCCGGCGCCGCCGATGGCGAGCGGCTGGTGGACCGCACCTTCATCATCTCGGCGGATTGCCACGTCAACGAGCCGGCGGACCTCTGGGCCACGCGCATTGCGCCCGAGTTCCGCGAGCGCATCCCGCGGGTGCGGGTGGACGACGACGGCCAGAAGTGGTCCGTCGCCGAGGGCCTGCGTCCGGTGCGCATCAAGGACATGCCGCGCGAGGTCACGCAGGGGCAGGCCTTCAGCCTGGAGGCGCACGATCTGGACCTGTCGCAGAAGGGCTCCGCAGACCCCGCCATCCGCAACGCGCACCACGACCTGGACGGCGTGAACGTGGAGATCGTGTACCCCAACAAGGGGCTGCTGATGTGGACCTCGCCGGACCCCGCGCTTTCGGAGGCCATGTGCCGCGTGTGGAACGACTGGGCTCACGAGAGCTTCAGCGCCCACCGCGAGCGCATCCTGCCCGTGGCGGCGGTGGCTCCGGGCGATGTGCCCGGCGCCGTGCGCGAGGTGGAGCGCGTGGCCAAACTGGGCTTCGCCAGTGTGTTCATGCCCGTGCAGGTGGCCGGCCGGCCCTACAACCTGCCGCTCTACGACCCGCTCTGGGCCGTGCTGCAGGAGACGGGGCTGCCCGTGAACTTTCACGTGGGCACGGGCCGCGACCCCCGCAGCGCCACCGGGCACGGCGGTGCCGTGATCAACTACGTGGTGCACGCGCTCTCCACGGCCATGGAGCCGCTGACGCAGCTCTGCGCCTCGGGCGCCTGCGAGCGCTTCCCCGGGCTGCGCTTCGCGCTGGTGGAGTGCGGCATCGGCTGGCTTGCCTGGGCGCTATGGGCCATGGACGAGAGCTACGTGAAGCACGACTTCTGGGTGGCCCCCAAGCTGGCGCTCAAGCCTTCGGACTACTTCCGGCGGCAGGGCTGGTGCAGCTTCTCGGACGATCCGATGGGCATTGCCACCCGCGAGTGGATCGGCACGGACCGCCTGCTGTTCGGCAACGACTATCCGCACCACGAGGGCTCGTGGCCCAACAGCGAGGAGGTGATCCGCCGCACCATGGGCGACCTCCCGGAGCCCGAGCGGCGCATGATCCTGGGCGGGAACGCGGCCCGACTCTACGGCATCCCCCTGCCGTAGTGAGGGAGGCGGGGGCTCCCGCACCCTCGCTACCGGTGCGAACCCAGGTCGGCGTGGAATGAAACTCCTTACAGGGGCCAGGGAGTTTCGCTCCCTGGTGGGGGTATGGGGGCGAAGCCCCCATGATTGATAGTGCTTTTGGCGTTGTTCAATACAGCCTACGCTTCCTGCGACTGCAGCACGGCCAGCGCGTCGTGCTGCTCGTGGGAGATGAGGCGGTCCACATCCAGCAGCAGCCGCTCGCCGTCGTCTGACAGGGCGATGCCGTACAGGAAGTCGAGCCGGCTCAAGTGCAGGGCCAGCTCCGCCGCGGGCGTGATGTTGGCCTCGTCCACGTCCAGGATCTCGTCCACGTCGTCCGTGAGCAGGCCCACGGCGAGCGTCTTGCCGTCGCGCTCCAGTTCCACGATGAAGATGCAGCCCCGCTCGTCCGCGACGGGCTTGTCCAGCCGCAGCAGCTCGTACAGGTCCAGCGCCGGCACGATGTGCCCGCGCAGGTTGAAGAAGCCGCGCAGAAAGGCCGGGGCGTTGGGCAGGCGCGTGACCGTGGGCCGCACGATGATCTCGCGCACCCTCTCGATCTCCAGGCCGAAGCGCTGGCCCCCCAGGCGGAACAGGATGAACTTGCGGCGGCGGCGTTGCAGCGCGCGCTGCATGCGGGCGCGCTCCTCCTCCACGCGCTTGCGCTCCGTCACGTCGGAGATGGCGACGTCGAAGCCCTCCTGCGCCCCGCGCCGGAAGCAGGGCACCACGTTGACCTCGTAATGCCGCAGTCCATCGCCCGGCAGCGCGAAGTCTACCTCGCGCGGAATGGCGAAGTCCTCCTGCTGGTAGCGCTCCGGCTGTTCCCACAGCAGCGGGAACGCATCGTCCCAGGCCGCCTGCAGCTCTGGATGGTCCTTGAACAGCACGGCGGAGAAGCGCTTGCCGGTGAGCACCTCCTGGCCCAGGTAGGTGAAGCACTTGCTGGAGATGTCACCGGTGATGATGCCCTCGCGGTCGATCTTGAGCAGGGCGTCCGGCATGTGGCCCAGCACCTCGCTCAGCCGTTGCGTGGCCTCCTCCAGGCGCAGGAAGCCGATGCGGGCGATGCGCGGCACCAGTTCCGGTAGCCCCAGCACGTGCTGCACGAAGTCTTCGCGCGAGATGCGCAGGGCCTCGCAGCGGGTGACGGCCTTGAGCGTGGCGTTCACCGGCTCGCCCGTCACCACGGAGGTCTCGCCGAACAGGGCGCCCTCGCCGCGGATGGCCACCTGGTTGCCGTCCACCACGATGCCCATCCGCCCGCGCTCCAGGAAGTATACCGCCTCGCCCTCCTGCCCCTGCTCCGCCAACACCTCGCCCTGGGCGAACGTGACGGGCTGGAAGGCTGAGGCGATGCGCCCCAGATCGAACGCGTTGAGTGGGCCGAAGAGATCCAGCCGCCGCAGCAGTGCCACCTTGCGCGCCCGTTCCTGGGCCTGCTGCGGGTCCAGACCCTCGTGGGCTAGCTGCATGAACTGGTCGAGGTTCTCGCCATAGCCCAGCGTCAGCCGCGCGAAGGCCTCGCGGGCGTCTGCATCGAGCTGCGAGACCTCCGCGCCGAAGCTGACCACGAAGGATTCCAGGGCCCAGGCGATGCCGGGCGAAAGCGTGCGCAGGCGCTCGGCCAGTTCGGCGGGCAGCAGATCCTCCAGGCCGAGCAGGGTGGGGGTGGAATCGGCGGGCATGACCACCTCGGGCGGTGCGGAGCGACGGGGGTCGGACCCCCTTCCGTCTGAGACCGTTACCCACCTGCACCGCGATGGCAAGGGGGCGCGCCGACGTGGGCAGGGATGGGCAGAATTCGATGGCGCGGGCGTCCCGCCCGCGTGTGCCGGGCCTTATCCCCGGCCCTCGGCGGCGAAGCACTTGGCCCAGTGGCCGGAGTCCTGCGGGTAGGCCTCCGGGTAGGCGGCGGGGCAGCGGTCGCGCAGGCGCGGATCGCCCCGACCGGCTACGGCTTCCAGGTAAACCGGGCAGCGCGGGTGGAAGTGGCAGCCGGAGGGCGGATTGACCGGCGAGGGCACCTCGCCGGTCAGGGCGGGGGGCTCGCTCCAGCGCGTGGTGAGGCTGGGCACGGCCGCCAGCAGGCTGCGCGTGTAGGGGTGGCTGGGCTGGGCGAACACGGACTCGGTGGGCCCGTGCTCCACGATGCGCCCCAGGTACATCACCGCCACCTCGTCCGCCAGGTAGCGCACCACGCCCAGGTCGTGCGTGATGAAGAGGTAGGTCAGGTGGTGGCGCCCCTGCAGGTCGCGCAGCAGGTTCAGCATCTGCGCCTGCACGGAAACGTCCAGCGCGCTGGTGGCCTCGTCCAGCACGATGAAGCGCGGCCGCAGGATCAGCGCGCGCGCCACGGCGATGCGCTGGCGCTGGCCACCGGAGAACTCGTGGGCGTAGCGCAGCCCGATCTCCGGACCCAGCCCCACCTCGCGCAGGGTCTCCGCGATGCGCCGGACGTACTCCGCCTCGCGCAGCCCCGGCTCGTGCAAGCGCAGGCCCTCGCCCACGATGTCGTTCACCATCATGCGGGGGTTCAGCGAGGCGAAGGGATCCTGGAAGATGATCTGCACCTTGCGCCGCATGTGCCGCAGCTCCGCCGGGGGCAGCGCCAGCAGGTTGCGACCCTCGAACAGCACGTCGCCCTGGGCGTGGCCCTCCAGGTTCAGCAGGCTGTGGCCCAGCGTGGTCTTGCCGCAGCCGGATTCGCCCACCAGCCCCAGCGTGGTGCCCTCGCGGATGGCCAGCGAGACGCCGTCCACCGCGCGCACGTGGCCCACCACGCGCTGGAAGAAGCCCTGGCGCACGGGGAAGTGCGTGCGCAGGTCGCGCACATCCAGCAGCACCTCGCCATCGCGCTTGCGCTCGCCGTGGGCCTCCGTGACAGCCGGGGGCAGCTCCTGCGCGGGCAGGGGCTCGGCCGGATCCTGCAGGAAGCAGGCGGAGCGCCCCTCCGCGCGCGTCGGGTAGAGCGGCGGCTGTTCGGCCCGGCAGCGCTCGGCGGCGTGGTCGCAGCGCTCGGCGAAGCGGCAGCCGGGCGGGTAGTCCGTGGCCGGGCGCACCTGCCCGCGAATCACGGCCAAGCGCTGGTCACGGCTGATGCCGCGCGGGATGGACTGCATCAGCTTGACCGTGTACGGGTGCTGCGGCTCGCGCAGCAGGGCCTCGCGCGGGGCCACCTCAGCCACGCGGCCCGAATACATCACGCAGATGCGGTCGCAGACCTGGTTCACCACGCCCAGGTCGTGCGTGATCAGCAGCAGCGCCATGCCGTACTCGCGCTGCAGTTCGCGGATCAGGTGCAGGATCTGCGCTTGCACCGTCACGTCCAGGGCCGTGGAGGGCTCGTCCGCGATCATCAGGCGTGGGCGGCAGGCGATGGCCATGGCGATCATCACGCGCTGGCGCATGCCGCCGGAGAGCTGGTGCGGATAGCTGTCCAGCACCACCTCCGGCGAGGCGATGCCGAGCTGCCCCAGCAGCTCGCGGCAGCGCGCGCGGGCCTCGCCCGCCGTCAACTTCTGGTGCAGCACCAGTGGCTCGGCGAGTTGGTTGGCGATGGTATACACGGGGTTCAGCGACGTCATCGGCTCCTGGAAGATCATCGAGATCTGGTTGCCGCGCACGCGCTGCAGCACCGAGGCTGGCGCCCCCAGCAGTTCCTCGCCATCCAGGCGGATGCTGCCCCCGGGATGGAAGCCCGGCGGGCGGATCAGCCCCATCACCGAAAGCGCCGTGACGGACTTGCCGCAGGCGGACTCGCCCACCAGCGCCAGGCTCTCGCCCTCGGCGATGTGGAACGATACGCCGTCCACGGCGCGCGCCACGCCCTCCTCGGTGTGGAAGTGCGTCTTCAGGTCTTCGACGTCGAGCAGATGCATATGCTATCCCTAGCACGGATCGCCGCGGGGGTCGCCGGGGGGCGCTGGCACCGCGGCCTGCCCGTTCACCCACGGCCCAGGAGCGTACACGCCATGCGGGTGGCCTTTCTCCTCTTCGATGGCCTGACCACGCTGGATTTCGTGGGCTGCTACGATCCGCTGACCCGGCTCAAGACCATGGGGTTCATCCCCGATCTGAGCTGGGAGCTGTGCGCCCGCACGCCCGAGGTAACCGACGACCGCGGCCTGCGCATGGCCGCCACGCGGGTGGGCGGCTCCCTGGCTGGCTACGACCTGCTGGTGGCGCCGGGCGGCTTCGGCACGCGCCCGCTCAAGGACGACCCCGCGTTCGTGGGCTGGCTCGCCACAGCCGGGGACGCGCCGCTCAAGGCCTCCGTGTGCACCGGGGCGCTGCTCTTTGGCGCCGCGGGCTGGCTGCGGGGCCGGCGCGCCACCACACACCCCAACGCCTACGACCTGTTGCGTCCCTATTGCGCCGAGGTGGTGACCGATGCCCGCGTGGTGGACGAGGGCCCGGTGGTCACCGCGCGCGGGGTCACCGCCGCGCTGGACCTGGGCCTGCACCTCTGCGCGCGGCTGGCCGGCGCCGAGGCCGTGGCCCGCATCCGCGCGCAGATGGACTACCCCTATGGAGCATGACATGGACGAGGTGGGCGCTCGCGCGCGGCTGGAGGTGAGCCCCGAGGAGATGCGCCGTCTGGGCTACCATGTGGTGGACCTGCTGGTGCGGCACTGGGAGACGGTGGGCGGAAAGCCGGTCTGGCGCACGGCGGACCGAGCGGAGATGGAGGCGCGCTTCCGAGAACCTCCGCCCGAGCACGGTACGGATCCTGGCGCGCTGTTGGAGCGGATGGAAGGGGAGGTGTTCGGGCCCATCGGCCACCTGATCCATCCGCGCTTCCTGGGCTTCATCCCCAGCCCCTCCAACTGGATCAGCGTGCTGGCGGACCTGCTGGTGGCCGGGCACAACCCGTTCGCGGGCAATTGGTTGGAAGCGGCGCCCCCGGCGATGATCGAGACCGTGGTGCTGGACTGGCTGCGGGAAGCCTGTGGCCTGCCCCAAGGGGCGGGCGGTGTGCTGGTCAGCGGCGGCTCCATGGCCAATCTCACCGGCTTGGCCTGTGCGCGCCACAACCGCCTGGCCGCCGATACGGCCGGCGCCGTGATCTATGCGTCCGACCAGACACACTCCTCGGTGTTCCGCGGGCTGCGCGTGCTGGGCTTCGCGGAGCACCAGGTGCGCACGCTGCCCACTGCCGCGGACGGTCGGCTGCCCGTGGGCGCCCTGCACGATGCCGTGGCGGCGGACCGCAGCGCCGGGAGGCGACCCTTCTGCGTGGTGGCCAACGCCGGCACCACCAATACCGGCGCTGTGGACCCCCTGCCCGCCCTGGCCGACCTGTGTGCCGAGGCGCACCTATGGCTGCACATTGACGGTGCACACGGGGCGGCAGCAGTGCTGTGCGAGCAGGGCCGGGCCGTGCTGGCCGGTCTGGAGCGCGCGGACTCGCTGGTGCTCGATCCGCACAAGTGGCTCTTCCAGCCCTACGAGATTGGCTGCCTGCTGGTGCGCGAGGCGCGCTGGCTGCCCGAGGCTTTCCGCGTCACGCCCGAGTACCTCAAAATCACCGAAGGCGTGCCGGAGGCCGTGAGCTATATGGATCACGGCGTGCAACTCACGCGCAGCTTCCGCGCTCTCAAGTTGTGGCTCTCGCTCAAGGTGTTCGGCTTCGGGGCCTTCCGCGAGGCCATCGCTCACGGCATTACCCTGGCCGAGCAAACCGAGTCGTGGCTGCGGGCAGCACCGGAATGGGAGGTGGCCTCGCCGGCCCAGCTCGCCATCCTCTGCTTCCGCTACCGGGCGCCGGGGCTGGACGACGCGGGCACGGACGCGCTCAACGACGCGATGGCCCAGGCGCTCAACGCGGAGGGCTTCGCGTTCCTCAGTCCCACGGCATTGGGTGGCCGCACCGTGCTGCGCATCTGCCCTATCAACCCGCGCACCACGCCGGACGACCTGAGGGAGACCCTGCGTCGCCTGGCCGAGCACGGCCGCCGCCTCGCGCCGTCATTCGCGCGCTGAGCGCCCAGTCTCTCCGCCCATGGCGCCCACCCCGTCCCACGTCGCCCGCGCGGCCGTCGATCTCCCACCCCACATCGTGGGCGTGGACTTCAGCGGTGCCGGGCAGGCAGGGCGCAAGGTGTGGGTCACGCTGGCCCAGCCCGCGGGCGACAACCTGCGCGTGACCGACGTGCGGCGGGCGGCCGGGCTACCTGGCGGAGCGGCCGCGCGGACCCCGGCCCTGGCGGCGCTGGTCGCCTGGCTGCGGGCGATGGGGCCGGCCGCCGTGGGCCTGGACTTCCCCTTCGGCCTGCACCGCAGCCTGGTGCCGGAGCGCAGCCTGCGTGCGTTCGTGGCGGCGTTCCGCGCGCACTATGCCGACGCGCAGGCGTTCCGCGTTGCCATGCGGGCGGCGGGCCGCTCCGAGCGCGACCTCAAGCGCGCCTGCGACCTGGAGGCGCGCACGCCCTTCGCGCCGCACAACCTGCGCGTGTATCGCCAGACCTGGCACGGCATCGCCGAGGTGCTGGCGCCGCTGTGCGCGGCCGGGGCGTGCCTGCTGCCCATGGAGCCGCCGCAGCCGGGCCGCCTGTGGCTGCTGGAGGCCTGCCCCGCCTCCGCCCTGAAGGCGCGCGACTGGTATCACCCCTACAAGGGCCGCGGCGCCACGCACCGTGAGGCCCGCGCGGAACTGCTGCGGCGGGTGGAGGCCGAAGGGGTGGCCGTGCCCCGCAGCCGGCGGGCGGCGCTGCTGGACGATGCGGAGGGCGATGCGCTGGACAGCGTGCTCTGCACCTGGATCGCGTGGCGGGCCGTGCGCGATCCCGCTGCGCTGCTGCCGCCGCTGAGCGCCGAGCACGGCGTGGAGGGCTACGTGTACGCGTGAGGGGGCCCCGGGGCCGCTTCAGAACAGTCGCCCACCCAGGGGCACGGCTTGGTCCGGCTGCAGCAGCACCACCTCGCCGTCGGCATCGGGCACGCCCAGCACCAGCACCTCGGACATGAAGTTGGCCACCTGCTTGGGCGGGAAGTTCACCACGGCCACCACCAGCCGCCCCGGCAGCTCCTCCTTGCGGTAGTGCCGCGTGAGCTGCGCGCTGGTCTTGCGCTCGCCCAGCTCCGGCCCGAAGTCCACCCAGAGCTGATAGGCGGGCTTGCGGGCCCTGGGGAAGTCCTCTGCACGAACGATGCGCCCCACGCGCACGTCCACCTTGAGGAATTCGTCGAAGCTGATGGACGCCATGGGCCGGGGCTCCTGGGTTGGGCGTGGGCAATCGCTCCGTTCTAGCGGAGCGCGGCGGCCGGGCCAAGCCCTGGCGTAGCGGGTACCGCGGCGCGGGATTGTGCCCACGCGGCCCCAGCGGCTAGGATGGGCGCGCCGGCTGGTGTGCCACGCTGGCCATTCACCCCCGCGCAAGAGAGAGGAGCCCGCATGGAGTCGCCCGCCTTCCAGGATCACGTCCGCCCCTTCGGCCAGACCTGCTACGGCTGCGGCCAGGAGAACCCGCACGGCCTGCGCATCCGCAGCCACTGGGAGGGCGACGAGGGCGTGTGCCGCTGGACGCCGGAGCCCTGGCACGTGGCCGCGCCGGGTGTGCTGAACGGCGGGGTCATCGCCACCCTGCTGGATTGCCACATGGCCTGCACGGCCACGGCCCATGCCTACCGCGCCGAGGGCCGCGCGATCGGCTCCGAGCCGGTGCAGCTCTACGTCACCGCTAGCCTGCACGTGGACTACCTCAAGCCCACGCCCGCCGACGGCGCAGTGGAGCTGCGTGCCCGCGTGACCGGGCAGCAGGGTCGCCGCATCACCGTGGCCTGCGCGCTGGTGGCCGGCGGCCAGGAGACCGCGCGCGGCGAGGCGGTGTTCGTGAAGGTGGCCGGCGAGCCGAAGCCGTAGCGGCGCGGAGCGGCCGTGGATGCAAAGGGTGTTTGTTGGCGCTGTGCAACCTCAACACGGCAGGCAGCATGATTCGGCAGGGAGACATTGTCTCGCACAACGAGATGTGCGCCCAGGAAGGCATGAGCCTTCAGCGTGGGATGAATTTTCGGCCCAAAGGAGGAATGAGCATCCTGTTAATGAGTCAGCGGCCGGGCGCTCCATATGAGGATGAAGTGATAGAGGATGGACGGGTGCTGCTTTATGAAGGGCACGATGTGGCAAAGACTGCGGGAGTCTCAGACCCCAAGAAGCTCGATCAGCCGCTTGTCGACGACCGTGGGAAGCCCACTCCCAACGGGAGGTTCTTAAAGGCCGCTCAGGACTATGCAGTCAAAGCGGGAAATGCGGAAATAGTGAAGGTCTATGAGAAGATCAAGACAGGAATTTGGGTCTTCAATGGTTACTTTCGGTTAGTCGATGCGTGGGTTCAGAAGGGCAGTGTTAGAAGCGTTGTCCGCTTCCGCCTTGAACTTATGGACCAACCGGGGGAGATTCCAACCGAGCAGCCCGAAGCACTGCCCCACACACGGTTGATCCCGCCGAGCACCAAGCTTGAAGTTTGGAGGAGAGACAAGGGCGCGTGCGTCAAGTGTGGGAGCACAGACAATCTTCATTTTGACCATGTGATTCCCTTCTCGAAGGGCGGTTCTTCCATGGATGCCCGCAATATCCAGTTGCTCTGCGGAAGGCACAATCTGGAGAAGCGTGACAAGATTGAATAACACCGTCCAACGCCATCGCAATGCCGCCGCATCACTGTGGCCTGCACGCTGCTGGCCGGCGGCCAGGAGACCGCGCGCGGCGAGGCGGTGTTCGTGAAGGTGGCCGGCGAGCCGAAGCCGTAGCGCCCGCGCATAGCCTCACTCCCCCCAGATTGCCTGCGCCAGACGCCTGCCGCCGGGCGGATTTGGCCGCTTGGCGTGCATATCCGAAATAGATTGTTATTCGTACAATCTGGTGATAGCATGTCCTCGCAGCGTGGGGACGCTCGACGGTCATACAAGGGAGTGATGACGATGCGAGTTCTGACGGTAGACGACAGCGCCGTGGCGCGGCGGGTGATTCGGCACGAGCTGGAGGAAGCCGGCTACGAGGTGCTGGAGGCCGCCTCGGGCGAGGATGCGCTAAACGTGATTGCGGCGGAGCGGCCGGACCTGATCACGCTGGACGTGCACATGGCGGGCATGGACGGCTACGAGACCTGCCGCCGCATCCGGGCGCTGGAGCTGCTGGAGGATCAGTCGGGCGACCGCGGTGTGCCCATCGTGTTCATCACGGCGGACGACACGCTGGCCGGCCGGGTGGAGGGCTTCCATGCCGGGGCGGCGGACTTCCTGGTCAAGCCCTGTGTGCCGGGCAGCGTGCAGCGTGTGGTGGATGGCCTGCTGCGGCCTCCGCCGGCGCGACATGGCCTGCGGGCGCTCGTGGTGGACGACAGCCCGCTGGTGCGGCGCATCGTGACCGAGGGCCTGGTGCAGTTGGGCCTGGAAGTGCTGCCGGTGGGCGACGGCGAGGAGGCGCTGGACCTGCTGCAGCGCGACCCGGACGCCGTGCACCTGGTGGTCACCGACTACATCATGGCGCACATGAGCGGCGACGAGCTGTGCCGGCACATCCGCAAGGACCCGGGGCTGGCTTGGCTGCCCGTGATGGTGATGAGTGCGCTGGATCAGACCGACTATCTGCTGGCGATCTTCCGGGCCGGTGCCACGGACTTCGTGCCCAAGCCCTTCGTGAAGGAGGTGTTCCAGAGCCGCGTGGTGGCGCTGTTGCAGGGCCATGCGCCCGGGCGCTCGCTGCGTCAGCGGCTGGTGGCACTGTACGGCGAGACGCACTACCGGCAGGCCCTGAAGCGCTTCGGTCAGCCGGAGGGTGGCGGGGCCATGGCCGTCGCGCTGCAGCGGGCCGATGCCTTGCGCGCCTGCCAACCTCAGCGGAAAGGCGATGCCAGCGCGGCCTGTTAGCCGCGCCACTGCACGGCTTCGCCCGTTGGCATCCTCCCCATCCGGGCGCTAGGCGGATGCGTGTCCCGCCGTGGGTGGGGCAAAGCGGCGCTGGAACGTGAACGCCTCGGCTGTCGGGCCGTGGTGTTGCAGGTGCTCCAGACGGTCGCGGGCCTCCTCCACGCCGGGGACGTGCCCCGCCGGCACCCACCACAGCGCCATGTGGCGGTCCTGCATGACCTCGAACCACAGCTTGCGATCCTTGAGCACCTCCAGGTGCGCGCTGCGGTACACGTAGTCGTGCAGCGCCCCGATGGATTCCCACAAGGACAGGTTGAACAGGATGCGCTCGTCGTCGTAGGCGCGCACGGCGGTGGCGTCGCCTTCCTCCGTCTGCAGCCGCCACACGAAGCCCGGGCTGCGGTCCGCCAGCGCGTTGATGAAGTCGAGCTGATCCACGAAGCGCTGCATCAGCGGATCGTCCAGCGGCGCGCGCATGAGCGCGATGTTCACTTGGGCCAAGTGCCAGCCCGGGTAGGTGCCCTGCGGCTCTGTGCGGTCATCCATGGTGCCTCGTTCGTTCCGGTGGCCCCCGTTCCGGCCGCGCTCAGCCCGGTCCGCCACGTCGGCGGGGGTCGAAGGCTTGCAGCAGGGCCTCGCCGATGAAGTTGATGAGCACGACGGTGAGCACCAGCACGAAGAAGGTGGTGAGGCTGATCCACCACGCCTCCACGTTGGCCTTGGCCTGGCGCAGCAGCTCGCCCAGGGAGGGCGTGGGACTGGGCACGCCCAGGTTCAGGAAGTCCAGGCTGGTGAGGCCGATGATGGCGCCCGAAACGCGGAAGGGGAAGAACGTGATCACGGGCACGAGCGTGTTGGGCAGGATGTGCTTGCGGATGATCGCCCAGTTGCCCACGCCCATGGCCCGCGCGGCGCGCACGTAGTCGAAGTTGCGGGCGCGCAGGAACTCCGCCCGCACGTATACCGAGAGCCCCATCCAGCCGAACAGGCTCAGGATCACGATCAGCTTGGGAATGCTGGGCGTGAACGACGCGGAGATGATGATCAGCAGGTACAGCTCGGGCATGGACGACCAGATCTCGATGCCGCGCTGGCCCAGCAGGTCCACCCAGCCGCCCAGGTAGCCCTGGATGGCCCCCGCCACGATGCCGACCAGGGTGCCGATTACCGCCAGCACCAGCCCGAAGATCATCGAGAGCCGGAAGCCGTAGATCAGCCGCGCCAGCACGTCGCGGCCGCGGTCGTCCGTGCCCAGCAGGTTGCTGCCGCTGGGTGGCGAGGGCGCCGGCTGCCCTAGGTTGAAGTTGATCGTCTTGTAGTCCCAGGGGATCGGCGGGTAGATGGCCCAGTTGTGCCCCTCCGTGATGCGCTTGCGCACGTAGGGGTCCTGGTAGTCCGCCTCCGTGGCGAAGTCTCCGCCGAAGGTCGTCTCCGGGTAGACCTGCAGCATGGGGAAGTAGAGATGGCCCTGGTAGTCGATCACGATGGGCCGGCTGTTCGCGTACAGTTCCGCGAAGAGGCTCAGGAACAGCAGCGTGAGCAGGATGTACAGGCTGTATAGCCCCCGCCGGTTGCGGCGGAAGGCGCGCCACTTGCGCTGCGTCTCCTCGCTCATGCGTAGCCGCAGGCGCAGCCGTGCCCAGCGCGAATCGGGCGGCAGTTCGGGCACCATGGGTGCGCGGGCAGGCTCCATGGTTACCTCGGTGCGCTCTCGAAGGAGATGCGGGGATCCACCAGGATCAGCGAGAGGTCGCTGAGCAGGTTGCTCACCAGCGCAAGCAGCGAGAAGAAGAACAGCGTGGCCATCACCACGGGGTAGTCGCGGCTGATGATGGACTCGTAGCTGAGCAGCCCCAGACCGTCCAGCGAGAACAGGGTCTCGATAAGGATGCTGCCGGAGAAGAACAGGCCCAGGAAGCTTCCCGGGAAGCCCAGAATCACCGGGATCACCGCGTTGCGGAAAACGTGCTTCCACAGCACCACGCGCTCGGGCAGGCCCTTGGCTCGGGCCGTGTAGACGTACTGCTTGTTGATCTCGTCCAGGAACGAGTTCTTGGTGATCAGCGTGAGCACGGAGAAGCTGCCGATCACGTAGCAGCTCAGCGGCAGCACCAGGTGCCACAGGTAGTCCATCGCCTTGCCCAGCGTGGTGAGCTGCGCCCAGTTGTCCGACGTGAGACCCCGCAGCGGGAACAGGCTCCAGAACGAGCCGCCCCCGAATAGTACGATCAGGAAGATGCCCAGCACGAACCCGGGGATGCTGTAGCCCACCAGGATCAGCACGCTGGTGACGGAATCGAAGCGCGAGCCATCCTGCACGGCCTTGCGAATGCCCAGCGGGATGCACGTGAGGTAGGTGATGAGGAAGCTCCAGCCGCCCAGCGAGATGGATACGGGTAGCTTCTCGATCACCAGCGAGACCACTGTGCGGTGGTGGTAGTAGCTCTCGCCGAAGTCGAAGGTGAACAGGCGCTTGAGCCAGCTCCAGAATTGCACGTAAATCGGCTTGTCGAAGCCGTAGAGATGGCGCAGGTAGGCCACCTGCTCCGCCTCGAGCTGGCGGGAGAAGGCGCGGTCACCCTGGGCTTGGCCGCCCGCCGCGCCGCCTTCGCCGGGAGCCGTGTGGGCGCGGAGCTGCGACATCATCTGCTGCACGGGCCCGCCGGGCACGAACTGCAGCACGATGAACGTGATCAGCACGATGCCCACCAGGGTGGGCAGCATCAGCAGCAGGCGCTTGACGATATAGGGCCACATCGCGTCACTGCGGCCAGACGAGGGGTTTGCCGGCGGCCATGGCCTTCTGCAGGGCATCGGCCAGGGCGTGATCCTGCCACCAGAACATCAGGAAGCTCGTGGGCGAATAGTATAGCGGCAGCCGCTGTGGCCGCCCGAACTTGTTCCAGAACGTCACGCGGTGCACGTCGATGTACCACTGCGGCACCACGTAGTAGCCGTACCACAGGGCGCGGTCCAGCGCGTGGGTGGCCGTGACCAGATCCTTGCGCGACTTCGCCGTGACGATGTCGTCCACCAGGGTGTCGATGGCTTTGTTCTCGATGCCCGGCGTGTTGCGGCCGCCCTGTTGCCTGGCCGAGGCGGACGACCAGTAGTCGCGCTGCTCGTTGCCCGGGGACTGGCTCTGGCCGAAGGAGTCCACGATCATGTCGTAGTCGAACGTGCGCACCAGCCCCTCGTACACCGAGGAGTCCACGGTCTTCATGGTGGCCTGCACGCCCAGCCGGCGCAGGTTGTTCAGGTAGGGCTCGGTCACGCGCTCGAAGGCGGGCTGCACCAGGGTCACCGTGAAGCGCAGCTGCTGCCCGGTCTTGGCATTGGTGAGCACGCCGTCCCGCACCTGCCAGCCGTTGGCGTTCAGCAGGCGCTTGGCCTCCACCAGCCGCTGGCGCTGCGTCAGGCCATCGCCCAGGGGGCGGCCCATGGACTGCGTGAACACCTCCGGCGGCAGATCGGCCTTCAGCGGCTCCAGCAGCTTCAGCTCGGCGCTTGAAGGCAGGCCCCGTGCGGCCAACTCCGAGTTGTCGAAGTAGCTGGTCTGGGGCTTGTACTGGCCGTAGAACAGGTTCTCGTTGCTCCACTGGAAATCCATGGCCAGGGCCAGCGCCTTGCGCACCTCGCGATTGGCGAAGATGGGGCGGCGCAGGTTGAACACGTAGCCCTGCATCCCGGCCGTGTTGTGGTGCTTCAGCTCGGCCTTGACCAGGTAGTGCTTGTCCCACTTCTCCCCGGCCACATCCACGGCCCACTGCTTGCTGCTGTAGATGGGCATGACGTCGAACTCGCCCGCCTTGAGCCCTTCCAACTGCACCGTCTGGTCGCGGTAGATCTTCACCACGATGTCGTCGAAGTTGTACTTGCCCGCGTTGACCGGCAGGTTGCGGCCCCAGTAATCCGGCCGGCGTTGGTAGCGCACGAAGCGGCCGAACTCGAAGTCCGCCACCTTGTAGGGCCCACTGCCCAGGGCCGCGCGGCCGAAGGCATTGCCGAAGTCCTTGCCCTTGTAGAAGTGCTCGGGCAGCACGGGGAGCTGCCCCACGATCAGCGACAGCTCGCGGTTCTTGCGGCGGAAGCGGAAGCGCACCGTGCGGCGGTTCACCGCCTGGGCGGACGTCACGTCCGCATAGTAGTAGCGGTACAGGGGCGAGGCCGCATCGGAGCGCAGCACGTTGAACGAGAACACCACGTCCTGCGCCGTGACGGGCCGGCCGTCCGCGAACTTGGCGCGGGGGTTGATGCGGAAGGTTACGGACAGTCCGTCCCGGGCCTTCTCGATGCTCTCGGCAAGCAGGCCGTATTCGCTGAAGGGCTCGTCCAGCGAGTTGTCCATCAGCGATTCGAACACGATGCCCGTCTGGATCAGGGGGGCGCCGCGCCCCTTCAGGCTGAAGGGGTTGAGCGTGTCGAAGCTGGTGGGTGCGGCCAGCGTGAGCGTGCCGCCCCTGGGCGCCTTCGGGTTCGCGTAGTCGAAGTGCGTGAAGCCCGCCGGATACTTGGGCGCGCCGCCCAGCGCCGTGCCGTACGTCGGCTTGGCATCGGCCCGGGTGCCCACGATGGGCAACGCCAGCAGCACCACCAGCGCGGCCAGGACGAGGCGAGGCGCGGCAGTGCGCCAAGTGGGGCGGGCGGTGACAGGGCGCATGCGCGTCGGGACTCCTCTGCTGGACTGGCGGGGAAGCACGGCGGGCCGGGCGGGCTGGCCGCTTTGCCGGCGCCGGAGGCCGGCCGGGCCGGCTCCGCGCTGGGACCGTGCTCAGCTTAACACACGGCGGGCGGATTGAAACGGAGCGGGCCGCCCCGCTGGTGCCGGCCCGCTCTTTGCGCCTGCGACAAAGACCGCGTCCGCGCCGGATCGGTTCAGTGGGGCCGGCCTGGGCCGTGCGTGGCGCGGGGCGTCGGGGGCCGGTCACGAAACGTCGGCCGAGCGTCGCGAGATGTCCCCGGCCGCTGTGCGGGGGCATCCGGGGCCGCGCCGACCCCCTTGCCGCCGTACGGGAAGGGTGGTAGGGAGGGGCCTACGACCGCTGGGGCGTTTCCGCCCGCTGTCCCCAACCCCATGATCGCCGTGCTCGCATCGAGAGGCCTATGAGACCCCATCCTGTCCTGCTCGCCATCGCCGTGACGGCCCTGCTGCTGCCCGGGTGCAAGAAATCAGGGACAGAGTCCGCCGCAGGGGACAAGCCGGGCGGCAAGGTGGAGTGGAGGGTGGCCAGCTCGTTCTCCAGCACGCTGCCCGTGCTGGGCGCCGCCGGCACGCGCGTGGCCCAGCGCCTGGAGGCGCTTTCCGGCGGGCGCATCAAGCTGCAGGTGTTCGAGCCGGGCAAGCTGGTGGCCCCGTCGGACGTGTTCGATGCGGTGGGCAAGGGCACGGTGGACGCCGGGCTGAGCATGCCCAACGCCTGGTTCGACCGCATGCCGGCTGTGGCTTTCTTCGGCTCGCCGCCCTTCGGCGCGGACTCGGTGGAATACCTGGCGTGGCTCTACCAGGGCCAGGGTCTGGAGCTGTGGCGCGAGCTCTACGGCAATCACAATGTGGTGCCGGTGCCCTGCGGCTATGTGCCGCCGGAGGGCTCGGGCTGGTTCCGCAAGCCGATCACCAGCGCGGACGACTTCAAGGGCTTGAAGATTCATATGTTCGGCCTGGGCGGGCTGGTGCTGCAGAAGCTGGGGGCGCAGGTGCTGGTGCTCTCGGCGGAGGATATCTACCCGGCCCTGGAGCGCGGGGTGCTGGATGCGGCGCAGGTCTCCATTCCCAGCATCGACGAGAAGCTGGGCTTGGCAAAGGTGGCCAAGCACTATTACTTCCCGGGCTGGCAGCAGCAGGCCTCCGTGCTGACGCTGCTGGTGAACAAGGACCGCTGGAACGCCCTGGCGGCCACGGATCGCGAGCTGATCGACGTCGTGTGCCGCGACACGCTGGTCTTCAACATGACCCATGGCGAGGTGCAGCAGAGCCAGGCCATCCAGGACCTGAAGAAGCAGGGCGTGCAGGTGCACTACTGGTCGCCGCAGCAGTTGCAGCTCTTCCGCAACGCATACGATTCGGTCGTCAAGGAGATGCGCATCAAGGACGCCGACTTCAAGCGCGTGGACGACGCCTACCAGAAATTCCGCGACAGCTACGCCGAGTGGGGCCAGCTTTCCCGCCTTCCCAGCGGATTCTGACAGGTCGGCTCGGCACTGCAGCTTGCGCGGGCGGGGACGCCCGCGCCACCGTTCGTTCACGTCGCCACAATGGGGCGGGCCTCCGGCCCGCCGCCGCGCAAGTGGCGGCTGTCTACACGGGGCGCGTCGCCGGCTGGCCGCGGGTGCGGTTGACAGCCCTGCTCCCTGGCCCGATAGTTTGAGGATGGGTTAGGAGCGCTGCGGATGACCTTGTACCGCGTGGAATTTGCAAACGAGTGGATTACGGGCCGGTGGGGCTTCACGGACCGCGTGCTCACGGAGCTGGGCGCCCGCGTGACGGAGCCTTCCCGCCTGGAGAACGCGTGGCTGCTGCGCTTCAACGGCACGGCCAGCGATCTGGGCGACCGCCTGTCCCAGGAGCTGAACATCCAGCGGGCGGACTTCCGCCGCTTCGGCACCATCTTTCAGATCACCATCCTCTCCGAGCCCCACGGGCCGGAGCCCCGGCGCTCCAGGGCGCGCCTGCTGGAACCCTCGCCGCCGCCCTGGGAGCGGCAACCCCACGGCCGTCGCAAGTCCTGAACGCCACACCCTCTGCCCAACGATCCCCAGCCATGGAACGGCTCTGCCCGCTGTCCGCCCCGGCGCGTCCTGCGTCGCTCGTCCTGCACCCTCTTCGCGCCACGCTGGCCCGCGCGCTGCCCGCGCTGCTGCTGGCGGCCGTGCTGCTGGCCCCGCTCGTCGCGTCCACCCCGGCGCGGGCCGAAACGCCGGACCGGTTGGTCGGCACGTATCGCATTCAGTCCTGGGACGCCCTGGAGTCTCGCGGGCTGTACCACTTCTTCTACCTGGCCCCGGACGGGCATTTTCTGCTGGCCGCGGAATGGCCGGGCAAGGAGCGCTCGCACTTCGTGGGCACCTGGGACGTGAACGGCGACGTGGTGACGCTGACAGGCCGGGGACACGTGAAGACCAACGAGGGTACCTGGGACACCCCCTTCCAGCGCAAGTACCGCATTCAACTGGAGGGCGGCGGCTTCGTGATCGCGCCCGAGCCCCAGAAGAACCGCTACGGCCTGATGGGCTGGCCCCAGTACTACCGCTTCTATCGCCGCGAGCCCGCGCCCAACCTGCCGGACGTCAAGCTGCCCGCCGACCCCGCCGCCATGGCCAAATACATCGACGATCTGCTGGCCCAGCAGAAGTAGCCACGGCCAGTTCCCCACCATCTACAGACCGGCTGCGGGGGCCGCGGGCCCCCGCGCCCCCGGTACTGGTCAGAACCAGGGCCGGCAGCGACTTGTGCGTCATCAGGGTACAGGGAGCCTGGCTCCCTGTTGGGGGTCCGGGGGCGAAGCCTCCGGTCGGGTCGGCTTTTCCAGACAGTGCCTACGGCACCCAGTTGGGTTTGCGCTTTTCGGCGAAGGCGGTCATGCCTTCGCGGCCTTCCTCGGCGTTGAAGAGCGACTGGTTCTTCGCGTGCGCCCAGGAGAGCCCCTCCTGCACGTTGAGCGTGGGCACGGTGCGCAGCAGGCGCTTGACCTCCTGCAGTGCGCGGGGGCCGCAGGTCATCAGCTCGGCGCAGCGACGCTCCACGGCGGCGTCCAGTTCCTCCGCCGGCACCACCTGGTAGACCAGCTTCATCTCGCGTGCTTGCTCGGCCGTGAAGCGATCGCCGGAGAGGAAGTACGCCGTGGCGTCCGCCAGGGCCATCTTGCGCATCACGAACACGGAGATGATGGACGGCGCCAGGCCCAGCCGCACCTCCGTGAAGGCCACGCGCATGGTGTCCACGCAGATCGCGAAGTCGCACGCGGCGATCAGCCCCAGGCCCCCGCCGAAGGCGTTGCCCTGGATGCGCCCGATCACCGGCTTGGGGCTCTCCCACAGCCCGCGGATGGCGCCGATGAACGGCGGCTCGCCGGTCTGGCCCTCCTCCACCGCGCCGCCGCCCCGCCCCTTCAGGTCCGCCCCGGCGCAGAAGGTCTTGCCCACGCCCGTCAGCACGATCATGCGCACCGCGTCGTCCGCCTGCGCGCGCTGCACGGCGTTGCTCAGCCCCTCGCAGAGCGGCTGCGACAGCGCGTTGTGGTTCTCCGGCGTGTTCAGCGTGATCCAGGCGCGCCCCTCGCGCACCTCGTACAACACGGGATCGGCCATCGTGGCTCCTCTGCGGACGGTTCTCGGGCGGGTTCTGCGGTGCCCCCGTCATAGCAGGGCCAAGGGGATGGCGGCAAGCGGGGGATACTGCTCTGCAAGGGGGGTTGGCCCCGGGGGCGCTGCCCCCAGACCCCCGGCAGGGAACACGGCTCCCTGTACCCGGATCACGCGCGGGGCGTGTCGAACCGCTGTTTCGGTAGGACTGGCCGGCAGGCTGCGGAAGTTAGCGTTGGCTGGCGTGAAGGACGGTGAGGCCGATCACTTCCTCGCCCTCGTAGCGGACGATCACATCCTCGTCCGTCAGTTCGCTGTCCGTGGCGTGGCTGGGTTTCTTGAAGTTGATGTACAGGGTGTCGGCCTCGGCGTCATAGGACGTCCAGAGGTAGCTGTGGGGCGTTTGCCTGACGGCAGGGACGAGCTTCAGGAAGGCCGCGATGTCCATAGAACGTCTCTTCGCTCCAGGGAGCGGATGCGTCGCGTCACAAACGCGGTGATGATGAAGCCATCGTGCTCCAGCTCACGATAGACGGCAACGAGATACTTGCCTGGCTCCAACTCGCGCAGGGCCAGCCGCTTGCCTCCCCGGCCCAGGTAAATCCGCTCCGGGTCGTCCACCGCGGCCAGCACTTCTTGCCGTAGTCCCGCCAGTTCGCCGTGCTCTTCGGTAATATGGGCCCACCGCTCATCGGTGAGCCGGATCGGCACGCCGTGCTTGGAGATGACCGTCTCGATCAACCTGTCACTCCCGCTCAGTGGGAATGCCGTCTCACGCGCTGCTTTGCGTCGGGCGACTGGGCATGTCCGCCGCTGCCGCCCCTACCCGTTCTCCTTGGCTTTGTCGGCCTGGAGGCTGTTTTCGCCCTCGATGTAGGAGCGCAGCAGGCCGTCGGAGTCGAAGTCCTGCAGCCCCAGGATTCCCATCTCGGCGTACTTCTGCTCCAGGTAGCCGTCCAGCAGGCCGATCTTCTTCATGTTCGGGACGACGTTCACGAACATGAGATTGCGGAAGTTGCGGACGTGCTGGTTGCGGGCGATGTACTCGGAGATGATGGCCTTGTCGATGCCCACACGCTCGTAGGCCTCGGTGCTGAAGAGGCGGTCGCGCATGTGGATCGTGGCCTCGTACACGAACTCCTGGCGCTCGCGGCGCTCGGCCTCGGGCATGTCGCTGTAGTAATTGCGCAGGGAGAGCACGCCGTAGGCCACGTGCCGGGCCTCGTCCTGCATCACCATGCGCAGCAGCTTCTTCAGCAGCGGCTCGTGGCAGCGCTGGAACATGCTGATGAAGGCGGCCAGGGCCAGGCCCTCCACCAGGAGCTGCATGCCGAGGAACTTGAAGTCCCAGCGGCTCTCCTCGGCGATGGAGCGCAGCAGCTTGAACAGGCTCTCCGTGATGGCGTAGCCGCCGTAGGTCTTCTCGCGCACGTAGCGGTCGAACACCTCCACGTGGCGGGCTTCGTCCACCACCTGCGTGGCGGCGTAGAATTTGGCGTCGGCCTCCGACACGGCGGAGACGAGCTGCGAGGTGGCGATCAGCGCGCCCTGCTCCCCGTGGAGGAACTGCGCCAGCGTCTGTGTGTTCACCTCCACGATCAGGCGGCGTTGCTCGGCCTTGGTGAGCTTCTGGTACCACGCCTCCTCCACCAGCCCCGGGTCCGGCTCGAACAGGTCCTGCTCCAGGTCCACGTCCGTATCCCAGGGCAGGTCCAGGGCGCCGTTCCACTGGGAGGTCTTGCCGCGTTCGTACAGCTTGCGCAGCTCCAGCACGGTCGGCTCGTAGTTCCAGTTGAAGAACGTGCTCTCCGTGGATTCGAAGCGCTGGTTGTCCTGCACGACGCCTCCGATCTCCGCCTTGAAGGCGGTCGGGTCCAGTCCCTCACTCATCTGCTTGGCTTCCATCGCGTGGCTCCGTGGGGTTCCGTGTGGCGGAAGCGGGGACGTGGTGGCCGGCCCGCCTCCCCCGCTCGGGCGCAGCCGGACGTCGGTCCGCCCCAGACCCCGCCTGGTTGCGACCGGTCTCAGTCTCTGCATACCACGATTTCGGAGCGAATCGCAGGGGGCAAGCCCCTGGAGGGGAGGCCGGTGCCGCGCGGTCGCTGCGCCTGCGCATCCGTAGCCCTGCGAGGTAAGAATGGGCGGTACAGGGATCGAACCTGTGACCTACGGCTTGTAAAGCCGCCGCTCTGCCAGCTGAGCTAACCGCCCGGTATCATCCGCCCCGCAGTCTACCCGCGCGGCCGCGCCCTGCGCAAGGCACTGCGCCCTGCGGGACGCTCGCCTCGTTCGTTCCCCGGAAGCGCGCGGGCCGCCCCGGATGGAAGGCTAGCGCTGGTCCAGCAGGCGGCGCAGGCGCTCGGCCAGCTCGGCGGGACGGTAGGGCTTGTGCAGCACGTCGCTCAGCACGCCGTTGGCGACGGCCTCCGGCAGCCCCTGCGGCCCGAAGCCCGTGCAGAGCAGGATCGGCACGTCCGGGTTGAGCCGGCGCAGACGTGTCGCCAGCGCCTCGCCGGTCAGCTCCGGCATGGTCTGGTCGGTGATCACCGCGTCAAAGGCGTGCGGGTCGGCCTCCAGCAGCGCCATTGCCGCCTCGCTGCTGGTGAGGGCGGTGACGCGGTAGCCCAGCTCGGTCAGCAGGTCGTGGGTCAGCTCGACGATGGCTGGCTCGTCGTCCACCACCAGCACGCGCTCGCTGCCCCGGGCGCTGTCCTTCTGCGCGGCTATGGTGAGTGGCGAGGCCGCGGCTGTGACGGGGAAGTATAGCTCGAAGGTGGAGCCCACGCCGGGCGCGCTCTGGACGCGCAGGGCGCCATCGTGGGCTCGCACGATGCCGAACACCGTGGAGAGGCCCAACCCGGTGCCCTGGCCCACCTCTTTGGTGGTGAAGAACGGCTCGAAGATGTGGCTCAGGATCTCGGAGCTCATGCCCTCGCCTGTATCCGTCACGCTCACGCGCAGGTGGCGCCCGGTCAGCTCCTTGCCCAGGTAGCACTTGAATCCGGCCAGCTCCACCACGTCCAGGGCGACGGTCAGGATGCCGCCGCCCGGCATGGCCTGGGCTCCGTTCACACACAAGTTCATCAGCACCTGGTGCATCTGGGGCGGGTCGCCCAGCATCCAGTCGTCCTCCCGAATGTCCGGGCGCAGCTCCACCGTGGCCGGCACGGTGGAGCGCAGGAAGCCCAGCACCTCCTGGATCACCGGCTCCAGCCGCATGGGCACGTACGGGCTCTCGGACTGGCGGCTGAACAACAGAATGCGTGCGATGAGATCGCGGGCGCGACGGGCGGCCTCGGCGATCACCTGCAGCCACTCCGCGTCCTGCGAGCCCGGCGCCGCCTGTTTCCGCAGCATCTCGGTGTAGCCCATGATGGGCACGAGCACGTTGTTGAAGTCGTGCGCGATGCCCCCGGCCAGCGTGCCCAGTGCCTCCAGGCGCTGGGAGCGCAGCATGCGCTCGTCCAGTTCCATCTGCTGGGTCACGTCGCGCTGCATGGACAGGTAGCCGGTGATGTGACCCTCTCCGTCGCGGATGGGCGAGTGGATGGAGTGCGTGTGGTAGACCGTCCCGTCCTTGCGGCGGTTGGTGTAGCGCCCCTTCCACACCTCCCCACGCTGCAGCGTGCCCCAAAGCTCCGCATAGTATGCGTGGGGTTGCGCTCCGCTCTTGAGCAGCCGCGGCGTCTGGCCGATGGCCTCCTGGCGGGTGTAGCCCGTGGTGCGTTCGAAGGCGGCATTGACGTAGCGGATGTGCCCCCGTAGATCGGTGATGAACACGGCATCCCCCGCCTGCTCCAGGGCCGCGGCCATCTGTGCCAGCTCCACCTGCACGTTCTTGCGGGCTGTCACGTCCTCGCAGATGCCGATCTGCCCCGCAATGCGGCCCTGTTCGTCGCGCAGGGGCGCCTTGAGGATGTGACGCCAGACGCGCCGACCGTCCGGTGCCGTCATGGGCACCTCGGGCACGTCCAGCGGTTGCCCGGTTTCCAGCACCTGCCGGTCCTGCCGCTCCATGGCGGCCTGCAGCTCGGGCGAAAGGCCCGGCAGCTCCGCCAGGGTCGTCCCCACTAGGCTGCCCGGCTCGGCGCCGCAGAATTCGGACATCCTGCGATTGGCCACGATGTGGCGGCGCTCCAGGTCCGTCACCCACACGGCGACGGGGAGCTGATCCAGCACGGACTGCAGCAGGCGCTGCTGGTCGCGCACGGCCTGCTCGGCGCGGAAGCGCTCCGTGAGATCCTCGGATTCCCCCACGACGCCCACGATTGCGCCGGAATGGTTGCGCAGCGGGCGCTTGGTGACGCGCCAAATGCGCTCGTTGCCGGCTGAATCGACCACAATGGTCTCGGGCAGAGCAACGCCCTCGCCCGTCTCCAGTACCTTGCGGTCCGTCTCATCAAACAATTCGCGCTGGCTATCGGAGAGAAATGGAAAGTCGCTTGCGTTGCGTCCGGCGAAATCCTCGGGCCTCTGCCCGAAGTCCCGAGCCATGGGCTCGTTGACGATCACGTAGTTGAGCTGAGCGTCCTTGACGAACAAGTGATGCGGGATCGTATCGAAGACGGCTTGCAGCACGCGCTGCTCGCTGGGCAGCGCCGCGCGGTGCGGGTCCTCGCGCGGCAACTCGGTGCAGGTGAGCAGCACGGCCGGCGCGCCACCCCAGTCGATTGCCCGCGCCTGCACGTGCACGCGGGGACCGATCGCCTCCGGCAGTTGCGCCACCGCCTCGCACTCGCCCCCGCGACCGGGCTCGGCTTGGCAGGCGTCCAGCAGCCCCGCTACGGCCGGCACCGACGCCGGCGCAAACAGGGCCTGCAACGCACGCTTGCCGCGCAGCTCGCTGGCGCCGGAGCGGCCGAACAGGCGCGCGGCCGCTCCGTTCGCATGGGCCACGCCCTCCTGCCACACGATCACGCCGGCCACACTGGCCTCGCTCAGCGCCGCGAAAGCGTCAGCACGCTCGGCCGCCCTGCCCCCGGCACCACCGGCCACTGGCGTCCCCCCGGGGCGCCTGCTGCGCTTCGCATCACTTCCCATCGGTTCGATGCTCCACTCCCCGCATTGAAAATCCGAAACATTGGCAGAATGGTTCATATTGCTACGTTAAACGGCCTCATCTGTGAAGTGATCCCCAATTGGACAGGTTATATAAACCCGTCGAAATCTAACGTAGGTTAGCCGAATATTTTTACCAAATAGAATGCTGTTAAATGCCAAATCTAGTAGCAGTCTTTAGTGGAGGGAATGGCCCCGGCCCACTTCAAGGACGCGGGGCGCGTGCGCAAAACACTGGGCCCGGCCGGCATCCCGCCGTTTGCCATGGCGCTACGGTCGCCGCATGATGGTGGGGAGAGCTCACCTGCGGGCGCCGCTGACGCTGCCGGTGCATCCACCCAGCTACGCAAGGGAGACCATGGAGACCATACTCGCCGGCGACATCGGCGGGACGAATACCCGCCTGGCGCTCTACGATTCGCAGAACCTGCGCGAGCCACTGCTCATGCAGCGCTATGGTTCCGGGGACTACGAGTCGCTGCAGACGATCATTCAGCGCTTTTTCGATGAGGCGGGGGATCTCGTCCACGAGCGCAGGCCCACGCGCGCCGGCTTTGGGGTGGCGGGGCCGGTGGATCGGAAGATCGTCAAGCTGACGAACCTGCCCTGGGTGATCGACGAGGCCCAACTGCGCGAGCGCATCGGCCTGGAGAAGGTGGCCGTCGTCAACGACTTCGCGGCCCAGTGCCTGGCCGTGACGCAACTCACGCCCGGTGACCTGCACCGCATTGGCGGTGGCGAGGCCGTGGCGGGTCAGCCCATCGCTGTGCTGGGGGCCGGCACCGGACTGGGCGAGGGCTTTCTGATCCACACCGGCCGCGACTACGTCGTGGTGCCCTCCGAGGGCGGCCATGCGGATTTCGCCCCGCGCAACGCCCTGGAAATGCGGTTGCTGGCGCACCTCACGGAGAAGTTCACCCGGGTCTCCTACGAGCGCGTGCTCAGCGGCCACGGGCTGGTGAGCATCTACGAGTTCTTTCGCGATTCCGAGGGCGTGCCCGAAGCACCGGCCGTGCGCGAGCAGATGCGGAGCGAAGACCCCGCCGCCATCATCTCCCGCAATGCCCTGGCGCGTTCCGACGGTCTCTGCGAGCGGGCATTGGACCTCTTCTGCACGATCTACGGCGCCGAGGCGGGCAATCTGGCGCTCAAGGTGCTCGCCCGCGGAGGGGTGTACCTGGCCGGCGGCATCGCGGGCAAGATCATCCCGCGCCTGGAGGAAGGCGGCTTCCGCCACGGCTTCGAGCACAAAGGCCGCTTCACCACCTTCCTGGAAGGCGTGCCCACCTTCATCATCATGCACCCGCAGCCCGGCCTGATGGGCGCCGCCATCGCCGCCGCCCGCATCTAGCCTGGGTCCATTATGAAAGGTGCGGGGGATTCGCATCCCCCGCACCCCCTGAATACGGGCACGGATAGCGGCCGGGGCTGTTTACCCGCGCCGACTGGCTTGGCTGTGGCACCGATGTGGCTTCAGCGGGGGCCGGGGAGGGGCGCCAGGGCGAGGTACAGGCTGGCCAGCACCAGGGCGCCGCCAGCCAGCGTGGCGGCCTGAAGCGGCTCGCCCAGCAGCAGCACGGACAGCGCGGCGCCCCACACCGGCTGCACGAAGATCGTAAGCGCCGCCAGCCCGGCTTCCAACTGCTCCAGTGCCCGGAACCAAGCCCAGAACGCGAACACGGTGCAGCCCAGGGCCAGGAACGCCAGCGCTGCGACCACCCCGGCATTCAGCGGCGGCCAGCCGGCGCGCAGCCCGTCGCCCACGGCCACGGGCAGCCACAGGCCCATGGAGGTGACGATGGTGGCCGCCGTCACCAGCGCGGCCGAGTGGCGGCGCAGCAGGGACTTGCCCAGCACGCTGTAGGCCGCTTCGCCGGTCAGTCCCAGCAGAAACACCAGATCGCCTACCACGTGCGGCGCGCCGGCGGCGGGCGGCTCCAGCCCGCGCGCAATCAGCAGCCACGCCCCCGCGGCACCCAGCAGGAAGGCGGCGGCGCGGCGTCCGGAAAGCGCCTCGCGCAGCACCAGCCAGCCCAGCGCGATGGTCAGCAGCGGCTCCACGGACATCAGCAGCGAGGCGTCCGTGGCCGTGGTGCGGCTAAGGCCCCAGAAGCTCAGGAACTTGGCCACCCCGAAGCCCAGTGCGCCTAGCCCGGCCAGTTGCGGCCAAGCCCGCAGCGGCAGCGCTCCGCGCCGCTGCTGGTGCACAAGCCAGGGCAGCACGACCAAGCCGGCTGCGATCATGCGCCACGCGCTCACCTGCAGCGGGGAAAGCTCGGTGAGCGCCAGCTTGGCCACCACCCAGGTGGAGCCCCACAGCAGGTTGGCGAGCACCAGCAGGGCCAGCGCCAGGGCGCGATTCATGGGGTCTCCACAGCGAGGGGCGATGCCATGCGGCGAGGGCTTTGGCAATTGGCTATGAAATGGAGGGGAATTAGGATAAACAGGGCCTTAGGTCAATCCCGGGGCAGCCCTTCGGCGGGCGGCCCACCATCGGAAGACCGTGACCGATCACCGCCCGGGAAGCAACGCCAGGGGGAAGCCATGTGCTGGGGGTGCCGGATGCATCGGGCCGAGGATGGTGAGCATGGCAGAGACCACCTTGGGCACCATCGCTGAGACCGGGCGCGAAACCCGCTCCCTCGAGCAGCCCCGCACCGTTGAAGCCTCGCAGGACTATCTCGCCGAGATCGTGGGTTCGGAGACCCTGGCCGGGCAGCGCGTGCAGGCCGGGCCAATCCTCAAGCTGATGTACGACACGGCCGTCGCGGTCGCCTTCCGCCATTGCGGGATGCGCCCCGTGATGCTGAGGCTGGACCGCATCGACCTCACGCGCGTGATCTCCCACATGGATCTCGTGCGCATCGAGGGGCGCATGGTGGAGTTGGGCCGCTCCTCGATGGTGATCGAGCTGCGCTGCTATGCCAAGCGGCCCCGGGAGCGCCAGTTCAACCCCTGCCACGTCGGCTTCATCACCATGGTGGCGCTGGACGACAAGGGCCACCCCGCGCGCCGGATCCCCGACCTGTCCTACGATACGCCGCAGGGGCGCGTCTCCAAGGCCCTGGCCGCGCACCGCCGGGCGGAGATCGAGGAGCGCAAGGGGGCGCTGGCCTGGATCGACGAGGAGAACAACCTGCGCGTGGAGGACGTCGCGGAGCCCATCTCGGCGGAGCGCTACGACTACCTGCGCCCGGAGCACACCGAGGTGCGCGTGAAAGGGCAGGTGATCTCCTCCAGCCCCCAGCCGGACGGGCGCGTGCGTGCGGGCGATCTGCTGATGTGGCTGGACCGCGTGGCCACCTACACGGCCCGCCAGTTCTGCCGCAACGAGAATGTGATCACGTTGTCGCTCAACGACGTGGTGTTCAGGCGGCCGCTGCACGCGACGGACCGGATCGAGCTGGTCTCGCGTGTCACCTATGTGCGCACGCACACGCTGGAGGTGGCCGTGGACATCATCGTGCACACGCTTGAAGGCGAGCAGGTGCAGATGGACCGCGTGGAGTTCTTCCTGATCAACTTTGCCCCCAGCGGGGAAAAGCAGCGCATCACCACGGGCCTCGTGCTGAGCAACGATGACCAGGAGAGCCTCCGCATGTACCTCAAGGCGCGCACGCGCTTCAACTTCTGGAAGGCGCACCCGGAGAGCCACCTCACCCAGCTTCCGGAATAGCCGCCGGTTTCCGTTTGCCGATGGGTTTCCCCTCCTGCCAGCCTGATCGCCCCTTGCCGGCGGTTGACTTTCGCCGCCCGCGCCACGTATGGCTGCGGGGAACGTGGCGCGCCGTCCTTCTGCCGGCCCGGCGGCCGGCGGCCGCGGCGGGCCGGATGCTCCGGAGTGCCCGCACGGGCAGCAGCCCATGGAAATGACGCCATCCACCCCATCGCCCTACATCTCGTTCACGCACGAGGAATGGGGCCAGCGCCGGGCGGGCACGCCGCTCACGTTGACCGAGGGCGACTTGCGCCAGTTGCGGGGCCTGAACGAGCAGGTCTCCATGGACGAAGTGGTGCAGATCTACCTGCCGCTCTCGCGCCTGCTGAACCTGTACGTGGCCGCCACGCAGGATCTCTACCGGGCCACGGCGACCTTTCTGGGCAATCCCGCGGCCAAGGTGCCCTATGTGATCGGCATGGCGGGCAGCGTGGCCGTGGGCAAGAGCACCACGGCGCGCATCCTGCGCGCGCTGCTGGCGCGCTGGCCCAATCATCCCGTGGTGGATCTGGTCACGACGGACGGCTTCCTCTTCCCCAATGCGGTGCTGGAGGAGCGCAGCCTGATGCACCGCAAGGGCTTTCCCGAGAGCTACGACCTGCGGCGCCTGATCCGCTTCGTCTCGGACGTGAAGGCGGGCGTGCCGCGGGTGCTGGCGCCCGTGTACTCGCACCTCACCTACGACATCGTGCCGGGCGAGCACCAGGTCGTGGATCAGCCGGACATCGTGATCATCGAGGGCCTCAACGTGCTGCAGACGCCCGACACCTTGCCGGGGTCGGGTCAGCCGCGGGTGTTCGTGTCCGACTTCTTCGACTTCACGGTGTACGTGGACGCGGACGAGGAATACATCCGGCAGTGGTACGTTGACCGGTTCCTGGCGCTGCGTTTCACCGCCTTCCAAGATCCCGCCTCCTACTTCCATCGTTATGCCTCCCTCAACGATGCGGAGGCGATCGAGCGCTCGTCCACGATCTGGCGCGAGATCAACGAGCCCAACCTGATCGAGAACATCCTGCCCACCCGCGAGCGCGCACACCTGATCCTGGAGAAGGGCCCGGATCACTCCGTGCAGGCCGTCAAGCTGCGCAAGATCTGACCGGCCGGCTGCCCGGCCTGCGCCCAAGCGCGATCGCTTCCGGCATCCGGCGATGAACCGGTGGCCTGGGTGTCCTCGCCCGCGCACGCCGCGGCGGGCCGGGAGGCCGGACGGCCAAATCGGCTCCGGTTGCGCCGGTGGGTCCTTCGGGCGTTGCTGCCGTTTCAACAGGCAATGAGGCAGACTCCGCACGCCGCCCCCGGGGCACAGCCCGGCGGCTTTCTTAATGGCGTGCGCTGCTCTACAATGACGCACCGTTGCCCACCCCACCGGGCCGCTGCCGGCGGCCGGGCGGTGCGGCGCACAGGCAGACTCGCACTCCAAGACCCATGGCTCTGTTCGGCTCCCGCAGGAACAAGGCGTCCCCGCCACCGCCGCCCCCCGAGGCCGCGGCTGCCGCGCGTCCGGAGCCGGACGCCGCCGCGGTGACGGAGGAAGGGGCAGGCCGCACGGGGCTGGCCCGGCTGCTGAGCACGGCCGTGGGACTCTCGTCGCAGCAGGAGGCCACCCTGCGCGGCGCGCTGAACGAGGGACTGGAGTTCTACGACCGCTACAACAACTCGCGGCTGGAGCTGGCCTTCGCGTCGTTCGACCGGCCGATGCGGCTGGCCCTCTACGAGCTGCTGTTCCTGCTCCATGTGAATGACCCCCGGCTGGCCAACTGGACCTACACCAAGCAGGAGTGGACGACCGTCAAGGGCATCCGCCGGCAGGTTCCCGTGGAGGCCGTGGCCGACCTGTACCTGGAGGGCGCACCGGCGGGCGTGCTGGGCATCGGCATGCTGCCCCAGCTCTACCGAGCCGAGTACGAGTCGTACGTGCAGGGCGTGTTCGACATGAAGCCCTATGGCGACACGCAGCCGGAGGTGCACCCGTTCGTCACCATCCAGTCCGTGGGCTCTATCGGCACCGTCGGGCACAAGTCTCACGATTCCGACCTGGACATGCAGGTCATCTACGACCTGGTGCCCTTCTGCCTGAACACGGGCGACTGGAACGACGAGGTCTTCAAGCAGGCGCTCAACCGCGAGCACAAGTGGTGGATCGGCCAGATCCGGCGCCAGCAGCACATTCCGCTGGAGGCCCTGCGCGATGGAGCGCTCAAGCAGAAGCTGAGCACCAAGGCCGCGGAGAAGGTGGCGCATACCTACCCGGGGCTCTACCGCTACCTGGTGCGCGGCGATCGGGAGTTCGCCGTCAAGGTGCTGCACCCCCAGGGCGACAAGACCCTGCGCCTGCAGATGCTGCACGAGCTGCTCAACCTGATGAAGCGCGCCGAGAAGCTGCGCTGGCACGAGGAGCTGCGGCAGGCGGAGGCGCTGCTCAAGCAGCGGGTGCAGCGCGTCCAGGAGTACATCAACGCCAAGTTCCCCGAGGCGGAGATCTACCTGTTCGTCTACACGACGGAGTGGTTCCGGCGGGGCGTATACAGCTCCACCCTGGAGTTCAAGGAGTCGTCCGGCTCGGCCTACGAGATGATCCTGAACTACGACACGCTGATGCCGGGCATCCAGTTCTCCCCCGTTGTGCCCACGCACTTCGTGCTGCCCAACGCCGTCAACAAAGACTCGGTGCTCTATCCGCGCATGATGGACTACGTGCGCTTCCAGGCCATCACCGTGTTCGACGAGGCGCGGCACCGCTTCGTGGATCTGGGCAACACGCCGGACCTCTCCGTGGACTACGTCGCCAAGCACGGTGGCGCCATCTATTGGGAGGCGTTCAAGGCCTCCTCGGGCAACCTGCCCAAGTCCACGCTGAACCTGTTCCGCTTCGAGATGCTGCTGGATGCGCACCTGACCAAGTCCATCATCCAGATTCTCAAGGAGCCGCAGCTTCTCGATGCCCTGATCACGCCCAAGCCCAGCGAGGAGGGCTTGGCTATGGGCACGGTGGACCCCGGTCGCCAGCCGCCGCCGGAATTCCGCGATGCGCGCTCCATCCTGCGCGGCGTGCGGCCCAGCCGGCCGCAGGTGTCCCAGGCCGCCGCGGCGGCCCAGCGCGCGGGCACGGTGACCGGTCAGTTGGAGGACATGGCCAACCTGAAGACCGGACTGCCGCCTTGGGCGCTGGTGGAGATTGAGGAGGAATTTCCGCTGTTGCTCTTCGACCCGTGGTGGTTGCGCTTCAAGGCGCTCAAGGTGGGCTTTCACGAGGACGGGGGCGTGAGCGCCATCAACCGCGAGGAGCGCGATCGCATCTCCAAGGTGATCGACTTGGCGTTCTGCCTCCACGTGCGCATCTCCGACGTGATGGACGGCAAGGCGGATAAGCGCAGCAAGACGGAGCCGCCCAGCCACCGCGACCAGGTGCTGCACGCCTTCCTGGAGCGTGCCTTCCCCACCGGCTCGCCACGCCGCATCAACCTGGAGAACCTGTTCGTGGGGGGCGTGCGGGGCCTGCTGCACTTCGAGAAGGAGCTACGCGAGCTCTTCCAGCGCTCCATGATGCGCGTGGAGGAGAAGATGGCGCGCCTGGGTGTGCGCGACCACGCGGGGGCCTCGGAGGAGGTGGAGTTGTGGCTCAACTACTACGTGGAGAACTTCCAGCCGCCGCTGAATGCCGTGCCGCGCGTGATCATGAAGCACCTCAAGGTGGCCCGCAACGGCATCGAGGTGGCCTTCCGGCCCGATGAAGGTTGGGCCTTCCTCTCCATGCAGCGCCAGTCGCTGCTGGAAAAGAGCGCGCTCAGCGCCGGCCGCAACGTGAGCTACCTGCCCGAGCGCGTGCTGCTGCTGGAGAACTCCGGCTTTGCCAGCGGCCTCGCGCACTGCGTGCTGAACGGCTACTACGGCGTGCTGGACAAGG
This sequence comes from bacterium, assembly GCA_035266845.1. Classification (GTDB taxonomy): domain Bacteria; phylum SAR324; class SAR324; order SAR324; family JACQKK01; genus DATFMP01. Next base: position 36,870 of record DATFMP010000076.1, read on the forward strand.
GCACGCCCGAAGAGCGCATGACGCGCATCGAACTGGACGATAAGAAGCTGGACCAGGGCAACAACATCCACAACGAGCTGGCCTTCGTGAAGGAGGACCAGCTCAATCGGCTCATGAAGCGCATCGCGGATGCCTTCCCGTATCAGCCCTACAACTACATGGACATCCTCAAGACCCAGCGCGACGTGACGGGGGTGTTCGTGATGCTCAACCTGTGGCGCTTCGGGCAGGTTTCCGTGGTCTATCGCGACAACCTGAGCCAGTGGTACTGCGACGAGTTCGAGGTGCCCGCCCTGTTCGAGCACGCGCTGGAGGTGAACCGGGACATGCACCGCCTGCTGCGCGCCAGGCCCCTGCTGGATGCCCTGCGCGACCTCTTTGCGCGCCGCCGCATCGACCCGGCGCGCACGAGCATTGCCGCCTGGGCCAATCCCAACAGCTTGGCGCCGGACCACACGCCGGCCTTCCGCGAGCGGCTGCAGGACATGGAGTCGGGCATCACCTTTGGCGAGATTCTGCGGCGCCTGGATCGCCCGGCCGTGGGAGACCTGCTGGACGATGCTGCCCAGCGTGGCGCGGCCGGCTAGCGTTGCGTCCCGGAGCTACCCCCCAGAATTCGGGGGAACAGGTTCCCCCGAACCCCCTGTTCGGGCGGCGGTGACTGGCGAGCCAGCCACCGCCGCGAAGACGGGCTGCCAAGGGGAGGAGCCCCTGACAGCCCAGAACTTCGGGCAATCCTGACCTTAACGTGCGGGACATTCCACCAAGCCGGTCGGTAATGCCCGTCTGTACCCGCAAGCCACCCCGCCTTTCCGTCCTCTGCACGCCGCCCGCCTGCCCGACTTCGTCCCGCCCTGGATTCAATGCGCCGGCGTGGGCATAATGGAGGAATAATGCATGGCGCCGGTGCCGAGCCCGCTGCGCGGGATGCGACGGCGCCCCTTATTCTAAGTGGCTGGAGATGCCGATGTCCGATGTCACGATGTACACCACGACCTACTGCCCCTTCTGCATGCGCGCCAAGGCGCTGATGCAGGAGAAGGGGGTGGCCTTCGAGGAGATCAACCTGGACGAGCACCCGGAGCGGCGCGCGGAGATGATGGAGCGTGCCGACGGGCGCCACACGGTGCCACAGATCTTCATCGCCGGCCAGGGGGTGGGCGGCTGCGACGACGTCTTCGAACTCGAGCGGAGAGGGAAGCTGGATGAACTCCTCGGTAGAACTGCATAGCCCCGAGCCGGGCAAGCGCCCCGAGCACCACCGCGTGGTGATCCTGGGCTCCGGCCCGGCCGGGCTCACCGCCGCCATCTATGCGGCGCGTGCAAACCTGAATCCCATCGTCGTCTCCGGCAACGAGCCGGGCGGCCAGCTCACCATCACCACCGAGGTGGAGAATTACCCCGGCTATCCCGAAGGCGTGCAGGGGCCGGAGATGATGACGGAATTCCAACGCCAGGCCGAGCGCTTCGGCACGCAGTTCAAGACGGGCAACGTGGGCCGGGTGGATCTTTCCCACCGGCCCTTCACGCTGCACCTGGAGAACGGCGAGGTGCTGAGCTGCGACGCCCTGATCGTGGCCACGGGCGCATCGGCCCGCTGGCTGGGGCTGGAGTCCGAGACGCGCTTCCGCAACAAGGGCGTCTCGGCCTGTGCCACCTGCGATGGCTTCTTCTTCCGCGGCAAGCCGCTGGCGGTGGTCGGCGGGGGCGATACGGCCGTGGAGGAGGCGATCTTCCTCACCAACTTCGCCACCAAGGTCACGCTGATTCACCGCCGGGACGAGCTGCGGGCCAGCAAGGTCATGCAGGAGCGGGCCCTGAAGCATCCCAAGGTGGAACTCCTGTGGGATTCGGTGGTGGACGAGGTGCTGGGCTCCGACGAGAAGGGCGTCACCGGTCTGAAGGTGAAGAACGTCAAGACCGGCGCCGTGAGCGAGCTGCCCGTAGAGGGTATGTTCGTGGCCATCGGCCACACCCCCAACACGCAGGTGTTCAAGGGGTTGTTGGACATGGACGACCAGGGCTATCTGGAGGTGACTCCGGGCCGCACCTTCGCATCGGTGGAGGGCGTATTCGTCTGTGGCGACGCGGCGGACAAGGTGTACCGCCAAGCCGTCACCGCCGCGGGCACCGGTTGCATGGCCGCCATCGACGCCGAGCGCTGGCTGGCTGAGCAGGGCCTGGAGTAGTTGCACAGCCGGACGGCGTGGCCAACCCCCGCCGTCCGTCCCCTCCCCTCCCGCCGGTGCGGAGCGGATGTCCGAACCTCCCCGCAAGCTGTGGATGGCGATCGCCGCGGCCAGCGCCGTGTTGGCGGCCGCTGTCAGCGTCCTGTTGCTCGTGGTGGCCTTTCGTGCCGTGCAGCGCGAGCGCGCGGCACCGCCGCCGGCCGAGCGCGCCGAACCTGCCACGCCCAGTGTGGCGCCTGGATCGGCCCCCGGGACCGCAGTGCCCTCGGGAGCCGCCTGCGATGTGCAGCGCAGCGCCCCGCTGGCCTTCCGCAGCGCGAAGCCGGACGACACGCTGCGCGTGACCATCCAGGGCGCTCCCTGTGCCCGCGCCAAGCTCAGCATCGTGGTGCGCGATCCCTCGGGCGCGGAGCTCTACCGCTACGAGGCGCCCTTTGCCCCGCACCTGAACGCGCAACTGGCCAAGGAGCCCCTGTCCCAGGCCGCCGAGGCCTTTGCCGAGAGCGTGCTGGCCAACGCGGGCATCGCCGGCACCACCGATCAACTCCCGCCCTGGCTCGATGCTCAGGCCTACTACTCGGAGCACCGCGATGCGCTGAAGGTAGACGAGGTCATCTACGAGGCGCTACGCAAGGTGCGCCGCCCCATCCTCTGGCACGCCACCGGCGCGGAGACTTGGCGCTCGGTGGTCTACGACCCCCAGACCCGCAGCGGACTCGTGATCCTGGCCGGCGGTGGCTGAGCGGCGGGCAGGTTCGGCAGCCACCCCAAACGATCGATCGGTCGGTGGGGCGGGCGTCCAACCCCGGACAATGCCCCAGCGGGGGGGGGCGTCCCCGCCCGCCTACGCAGGCGTTGTATCAGGCACTCAGGCGCTGCGAGGATCAGCCGTAAGGTTGCCGAAACACCGCCACCTGTCATTCCGAGGCCCGTGCTGCGGGCCGAAGAATCTGCTTTTGGATCAGTGAACAACAGATTCCTCGCTGCGCTCGGAATGACAGGCCCCGGCGCGACGCGGCCGCACCGACGTTATGCCTGGACAGAGCCCGGGCCTTGGACCCTTGCTCCGTGGGGCCCCGTGCGGTAAGGGCTGGCAGTACCCTCAACCCAGGAGACCCATGGACGCCTTGCGCCTCGGCGCGCTGGAAGTGCTGCGCGTGGAAGAGATGCTGTGGACGGTGCCGATTACGGTCCTCTTCCCGCAGCTTTCCGCAGCCGACCTCGCCCCGCACCGGGACTGGCTGCTGCCGCACTTCTGCACCGACGAGCTGCACATGGTGCTGAGCATGCAACTGTTCATCGTGCGCACGCCGCACCACACGGTGCTGGTGGATACCTGCGTGGGCAACGACAAGGAGCGCCACTATCCCGAATGGACCCGCCTGCAGACGGACTTTCTGGCGCGCCTGCGCGCGGCGGGCGTGACGCCGGAGCAGGTGGACTACGTGTTCTGCACGCACTTTCACGCGGATCATGTGGGCTGGAACACGCGCCTGGTCAACGGTCGCTGGGAGCCGACGTTTCCCAACGCCCGCTACCTGTTCCACCGGCCTGAGTTCGAGCACTGGACGCGCCTGCCCGAGCGCGACCTGCCCGCGGCCGTGAAGGACAGCATCCTCCCCATTGCCGAGGCCGGGTTGTATGATCTGGTAGACGGCGACTTCGCGTTGGACGATGCGTTGCGCCTGGAGCCGACGCCCGGACACACGCCGGGGCACTGCAGCGTGCACTTGGCATCCGGGGGTGCGGAGGCGGCGATCACGGGCGACATGATCCACCACCCCGCGCAGGTGGCCGAGCCGCAATGGCCCTCGCGGGCCTGCAGCGATCCCGCCCTGGCCGTGGAGACGCGCACGGCCTTCCTGGCGCGCTACGCGGACCGCGACGTCCGCGTGCTGGGCTCGCATTTCGCGTCGCCCACGGCCTGCCGCATCGTTTCGGCAGGCGGTGGCTGGCGCCCGCGCTTCGGCACGTAGCAGGGCAGGGCGGCACGGCGCGCACGGTGGTGCCGCGCGGGCGCGTGCGTTGGGCTGGGGGGCTCAGCAGGGGGTTCCGACATGGGTGCCCGACTCGTTGCTCCGGCAGGGCTTCGCCGCCTGCTGCTGGCGGGCGTGGTGACGGCCCTTCTCGCGGGCGGCTGCTCCAGCACGCCCCTGCTCACCAAGGCGCAGTACGAGCCCAGCCGGGCGGCTCTGGCCCAAGGGGCCCCGGAGCAGGCCCTGGCGAAGTTCCCCGCGGGCGAGCCGGGCACCTTCATAACCACCATGGAGCGCACGTACCTGAGTCTGCTGGAGGGGCGGCCGGACATCGACGCGCTGGCCCGCTACAGCGAGCGTATCGAGGACCGCGTGCGCTATGACGTCTCGCGCGAGGTCAAGTCCTTCTTCTACGTGGCCACACCGGAGGGCTACTACGCCTCGGAGCACGAGGTGATCTGGATGCACATGCTGCTGAGCTGGGGCTATTCCCTGCGCGGGCAGTATGAGGACGGCTGCGTGGAAGCCCGCGAGGCGAGCCGCCTGCTCAGTGCCCGCTGGAGCCCGGAGGGGCACTTCGACGATCCGAGCATGCGCTCCATCCTGGGCGAGCTGTGGGCCCTGTGCGGCGACTGGGACGATGCGCAGGTGGACTTCCGCCGGGCGTGGGAGCTGGACCCCACCCTGGGTTGGGCTCTGGAGCTTGGCCAGCGGGCCGAGCCGCCCCGCGCGCTGTTCCTCGTGCTGGGGGGCATCGGCCCCACGCCGGAGTGGGACCCGAAGGCGGAGTTCAATCCCCTGCGGGGGGTGCGCAACATCCACTTCCGCTCACAGGCCCTGGGCAGCGCGGCCACTATCTACACCTGGCAGGGAAGCGTGCCGCTCCATCGCACGCCGGATGCGGCGCCCTGGTACGTCCGGCACCAGGCCCGCGACAATGCGATCCACGACCTGATCGGGGATTCGCAGTACGGCATCGACTCGACGATGCGCGTGGGCGTCTATGCAGGCAGCACCTCCGCCGGAGTCCTCTATGGTGCGGGCATCGTGACCCTGAGCATCGCCGGAGGCGGGCTGGTCGTCTACTTGGCCGCCGAAGCGGGCAGCGGCGAGGGTGTCGCCTATGGTATCCTCATCGCCGCGGCCGGCTCGGCCTATGGGATCAAGCAATCACTGCGGATCGAGCGGGAAGCCCGCGCCCGGCTCGTCGAGAAGTCCGACCCCTCTCCCTACTACCGCTTCGTGCGCTTCCTGCCGGACTATGCCTGGATCGGCTGGAGCGACGAGCCCGCCGGCCGCGCTGTGTGGGTGGAGACGACGCCGGGCAGCGGGCACGACGAGGGTGAGCTGGTGCCCGCGCTGGAGACGGTCGCGCCCAACGTCTACATCGGCTATCTCCCCGACGTGGCGCTGCCGTGAGACCGGTGCGAGCCAGGCTTTGTCCTGGATTGTCCAAGTGTCGTCCGTCTGCCGCCGGTTGTCATTCCGAGGCCCGCAGCGCGGGCCGAGGAATCTGTTTTGTTTCCGGGCACAACAGATTCCTCGCTGCGCTCGGAATGACTGGCATGGACCGGACAGGACACACCTGCTGGTGGTTACAGCAGCGCCGGGACACTCGGCTCTGTGCGCGTTCTCCATTGAGAAAGCGCCCCGCGCGCGGTAAGGATAGGCTTTGCCCGCGGGGAAGCGGGGCAATCACGGCACGAGGGGCCATGGGCACACCATCCAAAGTGGGTACGGACTTCCAGACGCTGCACGAGATTGTGCTGGCCGCGAAGCTGAACCTGAACCAGGGCGATTGGGACTACATTGTAGGCGGTACGGAGACGGAGACGACGCTCAGGCGCAACCGGCGCGCGCTGGATTCCGTGGCTTTCCGGCCCCGCGTGCTGCGGGATGTCTCGCAGATCGATGCCTCGCAGACCTTCCTGGGCCGCAAGCTGCGGCTGCCGCTGATGCTGGCGCCGGTGGGCTCGCTGGAGGCCTTCACGCCCGAGGGCGGCACGGCGGCGGGCAAGGCCGCCGGTGAGTTCGGCATCGCCCAGACCCTGTCCTCCGTGTGCCAGCCGGGCCTGGAGCAACTGGCCCAGGACGTGCCGGACACCCTGCGCGCTTACCAGCTCTACGTGCGCGGGGACGCCGCGTGGATCGACGACGTGGTGAAGCAGGCCATCGACAACGGCTACGGGGCGTTCTGCCTCACGGTGGATACGGACAAGTACAGCCGGCGCGAGCGCGACATCGCCAAGCGCAACGAGCGCGCCGCCCTGCGCCGCTTCGCCCCCGGCCGTGAGTGGCAGGAGCGCCTGAGCTGGGACTACGTGAAGCACTTCAAGGACACCTTCGACCTGCCGCTGATGCTGAAAGGCATCGCCACGGCCGAGGACGCCGCCCTGGCCTGCGAGCACGGCGTGGACTACGTGTACGTCTCCAACCACGGCGGGCGCCAGCTTGACCACGGCCGCGGCGGGCTGGACGTGCTGCCGGAGGTGGTCAAGGCCGTCAACGGCCGCGCCCGCGTCATCTTCGACGGCGGCATCGTGCGCGGCACCGACATCGTGAAGGCCATGGCGCTGGGCGCGCACATGGTGGCCATGGGGCGCATGGAGTGCATCGGCCTGGCCGCGGCCGGCGCAGCGGGCCTCGTGCGCGTGCTGGAGCTGCTGGAGCACGAGGTGCAGATCGCCCTGGGCCTGCTGGGCGTGACGAGCTGGGAAACGCTGGACGCGAGCTACCTGCACCCCGCCGAGCCCGTTACCGACCCGCACATGCTCTCCGCCTTCCCGCTGCTCACGCTGGACGAGGGATACGTCTAGCGGGCCGGCCCCGTTGGGGCCGCCCATACCCTTCGGCCCGCCGCCGCGGGCCGCGACGCCGCTTTCTCCCCCTTGCCGCGGGCAGGGGGGTGAGGTTCCCCCAATCCCCAATCTTCCAATCGCAGACGACGCAATGCCCAAGGACAAAGTGGTGCTCGCCTATTCAGGCGGGCTGGATACTTCCGTGATCGTGCACTGGCTCACCCAGCAGGGGTACGAGGTGATCGCCCTGCTGCTGGACCTGGGGCAGAAGGTGGAGGACATCAACGCCCTGCGCGAGAAGGGCAAGGCGGCCGGCGCCAGCAAGGTGGTCGTGCAGGACGTGCAGGAGGAGTTCGTGCGCGACTTCGTGTTCCCGGCGCTGCAGTTCAACGCGCAGTACGAGGGCACGTACCTGCTGGGCACGTCCCTGGCGCGTCCGCTCATCGCCAAGCAGCAGATCGAGGTGGCGCGGGCCGAGGGCGCGGCGTACGTCTCCCACGGCGCCACGGGCAAGGGCAACGACCAGGTACGCTTCGAGCTCACCTACTACGCGCTCAATCCGGACATCAAGGTGATCGCGCCCTGGAAGGTGCCGGACTTCTTCCGCGCGCTGCCGGGCCGGCGCGAGCTGATCGCCTACGCGGAGCAGCACGGTATCCCGGTCAAGGCCACGCTGGACAAGCCCTGGAGCAGCGACGAGAACCTGCTGCACATCAGCTACGAGGCGGGGATGCTGGAGGACCCCTGGGAGGAGCCGCGGCCGGACATGTTCGAGCTGACCGAGGACCCGCGCGTGGCCACGCAGACCGGCGAGGGCCTGCTGATCGACTTCGAGGACGGCATCCCCGTGGCGGTGGACGACCAGCGCATGTCCCCGGCGGAGCTGCTGCGCTACCTGAACAAGCTGGGCGGCAAGCACGGCGTGGGGCGGCTGGACCTGGTGGAATCGCGCTACGTGGGCATGAAGTCCCGCGGGGTGTACGAGACGCCCGGCGGCACCATCCTGCACATCGCCCACCGCGCGATAGAGTCCATCACGCTGGACCGCGGCATCATCAACCTCAAGGACACGCTGCTGCCGCGCTTCGCGCAGCTCGTCTACAACGGCTACTGGTACTCGCCGGAGATGCGCGTGCTGCTGGCCACGGGCCGCGAGAGCCAACGCGGCGTGACCGGCACCGTGCGCCTGGAGCTGTATCGCGGCAACTGCACCGTCACCGGCCGCAAGAGCCCCTACAGCCTGTACGACATGGCGGTGGTCTCCATGGATGACGACCAGGGCGCCTACCAACCCACGGACGCCATCGGCTTCATCAACCTCAACGCCCTGCCCCTCAAGATGGCCCACCGCCAGGCGGAGCGCATGCAGGCGGACGCGAAGGCCAAGGGCAAGAAGAAGTAGCGCGCGGAGGCCCGCAGTCCCGCGGGTCTCCCTACCCCCATTCCTCCGTGGGGGCCATCATGGCGATGATGCCCAGCAGGCCCATGTTGCTGAACAGCAGCGGGGCCAGGAAGGGTGCGCCGCGGATGAAGCGCTCCACGATCACCACGCCCTCGCCCACCAGGTTGGCTTCCACGTGCAGGGCGGAGCCCAGTGTCCCCAGCACGATCAGCAGCACCATCGTGCCCAGGTACACGCGCAGGTCGTCCACGCGCGGGTGCGGCATCAGGCCCAGCACGATTGGCACCGCCGCGGCGAATACGCCCACGGCCAGCGCGAGCCACATCCAGCCGCTGTCGTAGCCGGTGCGGGCATGGTCCAGCACGCTGCTCAGCAGCGCCGCCAGCACGCCCAGCCCCACCAGCAGGTAATAGCCGCGCGTCTTGCTGAAGGGCATGGGCAGGCTGCGCCCCCAGGGCAGGGCCAGCCGCCCGCTGTCCGCCGGGCGCTCGATCCACGCCGCGCTCATGCCCAGCACGCCCACGCCGCAGAAAGCCAGCGGCCCCAGCAGCGGGGGCGCCCACACCAGCAGGTACACGGCCAGGGTCTGCCCGGCCGGTGCAGCGGGCAGCACGGCGCGCTGCCAGTGCAGCCACGAGCCCACCAGGCCCACGGCCACGCTGGCCAGCAGGGTCACGAAGGCGATGCCCATGGCCGGGGTGCGCCAGCGCAGGGCGATCAGCCCCGCTACCAGCAGCAGCAGGCCCGCCACAGGGCCGAACACGATGGGCGTCCACTCCCAGGGGCGGATGGTGCCGCTGATGCTGTGCGCCAGGTAGGTATCCACCCCCAGGAAGAGCTGGTTCACTGCCGCCAGCAGCAGCATGAGCTGATCGCGGGACAGCGGCGAGTGCCGCCCGCGCACCCAGGGCAGTGCCGTCTCCAGGTGCGACATGCCTAGCGCCTCCCGGCGCCGTGCAGCTTCTCCTGCACCTGCGTGCGCAGCTCGGAGAGGGCCTTGAGCACCTCATAGGCGCCGTGCCACTGGGTGTAGTCCGGGCCCTGCATCCACACGCCGAACTTGGCTGTGCGGCCCCAGTGGTGCCACAGCTCGAAGTAGGTGAAGTCGATGGGCTCGTCGAAGGGCGCCTTGGTCATCAGCCCGCGCTTGACCAGGGGTGCCACCATCTCGTCGCTCTCCTGCACCCACTTGTTGACCTTCTCCGTGGCCACGTCCGCCTTTTCGTAGAAGTCCTTGATGAAGTTCTCGTTGTGGCAGGTGCGGCAGACGTTCTGCATCCGCGTGCGGTTGTCCTGCCAGGCCGGGCGGCGCTTGCTGATGGGCGAGAACAGGTACCACGTCAGGCGGTCGCCCACATCGTGGGTGGTGCCCGTGGCGCCGAAGCCGCTGAAGTGGCAGGTGGCGCAGGTGGGCGCGGGAAAGTCGTTCACCGTCAGCGTGCCTGGCTTGGCCGTCCAGTGCCACTTGTCGCCGCCGGTGGCGTAGGCGATGCCGTGCGGGGATTCCTGGTAGATCTCCCACTGCGGGTGATCCGGGCCGATGTGGCATGCGTTGCACGTCTCCGGCTTGCGGGCCTGGGCCAGGCTGAACTCGTGGCGCAGGTGGCACTTGCTGCACTCGCCGACGGAGCCGTCCGCGGCGGGCTTGCCCACGTCGTGGCAATTCTGGCAGGCGAAGCGTGTGATCTCCTCGCCCTCCAGCGCGAACAGGGAATTGCGCATGCGCTCGGGTTGGAACTCCGCCTCGGGGATGGCATCGTACTGGGCCCGCAGTGGCTTGCTGAGCGCGCCCGTGCCCGCATAGGCCACAAAGGCAGGCAGCGCGTGGCGGCTCTGGCTGAACTGCGCCACCTCCGCCGCGTGGCACTTGCCGCAGGTCGCGGCGGTGGGATGGTTCACCACCCACGTGCCCTCGTGGGCTACGGCGCCGGGGGCGTCCGCCTTCACCTCGTGGCAGTCGCGGCAGGTCACCTTGGCCGCGGCCATCGTGCTGTGGCCAAACTGCTCCACGATGCCCGGTGTGGCGCGCTGATGACACACCACGCAGGCATCGCTGCTGCGGGCCAGCGCATTCACGGTGCCCGGCTCCTGGGGCGCCTGGGGCACGCTGCGGCCCACCGTCATTGCGATCAGCGCCAACCCCAGCACCACGGCCACGGCCACGATTCCCACCACGAAGGTGCGCATCGCTGCTCCTCCTTTCGTTGGCATCGCCGCCGCGCGCCGGGGCGTACCATTCCGGGCGCGGTCGTTCCTTGATTCGGTTATGGATGCGCTGACCTTAGCGCGTCTGATCCTTCCAGTTCAATTACGGCGCGGACGGGCGCGAGGTTTCCTTAGCCCGGGAGGAAGCGGGCGTCCAACGGAGGGAGCAAATGGGGGGCGGGCCTGCCCTGGGTACGGCAGGCCCCCGCCGGACGGCGCACCTACGCTGCGCGCCAGTCCAGCACGGCCTTGGTGGCCAGCAGCGCCCAGGGTGAGGCGTGCAGCAGCAGGTCGAAGATGTCGATGGGCTTCACCAGCGTGCCCGTGAAGAGCATGCGCAGTTTTTCCACCAGGTGCGGCTCGGGGAAGAACGGGGCCAGCCCCAGCGTGAGGCACAGCACGATCAGGATCGGATAGTTGATGGCGCTCATAGGCAGGTGGTATTGCGGCTGGAGCCGCGCGTGAGGGTTGCAGGTCGGCGGCGCTTCGGCGTGCCGCGGGCGTCACGTTGATCCGATCAGGATACCTGCCGCGGGGCTCCGTGAACGTGACATGCGCACATTGGGGGGCCGCCGGGCCGTTTCGTACCGCATGGGGCCGCTTTCTTCCCGCGCGCGGGCGGCGGCGATCTGTTAGAATAGGTGGCCCCGGGCGGCGCCGCTCCCCGGGGGACGTGGGCCCGCGCGGTGCGGACCCATTCTGCGAAACGAAGCCAATCTCCCCGAGTGCCATGACCCCGAACGGCCGTCCGACCATTCCCGATGTGCTGGCCCAACGCTATGCGAGCCGCCCCATGCTGGCGATCTGGTCGCCCGAGGGGCGCATCGTGCTGGAGCGCGAGCTGTGGATCGCCGTGATGAAGGCGCAGCGCGCGCTGGGCGTGGCCATCCCGGCCGAGGCCATCGCGGCCTATGAGCGCGTCAAGGATCGGGTGGACCTGGCCTCCATCGAGGCCCGCGAGCGGGCCCTGCGGCACGACGTGAAGGCGCGCATCGAGGAGTTCTGCGCGCTGGCGGGCCACGAGCACATCCACAAGGGCATGACCAGCCGCGACCTGACGGACAACGTGGAGCAGCTCCAGGTGCGGCGCTCGCTGGTGCTGCTGCGGGAGAAGGCCGCGGCGGGACTGTTGGCCCTGGCGGCCCTGGCCGGCCAGCACCGCACCACGGTGATCGTGGCGCGCACGCACCACGTGCCCGCCCAGCCCACCACGCTGGGCCGGCGCCTGGCCATGTTCGGCGAGACCCTGCTGCGTGGCTTCGAGCGGCTGGATGCGACCCTGGAAAGCTACCCCTTGCGCGGCCTGAAGGGCGCCGTGGGCACGCGGCTGGACCAGCTCTCGCTGCTGGACGGAGACTCGACCCATGCGGACGAGCTGGAGGCGGCCATCGCCGCGGAGCTGGGCTTCGAGCGCGTGCTGGATGCCGTGGGGCAGGTCTACCCCCGTGCGCTGGACTTCGAGGTGCTGAGCGCGCTGTACCAGGTGGGTGCGGGGCTCTCCGACTTCGCCACCACCATGCGCCTGATGACCGGGCACGAGCTGGTGAGCGAGGGCTTCGCGGAGGGGCAGGTGGGCTCCTCGGCCATGCCGCACAAGATGAACGCCCGCAACTGCGAGCGCATCAACGGCTTCCAGACCCTGCTGGCGGGCTACCAGGAGATGGTGGCGCGGCTGGCGGGCAACCAGTGGAACGAGGGCGACGTGTCGTGCTCCGTGGTGCGGCGGGTGGCGCTGCCCTCGGCCATGTTTGCCATGGATGGCGCGCTGGAGACCTTCCTCACCGTGCTGCGGGAGATGGAAATCTACGAGGCAGCCATTGCCCGCGAGGTGCGCAACGCCCTGCCCTTCCTGGCCACCACCACCCTGCTGATGGAGGGCGTCAAGGCCGGCGGTGGCCGCGAGACCCTGCACGAGGTGATCCGCAAGCACTCGGTGGCCGTGGCCCGCGGTCTGCGTGATGGATCCCTGGCGGAGAACGATCTGGCCGCGCGCCTGGGCGCCGACCCCGCCTTCCCCCTCGATCAGCGGCAGGTGGAGGCCGTGCTCGGCGACCCGCAGCGCTTCCTGGGCGATGCGCCCGGGCAGACGGACGCCTTCATCGCCCGCGCCGCGGCCCTGCGCCAGCGCTTCCCCGCCGCGCAGGATTACCGCCCCGAGCCTGTGATCTAGGGTAATGTTCGAAAGCGCACGCCAGTGTGTTCCGACCCCTCCGTCCTGTCATTCCGAGCGCGGCGAGGAATCTGTTGTGCGCCGAAAACAGAGCAGATTCCTCGGCCCGCGTTGCGGACTTCGGAATGACAACCGGCGCCGACGTCGCAACCTGAACGCTATGCGCGGCGAGACGCAGCCTACACGGCTCACGGCTGGGGCGGGCGGTACTCCTCGTACTGGCCGCGCGTGAAGAAGAGCAGCCAGATCCAGAGCGATTTGGCGTAGGGGAACACCAGCAGCACGGTCACCACGGCGGCCGCGGCGCTGGCATAGGCGATGTGCTCGGGATTCTGCACACCCAGCATCATCAGCAGGGCCGCCACGGCCAGCCCCACGATGCCCGCGGCCGTGTAGCTGAACACCACCCCGCCCCAGAAGTCCCCCTCGTCGCGCTGGAAGGCCAGCCGACACACGGGGCACTCCTCATTGATCACGTAGGGCTTGCGGAAGATGCGCCCCTGGCGGCAGTGCGGGCAGCGCAGGGTCACGCTCAGCGGCAGGCGCAGCAGCAGACGCGGGATGGAGTTCATGGGTGCGGGCTCGTCGATGTGGGGCGCGGTGCAGTATCGGTGCGTGCAGGGCAGGCTAGCATGGTGGCTGGTGTCGCGCCAAACGCCTCGGCGCGCTGCGCAGGCCCGTCAAACGGTCGCCGGACCGTGGCGGCCGGCGCTGAAAATGACGCGGCCGGCACGCAACCGGTGGGGAGTGGAATGGTCGCGTGCCGGCCGTCGTCCTACCGCCAGGGAGGGGGGAATGCCCCGGCGGTACTCCCGGCGTCGCGGGGGGTGCCCACGATGCGCGGTGATCCCAATCTGTCTTCAGTCTACGGTCTGGGGGCGGCGCCGTCGGTGACCACATCACCGATCGGCGCCCTGGGAGCGAATTTGGCGGGAGCAGCCGGGACTGGGCCATTGGGCCCGGTCAGGGCGCGGTGCCCCGTGGAACGGTGCCAGGGGCAGGGGCGATGCCCCCGCCCGCTACGGGCGTTCCAGGCAGGGACTAGCGGTGGCGACCCTTGACGGGCAGGCCGGCGCGATTCCAGGCGATCATGCCGCCCTGGAGGTTGTACAGGTCGGTGAAGCCCATCTGCGCCAGTTGCGAGGCGGCGCTGGCACTGCGGGCGCCGCTGCGGCAGACCACCAGCAGGGGCGTTTCGGGTTTCCACTTGGAGGGCGGCCCGGCGCTGAAGAGGCGGTCCAGCGGAATGTGCACAGAACCGGGGATGTGGCCCAGATCTCCGTGCAGTTCGTTCTTCTGGCGGACGTCCACCACTGTAAGGTCCTTGCGTTGGGCGGCTTCATCCGGTGAGAGCTGCGAGAAGCCCGAATTCATCAGCCTGGCAAATGCACCGAACATGCAGGTCTGCTCCAGTCAGGGGGGTGCGGATCGCGGACGCGGCCGGCGGCGCCTCGTGCGCTGCCCGGCCCGTCGGTCATATCCCGGAATTGTGCACCCGCTGGGGCGGCCGTGCAGTGACGAGGTCACCGACCAGAGCACAGGGAGGCGGCGGTGCTGCCGCGCTCAGCCGCGGCTGCGGCGGGCCAGGAAGCCCTCCAGGCGGTCCAACGCCTCGGTGATGTTCTCCAGCGAGTTGGCGTAGCTGAAGCGCAGGTAGCCCTCGCCGCCGGGCCCGAAGTCGAAGCCGGGCGTCACGGCCACACCGGTCTCGTTCAGGATCTCCATGGAGAGCTTGAGGGAGTTGGGCTCGATGTGGCGCGCATCCGCAAACACGTAGAAGGCCCCGGCCGGCTCGTAGTGCAGCGGCAGACCGATCTTCCCCAGCCGCTCGATCACGTAGAGCCGGCGCCGGTCGTACTCCTTCACGTAGCCTTCGCAGGTGGGCACGGCCTCGCGCATGGCGGCGATGGCTGCGTACTGGGGGAAGTCCGGCGCGGAGATCATCACGTTCTGGTGCAGCCGCATCACGGTGGGCATCAGCTCGCGCGGGAAGAGCAGGTAGCCCAGCCGCCAGCCCGTCATGGCGAAGAACTTGGAGTAGCCGTTCAGCACCAGCGCGTTGTCCGTGAACTCGAGGATGCTACGCTCCCGGCCGCCGTAGGCGAGGCCGTGGTAGATCTCGTCGGAGACGATGGGGACGCCCAGCCCCGCCAGCTCCTGCAGCACCTCCGGGCGCATCACGACGCCGGTGGGGTTGGCCGGCGAGCAAATCAGCAGCGCCCGTGTGCGCGGCGTGATCTTCGCCTTCACTGCCGCCGGATCGAGTTGGAAGCCCTCGCTCTCCCGGATGGGCACCGAGACGGGCACGCCGTGGGCCAGCCGCACGAAGTTCGCGTAGCAGGCGTAGGTGGGGTCGGCCAGCAGCACCTCGTCCCCCGGCTCCAGCAGCATCAGCATCACCAGCGCCATCAGCACCGACGAACCCGCGGAGACCAGCACCTGCTCAGGCTCCAGCGCCAGGCCGTATTTGGCGTTGTGGTATTCGCAGATGGTTTGCCGCAGCTCTGGGATGCCCAGGCTGTGCGTGTAGCGCGTGGCCCCGCGGCGCAGCGCCTCGATGGCCGCCTCGGTCACCACGGCCGGGGTGGGAAAGTCCGGCTCGCCGAACTCCAGATGGACGATGGAGCGGCCCTGTGCCTCCAGCGCCTTGGCCGCCTGGAACACCTCCACGGCGTAGAAGGACGTGATCTCGTCCAGATAGGCGGGCAGTCGGATCATAGCAGCAGGCAGCGGTGGCAGGGGTGGCAATGGATACAGACTTGGAGGCAGCCGGGGGGAGGTCTTGCCCTTCGCGACCGCGGTGCTGGCTCCCTGGGCGGGTGCCCGAAACTTAGATGGATCAGTCGCCGTGCAGCACCTGCTCCCAGAGTTGGTTCACCTGGGCGGCGAGGGTCTCCAGCGACCCGTCGTTGTGGATCACGTGGTGCGCGCGCTGGGCCCGCTCGGCGTTGGTCATCTGCGCCGCCAGCCGTGCCCGCGCCTCGTCGTGGGTCATGGCGTTGCGCTGCACCAGACGCTCGATGGCCAGCTCCTCCGGGGCCTCGACGGTCCAGATGGTGTCGCACAGCCCATCCCAGCCGGCCTCGAACAGGATCGCGGCATCCAGCACGATGGCGGGTGGCTGCTTTTCCGGTTCGCGCAAGCGGATGGCCTCGATCTCGCGCCCCATGCGTTCGGCCATGCGGGGGTGCGAGATGCCGTTCAGCTCGTCCAGCCGCGCGGGATCGGCAAAGACGATGGCCCCCAGCTTGCGGCGCGAGATGGTGCCGTCCTCGTCCAGAATCTCCGTGCCGAAGGCCGCCACGACTTCCGGGTAGGCCTCGCCCTGGGGCGTGATCACGGCGTGGCCCACGCTGTCGGCATCGATGATGATGGCACCCCGGGCGGCGAGCTGCTGCGAGACGGTGGTCTTGCCCGCGGCGATGCCGCCCGTGAGCCCGATGACGGGCAGGCGGTGCGTTGACTGGCGGTTGGACACGATGCGCGTTTCCGCTGGCTGGCCCCGGCCCGGCTGTCGCGCCGGAGGGCGGCGCGGGCCCGCCGCGGCTGCACGGGCCGGTGATCCCCTGGTGTTTGGGCGATTGTGCTGCCCCCCTTTTACCGTTAAAATTGCGAAGAGCGCAATCAACACGCCTCCGCTGACGCCTCGGGGCGCTCCCGCCGCGGAGGGGCCTCTTTCGCAGAGCTTGCAGACTTTCGTATGGACGCTGCCCGGTCCCCATCCGAGGGCCAGCCGCCGGCCCCGCCTGCCGTGGCGGGGGCACTGCCCGCGCGCGCACCCGGCCCACGGGAGATCCTCGGCTTTGCGATCCCGCTGATGCTGGGGCTGATGACCACGGCCATCAACACGTTCGTGGACACGCTGTTCATCGGTCGGCTGGGCACGGAGGCGCTGGCGGCGGTGCCCCTGGCCGCCATGACCTATATGGTGGGCTGGGTGCTGGTGACGGGCACCCTGCGCAACGCCATCGCCTTTTGCGCCCGGGCCTACGGCGCGGGGCGGCACGGCGAGATCGGCACGATCCTGGCCCACTACCACCTGATGGCGCTGGCGGGGCTGCCCCTGTTGGTGCTCTACGTGCAGGCGTGGCCGCTGCTGTCCGCGTTCGCGCACCTGGCCCCGCCGGTGGAGGCGCTGGCCCGCACCTACCTGCACATCCGCGTGGCGGACATCACGTTCTCGCTGCTGCTGGTGCTCTACAGCGCGTTCTACCAGTCCATCGGCAACTCGCGCTTCCCCATGCTGGTCAGCGCGGGCACGGTCGGGCTGAACATCGCCCTGGACTACGGCCTGATCTTCGGCCACTTCGGGCTGCCCGCGCTGGGCGTGGCGGGCAGCGCCCTGGCCACCGTGGTGGCGCAGGCCTGCGGTGCGGCGACGATCATGGCGGCGTCCTTCGCCGGCAAGGAGCGGCGCCGCTTCCGGCTGCGGCTGGTGGTGCCGATCCACTGGCCACTGATGCGCGATCTGCTGCGCGTGGGCCTGCCATCCGGACTGGGCGATGGCCTGGAGGTGGGCGCATGGGCGGGGTTCCAGCTCATCGTGGGCCGGCTGGGTGATGTGGCGCTGGCGGCCAGCAACATCGGCATGCAGGCCACGCAACTGCTCTTCCTGCCGGGCTTCGCATTCGGCATCGCGGGCGCGTCGTACGTCGGGCGTTTCCTGGGCGCCGGGCACCCGCAGGTGGCGCGCAGCACGGCGCGACGCGTGCTGGTGCTGGGCGTGGGCTACATGGGGCTGCTGGGCGTGCCACTGTGGTTCTTCGGGGAGGAACTGGCCCGGCTGTTCACGGCCGATCCGCGGGTGGTGCACGAGACGGGCCGGCTCTTCAAGCTGATGGCGCTCTACCAGGTCTTCGACGGCATGGGCTTCATCACGCGCACGGTGCTGGGCGGCGCCGGCGATACGCGCATGCCCATGATCGTGCTCGCGGTGCTCTCGGTCGCCGTGCTCTTCCCCGGCGCGTGGGTGCTGGCGCGTCTGGTCTCGCCGCCCCTGATCGGGGCGTGGCTGGGCGCCTTCGCCTACATGCTGGCCTATGCCGCCGCCATGCAATGGCGTTTCCACCGCGGCCCCTGGACGCGCATCCGGCTGGCGGTTTGAGCCGCCGGAGTCCGCAGCCGGGACGACCCTGGACTTGGCTATAAATTGCCTGAGCGTTGTCGATCTGTCGGCATTTGTCATTCCGAGGTTCGCAGCGCGGGCTGAGGAATCTGTTTCCTTGCAGGGCAAAGCAGATTCCTCGCTTCGCTTGGAATGACCGAAGCGCAGTCGGCGGGAAGTGCGCTCGTGCCGCTCCTGGCAAGGCCTACAACCGCAGGCCCACCAGAACGGTCAGCGTCCGCAGCTTGAAGTTGTCGGTGCGGAAGGACTCGTACTGCAGCGCCAGCAGAATGCCCATGGGCGGCTCATAGCCCACCGACATGCCCGACCCGAAGCCGGGTTCGGCCGAGCTGGTCGTGCTGCCGAGCTGCGAGATGGACACGCGCAGGTTATAGCGCATGCCGTGGACGCCCAGGTAGGCATCCCGCAGCCACAGGCGGGCCTGCATGCCCGCGCCCGCGACATCCCACGTGGCCCGCGTCTCGATGCCCTGCACCGGCTGCGCGCCGGCGTCGAAGTGGGTCCACTGGGCCAGGGGATTCAGCGTGACGTGCTCGCCCAGCGCCAACTGCATGTCCACGCCCAGCGTGACGCTGTGGCCGACGTCGGACAGCGCGGGCGTGCCGAGCCAGCCTCTGCCGATCCCCACGCCGAACCCCGGCCCGCTGCGGGGTGCGGCCGCCAGCGGCGTCGCACACAACAGGAGCACCGTGGTCAGCGCGGCTGCGAGCAAGCGTGCGCCCATGCCTGCCTCGGCGGAAACGCGCCTTCCGTCCCTCCCCAACGCGGCACAGGTCCATTATAGCGCCGGGTTGGGCACGAGGGGCAGCAGGCCTGGACGAGCCCTCCATGCGCAACCCGCCCGGTAGGCGGCAGGGTCGCAATCTGCTACATGGCAGAATGGACACACCTTTGATGCCGCCTACCGAAGCGAAGGCATCAGAGATGTGGCAGGCTGCACGACCGGGTCAATGGGTGTGTTCCCAGGCGTGGTTCGGTCGCACTACTGCTGGTTGAGTTTGATGCGGACGCCGATATTCAGCCGCGTGCCGGTGAGATCGATGTCCGTGTCGGAAAACACGGAAAGACTACTGGCAGAGTCGTACTGGAGGTTGGCCAGCAGAATAATCTTCTGGTTGATCTCCTGTTCGTAACCCGCGGCCACACCGAATCCGAATCCCGAGCCACTCGCACTTACACTCGGTGCATCCACACTTTGGCCATAGAGGCCTAAATGCGCGCCGACAAACAGGTTGTCATTGGGCCAAAAGCGGATTTGAACTCCCAGGATATCATTGGAGACTGAGTTGCCCGAAACAAGTTGAGACGACGTCTCCGCGGATAGCATATAGAACGGATTAACCGAAAGCTTGTCGCCAAGCGGGTATTGAAAATCGACCCCAAGTCCAAGCCCGCTGCTCTTGTATTCCGCGCCCGAATAGGCTTTGGCGGACGATGTATAACTGGCGGCCCCGCCGAAAAAACCAACACCCTTGGCCGGCGCACCCAGTGCCGGTTGGATGAAGGCGACAAGAATCAACAATACCAAGCCCGTCGCACGGGCCACTCGTAATCTTAACTGCTTCATGGATTGTCCCCTGTCTATTTAATCGTTGCGGAACCGCGGCGTCTCGTGCCGCAATCGCCAATCAAGGCTGAGTCAACCACGGCTGTACAAAGCACATTCCGCAGACGAAACCGTGTCCTCTAACGGAGCACACGAAGGCACCGAGATTCGATATTTGTCACCCCCCAAGTCCAATCGAATCATCGGGGCGGCCATCATTGCTCATCGCTTTGCGATTAACCATAGTGCATTTAGATGAAAAAGCTCCTCGAAATGAGAAATGAACCATCCGTTTTGGACGCCTGAGCGACTAAGGAGCGCAGTTGCGAAGCCGCATGGAAGAAACCTGGGCGATCATCTATAACGCCGCGGCGGGGGCGTTCCGGCCCTGGCGCCTGGAGGCGGTGCAGCGCGCGCTGCACGGCGCGGGCGTGGCCACGCGCCTGCTGGCCACCAGCGGACCGGGGCATGCGACGGAGCTGGCGCGGGGCGTGGAGGGCGTGGCGCGCGTGGCCGTGTTCGGCGGCGACGGCACGCTCAGCGAGGCAGCCAACGGCCTGCTGGGACGCGAGCTGCCGCTGCTGTTCCTGCCCGGCGGCACGGCCAACGTGATGGCGGTGGAGTTGGGTCTGCCCATCGATCCCGTGCGCGCGGCGCTGGCTGCCCTGCACGGGCGCGTCCAGGCCGTGCGTCCGGGGCTCGTGAACGAGCGCGCGTATCTGCTGATGGCGGGCTTCGGTTTCGATGGCGAGGTGGTGCACGGCGTGAACCTGCGGCTCAAGCGCTGGGCCGGCAAGGGGGCCTACGTCTGGAGCGGCATGAAGGCCGCGCTGCACGACCTCCCGCTGCTGCGGGCGGAGCTGAATGGCGACGGCACCCTGGAGGGCGAATGGCTGGTGGTGGCGCGCGCGGCCCACTACGGCGGGGCCTTCCGCGTGCACCCCGGTGCCGGGCTGCTGGCCGAGCGGCTGGGGCTGGTGATGGTGCGCCGGCGCTCGCTGCTGCCTTTCCTGGTGGGGCACCTAGGACTGGACCGGCACCGGGAGGGCTCCGGCGTGGCGCTGCGCACGCTCACCCACGGCCGGCTGGAGTGCGATCAGCCCGTGCACGTGCAGGTGGATGGCGACTACTACGCCCGTGGGCGATCGTTCGAGCTGGGGCTGGCGCAGGAGACCGTGCCGCTCTGCTTTCCCCTGGCGGGGCCGGCACCCGAGGGCCGTCCCGAGGGCCTGCAACACGGTGCGCCGACATGATCCCACGCGGCACACGGTATCGCATCCTGCAGCTCACTGCGCTCCTGGTGGCGGTGGTGGCAGCTGGCACCGCCGGCTATCACTTCGTGCTGGGCTGGGCTTGGCTGGATGCGCTGTACATGACGGCCATCACCATCACCACGGTGGGCTTTGAGGAGGTGCACCATCTCGATGCCACCGGGCGGCTGCTGACCATCGTGGTGCTGCTAACCAGCGCCGGGGTCTTCGCCTACACCCTCACGACGCTCGCCACGATCGTCCTCGATGCACGGTTCGGATCCCTGTTGTGGAGACGCCGCATGGAACGCAAGATCGAAAAGCTGGAGAACCATTACGTGATCTGCGGCTTCGGCCGCACGGGGCGGGCCGTGGCCGAGCAACTGCAGCGCAACACGCACCCCTTCGTCGTCATCGAGCATCTGCCCGACAAGATCGAGCTGCTGCAGGAGCGCGACTACCTGTTCGTGGACGGTGACGCCACCCAGGATGACTGCCTGCACCGCGCGCGCATTGACCATGCCAAAGGCTTGGTGGCGGCGCTGGGCAACGACGCGGAGAACGTGTACCTGGTGCTCTCTGCGCGGCAGATCAAGCCCGACCTGAGCATTGTCTCCTGGGCCACCTCGCAGGAGGCCGAGCGCAAGGTGTTGCGCGCCGGGGCCAACCATGCGCTCTCGCCCTACCTGCAGGGCGGGCGCCGCATCGCCACGCTGCTCACGTCGCCGCACGCCCTGGAGTTCCTGGATCACGCGATGGGTGGCAGCGACAACATCCGGCTGGGCGAGATCATGGTGCAGCCCGGATCGCCACTGGCGGGCAACTCACTCAAGGACGCCGGCCTGCGGCGCGACCTGGGCGTGATCGTGATCGGCATCCGCCGCGCCAACGGCAAGCTGGAGTTCAACCCCTCGGCGGATGCGACGCTGCACGAGCAGGACATCCTGATCGGCATCGGCGCGCCCGACCAGATCGAGAAGCTGCGGCATATGGTGTGACGCGGCCGCGGGTCCGTCGCCCGCTCATGCAGGCCATCCGGGGGAATCTCTCATGACGCGCTGGGCGCTGATCTGCAACCCCACGGCCGGGGGCTATCGGCCCGACGTCCCGGAGCGCGTGCAGTCCGCGCTGGCGGGCCAGGGCGTGGAGGTGCACGTGCAGCGCACGCAGGGCGCCGGGCACGCCGTGGAACTCGCGCAGGCACTGAACGGCGTCGCGTGCGTGGCCGCCTACGGCGGGGACGGCACTGTGCGCGAGGTGGCCAAGGGCCTGCTGGGGCGCGACCTGCCGCTGGCGTTCCTGCCCGGCGGCTCCGGCAATTCCACCGCGAAGGAGCTGGGCCTGCCGTTGGAGCCCGTGGCGGCGGCGCTGGCCTCGCTGCAGGGGCGGGTGCTGCCGATCCGGCTGGGGCACATCAACGGCGAGCCGTTCGTGAACATGGCGGGCATCGGCTTCGATGCGCTGGCCGTGCACCTCATCACCCCGCAACTCAAGGCGCGGCTGGGGCCGCTGGCCTACATCGCTGCGGGCTTCCGCTGTCTGGTGCACCGGCACCCGGCCCTGCGGCTGCACACCCCGGCGGGCGAACGGCGGGCGCGGTGGGTGGTGGGCGCGCGTGCATCGCGCTACGCGGGGCTGCTGCGCATCCATCCCACGGCCCACATGACGCGGCCTGTGCTGGGCCTGGCGGCCGTCAACGGCTGGATGCTGCTGCCCTTCGGCATCGGGCGCCTGCTGCTGCACCTGCCCGTGCGCGGGCCCGGCTTGACGCTGGAGGAGCACGCCGGCTTCCGTGTCACCAGCAGCGAGCCGGTACACGCCCATGTGGATGGCGACTACTTAGGTCAGGGCACATCCTTCGAGCTGGGCCTGCTGGAGCAGCCGGTGTCCTTCTGCCTGCCAGGAGGCAAAGTTCAGTCTTGAGCTGGCGGAGTGCTGTCCATCCGCCGCGACTTGTCATTCCGAGGCCCGCAGCGCGGGTCGAGGGATCTATTCTGATGCAGGGTACAACAGATTCCTCGCTGCGCTCGCAATGACGTGCATTGGAAGCGCAGAACGAACCTGCCGGTGTTTCCAGACGGCGCGTAGGCGCCATTGGGGGATTTGACCGGGCGGAGCGGCGCCCGGGGCGCCTACTCCCGCTGTACGCCGCCCATGGCGCCGGGGGTGTAGTGGCGCATCTTGAAGTGCAGGAACTCGCCCAGCACCTTGCGCGAGTAGCCCGGCATCACGATGCGCGAGACGGAGCCCAGCTTGAGCGCCTCCTCCGGGTTCATCAGCTCACGCTCGTAGCGCTGGGTCAGCTCGGCCATGCGGCGGTCGCGCTCACGGGCGGCGACCGTCTCGTCGCCCTCGCGGTCGCGCCGGTAGTTGGCAACGATCTCGCGGAATTCGTCCTTGTAGATGTACTGCCGGCCGGCCGGGCCCATCACGGCGATGCGGGCCGTGGGCAGGGCGAACACGGCATCGGCCCCGGTGGAGTAGTTGTTGTAGCTGGCGTAGGCCCCGCCATAGGCGTTGCGCACGATCAGGGTCAGGCGCGGCACGCGCAGGTCCACGATGGCATCGAGGAAGGCCCGCCCCGCCTGCACGATCCCGGCGCGCTCCTGCTCGCTGCCGGGCGCGAAGCCGGTCACGTCCTCGATGAAGATCATGGGGATGTTGTACAGGTTGCAGAAGCGGATAAAGCGCGTGGCCTTCTGCGCCGCGGCCACGTCGATGTAGCCGGAGTTGACCGCGCTGTTGTTGGCCACGAACCCCACCACCTGCCCGCCCATCCGCCCGTAGGCGGTGACGATGTTGCGGGCGCGCCCGGGCTGGATCTCGAAGTAGTCCCCGTGATCCACGAGCTGCTGCAGGAACAGCGTGATGTCGAAGGGCGTGTTGAAGCCGCTGTTGGGCGTGGTGAGCGCCCGGTGCAGCAGGATCGCCTCCTCCTCCATGTACGTATCCAGCGGATCGGAGGTCGGGCTGTAGGGCGCCAGCGAGTGGTTGTTGTCCGGCAGGTAGCTCAGCAGCTTCAGGGCCAGGCGCAGGGTGTCCGTCTCGGTCTCGGCGGTGAGGTCCACTACGCCGCTGGCGGAGTGCACCGCCGGGCCGCCCAGCTCGTCCGCCGTGATGTCTTCGCCCAGGGTCTCCCGCACCACGTCCGGCCCCGTGAGGCCGAAGAAGGTATTGGCGGGCTGGATGACGTAGCTGCCCTGCCGCGGCAGGTACGAGCCGCCCCCGGCGTTGTAGCCGAACATGATCATGATGGAGGGCACGACACCATTGATCTTGCGCATGGCCGTGAAGGCCTGGGCATAGCCATCCAGCCCCCCCACCCCGGCGGGAACGAAGGCCCCGGCGGAGTCGTTCATGCCGATCACGGGGATGCCGCTCTCCGCCGCGAGGTACAGCAGCTTGGCTAGCTTGGCGCCGTTGGTGGCGTCCATGGAGCCGGCGCGCTGGGTGAAGTCGTGCCCGTACACCGCCACGTCGCGCCCGCCGATGTCCAGGATCGCCGTGACGATGGAGGCGCCGTCGAGCTGCTCGCCCCAGTTCTGCCACAGGATGTTCGGCTCGCTCTCGCTCAGCACGCGCACGCGCTCCAGCACGGTCATGCGCTGCTTGGCGTGCTGTTGCATGATGCGCGCGGGGCCGCCCATGGCCCGGCCCTTGGCGATCAGCTCCTCGCCGCGGGCCACCACGCGGTCATACTCATTGGCCGGCTCGATGCGCAGGGCCTTGCCGGCATCCTGGGCGAAGGGATTGTCCAGCGTGTAGTCCAGTTCGGCGTCCGGCCGGTGCCGGGCGCTGCGGGTGCGGGAGGCGGAGGGTGTGGAAGCGCTCACGGGGTCCATCGCTGCGGGTGACGCGGGCTGCCTGCGTTCGGCGCCATTGTGGCGCGGGTGCCCACCCAACGCAAGGCGGTGGGCGGGGAGGCTCAGCGCCGCCCCCGCCCGTGCAGGCGGATGATGGACACGTTCAGGTGGACGAGCCCCGTCGCGCCGAATATCACCACGCCCAGGGCGGCCCAGCCCGCGGGACTGTCCAGCCGGGGCACCAGGAACAGGATCACCGCGCCGCCCAGGCACACCACCAGCGAGCCCAGCGTGTTCATCAGCAGGGCGTTGCCCAGGCCCAGCCGGCGCAGGGCGCGTCGCTGGCTTTCCAGTTGTGCGCGCTCGCCCATACCGCGGGCCAGCGCTCCGGCGGAAAGATTGGTGCCCGCCACCAGCAGGCTCGTCACCACCAGTGTGATGGCCAGCCCGTGGTGCAGCAGCGGCAGCCCCAGCAGCGGCACGTTGAGCAGCGCCATGCGCCCCCAGCCCACCTTGCGCGCCAGCGGATTGGCCTCCAGCTCCAGCCGGGGCGTCACCGCCCAGGTGGAGAGGAAGTCCAGGCCCCGGCTCAAGGCGACGGCGGCCACCAGTAGCCAGGTGAGCGGGTCTACCGGAGAGGGGAAGTCCATTCGCCGTCTCGGGAAAGTCCGGGGAACTCAGCCTTGATCCATCTCAAGGACGACGTGAAGCCTGATCGTATATCATTGTTTTGACCTCGCATATCAGGAATCGGCAATCCGGCGGTCAACCCCGCGTTCGACCGCGCCTCCCGGCAAGCAGGCAGTCACGTCCAGCACATGGCGGTGAGCGATGAGAGCGATCGTGTATCGCGCCTATGGAGCGCCGGATGTGCTCAAGCTGGAAACCATCGCAACGCCAGTCCCGCGGGATGATGAACTGCTGATCAAGGTTCATGCCGCATCCGTGAACGCGTGGGACTGGGGCCTGCTGAGGGGCACACCGTTCATCAACCGCCTGGGAGGGCTTTTCAAGCCGAGATATCCCGTCCTGGGGGCGGACGTGGCGGGACGCGTTGAATCGGTGGGCAGGAGCGTCACGCGGTTCAAGCCGGGCGATGCGGTGTTCGGGGACCTGTCCGCGTGCGGCTGGGGCGGCTTTGCGGAGTATGTGTGCGCGCCCGAATCGTCATTGGCGCGCAAGCCGGACAGCATGAGCTTCGAGCAGGCCGCGGCCATTCCTCAGGCCGGAGCCATGGCCCTGCAGGGCCTGCGCGACCAGGGGCGCATTCAGCCCGGCCAGCGTGTGCTGATCAATGGCGCGGGCGGTGGCGTGGGAACGTTCGCGGTACAGATCGCCAAAGCATTCAGGGCGAACGTCACCGGCGTGGATAGCGCCGGGAAACTGGCATTGATGGCTGAGATTGGCGCGGACCAGGTGATCGACTACACGAGGGACGACTTCACCCAAAGCGGTCAACGTTACGATCGGATCCTCGATGTCGCGGCCTATCACTCGATGCTCGATTGCGCGCGCGCTTTGAATCCAGGCGGGATCTATGTGCTGATCGGCGGTTCCCTGGCGCTGGCCTTCCAGCTTCTGTTCTTGGGCCCATTGATTTCCCTGGCCCTCGGAAAGCGGATGGGTGTGTTGCCGGCGAAGTCGAACCAAGGGCTGGATGTGCTGATAGGCCTGTGCGAGGCCGGCAAAGTGAAGTCCGTCATCGACAGGCGATATCCGTTGGAGCAGGTTCCGGAGGCGCTGCGGTATCTGGGCGGAGGATTTGCCCAGGGGAAGGTGCTTATCGCTCCGATGGCCAACTGACGCGGCCTGGGCATGGACAGCGCTGGCGCACTCTGTCGGTGAAGCCGTCGCGATCAGCCCGTGTAGCGGCAATGCTTGTCGAGGCGAACGGCGAGTGTAACCAAGGCATCCAAGCCGGAGGAGAAGCATATGCCGGGAATGGCTGTAGGACAGGGACTGGCAGCCCTGGGGTTCTGGATCTTCCTGGCCGCTGTGGTCGTTGCGGGCATCTGGTACGGGGTGCGCGAGCGGCAGGCCCGATACGAGACGTTGCGCCGCATACTGGACAGCGGTCAGCCCGTCGATCAGGCGCTCATGGCGCAGTTGCTGCCGCCAAGCGGGGGCGACAGCAGGCGCCTGGAGCGAGACCTCAAAGTGGGCGGACTGATTGTCCTGTTTGTCGCGGCCGGTCTGGCCCTGCTGGGTTGGTTCATTGGGATGCAGTCCGCGCAGTGGTTGCTTCCGATGCTGGGCGTGGCGGCGCTGGTGGGGTGTGTCGGCACGGGGCTGGTCGTGACGTCGAACGTCGTTGGGCGCAGTTACGGCAAAGGCAACGCTCCGGCATCCGATAAGCCAAGAGCATAGGGCTCCAGCTCCCGCCACTGGGTTGGCGCCGAGGTGGGCGGAACGCAAGCCTCCGGCGCACGGCGTACCGCCGGCAGAAGCATGGCCACGGTTCCACGCATCCGCACCGGCAAGGAGGGACGCGATGAAGGCCATCACCTTCGACAGGTACGGCTCTCCGGATGTCCTGCGCCTGCAGGATATCGAAAAGCCAGTAGTGACCGACGACATGCTGGTGCGGATCCGCGCGGCCAGCGCCAATCCCTACGACTGGCACTTCCTGACGGGCAAGCCCTACATCATGCGCCTCATGCTGTACGCACTGCGCAAGCCGCGATTCACCCGGCTGGGTGCCGATCTGGCAGGGCAGGTGGAAGCGGTCGGGCGGAACGTGACGCGCTTTCGCCCGGGAGATGCGGTGTTCGGCATGGTGAACGATGAGGGGCCCGACAAGCCCTTTCTGGCCCTCGCTTCCTTTGCCGAGTATGTGTGCGTCTCGGAAGACCGTGTGGCACTGAAACCGGCCAACCTCACCTTCGAGCAAGCGGCGGCCGTGCCTGTGGCCGCGTTGACGGCCCTGAAGGGACTGCGCGACATCGGACGGATCGGGCACGGGCAGAAGGTGCTGATCAATGGGGCCTCGGGCGGTGTGGGCACGTTCGCGGTGCAGATCGCGAAATCGTTCGGCGCCGAGGTGACGGGCGTGTGCAGCACGCGGAATGTGGACCTGGTGCGATCGCTCGGGGCCGGCCAGGTCTTCGATTACACGCGTGAGGACTTCGTGCGCGGCGGGCAGCGCTATGACCTGGTGCTCGACCTGGTGGGCAACCGGTCGCTGTCGGAATGCATGCGCGTGCTGAAGCCCACGGGGGTCTATCTGATGTCCTTTGGACTGCCGGATAACGCATGGCTCGGCCCGTTTCCCCGGCTGCTCAAGGCCCGGGTGGTGTCGCGGTTCGTGGCGCCGAAGCTTGTCGAGCTGGCGTGGCAGTTCGAGCGTGAGGATCTGCTCGTCCTCACAGGACTGCTCGAAGCCGGAACGGTCACGCCGGTCATCGACCGCTCCTATCCGTTGAGCGAAGCCCCCGAGGGCATGCGGTATCTGGAAGCGGGCCACGCCCGGGGCAAGGTCATTCTCACCATGTGAGGTGCTTGCGCGCTGCACGCTCCCCGGCCTCCCGCACGCCCTGCTGTGCCTCCCAGCCGGCTGGCTGCGCCGCTCAGCCTGGGCCTTGCCCGGCTGCCTCGGCGGCATGCGCGAGTGCGGACGGCGTCTGGCAGCCCACAATGGCCGGGGCTTCGTGGATCAGCGCGTCGTTCTCAAGGGCGTCTACCATGAACAGGGCGAAGTCGATGCGGCGGGTGCGGTTGCTCTTCAGGATGGGGTCGCCCACGTGCCGGCTCCAGACGGGCAGCCCCTGGCTCTCGCCCTCCTCCAGGTCGCTCCCGCGCACCACCGTCCAGCGGGTGTCGCTGGCAAAGATCCGGCGGCATGCTTCGACCTGGTCGTCGATATCCGCGAAGCGTACGAGCCGCATCAGCCAACCCGCCACCTTGACCAGCGCAGTGAAGGCCGGGGAGTACACGTCCTGTCCGTCACGAGTGATGTGCCACCCGCAGGAGAAGATGAGGCGGGCCCCCGGCGGTGCGTAATCGAGCACCGCCTGGGCCGTGCCCGTGGAATATTGCTGCACGCCCCACGGGACGAGCACGGTGAGCACCCCGTCACATCCCGCGACCGCCCGCTTGATCACCTCGCGGTCGTTCGTCGCACCCGGAACGACGGTGATGCGTCCCTTGAAGGCGTC
Organism: bacterium; assembly: GCA_035266845.1. Classification (GTDB taxonomy): domain Bacteria; phylum SAR324; class SAR324; order SAR324; family JACQKK01; genus DATFMP01. The sequence continues at coordinate 65,488 of DATFMP010000076.1, forward strand.
AAGCTTCTCGACGCTGCGCGGTCGGCACACGCCCACCACCTCGTGGCCCCGATCCAGCGCGTGCTGCACCATGTATCGGCCGAGCTTGCCGGACGCACCAACGATGCAGACCTTCATCGTTGACTCCTTTTTGCGGTGCTGTGCGGACGTATGCCCTTGGAACGATCGGGCATGCTGAGGCCAGGAATGGCCCCCCTGTGCCCTCCGGCAGCGTCCTCGCGCGCCGCCACCGGGGTCCAATCAGTCTACACCAGGGCAACCGGGTAGTGCGATGTGTTGCGCCGGCCACCCCTTGCGGGTGTGGGGCAGGATAGCGACCGCCCTGCGCCCACCAGAAGCCAGGTCAGCGGGTATGAGGGGGACGGCAGCCCCGTCAGAGGAAGAGCGGGGTGATGCCGCGGCCGGAGATATCCCGTTCCATCTCCGGCTGGGAGGGCCCCGCCTGGAAGCGGCTGGCGGCGTCCAGCACCTTGGGCAGCAGGTGCGTGTCCCCCACCGTGTTCAGGAAGACGCCCGGCCGGCTGAGCACCCAGTGCACCGCATGGTCGATGCTGGCCTGGTCTTCCAGGGGCTCGTACCAGGTGTCGTGCGTCGGCGTCTTGTCGCCCCACGGCGCGCGGGCAATGGACTTGATGGTCTGCACGGCCACCTTGCGCTCCTGGCACAGTGCCACCAGGGCCTCGAAGTCCGCGCGGTACTGCGGATTCTGCATCATCACGTAGTTGTACGGCAGCAGCACGGAATCGAACGGGAAGCGCTCCAGGCTCTGCTTGTGCACCCGGGGCGCACCCGTGCCGTGCCCGGTCACGCCGATGAAGCGCGTCAGCCCCTGCTCGCGCGCCTCGATGGCCGCCTCCAGCGCCCCGCCGGGGCCCATCGCCACATGCCAGTCCGGCGGGTCCACCAGGTTGTGGAGCTGCAGCAGATCCACGTGGTCCACCCGCAGGCGCTCCAGCGAAAGGTGAATCTGATCCTTGGCTTTCTGGTAGCTGCGCTCGCGCGTCTTGGTGGCCAGAAAGAATTTGGCGCGGTGTTGCGCCATCCAGGGGCCGATGCGGAGTTCCGATTCCCCGTAGGTCGCGGCGGTGTCGATGTGGTTCACGCCGTGCTCCAGCAGCAGATCCAGCACGCGGTCCGCTTCCGCCTGGGAGCAGGCTTTCAGTCCGGCCCCGCCGAACAGCGTGCGGGTGCTGAGATGGCCGGTGTTGCCGAAGGCTAGCTTCTCGATCATGCGTGCACTCCATTCCCCGTGGGCCGGACGCTTCCCGGTGCCGCAACGCGCCCGGCTCGATCTTGCTGCGACGGTGGCGCTGCCCGGGCCACAGAACCGGGCGCGCCGGCAATCCACCGGATGGCCCCGCCGGCTCGCATGCCGTGCAGGGCATCCCGATCGCACCGTATCACGACCCGCCGCCGGATGAATCCCGCAATGGGCCTGACAAATGGCGAGGCCGTGTTTTGAAAAGCATTTCGGCCAAGGGGGCTTTGCCCCCCGCGTTAGATTTCGTGTGGTGTTCAAGCGGCCAGCCGCTTGAACACCGATTCCTAAACAGAACCTGGCCCACCGGCGGCACCCCACACCGCAGAGGCGGTTGAACATGGGGGCCCACCCCGCGGATTGCTGGCGCGTGTGCGGATGCGGTAGGGGAAAGGGGGAGCCGTCCCCAGCTCCCTTCGTGCGGTGGACGCTGGATCAGCAGGAGGTGCCAATGATCCCCAGGGTGGATATCCGGGTGCCCGTGGGCCTGCCCGTGCGGGAAACCGCGGACTTCATCGCGGAGTGCGAGGCCGCCGGCTTCGCCGGCGTGGGCGTGCACGACCACCAGCACGCCGGGCGCGACGTGTTCGTCACGCTGGCCGTGGCGGCGGAACGCACGTCGCGGATCGCGCTGTACCCGGCCACCACCAATCCGGTCACGCGCCACCCCACGGTGCTGGCCTCCGTGGCGCACACGCTGGAGGAGATCGCGCCGGGTCGGGTGATGCTGACCGTCGGGCCGGGCTACCTGGCGGTGCTCAACATCGGCCGGCCCAAGGCCTCGCTGCAAACCATGCGCGAGGCTATCCTCACCATCCGGCGGCTGCTTCGGGGCGAGACGGTGCGCATCAACGGCGGCGAGACCCGCATGCGCAACGTCAGCGAGCGGCCCACGCCCATCTTCATGACCGCCGCGGGGCCGCGCATGATGGAGCTGGCCGGCGAGGTGGCCGATGGCGCGCTGATGATGGTGGGACTGCACCCGCGCTCCGTCGCCGCGGCCCGCCGCCGGCTGGCGGCGGGTGCCCAGCGGGCGGGTCGCGACCTGAAGGATTTTCAGACCCTCTTCATCACGCCCATGACCGTGAGCGAGGACGGTCGCGAGGCCCGGCGCTGGCCCCAGCAGTGGTTTCGCCCCGGCCAGCCCTACCTCAAGTATCCCAGCGCCGCGAACTTGGTGTGGCTGCGGGAGGCCGGCTTCGACCTGCCCGATGACGTCGTCCCGGAGCAGATCGGGGACGACGAGGCGGCGCGCATCTGCGATGCGTTCGGGTTGTTCGGCACGGCCGAGGAGTGCCTGCAGCGCCTCAAACGCGCGGCCAGCGAATCGGGCATCGAGCACGTGTTCATCTTCCCCACCCACACGCAGGAGGGCGGGTACGACATGCCGCGCCGCGAGGTGCAGGCGTTCCGCGACGTGATCTTCCCCGGGCTGCGCGGCTAGCCGGGGTCACCACGGCGGCCTCCGGCCGCCCATACGCGGGAGGGGAACATCCCATGGGCAAGCTATCGGACCGCCCGGCCCTGGTCACCGGCGCGGGGAGTGGCATCGGCCGGGCCATCGCCCACGCCTTCGCCGCGGAGGGCGCCCCGGTGCTGTGCGCGGACATCGTGGCGGACGCCGCCCGGCGCGTGGCGGGGGAGATCGCCCAGGCGGGCTGGCGTGCCGAGCCTTGCGAGGCGGACGTGAGCCGCGGCGATTCCGTGCGGGACATGGTGGCACAGGCGGTCGCGGCCTTCGGGTCGCTGCGCATCGTGGTCTGCAATGCAGCCGTGTTCTCGCCCATCGCCACGGTGGAGACGCTGGACGAGGCGGACTGGGAGCGGGCGTTGGCGGTCAACCTCACGGGCGCCTTCCTCACCTGCAAGCACGCCCTGCCCCACCTGCGGGCGGCGGGCGGCGGCAGCGTGATCCTGCTGGCCTCGCAGATGGCCCGCGTGGCCAACGCCGGCCAGGCCGTCTACTGCACCACCAAGGGCGCGCTGGTGCAGTTGGCCAAGGGCATGGCGCTCGATCACGTGCAGGATGGCATCCGCGTCAACACGCTCTCGCCCGGCGGCGTGGCCACCCCCCGCATGGTGCAGCGCTTCGGCGACATGGAGACGGCGCAGCGGCTGTGGGGCCCCAAGCATCCCATGGGCCGGCTGGGCGAGCCGGAGGAGATCGCGCGCGGCGCGGTGTTTCTCGCCGGCGACGATTCGTCGTTCATGACGGGCGCCGATCTGCTGATCGACGGCGGATACACCGCCTGGTAGCCGGGCTGCGGCTCAGCGCAGGTGCCCGGTGCGCTGGAGGCTCAGCGCGGAGCCGAGCAGGGCGATGGCGCACAGGCCGATGGGCAGGAATGCCAGGCGTGGCACCCCGCTCAGGTCCCACGCGGCGCCGCTAACCAGCGCGATGGCCATGGCGCTGGCATAGCCGATGGTGAACATCGACGCGGAGGTGCGCGGCACGTCCCGCTGTGGGCTGAGCAGCGCCGGGAGCGTTAGCGCCAGCGTCAGCACCGCGCTGCCCGAAAAGCCCAGTAGCGACGCCGACACGAGCACCCACACGCCGGTGGTGCTCGCCATGCCGATAACACCCAGCAGCGCCATGATGCCGGCGACCAGATAGGGCCAGCCGCGCCGCTCGATTCGGCTGGCCACGGCCAGCAGCAGCAGCGACGACGGGAGCTGGCTGAAGTTGAGCGCGCCCAGCGCGCCGCTGATGAGGTGCGCCCGCCCCGTTGTGCTCAGATAGGGAGGCAGAAAGGCGTTGGTGGCGAAGTACATGCTGTTCACGCTGCCCATCAGCGCCCCGAGCTGCCACGTCAGCGGGCTGCGCCAGTCCGGCCACCAGCGGCCGGTGACCACCGGCTTCGGGGCCTGCGGGGCTGCGGGCTGCTTGGGTGTGGGCCGGGGCGCCGCGATGGCGACCAGCACGCCCGTGATGGCCAGGGGAATCGACCACACGCCCAGGGCCGCCCGCCAGGAGCCGCCCACCCACCCCAGCACCAGCGGCAGGGTCAGCAGCACGGGGAAGATCTCGCCCAGCAGCAGGCCGTTGGTGTACACGGCCGTGCCGAAGCCGATGCGGTTGGGCAGCCATTCGCGTACCACCGCCGGCAGCACCGGCTGCATGATTGCGATGCCGAAGCCCATGACGCCGGTGGCCAGGTACAGCAGGTCCAGGCTGCCGCTGGCCGCGCGCAGGCCGGAGCCCGCCGCGGCGATGAGCAGACCCGCCACCAGTGTGGTCAACGTACCCAGCCGCGCGATCAGCAGCGATCCCGGCACCGCCGCCAGCGCGAACAGCGCCACGGGGATGCTGCTCAGCAGCCCCACCTGTGTTGCGGAGAGCGCGAACTCCCCGCGGATCGCCGGCAGCAGCGGCGGCACGGCGAGGATCGTCAGGCGCAGCCCGGACCCCGCCAGCCACAGCAGCGCAACGGCCAGCCACACGCGTCTGTTTCCCATCGAGCCTCCCTGCTCAGTGTGTACGGTTGCCCCAGGCGATAGCGGAACGGGGGCGCCCTGACAAGTCCGGGGCCTGCCACGTGCCGCACGGGATGCTCGCGGGTAACAGTCGGATGGGCGTGCGGCTGCCCTACCGGGGCGGGTCCAGCTCGGGATAGTGGCGGAAGATGCCGTGCTCGTTGAACGGCAGCCGGCGCGGCGAGGCCAAGTAGGCGGCGATACGCGGACGCTCCGCCACGGCTGCGTGCAGCGCCATCACGCGCGGAAACTGGGGTGCCAGCGCCGCCAGCGCGTTGGGGAACGCATAGGCCAGCCCGTCCACGAGCTGGAACAGCGCCAGGTCCACGTAGCTGAGGGCATCGCTCACCAGCACCTGCTCCTCGCCCGCGGCATTGGCGCTCAGCACATGCTCAAAGTAGCCCAGTGCCTTGGGCAGGCGTTCCGCGATGAAGATCGGCGCGAGGCGCAGTGCCTCGGTCTGTTGATCCTCGTAGTACAGCGAACTTGCCAGCGGATGGTGGACGTTGTGGACCTCCGCCACCCGGTCCATCACGGTCAGCATGAGCTGGTCGGCTCGCAGCCAGTCGTCCTCCGCCGGTGGGAGCAGCCCGCCGTGGGCGGCCACGTAGCGGCAGATCAGCGCCGTCTGGGCCAGCCGCAGCCGGCCCACGCGCAGCACTGGGGGCGCGAAGGGCGGCGTGCCGGCCGTGTCGTCCTCCAGCAGCCGCACGATGGCCCCGGGCCCGCCGCCTTCGCCTGCCGGGCGGCGCGCCACGTCCACGTAGGGCAGACCGGCCTCCTCGAACACGAGGCGCACGAACTCGCCGCGACCCTGGATGGTGGGCCAGTAGAACAGCTCGAAGGTGGGTGTGGCTGCGGACATGGCGGAGGCTCTCTGGAATTCAATACGTGGCGCGCATCCCTGCCCGGCGCCGGAGCAGGGATTGTAGCGGCTCGGTGCAGTGCGGCGCGGCGGCAGGTGCGCGCCGATGGTAACACAGGCGCGACGAGCCGGGTGCTTGCTCATTTGCGGGGGAGGTCGCAGAAAGGGGCAGAGGTCCGCGCGGGCGGGCCCGCACATCGAGCAAAGAGGGAGGGTGCCATGAAGCTGCTGTACTTCGACGAGTTCCGGCTAGGCGTGCTGAAGGGCGAGGCGGTCGTGGACGTGACGGACGCGGTGCGGGACATCCCGCACACGGGACCCCACGACCTCATCAGCGGACTGATCGATCGCTTCGCGGAATACCGTCCGCGGCTGGAGGCTGCTGCCGCCAAGGCCCCGGGCGTGCCGCTGGCGCAGGTGCGCATCCGCCCGCCCCTGCCCAGGCCAGTCAATATCGACTGCATGGCGGTGAACTACATGGAGGACGGCACGCGCAGCGAGCCCGCGCCCATCAACGGCTTCCACAAGTCCCCCAACGCCGTGATCGGACACGGGGACACGCTGGTGCTGCCGGACGTGCCCGCGACCATCTTCGAGGGCGAGGCGGAGCTGGCCGTGGTGATGGGCCGGCGCGCCACCCGCGTCAAGGCCGCGGACGCGATGGGCTACGTCTTCGGGTACGTGAACTTCATCGACGGCTCGGCCCGTGGCCTGCAGCCGCCCGGCAACACCTTCTATCAGATGAAGTCCCGCGACACCTTCGCCCCCATGGGGCCGTTCCTGGTCACGGCGGACGAGATTCCCGATTCCCACAAGCTGCAGATCCGGCTGTGGAACAACGGCGTGCTGTACCAGGACTTCAACACGGACGACATGGCGCACGACATCGCCCGCTGCATCGAGTTCGTCACCGCCATCCACACACTGGAGCCGGGGGACGTGCTGGCCACGGGCACCAACCACCGTGGGCTCAATCCGTTCATGGACGGGGACGTGATCGAGATGGAGTGCGAGGGGCTGGGCCGCCTGCGCTTCAACGTGCGGGACGAGCTGAAGCGCACCTGGGCGCGCACCACGCGGCTGCAGCACCAGCAGGCGCAGGGTGAGGGTCCCACCACCCCGCAGCTCACGGGCAAGTACGCCAAGCCGCGCTGAGCCGCCATTGCCTGGCGCACGGGGTGGCGTGTCTCGGGGCCGCTCAGCCCCCGGCGATGGGCGGGAAGATGGCCAGCGTCTCGCCCTCGTGCAGGGGGTGCGCCTCGATCTCGCCGGCCGTGAGGTGGACGCCGTCCACCAGTGCCAGCGTGGCCAGCGCGCGCGGGATGTTCAGGCGCTCCACCACCTGACGAGGCGTAGTGCCCTCGGGCACCTCCAGCTCCATGGTGTGGTCTTCGCTGCCCGGCGGCAGCCGCGAGGCCAGCATGGCGAACAGCTTGAGCTTGATCTTCATGGTGGGAGGGGCGGCGCTCCGCCAGAGCGGGAGCGCCGCCATCGAAGCGACTACGATGCGGCGTGATACAACTCCCGCACCCCGAGCCGTTGCAGCACTTCGGGGCCGGGCACGCCGCCGGAACTCCAGCCGCGCAGCTCGTAGTATTCCGGCAGCATCACGTCCAGCCGGCTCACCTTGCCCTTGGACGGGCCGCTGCGCGCCGCTTCCTTGAGGATGCGCTTGGGCAGGGTGTCATCCTTGCCCGTCAGCCCGGCCGCCAGGTTGAACTCGCGCTCCAGGTTCCAGATGCGCTCGCCGATGCGGCCCAGGCTGTCCTCGGAGAAGTCGCCTTCGCTATCCGCCGAGAGCAGCGCTGAGATTTCCGGGGCGCCCCAGGCGAAGGTGCTGAACAGGCACAGCCCGGCCGAGTCCACCACTGCCGTCAAGTCCTGGAAGGCCTTGACCAACGCGGCCTTGCCTTCGTACGCCTGCGGGTCGGTCTTGGTGGGCACCCCCAGGATTTCCGAGGACACGGCGTACCCGCGCACGTGGCAGGCGCCGCGGTTGCTGGTGGCATACTCCAGCCCCATGCCCTGGATGCCCCGGCCGTCGTAGGCGGGGAACTCCTGGCCCTTCACGCTCATGGAGAGATCGGGGTGCCCGTGGCGCTCGCAGAGCCGCCTGGAGCCCAGCCCCATCTCCTTGCCGAAGCCGATGCCCTTGGCGGTTTCCTCCGTGATGCGCACCAGGGCGTGGGCATCGCCGAAGTGCAGCGGATAGCCCACCTGCGCCTCCGTGATGGCGCCGATCTGGAACAGCTCCATGGCCGCACCGACGGTGCTACCGAAGGAGATGGTATCCATCCCGTGCTCGTTGCACAGGAAGTTGCAGAAGGTGAGCGCTTCCAGGTCGCTCACACCCGTAGCGGCGCCCAGCGCCCAGGCGGATTCGTACTCCAGCCCGCCCGAATCGCCCCAGTACTCGGGCCGGTCCTTCACGGAGAAGTGCGTGCGCAGGATGTGCGAGACCCGCCCGCAGCCGATGGTGCACGAGAAGCAGGGCTCGCGGTGCACCAAGTTGGTCTGGCCGTCCTCCCGCACCACGTCGACCATGGCCTCTCCGCTGATCTTGCTGGCGCCCTCGAACTGCACGTCCTGGGCGTTGCGGGTGGGCAAGCCGCCGGTCTCGTTGATGATGTTCATCAGCACGTTGGTGCCGTACGTGGGGAGGCCCTCACTGGTGACGGGGTGCTCCTCCAGCAGCTTCTTGGTGGCCGCCGCCACCTCGCGGAACTTCTCGGCATCGCGCGGGATCACCTTACCCGTGCCGCGCACGGCCAGGGCCTTCAGGTTCTTGGAGCCCATCACGGCGCCCACGCCGGAGCGGCCGGCCGCGCGGTACTCGTCGTTGATCACCGACGCATAGAGCACCTGCTGCTCGCCCGCGCCACCGATGCTGGCCACCTTCAGGTGCGCATCGCCGTGCTGCTGGCGCAGCCAGCGCTCGGTTTCCCAGACCGTCTTGCCCCACAGCTTCCCGGCGGGCAGCAGTTGGGCATCGCTGTCGTGGATATACAGGTACATGGGCGCCTTGGCGCGGCCCTGGAAGATCACCATGTCCCACCCCGCCTTCTTCAGCTCGGCGCCGAACAGGCCGCCGGAGTTGGAGCAGGCGATGGCGCCCGTAAGCGCGCCTTTGGTGATTACCGAGTAGCGGCCCGCCGTGCCCGCCGTGGTGCCCGTCAGCGGGCCGGTGGCGAAGATCAGCTCGTTGCCCGGTGCCAGCGGGTCCACCTTCGGGTCCACCTCCTCCACCAGGTAGCGTGTGGCCAGCCCGCGTTGACCGATATACTGCCGCGCCCAATCCATCTTGAGCGCTTCGGTGGTGCAGGTGCCCTCGGTCAAGTTCACCCGCAGCAGTTTGCGTGACCAGCTCATGGGTTTTCTCCTTGCCTTCCGATCGCTTGCGCAGGAGGCGCCGTCGCCTGCAACGGCAGCCCCGGCCGGCGTCCGCACGGATACCGGCGCCTGGACATCCCCCTCATAGATTCATTGCAGCACACCCGTGAAAACCGCTCTGTGACCTGCATCAAGGCGCAACTCGCTGCCCGGAGCACCCCAGGGAAGACTGCGCCCCGACCCACATTACGGGGTCCGCGTTGCGGAGGAAGTGGGGAGGCAATGCCAGGCGGGAGACGCGCGGGCGAAGGTGCGGACAGTGGCCCGGGCGCGGCGGCGGTGCCGCCGCCGCGGGGCCGCCGGAGGACTACGCGGCGAGCTTTTCGCCCAGGAACGCCAGCACCTTGCGCCAAGCGTCCTCGCTGGCCTGCTCGTGGTAGCGCTCGGAGTTGTTGAACGACTGGAAGGCGTGGCCCGCGCCATCGTAGCGGTGGAACTCGTGCGGGATGCCCGCCCGGGTGAGCGCGGCGTCGTAGTCGTCCACATCGGCCGGCGAGGGATTGGTGTCCTCATTGCCGAAGAAGCCGATCACGGGGCAGGGGATCTGCGGGGCGAGGTCGATCGCGGGCGGCGTGCCGGGGCCCATGGTTAGCTTGATGCGGCCACCATAGAACACGGCGCAGGCCTTGTAGCCACGGTTGCTGGCGGCGCCCAGCCAGGCCACCCGGCCGCCCCAGCAGTGTCCGATGATGGCGATGCGGTTGCCGTCCACGGTGGGCTTGCCGGCGAGCAGCGCAAAGGTCGCGTTCAGGTCCGCCGCCGTCCAGTCGTCGCGGAACTCGTCGCGCTTGAGCTGCATCTCGGCTTCCTTGGGCCACCAGTGGAAGATGAAAGGCACGGCCACCACGTAACCGTTTTCGGCATAGCGTTCCGCCGTCTTCAGCGTCACGGTGTCGTTCTCCACGCCGGTGTGGCCCACCGGGATGTGCTGGCACAGCACGATGCCCGGGTGTGGCCCGGCACCGGTCGGCTCGAACAGGAACACTTCCATCGAGCTGCCCTGCACCTCGATGGTCTCGATGCGGTAGGCCATGGCGTCTCCCCCTGTCGATGGCTCGTGAGTATGAATGGTGGAAGCGCTGCCCTGCGCGTGCCGTGGCTTGGCCTGGGCGTGCAGGGGCTCGGCCAATGTGGCACTTCGGCGCCCGCTCGTGCAACCGATGCGGGCCCAGGGCTGTGGCGGAGGGGCGGGTTTGGCGCGACCGCAATGGTCGGGGCCGCGCCAGGGGTGAGGGCCTGCTACTTCTCCTTGGGCTGATAGAGGTAGTTCTTCTTGATGTTCTGCGTCGTGGAGGAGACGAACATGGCCGCCAGCAACTCCGTGTCCGATTGCAGCAATTGCGGCTCGTCGGCAAGCGCTTCGTCGATGCGGGTTGCCCCCACGTCTGTGCCGTGCTCATCCACGTACTGCGAGTCCACCTCCAGGTGTGCGGCTCCGATACCGAATTCGCCCAGGAACCGGCGCAGCAGCGGCGTTCCCGGGTCGTAACGGACGACCTTGTAGTGCACCGTCAGCTTGCGGGGCGTGATGCGCTGAATGGCGTTGAGCGCCTGGCCCTGCTTTTCCAGTTCCTGCAGGTGGCCCACGGTCTTCTGCAGGTAGTCCTGAATATCGTTCTGCAGCGTCGCCTGCAGATCGGCCGGGACGGCCACAGTGGAGTCGTCCTGCACGAACGACAGCTCGGTGAACACCTTGCCCGTCGTGGCGGGCGACGTCTCCTTGTAGGCCACATCGTTGTTCCCTGCACAGCCAGCCAACAGCAACACCAGCAAAGCCATACCGATTCCGGCGGAGGGCAGCCATCCGAGCGACTGATACCTTGACATGTCACAGACTCCGACACTGGATTGTTGCGCCTCCGCAGGCTCCCCGGCAACTGCTGCCGAGATGCGGTTCTCTAGCACTTCGTCCCGGCTCGCGCAATTGCTGCCAAACGGGGCAGTAGCGGCCAAAGTGGCGGCCCGCCCGGCGTCGCATTTCCCGCCCGGCAACCATTGTGACCAACTCACCGTTAAACTTGACGTAGGTCAATGTCGCTCCCAACTGGGACCGATAGGCTGAATGCAACGGGGCCGCTCGCTGCAGTCCGCGCGGGTGGCGCCTTTGAAGAGCGATATCGAGCGCGGGCAATGGCCAAGAAACCACACGGGAACGGACTGAGCCGCCGGAGCTTTCTGAGCCTCTCGGCGGCCCTCGCGGCGGGCACGGTGGCGGGCAACGTCCTGCGCTGGACGCAGCCGGCCACGGCATCGGCATCCATCCTCGATCCGGGCATGACGGCGACGCCCTCGTTCTGCGAGGTGTGCTTCTGGAAGTGCGGGATCGATGCGTGGACCAATGCCCAGGGCAAGTTGGTGCAGATAACCGGGCACGCCAGTCATCCGCTCTCCAACGGGCGGCTCTGCCCGCGCGGCACGGGCGGCATGGGGCAGCTTTACGACCCCGACCGCATCAAGCAGCCCATGCTGCGAGATGGCGATACCTGGCGCGCCGTGAGCTGGGACGAAGCGCTGGGCTTCGTGGCCAAGCGCATGGAGGCCATCAAGGCCAAGTGGGGCCCGGAATCGGTGGCGCTGGTCAACCACGGGCACGGCGCCAGCTTTCTCCAGCACATGATGAAGGCCTGGGGGGCGCCGGTCACCAGCGCGCCGAGCTGGGCCCAATGCCGCGGGCCGCGCGATGCCGCCTTCCAGGTCACATACGGGCGGCCGGTGGGCTCGCCGGAGTTCACGGACATCGAGAACGCGCGGTTCATGGTGCTGGTGGGCTCGCACCTGGGCGAGAACATGCACAATACCCAGGTGCAGGAGTTTGCCCGCTTCGTGGAGCGGGGCGGCGAACTGGCCGTGGTGGATCCGCGCTTCTCCGTGGCGGCGGGCAAGGCCAAGTGGTGGCTGCCCATCCGCCCGGGCACGGACCTGGCGCTGCTGCTGGCCTGGATCCGCCTGCTGGTCACCGAGGGCACATACAACAAGGCCTTCGTGGAGCAGCACTGCACGGGTCTGCCGGAGCTGACGGCGGCCGTCTCTCCCTACACGCCCGAGTGGGCCTACACGCAGACCGGCATCGAGCCGGATGTCATCCGCGAGGTGGCGCGGCGCCTGGCCATGAACGCACCCAACGCGCTGGTGCACCCGGGCCGCCGCACCAACTGGTACGGTGACGACACCCAGCGCGCCCGCGCCGTGGCCATCCTCAACGCGCTGCTGGGCAACTTCGGGCAGCGTGGGGGCTTCTGGCTGGGCCATCGCTTCTCCGTGGGGCGCTACCCCTACCCGGCGTATCCCAAGGCCGACGAGGCCTTCGAGGCGAAGATGCGCAAGCACTTCCCGCTGGCCGAGGAGACGCCCACGCAGTACCTGCGCGACCACACGCTGGCCGGGGACGACCCGCCCATCAAGGGCTGGCTGGTGTACGGGACGGATCTGCTGAACAACTTCCCGCACAAGGAAAAGACCATCGAGGCGTTCAAGCAGCTGGAACTGCTGGTGGTGGTGGAGACCATGCCCATCGAGCTGACGGGCTGGGCGGACGTCGTGCTGCCGGACACCACCTACCTGGAGCGCTTCGACGACCTGCACACGCCCACCTGGAAGGTGCCTTACGTGGCCCTGCGCCAGCCGGTGGTGCAGCCGCTCTACGACAGCAAGCCCGTGTGGTGGATCGCCCGCGAGCTGGGCCTGCGCCTGGGCCTGCAGAAGTACTTCCCCTGGAAGAACGTGGAGGAATATCTGGACACGCGCCTGCGCACCGCGGGCCTGTCCCTGGCTGATCTCAAGGCCAAGGGCGTCGTCACCAAGGACGCCCCGCCGCCCTACACGGACCGTCCGACCTTCCACACGCGCTCGGGCAAGGTGGAGCTGTATTCGCACACCCTGGCGCAGCTGGGCTTCGATGCGATTCCCAAGTACACGCCGCCCGCCGAGCCGCCGCCGGGCTTCTTCCGGCTGCTGATCGGGCGGGTGCCGGTGCACAGCTTCGGCCGCACGACGAACAACCGCGTGCTGACCGAGATCATGTCCGAGAATCACCTGTGGGTGAATGCCGTGACGGCGCGGGACTTCGGCCTGACCAACGGCCAGTACGTGCGGGTGGTGAACCAGGATGGCGTGCAGAGCGACCCGGTGAAGGTCAAGGTCACGCAGCGCATCCGGCCGGACTCCGTGTTCCTGCCCCACGGCTTCGGGCGGCAGACGCCCAAGCTGCATCAGGCCTATCACAAGGGCACCGCGGACAACGACCTGATCACCCGCATCGTGGTGGACCCCATCATGGGCGGCACCTCCACGAACACGAACTTCGTGACGTTCATTCAGGAACCGCGCAAGCGCCAAGCCTCGGCGGAGGATGCCTAGATGTTCCGGAAAGTCCGCTACGTGATGGTGATCGACACCAAGAAGTGCGTCGGATGCGCCGCCTGCGTGTTCGCCTGCAAGCAGGAGAACAACGTCCCGGAGGGCTATTGCCGGGACTGGATCGAGCAGGAAGTGCGCGGCACCTTCCCGGTGCTCACCATGGAGAACCGCTCGCAGCGCTGCCAGCACTGCGACAGCCCGCCGTGCGTCTACGCCTGCCCCACCGGCGCCAGCCACGTGGGCACCGGCGGGATCACGCTCGTGTACAAGGACCTGTGCACGGGCTGCAAGGCCTGCATCGCGGCCTGCCCCTATGATGCGCGCTACCTGCATCCGGACGGCTACGTGGACAAGTGCACCTTCTGCGAGCACCGCGTAAAAGTGGGCATGCAGCCGGCCTGCGTGGCGGTGTGCCCCACCAACTGCCTGCACTTCGGCGACGTGAACGATCCCAACAGCAACGTGCGCAAGCTGCTCGATACGCGCCGCTCGCACACGCAGAAGTCGGAACTGGGCACGCAGCCCCAACTCTACTGGTTGGACTAGCAATGACCGAGCTGACGACCACGCGCCACAACCCGCTGATCGATCCGCACCTGCACATCTGGGGCACGGACGTCACGATCTACCTGTTCCTGGGCGGGATGGTTGGCGGGATCATGGTGCTGACCGGGCTGTACTACTTCGTGAAGGGCATCAACCGCGAGACGCCAAGCTTCATCCGCAACAGCATGCTGGCCTCGCCCGTGTTGCTCTCCATCGGCATGTTCTTCCTGTTCCTGGACCTGGAGAACAAGTGGCATGTGTACCGGTTCTACCTGACGTTCAAGGTCACCTCGCCCATGTCCTGGGGCTCGTGGATCCTGATCTTCGTGTACCCGGTGTCCGTGGCTATGATCGTGCTGGCCAACCGCGGCCGCTGGTGGGTGAACTGGTACCCGCCCGCCGCGCGGCTGGTGGAGCCCTTCTGGAAGCTGATTGCCGCGGGCAATGTGCTGTTCGGTGCCGTGTTGGCGCTGTACACGGGCATCCTGCTCTCGGCCTTCACCGCGCGCCCGTTCTGGAACAACGGGGTGCTGGCGCCCCTGTTCCTCATCTCGGGCATCTCCACGGGCGCGGCGTTCATGATCCTGTTCCATGACGGCTCCAGCGTGCGGGAGAAGGAGGAACTGGGGATGATCAAGCTGGGGCTCATCACCGCCGAGCTGATCGCCCTGGTGCTCTACATCTCGTCCCTGCTGACCTCCGTGGCCAACCAGCGCGAGGCGGTGCACCTCATCATGGGTGGGCCCTACACGGCGCACTTCTGGGTGCTCGTGGTGGGTATCGGCCTGGTGGTGCCGCTGCTGCTGCAGACCCTGGAGGCGTTGCATAAGCTGGAGAGCCGGTTCGTCATGCCCCTGCTGGTGCTCGTGGGCGGCTTTGCCCTGCGCTACCTGATGGTGCAGGGCGGGCAGCTCAGCGAGACGGTGGCCCGACTGACGGAGGTGCTGCGATGAGCAAGGAGACTTCTGCCCCGCTGGCCGTGTGGTTCTTCCTCACCGGCAGGCCGGACGCCCGCGACGAGGCCCTGGCGCCCAAGGCGTTCTGGTCGCCCTATGCCGCGGGCGTGTTGCTGGGCATCACGCTGTTTCTGGCGTTCTTCGTGATGGGCCGCGGCGTGGGTGCCTCGGGCTCGATGAATCGCATGATGGCCGCCATCTATGCGCTGTTCAGTGAGGGCTTTGCGGCGTCCCTGCACTACTACCAGGGCTACTTCGGCTCCAGCCGCTCGGTGCTGTACAACTACGCGGTGTTCCAGATCCTGGGCGTGTTCGTGGGCGGTTACGTCTCCGCCGCGCTGGGCCGGCGGGCGCACCTGACGGTGGAGCGCGGGCCGCGCATCGATCTGCGCTCGCGCTTCGCGCTGGCCTTCACGGGCGGGGCCATCATGGCCATCGGGGCCCGCATCGCGCGCGGCTGCACCAGTGGGCAGGTGCTCACGGGCAGCGCCAACCTGGCCATCGGCAGCCTGATCATGTTCGTCTGCTTCTTTGCCGGGGCCTACGCAGTCGCTTACGTGGTGAGGAAACAATGGATCTGATCGCTCCCCTGTTCCGGCAGGGCTTCTTCGGGCTGGACACGTCGATGGTGGTGGCTTTCGTCATCGGCTTCCTGTTCGGCACCTCGCTGGAGAAGGCCGGCTTCGGCAACGGCCGCAAGCTCACGGCGCAGTTCTACCTGCACGACATGGCGGTCTACAAGGTGATGTTCACCGCCGTGGTCACATCCATGTTCCTGGTGCAGTTGGCGGTGTTGCTGGGCCTGATGAGCTTCGAGCAGGTGTTTGTGCCCCCGACTTATGTGTGGCCACAGATCGTGGGCGGCCTGCTGCTCGGCGTCGGCTTCGTTGTGGGGGGGTACTGCCCCGGCACCTCGGTGGTTTCCGTGGCATCCGGCAAGCTGGACGGCATGGTGTATGTGCTGGGCTTCTTCGCGGGCCTGGCCGTGTTCCCGTACCTGTTCGATGCCATCGGCGGCTTCTACAGCGCGGGCGCCATGGGTGTGGTGACTTTGTTCGACTACGTCCCGGTACCGCCGCTGCTGCTGGCGGGTGCGTTCGTGGTCGTCGCCATCGTCTCGTTCTTCGGCGTGGTGCGGCTGGAGCGCTGGGTGAGCACGCGCTGGCCGAGTCTGCGGTACTAGTGCCCGGCGCGCGGGCGTCGTTGCGATGCGCCGTCTGCGCCGGGCTCGGAGCCTCGATGCGCAGGTCGATCGGCAAGGCGGTCGCGGGAGTGGCGTGGGCGTTGCTGGGCGCTGCCCTGCTGGCGCTACCGACACCAAGCGCGCTGGCGAGCCCCGGGCTGCCCCCGCTGCCACAGTCCCTGGCGGGCCAGCCCACCCTGCAGCGCGAGGCGTGCACGGGGTGCCACAAGGAAGCGGCGCACTTCTCGCGCTTTCACGATCCCGCCCTCATCGGCTGTGCGAGCTGCCACGGCGGGAATGGCGCCGCCACGGACAAGGCCGCGGCGCACGCCGGCATGGAGGCTTGGCCCGGCCGCGCGGCCACCGCGCAGCGCAGTTGCGGCCAGGCGGGCTGTCACCAGGAGCAGGTCACGGCGCTGCGGCATTCCATCATGAACACGGCCAACGGCATGATCGAGCTGACCCGGGAAGTCCTTGGGGCCCCGCCGGCGGCGGGACGCGGGCTGCTCCCCGCCCAGCGCCTGGCGGAGACTGGGGTGGACTCCTACCTCCGCAAGCTCTGCGTGTCTTGCCACCTCAGCAACGAGCGCCGCGAGCGCGGGCAGAGCCTGCTGGACCGCGGCGGTGGCTGCAACGCCTGCCACCTGCAGACCCACGCCGCACCGGAGGCCATGGGTGAGGCCGCCCCGGAGCCGGACGTTCGTACGGGCAACCACCCCACGCTGACCGCGACCATCCCCGATGAGCGCTGCTTCGGCTGCCACAGCCGCTCCAGCCGCATCTCGCTGAACTACGTGGGGCTGGGGGAGGTGGACGCGCCGAACCCTGCTTGGCCGGGCGCCTACGGGCACCTGCCGGACGGCCGGCTGGTGGAAAAGCTGAAGCCGGATCTGCACAGCGTGGCCGGGCTCTCCTGCACGGACTGCCACACGGCGCCGGGCGTGATGGGAACGGGCCAAGCCGTCACGCGGCTGGCCCAGCAACTGGACGTGCAGTGCGAGGATTGCCACGCATCGCGCCTGCGCGAGAAGCCCGTGGCCAAGCTGACGCGGCGCGAACTGCTGGAGCCGGGCCTGCGGGGCTGGACCAATCCCGACCTGTTGCGGGGCTCGCTGGTGGTCACGGAGCGGCGGGGCACGCCGCTGTGGAACGTGTTCCGCAAGGACGGGAGGCGCTTCCTGCGCGAGAAGGTCTCCGGCAAGGAGGTGTCCATTCCCGTGATGCGCATGGGGCGTAACCATACGCTGAAGGCTCACGAGCGGCTGACCTGCAGTGCCTGCCATGACACCTGGGCGCCCCAGTGCGATGGCTGCCACATCAGCTACGACGCCAATGCGCGGCAGTGGGATCACCTGCGGCGCGAGGAGACGCCCGGCAAGTGGATCGAGCGGCGCTGGCACGTCCACAACGATGCGCCCGCGCTGGGTATCACGGCGCGCGGCCGCATTGCGCCCTTCGTGCCGGGCATGAACTTGATCGCCGAGCTGCCCGGCCGCAAGCGCCCGCTGCGGACGACGCGCTTCACGCGCATGATCCCTCACACCACGCAGCGCGCCGGCCGCACCTGTGCGAGCTGTCACCGCAGCGAGCAGGCGTTGGGCGTGATCACGGGCATGGCTCCCGCGCCCGGCGACCCCGCCGTGCAGGTACCCATCGGCTGGGTGCGGCGGAATGCCAAGCAGCCCGGCCAGGGGCTGCGCGCCGGGGAGCGCAGCCTGAACCGCGCCGAGCGCCGGCGCGTAAGCCGCGTGGGCGATTGCCTGGCCTGCCATGCCGACAAGTCCCGCATCTACGATGACTTCGCGGGCAGCCTGGCGGCGATCGCCGCGCAGCGTCCGCACCCCGCGCCGGGCACGCACGCGCTGCCGCCCTGATGCCGGTAACGCCGATGAGACCGATGAACCGCTTGGCACCGACTGAGAACGAAGCACGCCCTACAAGCCCTGGAGCAGCCATGAAACGCCTGTCGTTGGCCCGCATCGCCCCGCTGCTGATCGTCGCCCTGTCCCTGGCGGCCTGCTCGCGGGAACCGGTGAACCTCGCCGGCCGCATGAACGCCGCCCTGACACCGCCACGGGTGATCGCGGACTGGATCATCGAGGGCCGCAACGACTTCATGCTGTTCGACTTGCGCAGCCCGGCGGATTTTGCCAAGGGGCACCTGCCCAACGCGGTGCAGGTGGACGCGGCCAAGCTGCGGGATCGAGGGGTCGTGCGGGCGCTGCCGGACTACAAGAAGCTCGTCTTCTACGGCAACGGGGAGCAGCCGAGCGCCGAGGTGCTGGAGCCGCTCTTCGCGCGCGGCCTGCACGTGATGATCCTGGAGGGCGGCTATGGCGGCTGGCAGCGCGCGGTGCTCACGGAGCCCCCGCACGCCACCACCCCGGAGGAAGCCAAGCGCGTGGCCGTGGCCAAGTACTTCCGGGGCGAGTCGGCCTTGGGCACGCCCGAGCCGCTGAAGAACATCCCGGCTGCCAAGTACCTGCGGCCGGCGCAGCTCCCCGCCGCCAAGCCGGCGCCCACCTACGAGTCCGAAGGCTGCTGAACCCCGCCGCGCCGATGCCGGGCCGCGCTCCCGCGGGGGCCCGGCGCGGCCTGCCGGCGAGGGGGCGCGGTCAGCCGCGCGGCCTCAATCGCGGAAGTTGCTGAACTGCAGCGGCAGGCCGAAGTCGGACTGCTTGAGCAGGGCGATCACGGTCTGCAGGTCGTCCCGCTTCTTGCCCGTCACCCGCACCTTGTCCTCCTGGATGGCGGCCTGGGTCTTCAGCTTGGCGTCCTTGATGGCCTTGATGATCTTCCGGCCGGCATCGGCATCGATGCCCTGCCGGATCGTGATCGTCTGCCGCACCTCCTTGCCGGAGGTGACGGGCTCGGCGCTTTGCAGGCTCTTCAGGTCCACGTTGCGCTTGGCCATCTTGCCCATCAGCACCTGCACCACCTGCTCCAGGTGAAAGTCGCTGTCGCTCACCACGGTGATGGCAGTGTCGTCGCGCTGGCACTTGGAGCCGGAGTTCTTCAGGTCAAAGCGGGTGGCCACCTCTTTGTTTGCCTGGTCCAAGGCATTGGTGACCTCGTGCATGTCGACTTCCGAAACCACGTCGAATGAGGGCAACGTCGTTCCTCCCCTGGGTTGAGTGTGCGGTCGGCGCGCCGGAATCGTGCCGCGCCCGTCTTCCTGGCTATCAGATCGCGGGGTGCCGCGTCAGCCCGGTCCGGGCTGCGGCACCGTCTGGCTCCCTGCGATTGTAGCACGTCGTGTCCCCCGTCTGGGGAGCGCAGCGGGCACCCGGGGGCTTGGGGGAGGGATGACCGCCCACGCGGGCCGGGTGGGAGGCTACGGCCGCTCCCAGACCTCGATAGGGCCCGGCACGATGCGGAAGCAGGGATGCGGCTCGGGATGCTCCGGCAGGGCCTCCAGCCGCGCGAGGTCGCGGCGCGCCAGCTTGCCCCGCAGGTGCTCGGCCTCGTAGGCAAGCTGCCCGCTCGTCACCGGCATGGCTACATTGCAGGCGGTGCGGGAGAGCTTCTCCGCGTCGAAGCGGTAGCCGCGCCTCCGGGCTTCCTCGAGCACGGGCGAAAGGTATGCGTGGATCGCCCGCACCGGGTCCGCTTGCCCACGGAAGCGCTGGAGCTGCGGATGGTGCCGATAGCCCCGCGTGGCGCCCTCCAGCACGCGGGCCGCCAGCAACCCCTCGCGCCAGAGCGCCACCAGCCCCTTGGCGTCCAGGTACCGCGGATGCAGCGACCACAAGCGCATCGTTACCAGCCTCCGTGTCGCCGGTCTTGGTCAGCCTCTTGTTGGGAGTGCGCGGGATCACTGCCCCTGCATTGGATTGGTCGTGGTCTGCAAGCGGCCGAGTTTCTTGCAGATCCATTTCCATGGGGCGCCTAGCCGCGCAGTAGTCCTTCCAGCCGGTCCAGCTCGCCCAGTGCGGTCACGCCTGCAGGCAGGGACGGCACTGCCGGCAGCGCCCCTCCGCCCACCAGGATGCGCACCCGTTCCGGCAGGTCGGCGCGCAGGCGTTCCAACTCCTGCAGGGTGGGGCCGGGTGCGGCGCAGACCCACGACAGCAGCACGAGCTGCGCGTGGGTGGCCAGGGCGGCCCGCGCGATCTCCTCCGCCGGCAGGTTGGGGCCCAGGTAGCTCACCTGCCATCCGGACACCGCCGCCAGCAGCGCCGTGAGCAGCGCCCCGAACTCGTGCAGCTCTCCGGCCGGTGTGGTGATGACCACCCGCCGCTCGGACTGCGCCCCGCCGTAGACCCGCATCACCACGGCGATGTGCTCGCGCAGGGCCGCCGAGGCCGCGTGCTCGTGGGCGATGTTCAGCGTGCCGGCCTCCCAGCGGGCCCCGATCTCCCGCAGCACCGGCGCCAGGAAGTCGTATACCAGCGCCCGCGCGGGGAGCGTCCCGGTGGCCGCGCCCAGCGCGCGATCCGCCGCGGGCAGATCGAGCCGCGTCACCGCCTCCAGGAAGCTGCTGCGCAGGGCCTGTACCGGCACGCTCTGCTCCTGCGGCGGGGGTGTCGCTCCGTGATGGGTAATCAGGATGCCCTCCAGTTCCGCATCCGGCAGCGACGCGATGGTGCCGATGCCGTGCCCGGCCTGCTGCAGCCGCTTGAGCACCTGCAGCCGTGCGATGTCCACATCCGAATAGAGCCGGTCCCCCCCGGGGGTGCGCTCCGGATGAACTGCCTGGTAGCGCCGTTCCCATACGCGGATCGTGTGCGTGGTCAGGCCGGTCGCGTGGGCGACGGCGCCGATGCGGTAGCGCCCGCGGTGGCGTTCCGGCGGCTGGAGTGGATTCGATTCGCTCATGCTTTGCGGCCCGATGTCTGGCGTGTGGTTCGTGCGGGTAAGGGGCCCGGGTCCTATCGAAGCAGCCGGGTTCAGGTCTTGTCTGTCGCTACATTGTCTAACTTTGTTCTCAATAGCAAATGCGATGTTGACATTATGTCTAGATATTGGCAACATCTTGTCTAGAAACGAAGCGGGAATGAGTTCACCAAGCCTTCGGGCCAATTCAGCGAGCGCTACCGATGGTTTACGCAATGGCCGGCCGGCCCAAGGATCGAACCGACGTCGCGACCTCTGGCGTTATGCACCCGGCCGAGGCCCTGGTCGGGATTTTCAACGACCTACGGGTCGACAGCCTGCAGGCGCTGGACGCTGTGTATGCGGAGGGCGTGGTCTTCATCGATCCCGCCCACGAACTGCACGGGCTGCCGGCCTTGAAGGCCTACTTCGCGCGGCTCTATGCCGGGGTGGAGGCCTGCTCCTTCGAGCGCGAAGGCGGCGTGCTGGGCGAGGGGGAATCCGCGCTGCTGTGGACGATGCACCTGCAGCACCCGCGGCTGGCCGGTGGGTCGCCCATCCGCGTGCCCGGCGCCTCGCACTTGCGGCACGACAGCGAGCGGGTGCACTACCACCGCGACCACTTCGATCTGGGCGCGCTGCTCTACGAGCACGTGCCGCTGCTCGGCGGGGCCACCCGCTGGTTGAAGCGCCGGCTGGGGGCCTGACCATGGCACGCAAGGATTTCCAGGGCCGGCGGGTGTGGATCACGGGCGCCACCTCCGGCATCGGTGCGGCGCTCGCCACGGAACTGCTGCGGCGCGGCGCCTCGGTAGCGGCGTCCGGCCGCAACTCGGCGGCGCTGCAGGCGCTGGCCGTGAGCCAAGCCCCAGGGCACGTGCTGACGCTGCCGTTCGACGTGACGGACCGCGCGGCCAACCACGCGGCCGCGGAGTCTATCCGCGAAGCCTGGGGCGGGCTGGACGTGGCGATCTTCAACGCGGGCACCTGCGAGTACGTGGACGTGGCTGCGTTCGATGCCGCGCTCTTCCAGCGGCAGCTCGACACCAACGTGATGAGCCTCGTGTACGGCATCGAGGCCGCGCTGCCCCTGCTGCGGGAATCCGACCGGCCCCTGCTGGCCGGCATGAGCAGCCTCTCGGCGCTCAAGGGCCTGCCCCGCGCGTCGGCTTATGGGGCCAGCAAGGCGGCCATCCGCAACCTGCTGGAGAGCCTGCGGCTGGATCTGCTGCCGGCGGGCATTCCCGTCGTGACGATCCTGCCGGGCTTCGTGCGCACGCCGCTCACGGAGCGCAACGACTTCCCCATGCCGTTCCAGCTCGATGCGGATGCAGCCGCCCGGCGCATCGCCGATGGGCTTGAGCGCGAGACGCACGAGATCGCATTTCCCTGGCAGCTCAGCCTCCCCTTGCGGTTGGCCGCGCTGTTGCGTTCCGCATGGGTCACCCCACTGCTGGCCAAAATGGTACGGACATCATGAAGATTGCCATCGTCGGGACGGGCATCTCCGGGCTGGTGTGTGCGCACCTGCTTCATCCGCGGCACCAGGTGACGGTGTTCGAGGCCAACGACTACATTGGCGGCCACACGCACACCGTCTCCACCGTGCAGGGCGACCGCCGCTACGAGGTGGATACGGGCTTCATCGTGTTCAACGAGCCCAACTACCCCAACTTCGTGACGCTGCTGCGCCGCCTGGACGTGGCCACGCAGCCGGCCCCCATGAGCTTCTCGGTGCGCAACGAGCGCAGCGGCCTGGAGTACTGCGGCACGAACCTGAACACCGTGTTCGCGCAGCGCCGCAACCTGCTGCGGCCCCGCTTCTACGGGATGTTGCGCGAGATACTGCGCTTCAATCGCGTGGCCAAGGCCTACCTGCAGCAGCAGAACGCGCACATGTCGCTGAGCGACTGGCTGGCGCTGCATCGCTTCAGCCAGCGCTTCCAGGCGGACTACCTGCTGCCCATGGGCGCAGCCATCTGGTCGGCCCGCCCGCACGACCTGCTGGCGTTCCCGGCGCGCACGCTGTTGCAGTTCTTCGACAACCACCAGTTGCTCACCGCGGACGCGCAACTGCCCTGGCGCTCGGTGAAGGGGGGCTCGGAGCGCTACGTCCAGCGCCTGGTGGCCCCGCTGCGCCAGCACATCCGGCTTTCCACGCCCGTGCGGGCGGTGGAGCGCCACGAGGACCACGTGCAGGTGCGCCTGCCGGATGACAGCAGCGAGCGCTTCGAGCGCGTGATCCTGGCCACGCACAGCGACCAGGCCCTGGGGTTGCTGGCCGATCCCTCGCCTGCGGAGCGGGCGGTGCTGGGCGCCATTCCTTACCAGCGCAATGAGGTGGTGCTGCACACGGACGCGTCCCTGCTGCCCCGCAGCCGGCGCGCCTGGGCCGCGTGGAACTACCACGTGCCGCGGGCGACCAACGGCGGGCTGCCCACGGTCACCTACAACATGAACCTGCTGCAGAGCCTGGACGCCCCGGAGCCCTTCTGCGTCACGCTCAACCGCAGCGAGGCCATCGCGCCGGAGCACGTGCTGCAGCGCTTCGAGTACGACCACCCCGTGTTCAATGCGGCGGGCGTTGCGGCACAGCGGCGCTGGCCCAGCATCGATGGGCGGCGGCGAACGCACTTCTGTGGCGCCTACTGGGGTTACGGCTTTCACGAGGACGGCGTGCGCAGTGCCCTGGCCGTCTGCAACCAGCTCGACGCGAGGCTGTAGGCCATGCACAGCGCCCTTTACGAAGGCCAGGTGCGCCACCGCCGCTTCGGCGGCGTGGAGCACGCCTTCAACTACCGCCTGTTCATGATGTACCTGGACCTGTCCGAACTGCCCACGCTCTTCCGCGGGCGCTGGCTGTGGTCCGCGCGGCGCCCCACGCTGGCCTGGTTCCGCCGCGCGGACTACCTGGGCGACCCCGCCGTGCCGCTGGATGTGGCCGTGCGCGACCTGGTGGAGCAGCGCACGGGCGAACGGCCCACGGGGCCGGTGCGCATGCTGACGCATCTGCGCTACTTCGGCTACTGCTTCAATCCGCTCAGCCTGTACTACGTGTTCGCGCCGGACGGCGAGCGCGTGCAGAGCCTGGTGCTGGAGGTGCGCAACACCCCCTGGGGCGAGCGCCACTGCTACGTGCTGCGCGCGGACGATGCGCGCGCAGCTCAGGTGCTGCTGCGCTTCCGGTTCAGCAAGGCCTTCCACGTCTCGCCTTTCCTGGGCATGGACATGGCCTACCATCTGCTGGCGAGACCGCCGCGGGGGCGGCTCTCCCTGCACCTGGAGAACCGGCGCGGCCTGCACGTGCTGTTCGACGCCACGCTGCAATTGCGGCGGCGCGAGATCAGCGGCTGGGCCCTGAATGGCGCGCTGTTGCGCTTTCCGTTCATGACCGCGCGCGTGATCGGCGCGATCTATTGGGAGGCTCTGCGCCTGTGGCTCAAGGGCGTTGCCTTCCAGCCCCGTCCTGCCAAAACCTGACGACCCCTGCAAAAGGAGCCATCGCGTGGAAGAGCAACTGCTGCACAACTTCGCCCCGGCTGGGGCCGCCGTCCAGCCCTCCTGGCTGGACCGCCTGGTGCGTCGCGCCGTGCTGCGCCGGCTGGACGGTCTGAAGCAAGGCCGGCTGACCGTGGTGGACTGGGAGGGCCGCTACGAATTCGGCCGCGCGACGCCGGATTGCCCACTAAGTGTGCGCCTCACGATCCACGACCCGGCGGTGTACGCCCGCGTCGCCTTCGGTGGCACCATCGGCGCCGGGGAGGCCTACCTGCACGGGGAGTTCGACGTGGACGACTTGACCACCCTGGTGCGCCTGTTCGTGCGCAACCGCGACGTGATGCAGGGCATGGAGGGCGGCACCGCCCTGCTGCGGGTGCCGCTGCACCGGCTCACCCACCGGCTGCGGCGCAACTCGCGCCCGGGCAGCCGCCGAAACATCTCGGCGCACTACGACCTGGGCAACGCGTTCTTCGAGCGCTTCCTGGATCGCAACCACATGATGTACTCCAGCGCTGTCTTCCCCCGGCCGGAGGCCACGCTGGAGGAGGCCGCCGAAGCCAAGTTGGATCGCATCTGCGACAAGCTGGAATTGGGACCGGAGGATCATGTGCTGGATATCGGCGGGGGCTGGGGCGGCTTCGCCATTCATGCCGCCCGCACCCGTGGCTGCCGCGTGACGATGACCACCATCTCGCGCGAGCAATTTGCCCTGGCCAGCCGGCGCGTCCAGGAGGCCGGGCTCAGCGACCGCGTGACGGTGCTCAATCAGGACTATCGCGACCTAAGCGGGCAATTCGACAAGCTGGTGTCCATCGAGATGATCGAGGCCATCGGGCACGAGGCCTACCCGGCGTTCTTCCAGGCCTGCAGCCGCCTACTGCGGCCGGGGGGTACGCTGCTGCTACAGGCCATCACCATCGCTGAGCCCTTTTACGAGGAGGCCCGGCGCAATGTGGACTTCATCCAGCGCTACATCTTCCCAGGCGGAGCGCTGCCTTCGGTCACGGCGCTTTGCGAGGGCGCCGGCGCGGTGGATGACCTGCGGGTGGTACACCTGGAGGACCTGGGCCTGCACTATGCCCTCACGCTGGGGCACTGGCGGCGGCGTCTGCACGAGCACTGGCAGACTTTGCGCGCCGACGGTCAGTCCCAGGCATTCCTGCGCATGTGGGAGTTCTACCTGAGCTATTGCGAGGGCGGCTTCCTGGAGCGCTCCATCGGGCTGGCCCAGGTGCTGTTCACCAAGCCCACGGCTGACGCGGGCGGCCCCTCCCTGGCGTCATGGCCCGTTGCGCAGCCGCAGCCGCAGGCATGAGCCGCCACGAAGCGGTACTGGCGGCGCCGGGTCCGTGGCGCGTCGCGCTGAACGTGGCATCGTACCAGGCGGGCTGGACGGCCTGCGTGCTGGGCGTGGCTTACGCCCGGCCCTGGCTGGGTGTCGCGGTGGCCCTGCCGCTGCTGGCGTTACACTTCGCGAGGTTCAGTGGGTCGCGCGGGCAGCCACCCGGAGCGCTGCGCCGGGAGCTGGCTCTGGTGGTCACCGTGACCGCGCTGGGCTTCGCGCTGGACACGGCTCAGGCGGCGCTGGGGGTGTTCCGCTTTGCGGAGGCGGGCGCTGCGGCCTGGGTGTGTCCGCCCTGGCTGGTGGCCATCTGGGCGCTGTTCGGCACCACGCTCAACACGTCGCTGCACTGGTTGCGTAGGCGGTATGCGCTGGCGGCGCTGCTGGGCGCGCTGGGCGGACCCCTGGCCTACGGCGCAGGCTGGCGGCTGGGCGCGGTGAACCTCGGCTGGCCGCCGGCCTGGGCGCTGGGCGAGCTGGCGCTGGTATGGGCCGTCGTGGTGCCTGCGCTGGTGTGGCTGGCGGCCCGGCCCCTGGCAGCCGCACCCCCGGCGCGCCAGTTCAGCGCGGCGCGCGGGCAGGCATGAACACGTCTGCCAGCGTGGCGGCCTTGCGGGCCCGCAGCAGCAGGTAGACCAGCGTCGTCACGTTCCCCAGCACGCACAGCGCCACCGCCCAGCCCAGCGTGACCAGCCAGTTGCGCTCCAGCACGTAGATCCACACCGCGACAAAAGCGAAGCCGACGTACAGGTCGAGCAAGGTCACCAGCCCCCAGGGCTGCGCGGTGACGGCGGCGAAGCCGTCACCCAGCGCCTGTCGGGCCCCTGCCCATAGGAATGACGCCAACATGGCCGCCAGCAGCACGACGGCGATAACGGACAGTACAAGCACGGCCGGGTGACGTCTCATGGGCGCTCCGACGATATGAGGGTGGGCCGTCAGCTCAGGCGCGCGGCGATCTCCTCGCTGACCTGCCACAGGCGCTCGGCCAGGGTGTCTTCCCTGCCCAGCCCGCTGGTGCGGGCCTCGTTGCAGTCCGCGAAGAAGGCCCCGGTGACCCCGGCCAGCTTGGGTTGCGTGGCTACATAACACTGCGTGGCCGCGCCCTGGGCGGCTGTCTTCAGCACCAGCGGCCCGGCCAGGGCGAATGCGGCCACCAGCACCGGGTTCATGTGCCGCTGCAGGCGCGTGTGGATCACGCCCGGGTGCAGGGCGTTGGCGGTGCGGCCGCCGCTGCCCAGGCGCCTGGCGAGCGCACGGGCGAAGAGGATGTTGGCCAGCTTGGACTGGCCGTAGGCCCGCCACGCACCGTAGCCGCGCCTGCCGTCCAGGTTGTCGAACTGGATGCCTTCCGGCGGGGCGGCCCAGTGGGCGCTGCTGCTCACGCACACCACCCGGCCCTGGAGCGCGAGTTGCTCCAGCAGCCCCGTCACCAGCAGGAAGTGCCCGATGTGGTTGGTGAGGAACTGCAACTCGTAGCCGTGCTTCTGCTGCAGCTTGGGCAGCGCCATGATGCCCGCGTTGCAGACGATGCCGTCCAGCGGCCGGCCCAGTCCCTGCACACCGGCCACGCAGGCCCGCACGGATGCGGGCTCGGAGAGGTCACACGCGACCGCGGTGCCGGCCGCGCCGGTGACCGCAAGCGCCTGCTGCGCCGCTTCCTGGCTTCGCGCGGCGGCCACCATATGTGCACCACGGAGGCCCAGCACGCGCAGGGTCTCCTGGCCGATCCCCGACGTGCAGCCCGTGAGCAGGAACGTCTGCCCCGAGAGGTCGAGTCCGGCGGTGACCTGCTCCGCCGTGCTGTTGTAGCCGAAGCCACTGGGGCCTTTGCCCTTGAGGATGCCGATCAGTGCCATGCCGTCTCCGTGATGCCGTCAGCGCAATGGGGAGGCCTCCGCAGCCGGGCGCCGGCGGTCGGTTGGGAGTCTGGCTTCCATCATACCGCGACAGCGAGCTGCTCCGACAGCCGCCCGTCCGGAGGGCCGGGCGACTGATGCGCAAGGCCCCCGCGCCACCCCGCCGTGCGGTGCGGGAGCTAGATGAAGGCCAGGTCCGGATCGAGGCCCAGCAGGAACTTGCCGACGGTCTGGTAGTGGGACTTGCGGCCCTGGATCTGCTGCGTGATGGCGTGCAGATCGCGGAAGCGCCGCTCGAAGGGATTGGCGGTGAAGATGGCCGTGGCGCCCGCCGCCTCATAGGCGAAGTCGCCCACCTGCATGGCCTGCTGGATGGCGTGGGTGGTGGCCAGACGCAGGGAGACCCGGTGCGCGACTGTAAGCTCGTGAGTGGCCTGCACCGCTTCGCAGACCTCGCGCACGGTCTGCACAAGGTAGGTGTGCGCGGCGCTCAGCTTGGCTTCGGCCTGGGCCACCTCCTGTTGGGTGGCGGCGTTCTCCCGCAGGGGGTTGCTGTAGCCGCGTGGGGTCTTCTCCGAGGCGAGCCGGATGAACGCCTCCAGCATGCTGCGCGCCACGCCCAGCGCGATGCTGGCGAAGCCGCAGGAGAACACGTTCATCGTGGTGAAGCGGTACAGCCAGCCCGGCTCGCGCACCTCGGTGGTGTCCTCGCGCCGCACCGAGTGCTCCTGGGGCACGAGCAGATCCTGCACGGCGAAGGCGTCGCTGGCGGTGCCCCGCAGCCCGATCACCTTCCACACGTCCGTCATGGTGGCGGCCTCGGCGGGGAAGAGCATCACGCGCTTCACCGCGCCGCCGCTGGCCGAGCGCCGCGGCGTGCCGTCGGCATCGCATACGGTGCACAAACCGCCGAACCAGGTGGCGTGGCGCCCGCCGCTGGCGAAGGCCCAGTTGCCGGTCACGCGGTAGCCGCCGTTCTCTGCCACGGCCCGCGCGTCGGAGGTGGGCGGGCCCCAGGCCAGGATGATGCGTCCGCCGCCAAAGATGTGCCGGGCCGCCTCGGGCGTCAGGTAGGCTGCCGTCATGGCGCACACGGCATTCTGGCAGACATTCCAGGCCGGGCTGGCCTCGGTGTGTGCCAGGGCCTCCACAACCTGCATGAACGCCAGCGGGTGCACCTCCGCGCCACCCACGGAGCGGGGCAGCAGCATGCGGAACAGCCCAGCATCGAGCATGGCCTCCAGCAATGGCGCGGGCACGCGCCGATCCTGCTCGATCTGCTCGGCGGCCGCGGCGATGCGGGGCGCAAGCTCGCGCACCTGGGCGAGGAAGGGCGCGGCCTCGGCGGTCGGGTCGCTGCCCTGGGATGGGGCATCGGCTGGCTGGAGCATGGACGGCTTGTGGCAGGTTGGCGGATATGGCGGGCTGGGCTCCCCACCCCCCGAGCCGAAGTCTAGGTCCGCCACGGTGCAAATGTCCACCGCGGATCGCGCGATGCGCCGCAGGGCTGGGCTCGCCGCGCCGCAATCTCCGTCAGGCCCCGTCGCAGGCGCCCTCGCGGAGGCGCTTGGCGACGTGTGGAGGGTTGAACCGTGCCGCCCCCAGCCCTCATCTTACTTGCTGAGAACATTCGCAACGACGCGAACCAATCAGGCGGCCGCATCGATACGACGGGTGTGGCGCGCTGGCCGATGCCCCCTGGCACCACCCCATGCGAAGGGCCTGCCTTGTGCCACCCAGGCGGGCAGTCGCTCCGTCCGCCACCAACACCGTGCGCAGACCTTTCAGGATCACCATGGCTGCACGCAGTTCCCTGAGGATCTGGCTGCTCCGCTTCAGCGCCGTGCTGCTGCTCGCGCTGACGATCGGAGCCGTGCGCGCGTCTGCTACGGAGCCGCACAGCAAGGACGATCCGCTGCTGGCCCGGGTCAACGACCATCCCCTGCACCTGTCCGATGTGTACGCCTCCATCGAGACGCTCTCCCTGGGCGATCAGATCGATGCGCGCGATCAGCTCGATACCTACATCGAGGCCATGATCAACGAGGAGGTGCTCTTCCAGTGGGCGCTGCGCTCGGACTTCGACGGGGACGAGGAACTGCGGCGGGAGGTGAAGGAACTGGTCGTGCGGCACCTCATCAATACCCACGTACGCCGGCAGATCCACGTGACCGAGGCCGATGCCAGAGCGTACTACGATGCGCACCCCAGCCTGGTGCGCGGCGAGCACGTGCGGGTGCGACGCATCGTGCTCTCGCAGCGTTCCCGCTGCAAGCAGCTCATGCAACAGATCAAGACTGACGAGGACTTCATCCGTGCCGCCAAGAAGTACTCGCTGGACAAGGAGACGCGGGACAGTGGCGGCGACATGGGCCTGATGATGCGCGGCGATACCGACAAGCCCGGCTACCGCGAGCAGTTCTTCGACATGAAGCGGGGCGAAATGCGGATCTTCGACCTGCCGCAGGGCTGTATGCTGGTGCGCTCGGTGTACTACGTCAATCCGCCGCTGCCGCCGTTTTCGGCCGTACGCGACCAGATCATGCAGTATCTGCACAACCGCGAAGAGGCCAACCTGGTGGACACGCTGTTCCAGCGGGCTATCAAGTTCAGCAAGGTCGAGCGCTATTACGGCAGCAAGAGGGGCTCCGGTGCCACGGCTCACCTGGATCGCGACCGCGGCGGCACCAGCCGGTAGAGCGCTAGGGCCAGGACGGTCAGCGCCACGTAGGCTGCCGTGAACACCCAGCCCGGCAGGTTGTAGAACAGCACGGCATGCACCAGCCGCCCCACGAAGGTCCCCGGCACGCGGCTCCCGCGCAGCCAAGCCTCCCACTCCGTCAGCGGACACACCACGCCCACCAGCGCCTCCAGGGCGACCAAGGCGATGGCCGCCAGGTGCAGCCGCCGCAGCGTGCGGCTGCGCACCCAGCCCCAGTCCAGCGCCCAGCCCAGCGGCACTGCCACAAATCCCGCCACAACGAAGCCCACGTACAGCAGGTGCAGCAGGACCACCACATCGGCGAGCAGCGGGGATTGCATGCGGCATTCCCCCTATGAGCAGCGACAGCCCGGCGCAATGACTGTGCCCAGCCGGGACGCGCGGCCGTGCTATTCCACCACGGCTACGCCTTCCGCCACGGCAGGATGGAGCTTCATCTGGGCGTTGTCGTGACCCGGTAGCACGTAGGATTCCTGCTTGGCCAGCCGCCGGATGCGGTCGTAGCCCTCCAGGTATTCCGGGGCATTGTGGATGATGGGCGTGGGCCGCATGTCGCGGTAGTTGTGGTACGTGTGCACGGCATCGGACGCCACCACCACCGTGCCGGAGGCGGTGGGTACCTCGGTGACCTGGATGCCCTTGGAGTGACCGCCCAACCGGTGTACCCGCACGCCAGGCAGCACCTCCTCCGTGCCGTTGATGAACTGCACGCGCCCAGTGTAGTTCAGCCGCACCAGCTCGCACACGTCCTCCACCTCCATGGCCGACTGAAAGTGGCGGTACTTCACGTAGCGGCCCGTCCAGAAGGCCATCTCGTCGTCCTGCACGTAGAAGGTGGCCTTGGGGAACATGTCGTAGTTGCCCGCATGATCCCAGTGCATGTGGCTGAGGATCACGTGCTCCACCTTGGCCGGGTCGATCTTGATGGTCTCGAAGCGCTCGCGGGGATCGCAGATCCACTTGCGTCCGCGCTTGTGGCACAGCTCCTCGGTGAAGCCCGTATCCACGATGGCCGTGTGCTCGCCATTTGTGAGCACCCACATGAAGTAGCCCAGGTCCAGCGGGGTGGCGTCGTGGATGTCGCCCAGCTTGAGCTCCCCGTAGGCCGCTTCGCGCCAAGCGTATTTGAGGATGTAGACCTTGTACGGTTGGTAGCCTGCCATGTGTCCCGCTCCCTTAGCCCATCACGGAGAAGCCGCCATCCACCGGGATGGCCGTGCCCGTGATGAAGTCCGATGCCGGGCTCGCCAGGAACACGGCGATGCCCTGAAAGTCGTCAATGTGCCCCCAGCGGCCCGTCGGTGTGCGCTTGAGCACGCTGTCGTGCAGGCCCGGCACCTGCTCGCGCGCGCGCTGGGTCAGTTCTGTATCGATCCAGCCGGGCAGGAAGCAGTTGACCTGGATGTGGTCCTTGGCCCAGGCCGTGGCCAGGGACTTGGTGAGCTGCACCATCCCGCCCTTGGCCGCCGCGTAGGCGGGCGTCCAGGGGGCGCCGAAGATGGACATCATGGAGCCGTTGTTGAGGATCTTGCCCCCGCCCACCTTCATCATCTCCGGGTAGCAGGCCTTGGAGGCCAGGAACACGCTGGTCAGGTTGGTGTCCAGCACCGTGTGCCATTCCGTCTCCGAGAGATCCTGCGGCAGCTTGCGGATGTTGGTGCCCGCGTTGTTCACCAGGATGTCCACCCGGCCCAGCTGCTGCACCACCTCGCGCACCATGGCCTGGATCTGCTCGCCCTGGGAGACGTCCACCTGCACCGCGATGGCTTTGGCGCCCAGCGCCTGCAGCTCCGCCACTGCCTTGGCGGACTTCTCCGCGTTGCGCGCCGCCACGGCCACCGTGGCCCCCGCGCTCGCCAAGCCGCGAGCCATGCCCAGGCCGATGCCGCCGTTGCCGCCGGTGACGATGGCCACCTTGCCGGATAGATCGAATGCGTTCATGGGTCTCGCTGCCGGTTGCGGATGGGTGGGTATGCAGGGCCGCCCCGCCTGCCGGGGTCGCTCGCCTCGCGTAGCCTAGGCCAAGCCCGGGGCGGAGGGCAAGCGTTACGGCCGCGCAACTGTTGGGCGGGCCGGACGCGCGCCCCACCCGGGCCGCTGAATGGTGTTAGGTGAATGCCGGACGGGGTATTTCCCAGACCGCGAAGCGAGGAACCAATCTGGCGTCCTGACAAACCCGTAAACAGGGGGGCCGGGGGAGCGACTGCTCCCCCGGATCATTGGATGTTGGCAAGTGATCCGGGCTAGAAACGGTCCGGGCGGTAGGGCGCCAGGTCCAGGCTGGGCGGGCGGTTGCCCAGCAACTCCGCGATGAGCCGGCCCGTGATGGCCGCCTCGGTGAGACCCGCCGACCCGTGGCCGAAGGCGAAGTAGACGTCCCGATAGCGCGGCGAGCGGCCCAGCACGGGCAGCGAGTCCGGCATGGAAGGCCGGCAGCCCATCCAGCGCGTGTGACCCGCATCGTCCAGGCCGGGTAGCGTGCGCCGGGCGATGGCCAGCAGCGCATCCACGCGGGCGTAGTTGGGGGATGCATCCACGCCGGCGATCTCCGCGGAGCCCCCCACGCGCAGGGCGTCGTCCATGGGCGTCATGGCGCAATGGAAGTCGCCGGACATGATGGGCACCCGCAGGGCCACGCTAGGTTGGGGCAGCGTGGCATGGTAGCCGCGCTGGGTATCCAGTGGCACGCGGCTGCCAAGCTGCCGCGCCAGTGGTCGCGAATAGGCCCCGGCGGCCAGCACCACCGCGTCCGGGGTGTGGGTGGCGGCGTCCGTGTGTACGGCCCGGGCGCCGTGCGGGCCCAGCGTGAAGCCGCGCACGCGCTCGCACAGGATCGTCCCGCCGTGGCGCTGGAAGTCCGCCGCCAGTGCCTGCACCAGCCGCAGTGGGTCCGTGGTGTGGGCCGTGTCCGGGTACAGCACCGCATGGCGGATGGCCGGGCTCAGCGCGGGTTCCAGCTCGCGAGCGGCCGGGCCGTCCAGCACCTCGGTGCGCACGCCACGCGCCAGGTGCAGATCCACCTTGTAGGGCCGCGCCTTGGCGAAGGCGGCGCTGGATTCATACACCGTCATCCAGCCGTTGCGGCGTATCAGCGCTTGCGCGCCGGCGCTCTCCAGCAGTGGCTCGAAGGCGGCCATGGCCTGCCGGTGCAGGGCCGCCAGTGCGAGCGAGCTGGCCTCGAAGGGCCCGGGCAGCCCCGCCCGCACGAGACGCAGCAGCCAGGGCGCCACGCGGGGCAGATAGCGCCAGCGGATAGTAAGCGGCCCCAGCGGATTGAGCAGGTAGCGCGGCACGTCCCACAGCATGCCCGGATGCGAATCCGGCACGCAGTGGTCGATGGCGAGGATGCCCGCGTTGCCGAAGGACGCGCCGCCCTCCCCCGGCGGGGCGGGATCGAGCACGGTGACGGCGTGGCCGTCGCGCTGCAGGTACAGCGCGCAGCAGATGCCGACGATGCCCGCGCCGACGACGGCGATGCGGCGCGGTTCGCTGCTGGATGTGGGCGCGGTCATGATGTGCGGGCGGCCTCCCCGGCCCTGGCGATTGGTGCGGAACGGGGCACGGCGCGCTCGGCGCCCGCCCGGTGCGGGCATCCTATGCCGCGCCAGGGGCCGAGTAAAGCGCGCCTGCGGGCCCGGCAGCAACGCGGCCCGGGTTACAACTCAGGCGGCGGCCAGCGCCTGTTCCAGGTCCGCCAGGATGTCCACCGGGTGCTCGATGCCCAGGGAGAGTCGGATCAGGTCTTCCGTTACGCCCACTTGCTCCTGCTCGTGCTTCCAGAAGGTGGCGTAGATGGTGGAGGCCGGGTGCAGCGCCAGGGTGCGCGTGTCGCCCAGGTTGGTGACGCGACCCACCAGCCGGCAGGCGTTGAGGAAGCGGAAGCAGGCCGCCTTGTCCGCCAGCGTGAAGGACAGCAGGCTGCCGAAGCGCCCGCGGAACTGTGCCCCGCTGAGGATATGCGCCGGGTGCGAGGGCAGCCCGGGATAGAGCACCGTGCCCACCTTGGGGTGCTCCACCAGAAACGCCGCCGCCCGCGCGGCGTTCTCGCACTGCCGCTCCAGCCGCAGGGGCAGGGTCTCCAGCCCGGTCAGCAGCAGAAACGCATTCATGGGCGAAAGACAGGGCCCCACCGCGGCGAGCTGGCGCTTGCGCAGCTTGGACAGGAAGGCCGTGGGCTGCCCCTTGTGGAAGTCCCGCAGCGCCGGGCCCGGCCACGCAGGCCAGTCGCAGCGCCCGGTATCCACGATGAGGCCGCCCACCGTGCTGGCCGCCCCGGCAAGGTACTTGGAGGCGGAGAAGAACAGCACGTCCGCCTCGATCGCCTTCGCGTCGTACAGGCACGGTGTGAGCAGGGTCGCATCCACCAGCAGCGCCAGACCGTGGGCATCGCAGAGGGCGCGCCAAGCCCGGAACGACGGTACGATCATCGCGGGATTGGCGATGGCCTCCAGGAACACCGCGCGCGTGCGCGGGCCGATCAGCGCCTCGGCCTGGCCCGGCTCGCGCGGGTCCACGAAGTGCGTTGTGATGCCCAGCTCGGCCAGCGTGCGCGTGAGCAGGGTGTACGTGCCGCCGAACAGGTACGGGCTGGCGATCAGCTCGTCGCCGGCCTGCAGCAGGGTCAGCAGGCCCAGCGAGATGGCCGTCATGCCCGAGGCCACGGCCACGGCCCCCGACGCGCCGCAGGCCTCCGTGACGCGCTGCTCCAGTGCGGCCACGGTGGGGTTCTGCAGGCGCGAGTACAACGGCGCCTCGTTGTGTCCGGCGAAGGCCGCCTCCATCTCCTCGGCGGAACCGTGCGCGAACGACGTGGAGAGCGTCACCGGCGGCAGCGTGGCGCCGGGCTCACCCCCGGTGCCCGCCGCCCCGTGCACCAGCGTGGTTTCGATGTGCCACTTCGGCCCCTGTGCGCTCATCGGCGTTTCCCCAGTGCGATGCTTCGATCATGATGTGGTCATCATATGCGCATACAGTGATGTGATTGTAAAGAGCGCGTCATAACGATTGAGGCACGGGCCGGTGCGCGCTACGCTGGAGCGGGTTTCCGGTCGGCAAGCCAACCCGAGCCAGTGGGGGTGATATGGCCGAGCAGGTATCCGCGAAGCTGCGCGCGGAGGTGCTGGAGCGTGCCCGGGGGCGGTGTGAGTGCATGATGAGCACTTGCGGCGACCATCAGGGCCGCTGCCATCGGCCGCTGGAAGGCGACTGGGCGGTGCATCGGTTGCGGGCCGGCGGGCCGTACGCGCTCAGCAATGTGCTGGGCATGTGCCCGGCCTGCCACCGCAAGGCGCCGGAGCTGGGCAGCGCGCGCCGCTAGCGGATGGCGCCCGTTAGCCCTGTGGTTCCGGTGAGCCCTCCGGCCAGCGGGCGGCGATCCACGCGCGGATCAGTGGCAGCTCGCGGTCGGGGTCGATGGTGTGGGCCTTGGGGAACTCGTGCCACTCGACGGGAATGCCCAGGGCGCGCAGTTGCTCCATCTGGGCGTGGGTGCGCGCGACGGGCAGCAGCTCGTCGTAGGTGCCGTGGGTGACCAGCCAGGCCTGCTCCCGGGCGCGTGGGGCTAGCTCGGCGGGCAGGCGCTCCAGCCCGAAGGCATAGCCGCTCACGCCCACGATGCCCGCCAGCGGCTCCTGGTAGCGCAGCGCGAAGTCCAGCGACATCAGGCAGCCTTGGGAGAAGCCGAACAGCACGGTATCGGTCGAGGCCCAGCCCTGGGCGGCCAGTTCCGCGAAGAGCCGGCGCAGCAGGCCGCGGCCCTCCAGCACGCC
This sequence comes from bacterium, assembly GCA_035266845.1. Lineage (GTDB taxonomy): Bacteria > SAR324 > SAR324 > SAR324 > JACQKK01 > DATFMP01. The sequence continues at coordinate 101,523 of DATFMP010000076.1, forward strand.
GGGCGCCGGATCCTCGATGTCGTACCAGGCGTAACCGATCACATAGGGGTGGGGGGCGTTAACCAGCAGGTAGTTCAGCCAGGGCAGACGCAGCATCTGCGGCATCCAGTAGAAGCCCGCCATGCTGTCGCCCAGCCCGTGCAGCACCACCATCAGGCGGCTCGAGGCCTGCTCGGCTGGGAAGAAGCGGCTTTCCAACGCGGTGATGGTGGGGGCTGCGGGCATGCCGGGTCAGAAGCGATAGCCCGCGGAAACCGCGGTGGCGTTCACCGTGCGGTGAAAGCCATAGCCGAACACGGGGTCGGTGCCCTTGAAGTCCGTGCGCTCCAGGTGCCCTGTCAGCGTCCAGTTGCCCTGCGTCACCCACGCCAGCGTCAGTTGCTGCGACTTGGTGGTCTCCTTGAACGCGGGCGAGACCGGCGCGCGGGTGGCCTCGCCGTCCCGCGATTGCAGGCCGATCCCGAGCCGGCCGAAGCGCGCCTCGATGACGGCCACCGTCTCCTGCTCTTCGTTCAGGAAGTTGGTGCCATCCGTGACGAAGTCTTTGCCCGTCCGGTACACCTCCAGGTGCCAGGGATTGGGTCCCCGCCCCAGGTAGGCCACGCCGTAGCCCTGCACGTCCCGGTTCACCTTGAAGTTATTGGTGGGGCTTGTGAGATTGCGGAAGTCGAACTTCTCCGTGCCGCTCAGATAGCCCAGGTAGAACGCACCTCCCAGGCGCAGGGATGCCCCGGT
>DATFMP010000077.1:0-70950 GCA_035266845.1 bacterium
CGCTCTTGCCTTCCGGCAGCAGCGGCTCGATCAGCTCCCATTGCTTGTCCGTCAGCTCCATTGGGGCCTCCTCCATGAGGGATAGCCCCAACGTATTCAGATCACCCGCCACGGTCCAGCATTTTCGGGATAGCTTCTAGACGCGTGTACGCATCCGTCCGGCTTTGTCCGTTCTTGTCGGCTGCTCCCGGGCGTGTGTTGTGCGATCATGATTCGGCGTCAGCCCACGCGTAACGGGCTTTGGCGAGGCATCAGGCAATCCGTGCAACGGAATTTGCGAAACGAAGCCGATCGGGGCATCGGGCCAAACAATCGCGACCTGTCCATCACCGTCGGCAGCGCGGTTGCGAAACGAAGCCAAATGACGCACCGAGTCGCCAGCGCAGCAGGCGCCAGGACAACGCGCTCAGCGGGGCACGTACATGATGATGGCCACCCCTGCGAGGCAGAGCAACGCACCCAGCACGTCCAGTCGGTCGGGCACCTGTCCGTCCAGCGCCCAGCCCCAGAGCAGCGAGAGCACCACGAACCAGCCACCATAGGCCGCGTAGACGCGCCCGAAGTGCGCAGGCTGGTAGGTGGGCACGACGCCGTAGGCGAACAGCACCAGCGCCCCGGCCACCCCCAGGGCCCAGTGGGCGCCACCGCGCCACCACTGCCAGACGAGGTAGCCCCCGCCGATCTCGAACAGCCCGGCGAGCAGGAATAGCGCGATGGATCGCGCCAACAGCGGTGCGGTCATGCATCCTCCTTGGATGGCTGCGGTGTTGCCAATGCGGGCCCGGAAGCGCCGCCGGAGCCGGCCTAGCCGGGGATATCCATGCGCTCCAGGTGCAGCCATGCGGCCGCCCCCAGCACGACGAACCACGCCAGCGCCACGGCGAGGCCCTGGGTGAGCGCATCGTGCCACGAGAAGGGCAAGCCCTTGCCAAGCTGCTCCAGCAGAGCCAACGGACGGTGCAGATGGTACAGGAACACGTAGCGCCCGCTGCCGAACAAGCCAGCGGCGGATTCCAGCAGCACGCCCAGCAGCACGGCGACGCCCACCGCCGCCCCGGAGTTGGTGAAGAACAGGCCCACGAGCAGAGCGAACGCGCAAAGCGGCAGCAGTTGCAGGGCCGTCAGCGCTAGCCCCAGCAGCAGCGCCGGTGCGTACTCCGCGCGCGAGCGCAGCACGAGGCCCTCGCGCACCACATCGCCCCAACCCAGGGTGAGCGCCACGATGCCGGCACCGAGCAGCGCCGCCACGGCCAGCAGCCCCCAGGCCAGCAGCACCAGGGCGGCGAGCTTGGCCAGGCACCAGTCCCGGCGGCGCACGGGCAGCACGAGCACCGTCTTGGCGGTGCCCAGGGCGAACTCCTGCGCGAAGGCCATCGCTCCCTGCACCAGCACGATGAACACCAGCAAGCGCAGGGCCCAGGCCATGCCATCGGCCCATAGCTGTGGCGCGCTGACGACGTCCAACACCGTCTGCGGCGGCGTCAGGGCCAGGGCCAGCATGCGGGCCATCTGTAGCCCCAGCAGCGCCACCAGCAGCAGGTAGGGATAGCGCTGGGTGACCAGCTTGAGCCCCTCCTGGCGCATCAGCTCACGGATCATGGCTGCGCCTCCCGGGCCGCGCCAGCGACGGCCAGTTCGCGGAAGCAGGCCTCCACGGCGGACATGCCGCCGCCGGCGAGGGACTGCTCCAGGATCAGCGCACCCTGCTCGACGACGAGGGCGCGGTCGCACAGCTCGCCCACCTCGTCCAGCTGGTGGCTGCACAGCAGGGTGCTCACGCCGGATTCGCGCGCTAGCCCACGGATCAGGTCGCGGATCTGGCGCTGCCCCACGGGGTCCAGCCCCGCCGTGGGCTCGTCCAGGATCACCAGCGGCGGCTCGTGCAGAAAGGCCGCGGCCAATCCCAGGCGCTGCTTCATGCCCATGGAGTACTGCCCGAAGGCGACGTCCGCCCGCGCCAGCAGGTCCACCCGCGCCAGCAGCGCCTCCACCCGCTCCGGCGCCACGCCCAGCAGCCGCGCCACCAAGCCCAGGTTGCGCCGTCCGGAAAGCTGCGGGTAGAAGCGCGGAGCCTCCACCACGGCACCGATGAGGCGCCGGTGGGCCACCGTCCGCAGGCCCAGGATGGGCTGGCCGCGCAGCCACGCCGCGCCCCCGCTGGGACGGATCAGGTTGCAGAGGATGCGGATCGCCGTGGACTTGCCCGCGCCGTTGCGGCCCAGGAAGCCCAGGGTCTCGCCCGGCGCGATGGAGAACGAGATGCCGCGCAGGGCCTCGAAGCGCCCGAAGCGCTTGCTCAGCGCCTCCACACGCAGGATGGCTTCGGATGGGCTCACGGCGGCAGGCCTCGCAGTAGGGCCGGCGGGCGACGCGCGATGCACATCGGGCCCGGCCACCGGCCGCACCACGGTGCGAAACTGTGCGCTCCGCCCCGAGGCTAACAGACCGCATGAGGTGGCGCAAAGCGCGCCCTTCGGGGCGTCCGCACCGCGGGGGGCACCGGCCATTGTGTCCTGCGGGCCGCATGCGCTAAGAGTGAACTGCGGGGGGCTGTGGCCGACCCCCGGCCAGCCGCCCCGGCCACCTAGCGGAGCATCGCCCCATGGACGTCAACGAGACCCCGGAACTGGCAACCTTCCGCGCCGAGGTGCGCGAGTGGATCGAAACCCGCGTGCCCCCGCAGCTCAAGGGTCTGCGCCAGTCCATCGTGCAGGGCCCCGGGCTGAGCCACGAGGAACTGCAGCCCTACAACGAGGCACTGGCGGACAAGGGCTGGCTGGCTCCGCACTGGCCCAAGGAGCACGGCGGCGCAGGCTTCACCATTCCGCAGCTGGTGATCTTCAACGAGGAGTGCGCCAAGGCGGGCGTGCCGGACCGGCATACGACGGGCCTGGACATGCTGGGGCCAATCCTCATCAAGTACGGCACGCCGCAGCAGCAGGAGCAGTTTCTCGATCGCATCCTGCACGATCGCATGATCTGGGCCCAGGGCTACTCCGAGCCCGAGGCGGGCTCCGATCTCGCCGGCCTGCAGCTTCGCGCCGAGGTGCGCGACGACAGCTTCGTCCTCAATGGGCAGAAGATCTGGACCTCCAAGGCCCACAAGGCGGATTGGGTGTTCCTGCTCTGCCGATCGGACCCCAAGCCCAAGCGCAAGCAGGAGGGCATCAGCTTCATTCTGTGCGAGATGAACACGCCGGGCATCACCGTGCGCCCGATCGTGACCATGGACGACTTCACGCACTTCTGCGAGGTGTTCTTCGACAATGTGGTGGTGCCGCGTGAGAACCTGGTGGGCGAACTGCACAAGGGCTGGGAGGTGGCCAAGGCCCTGCTGGGTCACGAGCGCTTCCTGCACCCCACCTCCAACCCGCTGCTGATCCGCAACGCCATCAACAACCTGAAGTCCGTGGCGCGCGAGACGCCCGTGGGCAACGGCGTGGCCTGGGACAATTCCGACCTGCGGCGGCGCGTGGCCGCGCTGGAGATGGATTGCGACGGCCTGCTCTACACGCGTTACCGCAGCCTCACGCGCATCGAGCATGGCGCCGCACCGGGGCCGGAGACGATGATGTTCAAGCTCTTCGGCGCGGAGATGATGCAGCGCATCATCGAGCTGCACCAGGAGGTGGAGGCCCAGCAAGGCGTGGTATGGGATGATACGCCCCAGGGCAACGGCCCGGGAGAGACGGCCCGCCACGCCACCAACATCCGCGCCGCCACCATCCGCGGCGGCACCTCGGAGGTACAGCGCAACATCATCGCCAAGCGAGTGCTGGGGCTGCCGGACTAGACTCTGTTTGAAAAATGGCGTTTCAAGCGGCTGAGCCGCTGCAAACCCACAAGAAACCCAAGGCGGGGGCCGAGAGCCCCTGGCCGCAGTGCCGTTCAGCACCAGAAGACAGCCCAGCCCCCGACCCGACTCGCAGCGGCGCAGTGCGGCGCACCCCGTTGACCGGTGGTGGCCCGCACGGATGCCTACGACGCGGCCCCGCCTTCTTCCTCTCGTGCATCGGCGAGACCGAGGGTCGCGAACGGCTGGTGCGCCACCTGGAGACCAACGGCTTGCGCCAGGGCGGCAACTGGCTGCGGTTCCTCTGATGCACCACAAAAGCCCTTCAGAAGCACCGTGTGGCGACACCGTTGCCAGCGGACCCCGCCATGCCGTATACGGGAGCGAACCCACCGCCTTCAACTCTGCGCGATCCAACCCTCATGCTTCTCTGGCCCCACAAGTACATCCGTGCCTCCAAGGCTGCGCGCGAGCGGCTGGCCGGCCTGCGCGCGGAGGACGTGCGCAGCGTGGCCGTTATCAAGCACGCCGCCCTGGGCGATCTGGTGTTGGCGCGGCCGTTCCTCACGACGGTACGCAAGCACTTCCCCAACGCCAGCATCACCTTCGGGGCCATTGCCAACTACCTCAACGGCGTGCCGGAGGATCTGGTAGACCGCGTGCACGTGGCCGCCGGGCAGTTCCGGCCGCGGCCCTCGTTCCGCACACGTATGCGCAGCTACCGCGAGTTGGGCTATCACGACCTGATCTTCGACATTACCGCATCCAGCGCTTCGGCGTGGATCACACAGGTCAATCCGGCGCGAGTCAAATTCGGCTATCGGCACAGTCCGCTGGCGCCACTGCTCTACGACGTGACGATCCCCCGTGGCTTCATGAGCTTCGAGGCGGAGAACTTCCTGCACCAACTGGCGATCCTGCGCATCCGCTACGACTGGCCGCTGGACTTCGGTTGGCCGGCACCGCAGCGTGCCACGGCGCCACCCTACCTGGTGTACTTCCCTACCGCCTCGGTACCGGAGAAGTGCTGGCCCGCCGAGCGCTTCGGCGCGCTGCTGGGGCGGCTGGCCGAGGCGCTTCCGGACTACGAGCACCGCCTGCTGTATGGCGTGGCGGACTGGGAAGTGGAGACCGGCGACATAGCCCTGGCGGCCGCAGGCGAGCGACCCAACGTGCGCGCCGTGCGCGATGCCAAGGGAGAGGCATTCCACGCACTGCTGCGGGGCGGCACGGTTCTGATCTGCAACGACACCGGCGTACGCAACCTAGCCATCGGGCGGGGGCTACCCACCCTGGGAATCTTCGATGCCACCACGGTGGATACCTACCTGCCGCGCTTTGGTCACCACGATGCCGTGCACGAGCCCAACGGCGGATGGCCATCCGTGGATGCCGTCGCGGAGACCGCCCTGCGCATGGTGAATGCGATCGCCCACGACCCCGCGCGCTAAGGCGTCGCAGCGCTTCGGGTTCCCGTGTCGGAGAGGCTCCTACGCGCGTGGATTTACACCAGCCATGGCCTGCGCCGATCCACAAGCCAAGCCCATCGCTGCGCTGCTCAATAGCGATCCAGCCCTGCTTGCGGACGCTCTGGGGCGTCTGGCGGAGGCATTCTCCCCCGTGGACTGGCGCGAATCCGCCCATTCGTCACTTCGCCGACGGCCACTCCGAGACGGACCTGCTGGCCAGCCGCGCCCGCTACATAGCGCGACCACGCGCGGAACGCCCGGCCAAGCTCAGTTTGGGAAGGGGTTCTTAGGGGGCTGAGCGGCTTGAAACCACAAGAATTCCAATGTGGGGGCCGAGGCCCCCCACCCCCAATACGGACCTTGACCAAGGCCGACACGGTTCCCCCCACAAATGGGGGCCAGGGAACCTCGCTCCCTGGTGGGGTATGGGAGCAACGCCCCCATGACCGACACGCTTTTCAAAACAGCGCCTAGCCCTTCGGGGCCACGTCCAGCCGCACCACCACGCCCTCCAGTTCCTTCTTCGGCGCCGGGTACTGCTGCAGCACCAGCGGGTCGTGGCCGGGCACCACGTGCTGGGGCGATTCGGCCAGCCGCTTGAGCTTGGCCCAACCCTCCACCATCTCGCCCACGTGATAAACGATGGGGAAGGGCATGGCGCGCTCCATGTTTTCGTAGAAGTGGCAGGCGTCCGACGCCAGCACGAGCCAGCCGCGCTTCGTCTTCACCCGCACGCTCTGGATGCCCATCGTGTGACCGCCGATCAGGTGCACGCTCACGCCCGGGGCGATTTCCTCGTCGCCATCGTGGAACGCCACGCGGCCATCGAATACCCGCCGCACCAGGGTGCACACGTGATCGACCGTGTACGCATGCCGGAAGGGCTCCGCGCACATATGCCGACCCGTGGTGTAGTTCAGCTCTCGATCCTGGATGTGAAAGCGCGCGGCGGGGAAGTCGTCCAGCGTGCCGGCGTGATCATAGTGCAGGTGCGTCACCACCACGTCCTGCACCTTTGCCGCGTCGATATCCAGCATAGCGAGGCCCTCGCGGGGCAGCCGGGTTACGGTGCGGCCGCGCCGACGTCCTTCCTCCTTGTCAAAGCCGGTGTCCACCACAATCGTGCGCTCCTTGTTTGTGATGGCCCACACGAAATAGTCGATGGGCATTGCCGCATCGTGGTCGTCAGCCATGATGAAGCTGTCCTTGCGCCACCGCTGCTGCATCGTGCCGTACTTCACGGCATAGACTTCATAAGTGTCCGAATCGCTCATGGGGCTGCTCCGGGCCTGTGGCTGGGGGGTCTGGCCGGCTGCACGGCCGGCGTCCGTGGCGCAACGCTAACAGGGAATGCGGTGGGGGGAAAGCGGTGCCCGCCGGACTGTGGGCACTTGCGGGAAGGCCACTATGGGCGAGGCCCGGGCTGGGCCGCTCAGCCTGCCTGCCGCAGGGTGGCCAGCAGGTCCGGGTCGGGCTGCCAGCGGCCCTCCAGCGACCAGCCTCGCTGGCGATAATACTCGGCCCGAGCGGCGCTGAAGGCCTGCGGGTCGATACCTTCCGGCTCGCCCTCCGCCGGTGCGGCGTGGGCACCGCCACCATTGGAGGCGGCTCGGTAGAAACGGGACGGCAGCGTGTCCTCCTTGGCCTGCCAGCCCTGGCGCTGGTTGAAGAGCTTCTTCAGATCGTGGATGGCCTCGCCGGCGGCGCGCAGGTCATCGGACGTGAACGTCTCACCCGTGAGCGCCGTCAGCATCTGCGCACCGTCGCCATACACGTCCGTCAGGGCCCGGCGCACGAACTTGCAGAGGATCAGCGAATCCAACACGGCGGCCTGGTTCTCCAGCTCGATCATCGCCGCCACACGCTTCGCGTCCAGACCGAAGCGGTTTACCGAGCCGGAGAGATCCAGATCGTAGGCGCCGCTCTTGTTGTGGTCGGCCCCGCGCGCACCCACGGCCAGCCCCAGCCCCAGAGTCTGCAAGCCGCCGGGATGATAGCCGGGCAACTCAAGGCCCTTCACGTGCGCCGCGAAGCCCTCGCTGCCCTGCCCGATGCGGCGTGCCAGCGCCCGCGAGCCCAGCGCCAGCAGGGCGCCCTCGTCTTCGCGGCGAGCGATCTTCGGCAGTACGGTCAGCAGCCCCTCACCATCGCCGAAGCGCACGCCGGGCAGCTCCAGCAGCCCGCGCTCCACACACTCGGCGGCGAAGGCATACGTACCGCCCGTAGAGATGGTGTCCATGCCAAGCTCATCGCACATCTGCGAGGCCCGCAGTACCGTGTCGCGATTCCAGATGCCCAGCAGCGAGCCCAGGGCGAAGACGTTCTCGTACTCCAGGCGCGTCGTGCCGCCGTCGGGCCCCACATAGCGCTTCTCGCAGCCGATCATGCAGTCGCGGCAGGTGGCGCGCTCCACGCGCTCCCCCTCGAAGAGCCCCTCGGCGGAAAGCGATTCCGCACGCGCATCCTGGCCGCGGCTGAAGTTCTGCGTGGGCAGGATGCCGATGCGATTAAAGACGAGCAGGTTGCCCAGTGTGCCGGTGGTGCGATACTTCTCCGTGCCCGGCCCCAGGCTGCGCTGCTTCAGGTCGCGGCGCAGGGCGTCCAGGCTGGACGCATCGGCCGGGCTGCAGCGCTCCGCACCCCGCACGGCCACGGCCTTGAGTCGCTTGGAGCCGAGCACAGCCCCGGTCCCGCCTCGGCCCGCGTGGCGTCCATCGTGGGTCAGCGTGGCAAAAGGCACCGCGTGCTCGCCCGCGACGCCGATCGCCACCACGTCCCAGTCCTCGCCCCAACGCGCCTGGATGACCGCGGCCGCTTGGCTGGCGTCCAGGCCGCACAGATCCGGCGTTTCGCGCACCGTGACGGAGCCCGGTTCCACGAAGAGCGTGCTCCAGCGTTCGCAGGTGCCCGTAATTACCAGCGCATCGGCCCCGCTGCCCTTGCCCGAGACGGCGAACCCGGAGGAGAGCATGGCGTCGTTGAGCCGTTCCGTGAGGGGGGACTTGCTGACGACAGCAGCCTTGGCGGAGGTGTTCAGCGCGGTGCCCACCAACGGCGCAAAGGCGAACACCAGCGGCGCCCCGGGCGACAGCGGGTCGTAACCTTCGCCGGATTCCCGCAGCAGCAGCCAAGTGCCCAGGCCAATGCCGCCCAGGTAGCGCCGGTGCACCGCATCGGGTAGCGGCACGCGCTCCGCGCGACCCGAGCCCGCGTCAATGCGCAGGTAGTGGCCGTGGACGCCACGCATGGCTAGCCCCCCACGGAGGCGCTGAAGACGATGAGGCGGTCGCCCGTTTGCAAGGCGTGATCCGGATCCGCGGTCACGGCACGGCCATTGAGGGAGAACCGGTAATGCCCCTCCAACTCGTGGGGCGGGGGCAGCAGACGCTGTACCTTGGGACAAGCGGTGCGCAGCACCTGCAGGGCCTCGCCGATGGTGGCCGCGTGCAGAGGCAGCGAGCGGCAACCTGCCTTCAGGCGCAGGCCGCCGTACAGTTCCAGGATCACCGCAGGCCGAGCCCCATCGCAGAGCCCCAGGCGCACCAGAGCCGCGCGGCATTGTTCCGGCGTTTCCAATGGGGTTTCCGCCCCCAGGCGCGCCCGCAGCTCCGCCGACAGGCCCTCAAGGCCGGGCTGGGGCCGTGGCTCATCGCTGCGGGACTGCGGATGACTCATGGTCATGGGATAGCGCCCCCCGATGCGCTGCTGGTCATACGTGCTGCGCCCCAGGTTAGTACGGGTCGCGCCAGGGGGCAATGCCGCGCGTATTGAGCGTTGGGCGTTTGGCAAGTAACCTAACCGGCCGGCGGCTCGGGGAAGAGCGGCGCTTGGCCCGCGCGCCGGGAGGCGAGCCGCCACCCCAGCACCGCCGTCTCCGCGGCGAATGCGGCGGCCCAGGCCACAATCCCCACAACGGCTCCGTTGACGTGCGCCAGGAACAACGTGGAGCTACCGATCAGCACCACCATGGCCAGCCGCGACAGCGCGGAGACGGCCACGGTGCGGGTGCGGCGCGCACTGGCCAGCAGGCCGCGGAACAGAGCGGCATAGCCCCAGAACACCGCCACCACGAAGCTGATCATCATGGCCGGTTCGGCGTAGTGGAGCAGATCGCCACGCAGACCCATCACGTCTGCCAGCACCACGTGGCGCAGGGGCGTTAGGAACACCGCCGCAATGCCGCCCGTGAAGCCCACCACCAGCCAGGTGGTGAATCGAAGCAGCACGCGCACATCGCTGGTGGTGCGGGCCAGGGTCTGCGCCGTCTGCACCAGATTGCGCAGGGGGCTCAGCAGCACGTTGGCCAAGCCCTGCACCACGCCGAAGGACGCCAAGGCTAACTCCGCGCGCGCAAGACGGCCCAGAAAGATGTTGATGGTCATGACCACCCCCATCTCCGTGGACTGGCTCACCATCAGCGGCCAGGCGAAGCGCCACATCTCCCCGTAGCGCACGCGCTCGCCCGCATCCACCGGAAGCCTTCGGAGAAATCCCCATGCCGCCCACCACGCGAAGCCCGTCTCCACCACCATGCAGCTCACCAGCGCCGCGGCTCCTGCGGCCGCCCCCTGAAGCACCCGGGGCAGCAGCACCAGCGAGACCCCCAGCGAGAGCAGCCGCAGCAGCGTGCTGAACGTGATCCAGATCGTGCGCCGGTTGATCATGATGAGGGCAAAGGCCAGCGCCCGAAACATCAGCACCGGCGCGCTGAGCGAGAAATAGAACGTGGCCAGTTGCGCCTGCGCGACCACCGCCGGGCTCCCGCCGAAGATGCCCCCATAGATCCACGCGCCCAGCGGCGTCCAGGCCACTGCCTGTGTGAGGAGCACGGGCGGCCCCACGATCAGGCAGAAGAAGCCCAGCAGGTGCCGAACGGAGCGCTGATCCCGCAGATAGGAGATGGACAGCAGCGTGTTCACTTCCGTGGAACTTGTCAGCGTGTAGTAGAACGCAAACGAGATCGAAAACGCCGCCAGCGTCAGTTCCGGATCCGTCAGCCGCGCCAGAAAGGCGTGGATGATGGACTTGGAGATCATGTTCAGCCCCGTCATGAAGATGAGCGGGAAGAAGAACGTGGCCGCGTCAACCAGCGCGATGGCGCGCAGCGTGCGGGCGTGCTCCGCGGCCTGCGGCGAGGATGACGGGTCGGGTGGCACCATGGACGGCATGGAGGGCGGCGCGGGTGACGGGTGGCGACCCCACCGCGCGGAAGGCACAATGGGGACTTCCCTCGTATCGCGAGCGGCAGGGCCTTGGCAATTGCGGCCGTCGGCCCGGCTGGGACCTGGTGTTGGCTGGCAGTGACCCGCTCCGGCCGAATCGGGCGGGGGCTATTCCGCGAGGCGGTAGATTCGCACGGCGTTGTCGTGAAACAGCGCACGTTGTTCGGCCTCGGGTCGCTTGGCCACGATCGCGCCAAACCCGGTGAAGATCGTATCGAAGCTGGCCACCAGACTGTCCACCGGGAAGTTGCTGGCGAACATGCAGCGGGCAACCCCGAAGATTGCGATGGCATCGCGCACGATGGGGCCATTGGCCTCCACCGTCCAGGGCTGCCCGGGCTGCCCCAGGCCGGAGATCTTCAGCGCCACGTTGGGCTGCGCGGCCAGGGTCTCCAAGGCGAGCCGCCACGCGGCCAGACCCTCTGCGCTGCGGTCCGCGGGCAGCCCGGTGTGGTTGAGGATCATCTGCGTGCCCGGGAAGTCGCGCGCCAGTTCTGCCGCAGCCTTCAGGTGCCACCAGGGCGTCTGCAGGTCGAAGCTCAGGCCGTGGCGCTCCAGCAGGGCATAGCCCGCACGCCAGCGCGGATCGTCCATGGAGCCCGGAGCCCCGCGCCGGGCGTCCCCGGTCGTGCGCGCGGCGACGGGTTTGTGGCGCACGCCCCGCACGATGCGAAACCCGGCCTGCCCCGCCAGCACCTCCGCGACGTCGTCGCGGTCCAGCCACGCCTGCGCCACGACGGCGCTCGGCAGTCCCTCCGCCTCGGCCAGCGCGGTGACCCAGCGCGTCTCGCCCAGCGGATCGCGTGAATCCCACTCGGCCTCCACGTAGACCGAGCACACGATCCGGTGGCCCGCGCTGTCGCGGCGATAGTCCGCCGGCAGGTAGGGCCGGCGCAGCGCGCGGTAGTCCCCGTAGCGGAAGGCGATGGGTGGTTCGTCGCAGAGCCAGGGATGGTAGTTGCGGCGCGGATCCCAGAAGTGCTGGTGCGCGTCGCAGATGGGCAGGTCAACCATGGGGGGGACGCCGCGACGCGCGGGCGCCGCGACACCGGCACTGCCGGCTAGCGGCCCTTGAATTGCGGCTTGCGCTTCTCCATGAAGGCGCGCCGGCCCTCCACGTAGTCTTCGCTGGTGAAGCAGGCGGAGACCAGCGCCTCGGAGCGCTCCAGGTCCCGCTCTTCCGGGTCTTTGAGAAGCTCGTTGACCGTGGCCTTCACGGCGCGAATGGTGAGCGGCGCGTTGCCGGCGATGGTGCCCGCGTACTCGCGCACGTAGCCCTCCAACTGCTCTTCGGGCAGCACGCGATTGACCCATCCCATCGTCAGGGCCTCCTCTGCGGAGAACTGGCGCGCTGTGTAGAAGATCTCCTTGACGAAGGCGGGATTGACCACGCTCATCAGCTTGCGGATGCCGTGGGCCCGATAGCCCACGCCCAGTTTGGCGGCCGGCACGGCGAAGCGGGACTTCTCGGAGACGATGCGCAGGTCACAGCTCATCGCCAGGGAGACGCCCCCGCCCATGCAGTAGCCGTTGATCATGGCAATGGTGGGCTTGCTCGTCTCGTAGATGGACTTGGACGCTTGCTCCGTGGTGCGATCCCAGAACGCGGTGTCCTCGGCCGAGGCGCGCTGCTTTTCGAACGTGGAGATGTCCGCGCCGGAGACGAAGGCCTTGTCGCCCGCGCCCCGCAACACGATTACGCGCACCTCGTCGTCCTGCTCGTACGCCTCCATCACCTCCGCGGTCGCCTGGTACATCTCCAGCGACATGGCGTTGTGGCGGGCGGGGTTGTTGAAGATCAACCAGCCGATCGCGCCTTCCTTTTCGGCGATCAATTTTTCCGTCGACGTCTTCATGCGGCTCCTGGGGTGGTATGAAGCGGCCCACGAAGGGGCCTCGGCATATCGCCCACTATAGGCGCGCCGCGCTCCGCTTGGCAACGGCATGGCGACGCGCGCTTCGTCGCCACGGCGGCCACCGGCGAGCGCCTGGGGCAGCGTCGCAACCACGCAGGGCACGCCGGCAGTGCACGTGTGTGCCGCCCCATCAATACGGGCTTTGCGCCACCGCCAGGGCTGTGATAAGCCGAGGGTCCGCGAGACAGGGGGGCGGCGGCGGCGTGGGGCCGCAGCCAAATAGATGCGCTCTCGCGATTCTGCGGTTCGATGCTTCGACAACAGAGGGGAACATCATGCGTGCCACGTTGCTGAAAGCAGTGGCCTGCTTGGCGCTGGCCATGCTTGTGTCCGCGCCGGTATGGGCCGATATGGCGCCCTGGGAAAAGCAACTCTACGAGGCGGCGAAGAAGGAGAAGGAATTCACCGTCTACACGGCCCACTACAACTCGGAAGAAGCCGCCGCCATCTGCGCCGGTTACGACAAGAAGTACCCCGGCGTCCACTGCAACTTCATTCGCACCACGGCCCAGGTGGCCTATCAACGCCTGGCGCAGGACATGAAGGCTGGCTTGGCGGTGGCCTCCGTGATCAGTTCTACGGACCTGAGCCACTACCCGAAGATGAAGCAAGCGGGTTGGCTGATGAAGTACCGGCCGCACAGCCTGACCAATATGATCGATGCCTTCAAGCCATACAACGATCCCGACGACTACTACTTCGTGACGGCAGCCGGGCTGGTGCTGATCAACTACAACTCCGATCTGGTCTCCGAGGCGGACGCGCCCAAGAAGTGGACCGATCTGCTCGACCCGAAGTGGAAGAACAAGGTCGCGATCGGCCACCCGGGCTTCTCGGGCTACGTGGGCACGTGGGTCGTGCTGATGCGCAAGATGTACGGCTGGGACTACTTCACGAAGCTGGAGAAGAACAAGCCGCAGATTGGCCGTTCCATCAACGACACGGTGACCATGCTCAACGCCAAGGAGCGCTGGGTCGGCGCCGGGCCCTCCGCCACCACCCTGCGCAGCAAGGACAAGGGCAATCCGTTGGGCGTGATCTATCCCGAGGATGGCACGCTGTTGATGATCTCGCCGTCGGGCGTGCTCAAGAATGCGCCCGCCCCGAACGCCGGCAAGCTCTACATCGAGTTCCTGATGAACAAGGAAGCCGCGGAAATCGAGGTCAAGCAGCGCGGTGAATCCATCGTGAAGGGGGTCAAGCCACTGCCCGGGGCTCGCTCGCTCGAGCACGTGAAGACCGTGCGCCCCTCCCTGGAGGAAATCCAGAAGGGCATCCCTGAAGTGAAAGAGCTGTTCCGCGATACGTTCGGTATCTGATCCACGCTGCGGTTCTGGACCCGGCCCGTGCGCGCTTGCGTTCGGGCCGGGCCACGCCCTTATGGGGTGCGGCACCGCGCGCCTGCCGGCGCACATCCGGGCCGTGCCTGAACGAGGAACCTGCACGCAGGGGATCAGATGACCGACGCCACATCGGGCAAGGCCGCCGCGGGTGGAAACTCGGCCTTCGGGCAGTGGTGGCGGAACCTGGACAAGTCCGTCATCGTGTGGGTGCTGATCATCGGGGTGCTGTTGTTCCTGGTGGTCAATCCACTGGCCCGACTGTTCCTGGTGAGCTTCCAGCACCAGGACAGCGGGACGTTTACCCTCGCGAACTACATCTACGCCTATAGCCGCTGGCGCTACCTGCAGGCGCTGGGCAATTCCCTCACGCTGGGAATCTCAACGGCCGTGCTTTGCACGGCGTTCGGGGTGCCCATGGCCTGGGCGGTTTCCCGCACGGACATGCCCGCCAAGGGGCTGGTGTGGGTGTCCATCCTGGGCACCTTCATCGTGCCGTCGTACCTGGGCGCGGTGGCGTGGATCCTGTTGGCCGGCCCCAACGCGGGCTGGCTCAACCGCATCTTCATGGCCCTAACGGGCGTGGAGCGCGGGCCCTTCAACGTCTACAGCATGCCGGGGCTGGTGGTAGTGATCGCCTGCTACTCCTTCCCGTACATGTTCGTGTTCACCAAGTCGGCGCTGGACCTGGTCTCCTCCGAGATGGAGGACGCGGCAAACATCCTGGGGGCAGGCATCTGGCGCACCACCTTCCGCGTCACGCTGCCGCTGGCCACGCCCGCGATCCTGGGCGCGTTCATCATCAGCTTCCTGGAAGCCATCGCCCTGTTTGGAACGCCGGCGTTGCTGGCACTGCCGGCGCGCTTCCAGGTCGTGACGACGCAGCTCTGGCAGTTCTTCGAATTCCCACCCAAGGTCGGCGTCGCCGCGGCCTATGCCATGCCGCTGCTGCTGATCACGATGGGCCTGTTCTGGCTGCAACGGCGCCTGCTGGCCCGCAAGGGCTACGTGGCCCTGACGGGCAAGGGCGGTGAGCGCCGACCCGTGCCGCTGGGCCGCTGGCGCTGGCCGATGCTGGGCTATTGCCTGTTCGTGTGCTCGCTGTCGGTGTACATGCCCGCCGTCGTGCTGCTGCAGGCGGCTTTTGCCAAGGCCTGGGGGCGCGGGTTCTCGCTGGATAATCTCACGTTGGCCAACCTGAAGTGGGTGCTCGTGGACCAGACCCAGACCCAGGAGGCCATCTACAACACGTTCCTGTTCGCCGGTTCCGCCGCGCTGATCGCGCTCTCGCTGGCCCTGTGCATCGCCTACATCGTGAACCGACAGCTCGTGCGCTTCGGCAATGTGCTGGCGTTCCTCGCCATGGCGCCCTTCGTCATTCCGGGCATCGTGCTGGCGCTGGGGTTCTACGCCGCCTACACCAACCCGCCGCTGATGCTCTACGGCACGGCGTGGATCCTGATCCTGGCGTTCGCAACGCGCTTTCTGCCCATCGCCTATGCCAACAGTCACGCCGCCATCCGTTCGGTGAATCCGGAACTGGAGGATGCCGTGCGCATCCTAGGCGGCAGTCGCCTTACGGCCATTCGCCGCGTGGTCGCGCCGCTGCTAAAGCGGGGTCTGGCCGGAGGCTTCATCCTGGTGTTCATCCCGGCCACACGCGAGCTGAGCTCGGCCATCTTCCTGTATTCCATCAAAACGCAGGTGCTCTCCGTGCTGCTGTTCGACAAGAGCGACGAGGGTAACTTCGAGATCCTCGCGGCAATCGGGCTGGTGCTGGTGGTCATCACGGTCATCACCGTGCTGATCGGCTTCCGCCTGCTGGGCCGCGACTTCATGCTGCGGAGGACAACGGCATGAGCAAACTGGCCCTGCACAATGTGACCAAGCGCTTCGGCGAATACTCGGCGGTCAAGGACTTCAACCTGGAATTGCGGGAAGGCGAGTTCGTGTCGCTGCTGGGCCCGTCAGGCTGTGGCAAGACGACCACGCTGCGCATGATCGCCGGCTTCATCAATCCCTCGTCCGGCACGATCGAAGTGGATGGCGGCGTGATCTCCTCGCCCACGTCCTCCCTGCCGCCGGAGAAGCGCAGCATGTCCATGATCTTCCAGAGCTACGCGATCTGGCCGAACATGACGGTGTACGAGAACGTCGCCTTCGGCCTCAAGATCCGCCGGCTCGCCGCCGCGGAGATTCGCCGCAAGGTGGAGCAGATCTTGGAGGTCGTGCAGTTGG
Source organism: bacterium (assembly GCA_035266845.1). Classification (GTDB taxonomy): domain Bacteria; phylum SAR324; class SAR324; order SAR324; family JACQKK01; genus DATFMP01. The sequence goes on from DATFMP010000077.1 coordinate 15,979, forward strand.
GGCACCTCAAGGACCGCTACCCGGCTGAGTTGTCCGGCGGGCAGCAGCAGCGCGTGGCGTTGGCCCGCGCTGTGGTGGTGCAGCCGGCGGTGCTGCTGCTGGATGAGCCGCTCTCGAACCTGGACGCGAACCTGCGCGAGGAAATGCGATACGAAATCCGGCGTCTGCACGATGAGATCAAGATCACCACGGTCTACGTGACCCATGACCAAGCCGAGGCCATGGTGACCTCGGACCGCATCGCCGTGATGAACCTGGGCCGCATCGAGCAGATTGATGACCCCTTTACCCTGTACGCCCGGCCCCGCACCCGGTTCGTGGCCGGCTTCATCGGCCGCACCAACTTCATCGATGGCGAGGTGCGCGGCGAGCGGGTGGAGTTCGACCACTTCGGGATAGACCTGTCGCGGTTCGAGGAGAGCGCCGGCCTACAGGGCAGCGTCTCCTTCTCTCTGCGCCCGCAGAGCATCCAGCTCCACCGGCACAGCCCCTCCGACGGCAATGGCGACGTGGTGCTGCCGGGGCGGGTCACGCAGCGCGCTTATCTGGGCGAGCACTGGGACTATGCCGTGACCCCTCGCGACAGCGCACTCTCGCTGCGCGTCACCGCGAGACCCCACGAGGTATTCAAACTCGACGAGGAGGTGTGGCTGGAGCTGGACCCGCACCAGATGTCCCATATCCGTTAGGCTGGGCCCACGTCGGAGCCGCTCCCCCGGGGCGGGGCGGCTCCGGTGTTCACCCGCGCAGCCCCTGCTCCAGATCCGCGATGAGGTCTTCCGCGGCCTCCAGCCCGACGGAGAGCCGCAGCAGGCCCTCCGGCGCGTTGGGGTCGTGCTGCCGGCGCCACTCGATGAGGGATTCCACGCCGCCCAGCGACGTTGCGTTGCGGAACAGCCGCAAGCGGTCCGGCAGGGCCTGCGCAGCCTCGGCGCTGTCCAGTTCGATGGAGAGCACGCCTCCGGGGCCGTGCATCTGTTCCGTGGCCACCTTGTACCCCGGGTGCGAGGCCAGCGAGGGATGCCACACACGTGGCACGCGGCCCTCCAGCCACGCCGCGAGCCGCGTGGCGCTCGCGCTCTGCCGCTCCACGCGCAGGGCCAGCGTGCGCAGGGAGCGCAGCGTGAGCCACACCTCCAGGGCACCCGGCACGGAGCCCAGCACGGTACGCTCGGCGCGCAGCTTGTCGGCCTGCTCCGCCGTCGGGGCCACCAGCACGCCACCCAGCGCGTCGGAGTGCCCGCTGAGGAACTTCGTGGTGCTGTGCATCACCAGATCGGCCCCCAGCGCCAGCGGCTGTTGCAGGATGGGCGTGGCGAAGGTGCTGTCCACCACCACCTTGGCGCCCGCATCGTGGGCGCGGCGGGCATGGGCGGCGATGTCCTCGATCTCGCAGGTGGGATTCTTCGGCGTCTCCAGCCAGATCACGTCCCCCGCCTGCGGAGCGGTCTCCAGTCCCATCACCTCCACGCCGTCCTCGTGCAGGCGCTCCAGCACCAGGTGCGTCCCGTGGTACCCGCGATCAATGGCCACGCGCCGGGGCCGCAGGTGCCGCAGAGCGGCATAGACCGCCGCCAGCCCGGAGGCATAGGTCACCGCATGGCCGCCTTCGAGCGCCCCCAGCACGACCTCCAAGCGCCTCCGCGTGGCCGTATCGTTGCGTCCGTAGACCAGCGCCTCATCATTGCCGGCGCGGTAGGTGGTGGCGAGGTGCAGCGGCGGCGAGACGTCCGGCGTGGACTCCGTGTCGTCGTCTGCGTGCAACGCCAGCGTGGCGGGCTGTGGTCGGTCGCTCATTCGTGCGTCCTTCGTGAAGCGCTGTGAGTGGCGGGTGTGCCGGTGGGGCCAGCGGCGCGGTCGGCCCCATCATGCGGCGGAGCTGCGCGTGGCGCAAGGGACGGCCGCCGTGTGGCACGCGGCCCCGCGCTCCCGTCCCTGGCACTGCCGGTGCGTGAACTAGTGGTCACCACGGGCGAGGAAGATACGGATGCGGGCGGCCTCCCGACCGGAGGCGCTGGTGGCGCATCAGTCCTCACCGGCGTCGGTCACGGACACATTGCCCAGACCGGCCGCCTCGAACCAGCCTTGGACGTCCGCCCGGTCAAAGCCCATCCAGCGGTCGTGGTGCTCGTAGCGCAGGAATGTATGAGTGTGCGCATCCACGTCCGTGAGGATCAGCCGTCCGCCCGGCTTCAGAATGCGCGTCAGCTCCGCGATGGCCGCAGCGGGCCGCTCCGTATGGTGCAGGTACATGTTGGCGAAAACCCGGTCCACCATGCCCTCCGCGATGGGCAGGTGCTCGGCCTCACCCTCGCGATAGGTGATGCCTTCCTCGCCCAGGCGCTGCCGCATCTCGGCCAGCATGGCCGGGGACTGGTCCACGGCGATCACCTGCAGGCCCCGCCCCAGCAGCCCTTCGCTCATGAAGCCGCTGCCCGCGCCGATATCCGCCACGGTCATGCCGGGCTTCAGTTCCGCCGCGGCGTAGGCCTTCTCGCGCACGCCGGTGGAGAAGAACTCCTGGCGCATCGCATCCCACTGCGGTGCGACCTCTTCGAAATAGTCCTTGCTGGACACGCCTTGCCTCTGTCTGAGGGCGCCTATTCGCGCCGCGCCCCAACCCCACGATTATTCTACAAATATCGAACTATTGACGTCAAGCCCGATCACGGTGCACCTTCACCGCGCCGGGTAGTTGCTGATCTCGATGAGGTTGCCGTCGGGATCGCGCAGGTAGACGGATTCGATGGGCCCCAGCGCCCCAGTGCGACGAGAGGGCGGCAGCAGCAGCGGCACGCCACAGGCCTCCAGGTGCGCCATCACCTCGGCCAGCGGCGTCTCCGTGATGAAGCACAGATCGGCCGAACCCGGGGCGGGCGCGGCGGCCTTGGGCTCGAACTCGTGCCCGGCCTCGTGCAGGTTCAGCTTCTGGCGCCCGAAGCGCAGCGCCTTGCGCATGGGGCCGCTGCCTCCGCCGAAGGTCTGCTCCTCCATGCCCAGCACGCGCGTGTAGAAGTCGATCGTGCGTGGCAGATCCCGCACGGTGAGCACCAGGTGGTCGAGCCGGTCGATGGTGAACATGACGATGCGTGAGTCAGCAACAGTGCAACCGCGAAGCGGCACCGATGGACGCAGAGCGTCCGCGAAGACTCCGGCGCCGGCGGCCCGCCACCCCGTGCTTGCGCGGATCGGGCGGGCTGTCTAAAGTTGCGGACGGATCGCGCAAAAGGCAAGGCGCAACGCCCACAACCGCCGCTTCGATCGGAGTCCGCCCCACATGGTCGCAACCACCAACACCGCTGGCCCCTACGAGACCTACGTCACGCACCTGGAGTGCGGCTATACCGGCGAGCGCCACGAGGCGGACGTCCTGCACGGCCTCTCGCGAGCGGGCAAACCGCTGCTGGTGCGCTACGATCTGGAAGCCCTGGCGCGGGGCCTGGACAAGGCCACGCTGGCCAAGCGCCCGGCGGACCTGTGGCGCTATCGTGAGTTCCTGCCAGTGCGCAAGGCGGAGAATATCGTCTCGCTGGGCGAGCCGGTCACGCCGCTCATTCCCTTGCCGCGCCTGCGCGGCCGCACGGGCAGCCGTGGGCTGTGGGTGAAGGACGAGGGCCGTCTGCCCACGAGTTCCTTCAAGGCGCGGGGGCTGTGCCTGGCCGTTTCCATGGCCAAGGAGCTGGGCGTGCAGCGCATGGCCATGCCCACCAACGGCAACGCCGGGGCGGCCATGGCAGCCTACTGCTCGCGGGCCGGTATCGAGAGCTACGTGTTCTGCCCGGAGGATACGCCGGAGATCAACGTGCGCGAGATCGCGGCCCAGGGGGCCAAGGTGTACCGCGTCAATGGGTTGATCAACGACTGCGGCAAGATCGTGGGCGAGGGCAAGGAGGCCATGGGCTGGTTCGATACCTCCACGCTCAAGGAGCCCTACCGCATCGAGGGCAAGAAGACGATGGGCCTGGAGGTCGCCGAGCAGTTCGGCTGGGAGTTGCCGGACGTGATCTTCTACCCCACCGGCGGCGGCACGGGGCTGATCGGCATGGTCAAGGCCTTCGACGAACTGGAGGCGATGGGCTGGATTGGCAGCAAGCGCCCGCGCATGGTGGCCGTGCAGGCCACCGGCTGCGCGCCCATCGTGCGGGCGTATGAGCAGGGCGCCGAGCACGCGGAGTTGTGGCAGGACGCGCATACCATCGCCTCGGGCATCCGCGTGCCCGTGGCCATCGGGGACTTCCTGATCCTCCGCGGCATGCGCTCCACCGGCGGCTTCGCCATCGCCGTGGAGGACGAGGCGATCGAGGCTGCGCTGGCGGAGGTCGCCCACGAGGAGGGCCTGCTGCTCTGCCCGGAGGGCGCCGCCACCTATGCCGCCTACAAGCAGGCGCTGGCCGAAGGCAAGGTGGATGCCGACGAACGGGTGGTGCTGTTCAACTGCGCCAGCGGGCTCAAGTATCCGCTGCCGCCGGTGACCCGCAAGCTGGACCGCCACCAGCCGGTGGACTACGCCGCCATGAAGGCCTCCTAGTCGCCCGCCCCGGCCTGTCCATGAGCGAACCCGCCCTGTCCCACGCCGCCGCCGAGCGCCTGGAGTCGGCGTACCGAGTGCTCGCCGGCGACGACACCGACGAGCGTGCCTGCGAGGCCATCCCGGCAGGCGCCTGCACGGACGTCCCGCGCAACTACCTGCTGAACCTGGCCAACGGCGCCGCCACCAAGCTGGCCGAACAGCTCGCCAGCCCGGGCCTGGTGCTGCCCTGGCTGCTGGCCGGCATTGGGGCCCCGGCCACCGTCACCGGGCTGCTGGTGCCGCTCAAGCAGGCGGGGTCGCTGCTGCCCCAGCTTGTTGTGGCGGGCCGCATCCGCTCGCTGGCCCGGCGCAAGTGGGTATGGGTAGCCGCCGGACTGTTCCAGGCGCTCATGCTGACCGTAATCGGGGCCGGGGCGATGATCCTGCCGCCCGAAATGGCGGGGCCGCTGACGCTGCTGGCCTTCGCCATCTTCAGCGTGGCCAGCGGCGCCGGCTCCGTGGCCTTCCAGGATGTGATGGGCAAGACCATCCCCGCCGGACGGCGCGGGCGCCTGCTCTCCCACCGCGCGCTGGTAGGGGGCGGCCTGACGTTGATCGCTGCGGGGGTCTTCCGCGTGCTCAGCGCGGACGCGGTGGACGTACAACTCACCGTGGCACTGCTGCTGATCGCCGCCTTGCTGTGGGCGTTGGGCGCAGCCGCCTTCGCCGCCATGGAAGAGCAGGACGGCGCCACCAGCGGCGGCCGCTCCATGCTGCACGAGGTGGCCGCGGGCCTGAAGCTGGTGCGCGAGGTGCCCGGCTACCGAGGCTTCCTGTGGGCGCGCGGCCTGCTGCTGGGCGTGGAGCTGGCCGCGCCCTTCTTCGCGCTGCACGCCAGCGGGCTCTACGGCAATGGCGCCGCCCAACTGGGCTCGTACGTCTTCGCGCTTGGGTTGGCGAATGTCGTGGCGAGTCCCCTGTGGGGCCGCTGGTCGGATGCCACCGCCCACCGCGTAATGGCGGTGGCGGGCCTGATCGCCGTCGCCGCAGGCCTGCTGGCGCTGGCGCTGACCTGGGTACCGGCCGCCATCGGCATCTGGGCCTATGCCGGAGTGTTCCTGCTGGTCGGAGTGGCGGAGGCCGGGCTGCGGCTGGGACGCAAGACCTATCTGCTGGATGGCGCTCCGGCGGACGAACGGCCGCTCTACGTCGCCTTTGCCAACACCGCCATGGGGCTGCTGGCCCTGGCCGGCGTCGCACTGGGCGTGCTGGCGGACGTCACCGTGCCCGCCACCGCCATCGGCGCGGTGATTGTGCTGGCCGCGCTGGGAGCGCTGGCAAGCTGGCGCCTTCCGCCCGCGCGGGACATGACGATGGAGGTGCTGGGCCACTCAGACGTCGGCTGAGCCCGGCGCCGCATCACGCTCCCTGCCCCAGCACTTCCCCCACCGCCAGCGTCAGCACGCGCGTGGCGCGCGCCAGATCGTCCAGCTTCAGCCGTTCGTCCGCGCGGTGGGCATTGGCCTCGGCCAAGCTACGGGGACCGGCGCCATAGAGCACGGTGGGGATGCCCGCCGCGGCGTAGTGGCGGGCATCGGTATAGAGCGGCAGACCACGCGTAGGGATGGACTCGCCCAGCACCACGCCGCCATGGCGCTGCAGCACGGTGGCCAGCCGCTCCGCGCCGATCAGGGGCTTCAGCGGCGCCGCACTGAGGATACACCGCACCTCGCAGCTCACGCCCGGAATCAGCGCCGCGGTGCGCTGGATGAACTCCGTCAGCTCGCGCTGCACGCGCTCGGGCTGCTCCTCGGGGATGATGCGGCGGTCCAGTCGCACGGTGACGCGATCGGGCACGACGTTCGTGTTGGTGCCGCCGGAGATGAGCCCCGCTACCAGGGTCGGGCTGCCGATGCCGGGCGTGGCGGAGCGGATGCGGGTATAGCCGCGGCGATGCGCATAGAGCGAGGCCAGCACCATCGTCGCGGCCTCCAACGCGTCCCGGCCCTGCTCCGGCTCGGCGGCATGGGCCGAGACGCCATGGAAGCTCAACTCCAGGTGCAGGCAGCCGTTGTGCGCGGTCACCACCGCATAGCTGAAGCCGGCACAGATCGCGTAGTCCGGCTGTGTGAGCCCGTGCGTCAGCAGCCACTGCGGGCCGAGCCGACCACCAGCCTCCTCATCGTAGGTGACGTGTAGCTCCACCGTGCCGCGAGCCAGGCCAGCATCACGCAGGGCCAGCAACGTGAACGCGTAGGCGGCGATGTCACTCTTGGAGACGGCCACGCCCCGGCCCAGCATCCAGCCCTCGCGCACCTCAGCGCCGTATGGATCGGCGCTCCAGCCCTCGCCCGGCGGCACCGCATCGCCGTGGGCATTGAGGACCAGCGTGGAGCCGGGGCCGAAGCGCTCGCGCACGATCAGGTTGGTGACGCTGCGCATCCCCGCGGCTTGGCACTCGGCTTCGGGCACCGGATGTGCCGCCACCGCCAGGCCGAGCGCCTCCAGCAGCGACTGGGTGCGGGCCGCGTGCGGGGCACAGTCGCCCGGGGGATTGTCCGAGGGCGTACGCACGAGTTCGGCCAGCAGCGCCTCCTGACGCTCGCGCTGGGCATCCAGGAACGCGGTGATCTCAGCGGCGGACTTCATTGCGCGGTCACCGCGCACAGGAAGGCCGCGGAGCAGCTAGTGGTGTCCAGCGATGGGGCCCTCCTTGTTCAGGATCTCGCCCATTTCCTTGGCGAAATCGGGGTCGTTGCGGCGGATCCATTCCAGCGTCATCATGCCGTGCTCGATCTCTTCGCGCATGTTGTGCAGCAGGATCTCGCGCAGCGCATCGTCCTCACAGTCGTCCGCGCGCTGGCGGTACCAGTCGATCGCTTCCAGTTCCTCGATCAGCGAAACGATGGCCTGGTGCATGGCCAGGGTGTGCTTGCTGAGCTTCTCGCGGGGGGCGTGCAGGGACTCATGGGACATCGTCGCGTCTCCTTTCGCTTTCACGTGATGGCACAAGGCGGGGCACGAGGGCCCCTGGTAGAGGTCGTGCGTTGTGGCGCGGAGCGCCGCACATCGAGCCGCTTGGCGGTGTTTCCGACGGCGCCATGGGACCCGCGGCCACGCGGGCCACAGGCGAGCTTGCCGCCACGACAGGGCAGCTACATGCGGCGGGCGATGCGGGGATCGAGCGTATCGCGCAGTCCGTCACCCAGCAGATTGATCCCCAGCACCGTCAGCGCAAGGCAAATGCCGGGGAAGAGGATGATCCAGAAGCCGATCTGCACATAGGTGCGGCCCTCGGCCATGATGTTGCCCCAACTGGGCACGTCCGGCGGCGTGCCAGCGCCCAGGAAGCTCAGATAGGCCTCGATGATCACCGCCGAGGCCATGATGTAGGTGCCCTGCACAATGAGCGGCGCCAGCGTGTTGGGCATGATGTGGCGGAACATCGTGCGCAGGAAGCCGGCCCCCATGGCCGACGCCGCCTCAACGAACGGCTGCTCCCGCAGCGACAGCACCAACGCCCGCACTAGCCGCACCACGCGGGGAATCTCCGGAATCGTGATGGCGATGATCACGTTCTTCACACTGGCGCTCATGAGGGCCATTAGGGCGATCGCCAGCAGGATCGCCGGGATGGACATGAGGCCATCCATGATGCGCATGATGATGGCGTCCAGCACGCGGTTGTATCCGCTCATCAGCCCGATCACCATGCCGAAGCTCGTGGCGAGGATCGATACGCTGAAGCCCACGACCAGGGAGATACGCGCCCCGTAGATCGTGCGGCTATAGACATCGCGCCCGAACATATCCGTGCCGAACCAATGGCCCGCCTCGGGGGGACGCAGGCGGTGGATCGGATTGAGTACCCGCGGATCGTACGTGAACAGGTACGGCGCCAGGATTGCCATCAGCACCATCGCCACCAGCAGCGCGCCGCCGACCAACATGGTGGGATGCCGCCGCACAATATTGCGCATGTGGCCCAGCAGCGCCCTTGGTTGCGCCGGCAGGGCAATGGCATCGGGTTCGGCAGTCAGCATGACGCTCCAAAGGCCGGACGCGACCCGCTAGTAGCGGATGCGAGGATCGAGCACCGTGTACAACAGGTCCACGACAAGATTCACCAGCACGTAGGCCGCCGAGAAGATCAGGATGATCCCCTGAATCACCGGATAGTCGCGGTGCAGGATCGCATCCACCGTAAGCCGCCCCAAACCTGGAATGGCGAACACGCTCTCCGTCACCACTACCCCGCCGATAAGCAGCGCCACGCCCACGCCGATGATCGTGACCACCGGCACCGCCGCGTTCTTGAGAGCGTGACCCCACAGCACATTGCGCGGGTTGAGGCCCTTCGAGTGCGCCGTGCGGATGTAGTCCTCGCTCAGCACCTCAAGCACGCTGGCGCGCGTGATCCGCGCAATGAGGGCCATGTACACCAAGCCCAGCGTGAGGGTGGGCAGCGTGATGTGGCGCAGGAACGGGATCAGCCCGTCGCTGATGCTCTTGTAGCCTTGCACTGGCAGCCATGCCAGTTGCACGGAGAAGCCGTAGATCAGCAGAAAGCCCAGCCAGAACACCGGGAACGAGAATCCCAGCACGGCGAACACCATCACCAGCCGGTCTATCCAGGTACCGGCCTTCCAGGCGGCCAGCACCCCCATTGGCACGGCAAGCACGACCGCGAAGATCATCGTCGTCAGCGAGAGCGCCAGGGTGGGCTCCATGCGCTGTCTGATGAGCTTGCTCACCGGCAGGTTGGAGAAGATCGACACCCCCAGGTCCCCATGCGCAATGCGCCCGAGCCAGATGACAAGCTGCGTGGCGATGGGCTGATCCAGACCGAGCTGGTGGCGGATGCGCTCGATATCCTGCGGCTGGGCGTAGTCCCCCGCGATCACTGCGGCGGGATCGCCCGGCGCGATACGCAGCAGGGTGAACACGAACAGGGCGACGATCAGCATGACGGGGATCGTCGCCAGGATACGCCGGATGATATAAGTCTGCATGGCTCCGCGCCTGCTGCAAGGCCCCCCGGCCGGCCCTGGCGGGCACTCCCCCGGGCCTGGGTTTCGCGATCCACACATCTTCAGGATACGTGGATAATAGCACCGTTGCCGCGCATCCGGTAGGCAGCGGCTTGGCGACCCGTACCACGCAAGGCTCCGCCCAATGCCCACATTGCCAAGCCCACGACGACCCGGCGCGTCAGTCGGCTCCCGCGGTATCGAGGCGCGCGCGCAGTTCGGTGGGGGTGCTTCGGAACCAGCGCTTGCAGGCCCGGTAGAAATTCGGGGTGTTGGAATAGCCCAACTGCTCGGCGATCTCGTCCATTGTCTTTTTTTCGATGGCCAGCAGTTCCAGACACACTTGCTTACGTACATCCTCCAGCAACTCGCGATACGTCGTCCCGTTGCGGCGTAGCGCGCGCCGCAATTCCGCCGCACTCAGGCCGAGCTGTGGGGCGACCGTCTTGATGCCGGTGTCCCCCACGCTGACGTATCCCCGCAACGCATTGCGCAACACGTCGGGCAAATCCTCGTCGGGCGGCAGGCCACGCGCCGTGCCTCCGACTGTCTCCAGCAGCGCCTTGCCCAGCCAGGGATCGTGCAGAGGCACGACCTGCTGGCGCAGGCCGCGCTTGTATCGCAACAGATCAGCCGGCGCATCGAACATTACGGGACAGCGAAAGACTCGGTAAAACTCACCCCCGTAGGCTGGCCGGGGCGCGCGGAAGGTCACCAACTGCGGCTCGATCCGTGGTTGGGTGATCCAACGCACCAGGGTGGCCAGGGTCGCCAACCGATACTCCGCATCAAGGTGCGTGTCCGGCGCGGTGCGCCGATTCTCGTAGACCAGATCGATGCTGAGCGCAGTCACCTCGACCGTCCATTGCGACTCCGGATAGAGCAGATGCCAGTGCGCCACCATGCGCTCGACTGCCTTGCGGGGGTCGTGAGTGCTCAGCATCAGCGCATTGATTGTGTGCAGCCGCGCCAGAGGGCGTTCGCCCAACCGCAGCGCCACGGCGTCCGAAGATGAGCGCTCCATCAACGCCTGCCACAGATCGCTGATTTTGGCCTCGGGAACCCAGGACCGGTACAGCCGCCCCGCGCCGCCTTGCCAGCCCAAGTCGTTCAGCAGTGCCTGGCCATCCATACCCAGGGACACCCCGCCGAACAGCAGGTCCGCAAACAATCCGTACGCAGGAAGGTCCATATCGCCGAATAACGATTCCCATTCTTACTTACGCCAGTATAGCGACGACAATGACAAAAACCGCATACTATATGACAAGAAACCTGATTTGACGTGGTGCGTATACTGCAATAGGGGTTGATCTAAGTCAATCTGGAAATGGTCGCACTATTTAGAAGATAATAGCATAACAAAACCAGCAAATTGAATTACCAGAATCCTTGACGTAAATGCTTTAAAATATTTGTAATAACAATCGCTTAGCATAACTATGGCATCAACTCATGCTTCATATAAGCATCAACACCGGAGCCTAGCAATGCTTGACCGATACAGCCTTACGACCCGAATTTATGTGCAAAATTTTGTCATTCTTCTAATCATGGGATCCTTGGTTGCATTCAGCCTATCTCGCATTAGCCGCATCGGGGGGGCGGTACAGGCGGTTTCCACAGAAGCGGTTCCCCTGGTGAGGGATCTGGAGAAAGCGACCTCGGCGCAACTGGAGCAAGCTGTGCGGGTGGAACGCATCTTCCGCCTGGGCGAGGTGCCGGTGGACCAGCAGACGGCACGCACGCAGCTTCAGCAGCAGGTGCAGCAGTTCAACGATCTCTCACAGCATTTCAAGGCGGCCCTGGCAAAGGCGGAGAACGTCCTGTCCGAGGAGGTAGCTGCAGCGCGCGCATCTGGCGACGGGAGCGAACTGGTGACGGTGATGGACCACCTCAAGGAGATCAGCGCCCAGCATCAGCAATACGCGACCAAGGTGGACTCCATCCTGGATCTCATCAACAAGGGACAAGTGAGCCAGGCCGTTTCGCTGGCAGCCGATCTGGACAAGACACAGACGGTGCTGGCCACGGAGGCCGAAACGGCGCTGAAGACGGTCGATCACTTCACGCAGGCGGCTGCGAACACCGCCGATCGCGATGAGCAGCAAGCGTATACGTACCTGATCCTGGCCACCATGGGTGCACTGGTGATCGGGCTCGTGATCGCGTTCCTGCTGGTGCGGGCCATCGCCGGGCCGCTGCGCCGCGTGATCGATGGCCTGCGCGCCGGTGCCGAGCAGACATCGTCCGCCGCCGGCCAGGTGGCCGAGTCCAGCCAATCGCTGGCCTCCGGTGCATCAGAGCAGGCCGCCAGTCTGGAGGAGACTTCGTCCTCGCTGGAGGAGATGTCCACCATGATCCGCCAGAGCGCAGACGGTGCGCGGGAGGCGGACCGCATGGGGGAAGAGGCCCGCTCGGCGGTGCAGCGGGGCCGCGACGCCATGGATCGCATGCGCCTTGCCATCGAGGAGATCAAGACCTCCACGGATCTTACCGCCAAGATCAACAAGACCATCGACGAGATTGCCTTCCAGACGAACCTCCTGGCACTCAACGCGGCCGTGGAAGCGGCACGGGCCGGCGATGCCGGCCGGGGCTTCGCCGTCGTCGCAGAGGAAGTGCGCAATCTTGCTTTGCGCAGTTCCGAGGCAGCCAAGGAAACGAGCGCCATCATCGAGCAGTCGCAGGACAAGGCGGGACAAGGCGTGCAGGTCAGCGCCGAGGTCAGCCAGGCTCTGGACGACATCCAGAAGGCCATCGCCACAGTGAGCGAGCTGTCGAACCAAGTGGCCGTGGCCAGCGCGGAGCAATCCCAGGGAGTCGAACAGGTGAACCTGGCGCTGGGGCAAATGGACGCCGTGACGCAGAGCAGCGCGGCCAACGCCGAGGAGACCGCCGCCGCCAGCGAGGAGCTGGCTGCTCAGGCCGCACAGTTGCGTGCCTACGTACAGGATCTCGTGCGGGTCCTGCAGGGCACACGCTTCCGCAACGATGACAGAGGTATCCGTGCGGGAGCTGCGGCTCATGCGGTCGCCGGCAATGGCCACAACGGCAAGTCCGGGGCCGGGCTGCGCAATGAGATTCACCATATGCTCGAAAGCCGACCCGGAAACGATGGCCATAAGGGCTTCCCGCGGATCAGCGAGTCGGAGGACAAGGAGGAATTCGACATCGATGGGCAACTGCTGGTGTAGGGCCTGTCGCACGACTGAGACGCGCACATTCGGCGTGGGGCTCCCCCTTCCAGGGAAGGCCCTGCGCCGACCGATCCAGCGCAATCCTCAGGGCCTACCCTGCCGTCCCCGTTTCCTCATAGGGGTGCCATTCCGCAGCCCGTAGCTTATCTGCTGGAGAAGAGTAGCCATTCCCATGACGCGATCCGCCGCGACCACTCACGCCGTTCGGCCCCTTCCCTACGGGATCGGGCTGACCATCTGCTATGTCTGTCTCTCCGTCGTCGCCTTCTACGGACTCGAAACGGCCCTTGACCACCTGATCGGCGGCCACATCGCCGCAATCCTCGACCGGGTCGAATGGAAAACCGCGCTGCCATTCCTGCTCGTCACGTCGCTGCTGTTCCTGCTGGTCTGCGTGACGCTGCTGCACAGCCTGATGGAGCGCACCCGCGCGCTGGAACAGGTGGAGACACAACGCCTCGCGGCAGAGCAGCGGGCCCTGTTGGGCGCGCTGAGTGCCTCGGTGATCCACGACTGCAACAACCTGCTCACCGTTGTGCAGGGCAACGCGTCGCTGCTGGAGCAATATGCACCCGCGCTGGGCGGCCAGGGTGCCGAATACCTGGCCAGGTTGGAGCAAGCCCTGCAGAGCCTTTCCGGCTTGACCCGTTTGTTCATGAAATACGCCGGCGCGCCGGAACACACACTGCTGTACGACCTGGGGGCCGTCGTAACCGAGTGCCTCAGTCTTCTTCGTCACCACCCAAGGGTGCACACCTGTGATGTGCGCATGGAAGTCGCGGAATCCGTTGCCATCCGTGGCAACCTGATGCTGATCTGGAGCGCATTGACCAATCTGGTGCTCAATGCCGCGGACGCCACGGAGCATCGCGGCCACATCTTGCTACACCTGCACGCGGACAGGAGTTGGGCCGTGCTCGAAGTGCACGACAACGGCCCCGGCGTGCCGACGCGAGAGCGGCAGCGCATCTTCGCGCCATTCCACACAACGCGAACAGACGGCAACGGACTGGGCCTCGTCTCCGTGACGCGCTGCATGCAGGCACACGGTGGGCGCGTGGAGGTTACAGATTCTCCAATGGGTGGCGCGTGCTTCCGCTTGCATTTCCTGGCGCTCGTGGAGCCGACACCCTGACTGAAGCAGACGCCCGAGGCAGGTGCGGACCCGCCAATGGGACAGATTGGAGACGCTCGGATCGCTTGCAGGTAGTCCAGCAACGAGGCTGGCAGCGTCGACCACATCGTTCCGTCGATGTTTTCTGAACTATTATATATCGATTATTGCGGGTCGCTTATGGTTCAAATACGTGATCACAAGGCGTGGCGGCGCCGCTAGAGGCGCCCTTCTTCCACCGCATGGCAGGCGACCAAAGTGCCATCGCCATACGGGTGCAGTTGGGGCAACTCCCGCTTGCAGCGTTCGTTGGCGAATGGACAGCGCGGATGGAAGGTGCAGCCGGGCGGCGGATTGATCGGACTTGGCACCTCGCCGGCCACCGGAGTGCGCGGTTTTCCCGAAAGCTCCAGGTCCGGGACGCTGTCCAGCAGCATGCGCGTATAGGGATGTCGCGGTCGCCCAAACACCTGCTCGCGCATGCCCACCTCGCACAGCGCGCCCAGATACAGCACCCCCACCCGTGTGGAGACGTGGTAGACGACCGCCAGGTTGTGCGAGATGAACAGGTAGGTCAGCCCCAACTCACGCTGCAACTCCAGCATCAGGTTGAGGATCTGCGCCTGCACAGAGACGTCCAGTGCGCTGGTGGGCTCGTCGCACACCAGGAACTCCGGGTTGCTCGCCAGCGCCCGCGCGATGCAAATGCGCTGCCGCTGACCGCCAGAGAACTCGTGCGGGAACTTGTCCAGGTCCGAACGTGAGAGTCCGACCTGCTCCAGTAGTTGCCCGGCCAGGGCAAAGCGCTCCTCACGCCCCATGCGATGCCCGACCGGCTCGGACACCAGCCGATTGACACGCCAGCGCGGGTTTAGCGAGGCGTAGGGATCCTGGAAGATCATCTGCATGCGTCGCCGCAGCGGCAGCGCTTCAGCCCGGCCCAGCGTGTCCATGCGCTGGCCCTCGAAGAGCACGCGACCGTCCGTGGGCCGGTCCAGGCCCACGATCAGGCGCCCTACCGTGGACTTGCCCGATCCCGACTCGCCGACCAACGAGAAGGTCTCGCCAGGCTGGATGGCAAAGCTGACGTCGTTCACGGCGCGCACCAGCACGTGGCCCGTGCGGTAAACGGTGCGCCGCAGCCAGCCGCCTGAGACGTCGAAGAAGCGCCTGAGATTCTCCACCTGCACCAGCGGCTGCGCTGGTACCGGGTTGGCGTCGGGCGCTCTCATGGGCGCACCCCCTCGGCCTCGTCTGAATACAGGTAGCACGCAGTCTCATGCCCCGGCGCCACAGACAGCAGTGCCGGTACCGCCTCGGTGCAGCGCGCGAAGCGCCGCTGACAGCGCGGATTGAACGCGCAACCGCTTGGGATGGCGTCCAGTCGAGGCATGCTGCCCTCTATCTGCGCGAGCTGCGTGGTTGTGCCGCCGATATGGGGAATCGCTGCCATCAGCCCGACTGTGTAAGGATGGCGCGGATTCTTCACCACCTCCCGCACCGGCCCGATTTCCACGATGCGCCCGGCATACATTACCGCGACGCGATCCGCCGTTTCGGCGATGACGCCCATGTCGTGCGTGACCAGGATCACCGCCGTGCCGCGCTCGCGGCACAGCCTCTTCAGAAGGTTAATGATCTGCGCCTGCACCGAGACGTCCAGCGCCGTGGTGGGCTCGTCGGCCAGCACCAGGCGCGGCTCGGTGCAGAGCGCCAGCGCAATCACGACCCGCTGGCGCATACCGCCCGAGAACTGGTGCGGGTAGTGCCGGAAGCGCTCGTGTGCGGCTGGGATACCCACCTCGGTGAGAATGCCGATGGCGCGCCGCTCCGCCTCACCCCGGCTGATGTCCAGATGCGTAAGCAGCGTTTCCACCAGCATGTCGCCGATGCGGTAGAGCGGATTGAGCGAGGTCAGGGGATCCTGGAAGATCGCGCCGATGTCGCGCCCGCGGATCTTGCGCAGCCCGGCCTGATCGAGTTGGGTCAAGTCCTGCCCCAGGAAGCGTACCTCGCCGCGCGCGATGCGCCCTGGCGGTTCCAGCAGACCGATGATGGCGTTGCCGGTCATGGACTTGCCGGCGCCCGATTCGCCCACGACGCCCAGGATCTCGCCCGGCATCACGTCGAAGTTGACGTCCTGGATCGCCGTGAGCGTGCGGCGCCGCGTGGGAAACTGCACCTCCAGGCCACGCACGGAAAGCAGTGGCGTGCGTGAATCGTCTGGGGCGGTGTGCGTATTGGGGGTAGGGGTGACCGTCATCCGCCCTCTAGCGCAGCTTCGGATTGAGGGCGTCGCGCAGCCAGTCGCCCAACAGGTTCACGGCCAGGATCAGAATCGCCAGGGCCGCTCCTGGAAAGACGACAATCCACCACTCACCAGAGAACAGGAAGTCGTTGCCGATCCGGATCAACGTGCCCAGCGAGGGCGTCGTGGGCGGCATGCCGACGCCCAGGAATGACAGCGAGGCTTCCGTGAGGATGGAGATGGCCAACCCGATGGTCCCGATCACCAGCACCGGCCCCATTACGTTGGGCAGCACGTGCTGGCCCATGATCGCCGCGGGACTGCGCCCGATGATGCGCGCGGCCTGCACGTACTCCTTGTTTCGCTCCACCATGGTGGAGCCTCGCACCGTGCGCGCAAAGGGCGGCCAACTCGATACGCCGATGGAGAAGATCAGCACGTAGATCGCGCTCTGGTCCTGGGTGACGTTGGGGAAGATACCGCGCACCACCCCATCGATGAGCATGGCCACGAGCAGGGCCGGAAAACTCAGCGTGACGTCCGCGACGCGCATGATGAAGTTGTCCAGCGCCCCACCTGCGTAACCGGAGAGCAGCCCCAGCGCCACCCCGATCACCATCGCCATCAGCATGGCCCCCACCCCCACCAGCAGCGAAATGCGCGAGCCGAAGAGGATGGTGGAGAAGATGTCGCGCCCCTGATCGTCAGTCCCCAGCACATAGTGCACCATGCCCGCGTGGTACCAGACGGGTGGCGTGAAGGCGTCCATCAGGTTCAGGTCGCCTGGATTGAACGGGTTCTGCGGCGCAATCAGCGGGGCCAGCACGGCCGACACGATGAACATGATTGTCACCACCGCGGCCAGCATCGTCACCTTGGAAGAGGTGAAGCTGTACCAGATGTCGCTGTCAAAGACTTGGTGTGCGATTTCGCGGATGCGTTGCATGGCCCATCTGTCCGGCTTAGTGCCCGTGCGGGCTGGATTCGGCCCGCAGGCGCGGATCCACCACGAAATAGAGAACGTCCACGATCAGGTTGATGACCACAAAGAAGAACGCGATCAGTACCAGATAGGTGGACATAATCGGAATGTCGGCAAACTGGACGGCTTGGACAAAGAGTAGTCCCATGCCCGGCCACTGGAACACGGTCTCGGTGATGATCGCAAAGGCGATGATGCCCCCCAGCTGCAGCCCCGTGATGGTGATCACGGGCACAAGCGTGTTCTTCAGGGCGTGACCGAAGTTGATGGCCCGCGGCGTGAGACCCCGCGCGCGTGCGAACTTGATGAAATCCGTGCGCATTACCTCCAGTATCTCCGAGCGCACCAGACGCATGGTCAGTGTGAGCTGGAACAGCCCCAGCGTGAACGCGGGCATGATGAGCGACTTGAGCCCGCTCGCCGTGAGCAGCCCGGTCGTCCAAACGCCCAGATGCACCACGTCACCTCGACCGAAAGTAGGCAACCAACCCAGCAACACCCCGAACACGAGGATCAGCAGGATACCGATAAAGAACGTGGGCAGAGATACCCCCACCAGCGATATGGTCAGGAACACCTTGCTGAGCCAGCTGTCGGGCCGCAGCCCGGTGTAGATACCCATCGGGATACCCGCCACCAGCGCAAACAGGGCGGCCAGCAAGCTCAGCTCCAGCGTGGCCGGAAGCCGTTCGATGATCAGTTCGCTGACGGGACGCCCGATGCGAAACGAGATGCCGAAGTTCCCCCGCACCGTGTTGCCCACGAATCGGGCGAACTGCACCACCACCGGGTCGTTGAGACCCAGTTCCTGGCGCATCTGCTCGCGCACCTGGATGGGTGTGTCCTGGCCCACCATCTGCGAGATCGGATCGCCCACGTACCGAAACATCGCAAAGGCGATCAGTCCCACGGTCAGCATCACGACGATGGACTGCACCAATCGCCGGATGATCATCACCAACATGAGCGAAACGTCCTACCGAGGCCTGGATGAGAGGGGGGGCGCGAGGCACCCCGGGCCGGCCACGTTGGACCGGCCCGGGGCAGCCTGCAACGGGTCAGGCTACTTCATATCGACGTGGTACCAGTGGAACACGTTGTCTGCACGCTGCTTCACGGTGATCTTGTCGCTCACCCCCCAGGCCAAAGCCTGTTGGTGCAGGGGGATCGTGGCGATGTCGTGGATGACGATGCCCCACACCTTGTGCAGCATTGCGGCACGCTTCTTCTGGTTGGTCTCGCTCAGAATTTCAGCGGTGAGCTTGTCCACCTCGTGGTTGCAGTAGCCACCCAGATTGAAGCGGCCCTTCTTGCCTTCCGGGCAGTTGAGCAGGTTGTACAGGGGGTTCCAGCTATCAAAGCTGTCCGGCTGCCACCCGATCAGGTAGAAGTCCGTGTCCAGCTTCGGCGGCAGGATCTTGCCGAAGTAGATGGCCTTGGGTTGCGCCAGCAGGTCCACCTTCACGCCCACCTTGGCCAGCATACCCACGACGGCTTGGCAGATCTGCGCGTCGTTGACGTAACGGTCGTTCGGGCAGTCCATGTGCAGTTCGAACCCATCGGGATAGCCCGCCTCGGTCAGCAGGGCCTTGGCCTTCTCCGGGTCGTAGGGCAGCCGCTTGAAGGATTTTTCATAGCCGATGATACCCGGGGCGACCATGATCGCCGTAGGCGTCGCCAAGCCACGCATCACTTTCGCGGCGATCGCGTCCTCGTCAATGGCTTGGTAGAAGGCCTGACGCACACGCTTGTCCTTGAACGGATTCTTGCCCTTCACATTGGAATGCAGCAGCTCATCCCGGAACATGTCCATGCCCAGGTAGATGGTGCGCACTTCCGGGCCCACCAGCATGTGCGTGCCCGCGTTGTCGTCCACCCGCTTCATGTCCTGCACGGGGATCGGGTACGCCATCGCCACGTTGCCGGAGAGCAGGGCGGCGACCCGCGTGGAAGCCGAGGCGATCGGCGACATGACCACGCGGTCGGGCATCCCCTTGTGGTTCTTGGCATCCCACCATTTCGGGTAGGCCTTGAACACGCTCTTCACGTCCGCCTCGCGGCTCACCAACGTGTAGGGGCCAGTGCCGTTCTCGTGCAGGTGGGCATAGCTGGCGCCGGCTCCGGAAGGGCCTTCCGGCATGTCGGCCTGGTGCTCATCGGCCCAGCCCTTTGACATGATCATCCACGTCTCCCATTCCGACGTGATGATCGGGTTGGGCGCGCTGGTGATGAAGTCCACCGTATAGCGGTCTACCTTGCGCACATCCGTGACTGAGGCCAGTTTCCCGCCCACGTCGGAGCCTTTGGCCGTGGCCCGCTTGTACGAGAACACGACATCATCCGCCGTAAACGGCCGGCCATCGTGGAACGTCACGCCGTGGCGCAGGTACACGCGCCAGCGGGTGGGCTCCTTGAGCTCCCAGCGAACGGCTAGCGCCGGCACGACCTTCAGGTCCGCCGTGCGGCGCACCAGCCCTTCATACACGTTGCCCAGCGTGCCCAGCGAGAAGGTCTCGTTCAGGGAGTACGGATCCATCGAGTGGATATCGCCCTGGAATGCCCAGTGCAGTTCTTTGGCCTGCGGGGTCGGTGGCGCCGCAGCGATCGCTACCACCAGCGCGACGGCCAAGCCCAATGCTTTGAAGTTTAGGCGCATCTATGGTTGCTCCTGGCAAAGAGAATCGAATGCCGCGCGGTTCGCGGCATTGGCTCGGTGGGATGCTAGGCGGCAGATGCGCATCGGGCGCGCCTTGCGGCGCGGTCCTTCGAAACCAAGGGGCTTCGCCAGAGACGCCGCGGGCGGCTCCCCCCGCCAATCGGTGTCGTGCCTAGCGCGCGCTGCTTCCAGACGAATCCCTGACCGGTGCAGAATTACGCCCTACCATGGGCAGTGGGCGGCGTGAAGTCAATGGGAAAGTAGGCGCCAGGGCTCGGATGCGCCAATTATGGCCGCTACCGGGCCCGATCGCAGCCTCCCATGACCGGAAGGTCTGCGACCGGTGCCCCCGCAGCGGGGATCGCGCGAGTGACGCCGGCGCCGGGCCGCCATGGGGAGCGACCGGGCGAATGCGGGATGCTGCGGGTCAGGCTTTCACAGCCGGATTGAGGCTGTACGTGCCTGTGATGCTGGCCTTGGCGAGCACGTGGTTCTGCATGGCCTTGATGGCATCGGGCCCCGTGAAACGGTCGGGAATGTTCAGCGTGGACACGCTCAGGGCGTACACGGTGAACACGTAGTGGTGCACGATCTCGTCGTTCCAGGGCGGGCAGGGGCCATCGTAACCACCGTAGGTGCCGCCCATGTCCGGGTCTCCGGCCATGAAGTTCGTGTAGTCGTTCAGGCCGCGCTGCCCATGAGGAGTCTTGCCCAGGGGCTTGCCCTTGGGCGTCACGCGGTCGGAATCGGCACCCGCGGCCAGCTCCGACGTCGAGGCCGGAATGTCCACCAGGGTCCAGTGGTAGAAGTCCGTACGCGGCAGGCTGGCCTTGATGGTCTTGCCCTCCTGGTTACCGTCGTCGAACGACGTCGGGACGTCCGGGTCCACACAGATGATGGCGAAGGACTTCGTGCCGGCCGGCGCATCCGTCCAGCGCAAGTGCGGACTGCGGTTGTTGCTCAGGTCCATGTGCTGCGTGGGATGCTGCTTGCCGAAGGCGAACTCAGTGGGAATCGGACCGTTGTCCCGGAAGGAATTGCTGTGCAGTTGCATGCCGTCCTCCCTGCTGGAATGGAATGCGGCGCGGGGGCCCGCGGGCCCAGCGCCCCGCGGAAGGCGTGTCGTTGCTTGCCGCCCCGATTGTTCCACCCGCTCCCGGCCGGATCAAGCCCCACGGGCCGGCACATATGGGCCCGCCCGCGCCGGGGGCCCCGCGACGTCATTTCACCGCAACGATGAAGAGCCGCTGGAAGGGGAACAGCGTGGTGCCATCCTCGCGGCGCGGATAGGCCTGCGCGATGCGGCGGCGGTAGTCCGCCTCGAAGGCGCTGCGCTCGGGCTCCTCCAGCGCGTCCAGCAGAGGCTTGAGCCAGGAGCCCTTGGTGAATTCCGCCACGGGGTTCTCTCCGCTCAGCACCTGCAGGTAGCGTGTCTCCCAGATATCCAGCCGCCGACTCAGCGGAGCGAGCACGTCGTAGTAGAACTGGGGCTCCTCCACGGGCGGCGGCCGCAACAGCCCGGTCACCCGCTTGGCCCAGGGGCCGCCGTGCGCGGCATCGGCCATCATGGCGTGGGACGGCTCGCGGAAATTGCGCGGCATCTGCACGGCGAGCACGCCCTCCGGCGCCAGAAAGCCCATCAGCCGCGCGATGAGCGCCGCGTGATCGCCCAGCCAGTGCAGGGCCGCGTTGGCGTAAATCACCTGCGGCGGCTGCGCGGGCTGCCACGTTCCGAAGTCCGCCTGCTCCCATTGAATGGAGCGGTCGGCCTCGCGCGCCCGTGCCAGCATCTCCGCAGAGCTGTCCAGGCCTGTGATCTCCGCCAGCGGCCAGCGCTCGCGCAGGTAGCGGGTGACATTGCCCGGTCCGCAGCCCAGGTCCACCACCCGTACCGGGGAGTCCACGGGGATGCGGGCCAGCAGCTCCAGCGCGGGGCGCAGGCGGTGGTCGGCAAAGTTGAGGTACTGCGCGGGATCCCAAGTGGCCATGGGCAACTCCTCCGGGTGAATAGGGGCTCCGCGCCCTTGTAGCACCATCGCGCGCGCGCGTCTTGCCTCGTGGCATCGCACCCGCGTGTTGTGTCCACGCCGGCCGAGGGATATGGGTGAGGAGAGCCTTGCGAACCGACGATCATCGGGAGCAGCCGCAACCCACGCCGTGGAGTCCGCCATGTCCCGACGCACCACCGCCCGACTGCGTGGCTTGGTAGGATTGCGCGCGGTGGGCCTGTTGCTGGCATTGGCGTGCCTGCCGGCGCTGGCATGGGCTACGCCGGTAGAGGTGGTGCACGCCCGCTTCGAGCGCAGCGGCAACGCGTGGGATGTGTCCGTGACGCTGCGTCACGCGGACTCCGGATGGGCGCACTATGCCAACGTGTGGGTGGTGGAAACGCTGGACGGTGAGGTGCTTGGACGACGCGAATTGTTGCACCCGCACGAGGACGAGCAGCCGTTCACCCGCTCCGAGCGCATCCGCATCCCGGCGGAGATCACGCGGGTGCGGGTGCGGGCGGGGGACAACGTGGACGGTCTGAACAGCAACGCCGTGGTGGTGGACCTGACCCGCCGCCAGGGCGACCGCTACGACGTGCGCTGAGCGAGAACCCCCGGGAGGAAGCCTGTTGGACTACGTGCTCAACGCCTTCATCACGCTCTTCATCGTGATCGACCCCATCGGGGTGGCGCCCATCTTCGTGGGCCTCACGGCACGGGGCGATGCGGCGCACCGCGACCGCATGGCGTGGCGGGGCGTGCTGCTGGCGGCGGTGATCCTGTACCTGTTCGCACTGGGCGGCCCGCCCCTGCTGCGGGCACTGGGTGTCAGCCTGGCGGCCTTCCGCATCGCGGGCGGCGTGCTGCTGTTCCTGCTGGCGGTGGACATGGTGCTGGTGCGGCCCAGCGGCCTGCGCTCCGCCACGGGCGAGGAGCAGCGCGAGGCCATGGACTTCGAGGACATCTCCGTGTTCCCGCTGGCCATTCCGCTCATCGCCGGGCCCGGCGCCCTGACCTCACTGGTGCTGCTGATGGGCCGCGCCAGCGACGACCCCGTGCGCATCGCGTGGCTGCTGGCCGTGCTGGCTGCCGTGCTGGCCTGCGCGCTGCTGGCGTTGCTCTTCGCCGCGCGCATTACCACCCTGCTGGGCACCACGGGGGCCAACGTGATCTCGCGCGTGCTGGGAATCGTGCTGGCCGCGCTGGCGGTGCAGTTCATGCTGGACGGCGTGGTCGGCGCCGGTCTATTGCGCTGACCCCTGCGGCGAGTGCCCAGCGCGAAGCACCTACCCCGGCTTGCGGAACGCCGGCGGCGCGTAGAGTGCCGCCTGCCCACCCACCGGCTGGCCCACCAGGGCATTGCGGAGCAGCCACTGCTCGGATGCGGGCACCTCGGCCAGGAACTGCACCAGCCCGCCTTCCTGCGTGGCGACCGGCACACCATCGCGATACAGCACGCGGTTGCCCGCCAGGGCCGCGACGCGCCGTCCCGGCGTGAGGATGCCCATCAGGTTCAGTGGATCGGCTGCGCTGAGG
Source organism: bacterium (assembly GCA_035266845.1). Lineage (GTDB taxonomy): Bacteria > SAR324 > SAR324 > SAR324 > JACQKK01 > DATFMP01. The sequence continues at coordinate 39,246 of DATFMP010000077.1, forward strand.
CTCACCAGTGCGCCCGTGTGCCCCTGGCGGCGCACCTCGCGCAGACTGCCCACCGCCTCCGGTAGCGCGTACTGCTCGCCGGCCATGCCGTTCACGAAGCGCCCGCCGCGGATCTCCCCGCGCGCCTCCAGACGCCGGTACACGCGCAGCAGATCGCGCCAATGCGGGGCCTGCCCCTCGCGTTCCAGCAGGCGCCGCACCACCACGCCATAGCGGCGCAGCAGCACCCAGGCGAAGGCCTCCACGGCCTCGGCCGTGCGTGGCTCCTCGGCGGCAGTCCCCGGCGTGTGCACCAGCGACCAGCGCCCGGCGCCCTCCGTGGAGAACGCGGCCAACCCGGCGCGTCGACCCTGCACCGGTGCGCGCTTGCGTGCCGGCTTCAGCAGCGCCCGCAGCCCCGCGAAGCTGTCCGCGGTGACCAAGCCCTGGGCCACCAGCTCGCCCAGCGCCGCCTCCAGTTGCGTGGGCAACAGGCCCGTGCCGTCCACCAGTTCGGAGAAGAAAAGCGCGCCACGTGCGGCCAGGCAATCCCGCACGGCAGCGGCCTGCCCGGAGAGCCGCGGCTCCGCCGGCTCGCCCGGCTCGCCGTAAAGTTGCTGCCATAGCGCCAGGTTGCGCCGCGCCAGCAGAGCCACGGGTGTGGAGGCCACCGGCCCGCCCCGGCGCACGCGCGACTCCGCCCCGGCCCCGGTGGTGGGAGGCGAAAGGCGCGCCCATGCCACGCGGCCCATCGAGCACAGACGGTCCAGCCACTCTCGGTCATAGCTGCCCACACGCACCGCCAGCAATTCGCTCTCCCATGCGCTCGCCGGCGCCTGGAAGCCCTCCAGCAGCTCGATCACCCCCGCCAGCCCGTCCAGCCCGTCGGCGCGGGTGCGCGGCTCCACGCGCTGCCACGCAAACAGGAAGCGCATGAAGTCCGCCGGGCTGACCGGCTCGATCTCCCGGCGCAGGCGGTTCAGCGTGTAGCGATGGATGCGCGCCAGCAGCCCGCGCTCGCACCACTCCTCCTCCGCACAGCCGGGCGTGAAGCGCCCACGCAGCACGAATCCCTCGCCTTCCAGCGCCAGCAGGGCCGCATCCACCTGGCGTGGGGTCAGGTGCAGCAGCGCCGCCAGAGCCTGGGCCGTCACGGGGCCGCTGGCCTCCAGCCGTGCTCGCAGCAGCTCCACAGCCGCTTCCTCCGGCGTCCAGTCCCGCGCCACAGCCGCGGGCGGCTCGATGGCGGGCTCCAGGTGCGCGCCGGGATATAGCGCGCGCAGGGCGGGCAGCCACTCGGCGGCCACCCAGAAGCGGCCGCGCTGCGCTGTGGCAGGCGTCAGCACGGCTGCACGGCCCTCCTGGCCCAGTTGCGCCAGCAACAGCGGCCAGCCGGTCTGGGCAGGGCCGCCGTCCGCAGCCACGTCATCGCCCACGGCACCGGCCAGGCCCTCGTCTTCGGCGAGTGCTCCCAGCAGCATCAGCGCGTCGTGCAACTCGTCGGCGCTGCCCACCACGGGCCAAGCCTCGGCGCGCACGCGGGCGATAGCGTCGGGATCGAGCGCGGCGAGGTTCGCGGCGGTCTCGGGGTTCAGCCAGCGGCGGCTCTGAACAGCCTGGGTGCGGCGCTCCTCCAGCGGCGCATCGTCCAGGAACGCATAGGGCTTGGCATTGAGGATGGCCTGCGCGAGCGGCGAGGGCTCGGCCAGGTCGCGCGCGATCAGCTCCAGCTCGCCCGCCTCCATGGCCCGCAGCAGACGCTCCAGGCCTTCCACGTCCATGGCTTCTTCCAGGCAGTCGCGCAGGGTCTGGTGCACCAGGGGGTGATCGGGAATCTCCCGATCGCCCACGATGTTCTCCAGGCACGCCTGCTGGTCGGGAAACACCAGCGCCAGCAGGTCGTCCGAGCGCATCCGTTGCAGCGGCGCCGGCACCTTGCGTCCGCCGATGCGCCGCAGCACGGCCAGCGCGCGGTTGGCGTTGTGCCGCCAGCGCACCGTGAACAGCGGTGCATCCAGCAGCGCCTGCGTGAGCACCTGCCGCGCCGAGGCGCTGTGCAGGTAGCGGAACACGTCCGCCAGCGGGAAGCTGTGGGTGGGGCCCAGCGAGAGCACGATGGCATCCTCGATGGCCGCCGCCTGCAGCTCAAAGTTGAACGTGCGGCAGAAGCGCTTGCGCAAGGCCAAGCCCCAGGCCCGGTTGAGCCGGCTGCCGAAGGGCGAGTGGATCACGAGCTGCATCCCGCCGCCTTCGTCGAAGAAGCGCTCGGCGATGATGGTGTGCTGCGTGGGCAGCGCCCCCAGCGCCGCGCGTCCCGCGGCAAGGTACTCCGCAAGCTGCAGGGCCGCTCCCGGCTCCAGGCCCACGGTCTCCACCAGCCAGCGCACCGCCGGGTCGTCCTCGTGCACGAAGTGCGCGACAGGTACCGCCGGCGTGCTGCCGTCGGCGCCAGCCCCGTCGCCCTCGCCGGGCAGCCCTAGCGCTTGCTGCACGCCCGACCCCAGTAGGGGCACAGGCCGGGCGGGCGGCGCTTCGCCTTCCGGCGGGGGCGGACCCAGCCGCTCGGCCACCTGCTCGCGGATGCGGGAGGCGGCCGCCGAGAGCTCATCGGTGCGTCCAGGCGCCTCGCCCAGCCAGAAGGGGATGTTGGGCGGCTGGCCTTGGGCATCCTCCACGCGCACGCGGCCCGGCTCCACGCGCACGATGCGCCAGGAGCTGTTGCCCAACTGGAAGATGTCGCCGGCCATGCTCTCCACGGCGAAATCCTCTTCCACCTGGCCGATGCGGATATCCTCCGGCTCCAGCACCACATCGTACTGGGCCGTTTCCGGGATGGCCCCGCCGGAAACGATCGCCGCGTGGCGCGCATTGCGCCGCCCCCGCAGGCGGTCGTTCACCGCATCGTGGTGCAGGTAGGCGCCGGCGCGGCCCCGGCCCGTCTTGAAGCCCTTGGCCAGCAGGTCCACCACGGCATCGAACTCGGCCCGCTCCAGCCCGCGGTAGGGCCAAGCTTGGCGCAACAGCCGGAACAGCTCGGCCCCGCTCCATTCCTCGCAGGCGGTCGCGGCGACGATTTGCTGGGCCAGGATGTCCAGCGGCTTGTCCGGCATGCGGATGCGGTCCAGCTCGCCCCGCTGCACGGCATCCAGCAGCGCGGCGCAATCCACCAGCTCGTCGCGCGTGAGCGGAAACAGGCGCCCCTTGGGCAGTCCCACCAGGGTGTGCCCGGAGCGCCCCACGCGCTGCAGGAAGGCCGCGATGGACTTGGTGGCCCCAAGCTGACAGACGAGGTCGATCGTCCCCACGTCAATGCCCAACTCCAGCGAGGCCGTGGCCACCAGTGCCCGCAGTCGGCCCGCCTTGAGCCGCTGCTCGGCATCCAGGCGCTGCTCGCGGGCCATGCTGCCGTGGTGCGCGGTCACGTTGCCCTCGCCCAGGCGCTCGCTGAGGTGGCGCGCCACGCGCTCCGCCAGGCGCCGCGTGTTGACGAACACCAGCGTGGTACGGTGCTGCTCGATCAGGTCTGCCAGCCGCCCATAGACCTCCGTCCACACCTCGCCGGACATCACGGTATCGAGCGGAGACGAGGGCAGCTCGATGGCGATGTCGCGCTTGCGCACGTGGCCCGTGTCCACGATGGTGCAGGCCGGCGCGGTGGCGGGTGTGCCGCCGGCATCCCCGGCGCCCACCAGGAAGTGCGCCACATCCCCGATAGGTTTCTGGGTGGCGGAAAGGCCGATGCGCAGCAGGCCCGAGCCACCCCGGCTGCGCACCAGGTGCTCCAGACGCTCCAGGCTGAGGGACAGGTGCGAGCCGCGCTTGTCGCCCACCAAGGCATGAATCTCGTCCACGATGGCCGTGCGCACCGTGGACAGCAGTTCGCGTCCGCGCTCGCTGGTGAGCAGGATGAAGAACGACTCGGGCGTCGTAACCAGGATGTGCGGCGGATGCTTGAGCATCGCGGCGCGCTCGCTGGCTGGGGTATCCCCCGTGCGCAGCAGCACGCGAATCTCGGGACGCGGCAAGCCCTCGGCCGCCAGCGCCTCGCGGATGCCCTCCAGTGGCTCCTGCAGATTCTTCTGGATATCCGCGCTAAGCGCCTTGAGCGGGGAGACGTAGAGCACCCGCGTGGCCGTCTCCAACCGCCCGGCCAGCGCGTCCTGGGTCAGCTCGTCGATGGCCGCGAGGAAGGCCGCCAGCGTCTTGCCGGAGCCGGTGGGCGCGGCGATCAGCGTGTGCCGGCGGGCGCGGATGGCTGGCCAGCCCTGCTGCTGGGGCTCCGTGGGGTCACCGTAGCGCTGCCGGAACCAGCGTGCGACCGCGGGGTGAAACAACGCCAGTGCGTCCGGAGCGGGTGCTTGCGAGGCGTCCATGGCTTCTCGGCGTCTGCTCAACGCGCATGCGCGGGGGGCCGGGAAACTGCCGCGGGCCTCCCTGGCCGCGTCGCCCTCCCAGAACCACCAACCTGCCATGCCCGCTGGGGAAACGCCAGAGCCAACGGAATTTTGTTTGCCTGACCAGGTAGAGCGCCCACTCGGGCAGACCAGCCACTACATCACGGACTGCAGCCGAGCCAGGATGTCGTCAATGCGCTCCGGCGTGCTGAATACGAGCGGCATTCGTACGCGATAGCCCTCCGCCCGCACCACTTCGCCCAGGTCGAACGCGCTGCCGTCCACGTAGCGCTCGGTGAAGCCCTGGGCGCGCGTCATGGGCAGTGCCGCCGCGAGGTCCCACAGGTGGATACGCCCGCAGATCATCGCCTCCGCGCGGCCCATCGCCAGCGACACCAAGTGGTACAGGGCGCTGCCGAACACGCGCAGCTTGACGTGCCGTAGCGGTGCGAAGGACTGCAGCCAGCGGTGCAGCGAGGAATCGATCAGGTAATTGTGTGTGTCCTGCACGTCGGGTTCGCGTAGGGGCGCAACTGGCCGACCGTTGAACGCAAACTGCACGCCGTCGAAGGTGTAGGTCTCATCCAGGGCGGGGAAGCGCAGATAGCCCTGCCGCGCCTGGTCCCCCTCCAGCAGGCCGATGCCGAGGCCCCACACGGGATAGCCCCGGGCGAACGACGCCGTGCCGTCCAGGGGATCCACCACCCATTTCCAACGCGCCTGCGGCAGGAAGGCCTGCGCCTCCTCCTCGGAGATCACCCCGAAGTCCGGCGTGTGGGCCTGGAGCGCCTCGACCACGAGCCGCGAGGTGTCGCGGTCCACCGCCGTGACAGTCGTTCCATCTGCCTTGGTCTCGGCTTGGATGCGGCGGAACGCACCCAACGACGCGGCGTCATAGCGCCGGAACAACTCCGCCATCAAGGCATCGTGGGGGGAAGACAAGGCGGCTCGGCTGCAGGCGGGAGCGGAGGATCGGCGGGGCATGGCCGGACGGGGCGCCACAGCGCCCCGTCCCCACTGGATAACGGCAGGAATCTAGCGATTGCCGCGATACGCCTTTGGATACTCCGGATAGCGGTAGGTCGGCGTCGCGGGAATGCGGAACTTCTGCTTGGGATAGATCAGGTCCGGGTTCCTGATCTGATCCTTGTTCTCCATGAAGATGCTCGGCCAGTTGAGCGGGTCCGCATACTCCTTCTGGCTGATGAACCACAGCGTATCGCCGCGGCGCACTGTATGCGTGCCCTTGATGGCCACGGGCGCAGGTGCCGTGCCGGGCCCCTGGGCCGTTGCCGCCGTCCCCGGCGCACCGGCGGCACCTGGCTGCGTGCCCGCTTGGCCGGCGGCACCCGGCTGGCCCGCCTGTCCGGCCGTACCCATCTGGCCTGCCGCGCCCGGCTGGCCGGGCTGACCTTGCTGCTGGGTCCCATACTCGGAGGGCACCTGGGTCGTGCCCGCACCGCCCGCCGTGGTCGTTTCCTGCGGGCCACTCCGCGAGACGAGGAACCAGATCAGCGCCCCCAGGATAATCAGCGCCAGAATCGCCGCGGCGATGATGGGAGCAGGATTCGGCTGGCGCCGTACCGTGCGGCGGGTGGCCGCGCCACCAGCGCCGGCACCTGCGCCCGCGGCACCTGCCGCGGCCGCTTCCTCTTCGGTGCGCAGGGTTGGGCCACCGCCCTCACCCGCACCGGCTCCAACTGCTCGCGGCGCGCCGGCTGCCGCAGCCGCGCCCGCCGCGCCAGGGGCCTCGCCTGCACGAGTCGCCGTGGCCGTACTTGTGCCGCCACCCGTGCCTGCACCGGGCCGTGCCCTCACGGTGGCACCACCGGTGGCGCCCTGCGGCGGACCGCCCCGGCCCGCCAGTTGGCGCGCCGCGAGCACGGAAGCCGCCCGCGAGCCGCCCGCTTCAGGCGTAGCGCCAGGGTGGCCAGTCACCTCATCACGCCGGCGATCGGCGACGGAGCGCGCGCTCTCCCGCGCCCCCGCACCTGGGCCCCGGGTGGCCAGAATCTCTTCCGTGCGGCTGACGCCCGCCCCACGGCCGCGGGTGACATCGGCTTGCCGGCCGCCCACCCCACCAGCCCCTCGCGATTGGCGAATCGCTTCCATGCGGCCGAGACCGCTGCCAATCGGCGCCGCGCCCGCCTCGGCGCGCGTACCGGGCACCGTGCCGGCTTGGTCCCGGGCCCGATCGCGCATGGCCGCCACGCGGTCGCGCACGTGCTCGGTGACCTCGGTGGCGAGGTTCTGCATGCGGCTGGCCTCATCGAAGGCCTCGGAGCGGGCCCGGGCCTGTCCCGCGGCGGCCGAGGCCGCCCGCGCGCCCAGAATGGTGGCCACGGCTTCGCTGCCCACGGGGCCCTCGCCGGCGCCACCGTGCTCGGCAAGGTAGTCGATGACCCGCGCCTCGAGCATGATCCGGTTCTGGGCCAAGTGCGTCACATTCGTGATGCGGAAGGCATCGTAGAGGGCCAGATCCTGTCCCGGCGTGAGCCCATCCAGGACATGCACGGGCGCTTCCGGCAGTTCGCCGATGTGCTTGGTCTGGTCCGCCTCGCGGATGTGGAAGTTCAACTGACGTTGCCGCCCGGCCTCGGCCACGGTCTGCCCAAGCACGTCGCCGCCCTCCAGCACCGTTTCCTGCACGCCCAGCGCATCCACGAAGGGCCCCATCTGAGCCAGATCCTTCACCGTGGCGACGTTGAAGTAGCGCTGAAGCAGGTCGCTCTGGATATCCCCCACCCCTTGGAAGCAGGTCACGGGGGATTCGAGCAACTGGGCTACGGTGTAGTCTCTGTACTCGTCCCGGACTTCATATTCCAGCGCTGCCATGAGTTCTTCTCCCAGTCATCAAGGGCCACGAGCGCCTGCACCGGTCGCCGCGGACGGCTGTACCGACGCGCCAGTTGCGTGACCTGCCTCCTCTTGTGGCATGCGGACGCACGCGCCCCATGCCCGAGCCGTTCCCCCTCGTGCCATTCTTAACATCGTGCGACTGGGCCGCTTGATGCCGGCCGAGTCGCATCCCATGCCCGCCGGCTTGTGCGCCGCGGAGTGAGATTCCTTCCTGATATGAAGGATTTAGCCTGTTTGCGGGGCCGATGCAATAAAAGAGTCAGATTTTTTCCGCGCGCTTGGGGTAACGCCTGGGCCAAAGCGCCCGGCCGCTGGGCATCCCCAGCCCTCTGACCGGCGCGCCATTCGGGTGGGCGCGCCCCCCTCATCCGCCACATCGAGAAGTCCTTCAGGCGGGCGCATCTGGTGTCAGCAGGAGGCTGTCGAGGTACCCGAAGCCGGCGGAGACCCCCCCTTCGGTGACATCGTGGCCCTTGGTGCGCACCAGGTAGCCCGCATCGGTATTGAGCAACTCGCGCTCGCCATCCGCCAAGTACACGCCGAAACGCCCGATCTCGCTCACGCCTTCCACGGTCTGGGGCTGGCGCTCGCGCACCAACACGGCCACATGACGGGCGGGCCTGATGCGCTCCATCAGCACGTAGGCGGGGCGCTCCTCGGGGGGTAAAGTATTCAGCCTGGCCACGAGTTCCGCGTCAAAGGCATTGTGCCCTCCGCCTTCGCGCTGGGGTTTGAGTACGAACTCCGTGGGCCGGGCGCGCGCGAGTTCCCATGCCGGCAGGTCGCCCTGTGGCGTGCGGACCGGCTGCTCCAGCGCATACTGCGCGGCGAAGCAGCCCGGCACGGCCTGTGCCTCGGAGGACGCAAGGAAACGACCCAGCACGGCCGGGTCGGTCAACACCTGCTGCACCTTCTTGGCGCCGGCGAGCTGCGTGTGCAGATCCGGCACGCTGATCGCCGAGGACGCCTCGATTAGTGCTCGGGCGCGAAAGGCGTCCTCACTGGGGAAATCCTCCGGGCCATAGGCGGCACGGAAATAGGCGATGGCCATCACCTCGCCGTCCACAACCAAGTGTCCCTCGCGCAGACGGCCGCTGCGCGCAATGGCCTCCAGCGGGAGGCGACGCGTGATGAGTCCCCGCCCGCGCAGGGCTGCCTCCAGCAGGCGCTGATCGAACACGTTGGCCTCCCCGGGCTGCACGATCATCAGCACGCGCGCATCCGGGTGCCCATAGGCCTTCCAGGCCTGAGCGAAGCCATCCGCGATGGCGGGCAGGGGATCGTTCGGCACCACCCGCGCCTCCAGTGGCGTGCCGAGCAGCAGGTAGCGGTGCAGCCGCGCCACCAGCGGCGAAAGGCCGGGGTAGCTCGCGGAGATCGTGTTCAGCTCTACCTGCCGCAGCGCGGGCTTCACCTCCGGCGTGGGCTGGTGCACGAAGTAGTCGCTGCGCGTGACGGCCAGGAATAGCGAGCGCTGACCGCGGCCTTCGCGTGCCATAGCCAGCAGCCGCGCCGTGAAGGGGTCCACGCGCGCCGCCGAGGCTAGGGCCTCTTCCAGGAACGCCACATCCCGAGCTACGGCATGGACCAGCCGGCCAAACGGCGCCGTAAGCGCCACCATCTGTGCGTGCAGCGCGGACGGCAGCGGACTGGGGGTCAGCGCAAAGGGGGCGTGGGCGAGCGTGCCTTGCGGAGTGTACTTGAGCAGCCCCTGCAGCAGGGCGTAATCAACCGCTTCGTCAAGGCGGTCCGCCAGGGCGGCCAGTACGTCGCGGTCAGTTGACACGGATGGATTGGAAGATCCGGTAGGCTTGGTCTTCGGACTCGCTGTAGTGGTCGTAGTGGTCCACCACCTCAGTGACCGTGATGTCCGGCTCCAGCATCAGGTCGAGCAGCGTGTGTGCAGAGAGCAGCTCACCGTTCGCGTTCTCCACAATGGCCACGATCGGGCGCTCGGGGTGCTCGTCCGGCCCCACGGACATGACGAAGCCCAGGTCACCCGTGGAGAGCTTGAGCAGCGATCCCACGGGGTAGCGCCCCATGCTCTTGATGAAGTAGCCGAGCATGCGCTCGTCGAACTCGGAGCCCTGCAGGCTCAACAGGTATTCGATCGCCTTGCCGGGCACCCAGTTCTTCTTATAGCGCCGCTTGCCGATCAGCGCCTGGTAGACGTCCGTGATCGCCGCCAGCCGCGTGAGGGGCAGGATCTGCGCGTAATCCACGTCCGGATAGCTGTTCAACAACGTGTTGTCCCGCTTCACGTGGTGGAAGGCGGCCACGTTGATGGTGGGCTCCGGCATGCCCATCTCGCTCAGGATGCGCGCCCCATACGTCGTATGGTTGCGCATGATGGTCATCTCTTTGCTGTCCGGCGCATAGCGCTCGGTGCTCTCCAGAATATCCTTGGGCACCTCGCTCTTGCCGATATCGTGCATGAAGCCCGAGACGAGGGCGAAGCGGCTGTTGGCCTCCGTGGTCTTCTTTCCCGTGCGCTGGAGAATGTCAACGTAGCATTCCTGCAGAATGACGGACATATCCGTGCAGTGCGCGTAGGTCTGGTCGCTGCTGCGCAGCCCCGCGATGGCCTTCATGGCCGGTGACGAGCCCTGTTTGAGGATGTCGTCCACCACGGCCTCCACGCCCTTGGACGAGAACTTGCCCACGCGGCCGTTGTCCAGCATCTCCTCGACCAGGTTGGAGGCCTTGTCGCGACTCTCGTTGGCCGAACTGACCGTCTCGATGAACTTGCGGATCTCCTCTCGCTTGACCGTGTGGCGCTTGCGGGCCTTCTCGGAGCCCACGGCGATGGACTCCTCCACAACGTCCTTGGTGGGTGTCCGCACGGCGGGGGAGCCGGAATCGTGCACCACCTTGAACTCGAGCAGGCCGTGCTGCTCCAGGAAGTGCGCCGAGCCGGACTCCACCTTTGACGACTTCAGCGTGGACGGGATGTTGATGATGCTCTGCAGGGGGTCGAAGGGACTCAGCTCCTCCACGGGCGCCGTTCGCGTGCCGTCCTCGCCCACCAGCACCGCCGTAGCGCCCTTGAACGTGGACTTGAGGAACTTGACGTGCTCCTCATCCAGCGACGCGTAATCGAACGACAGTTCGGTGATCTCTTCGATCGTCATGCCCGGCTGCAGTTCGGTGACTCGGACCTTGCGTGAGGACTGGGCCATCTCGTCTCGAATGGTGAACGCACCTCGTGGCGGCACAGCGAGACAGGCCGCCGGGGTGCGGAGGAGCAGGCGACCCCACGGCAGCGGCGCGCGCGCCGCAGGCTCCGTGCGAACCGTGTCTATCTAGTTAGCATCCGGCTTCGGCCCGTGCAATCGCCGGGCAGGCCTGCCTGGGGTCCCCGCCAGACGCCGATGGAGAGCGCACGAACTATGGAAGGGCGCCGCCCAGCCCGCCCCAGCGTCCGCGCCGGGGCGCGAGACGCTGCGGTCCCATCACGTGGAAAGCAGCGGAGCGATCTCGTCCAATCGATGGATTTCGTGGTCCGGCGTCACCCCCAACTGTTCCTGGTAGCGGCCGAAGCGGTTGATCCAGAACACATGGAACCCGAAGGCCTTGGCCCCCACGGCATCCCAACTGTTAGAGGACACGAAACCGATGGACTCCCTGGGCACGCCCAGCTTCTCAACCGCCAGTTCGTACACTTGCGGCGACGGCTTGAAGACGCTCAACTCGTGCACGCTCAGGACATGCTTGAGATAAGGCGTGAAGCCGTTGTGCTGGGTCACCTTGAGCAGCATCTCCGGGCTGCCATTGGAGAGAATGGCCAGCGGGATACGTTGCGAGAGCGCCTGCAACGCCCCGGGCACCTCAGCGTATGGCGTAAGTTGCAGATAGTTCTCCATCAACTCGCGGAAGGCCTCCTCGGTCGGCTCCAGCTTGAGCGATCCACAAGCGAAGCGCAGACCGGCGGCAGTGAGCTGCCAAAAGTCCTGATAGCGGCCCATCAGCGAGCTCAGCCACGTGTATTCGAGCTGCTTCTGGCGCCAGATATCGCTGATGGCGACGCCATGGCCGGGGAAGTGCTTGTCGCACAAGGCCGTGACGGAGGCAACGTCGTAAAGGGTGCCGTAGGCGTCGAACACCAGGGCTTGCAGCTGCGGCGGGGATGCGCTCATCTTGCTCCTTGTCGATGCGGCACCTGGGGCCGCGGGCCCCCGTGGCCGCCGATCACGCGCCCACATCCCCGAGGATGGTCGAAGCCCGGGGAGGCGCAAAGGCCGGGCGCAGGCGCTCCAGCAGCCCAGCGAAGTCCAAAGGGAACTGCTGCGAAAGCCACTCGGCGCGCCGCTTCAGTTGGCTCAGCGACGGCCCGTTGCGCTGCGTGCCTGCGATGAAGATCACATTGCTGTCCACGCGCACCGAGAGATAGTGCAACTGCTCGAAGGTGGAGCGCAGGGCGCCACGCACCTGAGCCAGCAACTCGCGATCCGAGCCCCAGGCATTGACGACGAGCCAGCCGCCGGTCGCGAGCCGATCGCGCAGCATGTTGAACGCGGTCGCGGTGTTCATCTGCGGCGCGGCGCCATTGGCGTGGAAGGCATCCAGGAAGATCAGCGCATAGCGATGCGTGTCCTCCCGCAAAAACATCGCTCCATCCTGGTTGACCACCTCCAGGCGGGACGAGACGGGCAGGTCGAAATAGCGATAGGCCACGTCCACCACGCCGCGGTTCAGCTCCACCACGCGCTGCTGCACCTCCGGCAGGTGCCGGTGCAGGCAGTCGGGAATCGTGCCGCCACCCAGCCCAAAGTGGAGGACGGAATCCGGCTTGGGAACGAACAGCAGGCCCGCCATCATGGCGCGCGCGTAGTCCAGCAACAGCACGTCCGGCGCCACAAGGGAGCGCGCACTCTGGGTGATGTGGTTGCCGAAGCGCAACTCGCGCTGGTCGCCCCGGTCGATCACCTGGATTTGCACGCCATCCACCGTCCTGTTGTAGATGGGCGTTTCGTAGCGGAACAGCTTCATTCGACCTCGTGCGGCCAAGTCGCCGGTGGTCAGGACGGCGGCCCCGCCTCCCCTCGGAGACGTGCCGAGACGCTGCGCAGAGCGGCATCTGCCGCGGCAACACCCATGGGCCGCAAATTCCATGAAAGACAAATCGGCCCCATTTGGCAATCGAAATCCCCGCCGCCTTGGCCCAAGTGCTATAACGGGAGCACCAGCGCCAAGAGCCTCTGACCGCCCACCGGGGGCGGCCGTAACGCATTGAGAACCCTCCCCCTCGCGAGCCATGCCGCCGTCCACTTCCAGCAGTCCCCGCGAGACACTCTATCGCCTGCGTGAGGTGCAGGCGTTGCTTCCCGGCGAGGGCAGCATCGGCCCCATCACGTGGGCTGTTCGCCGCGGCCAGCGCATCGGCGTGCGTTGTGCGAGCGACGCACAGTGGGAGACATTGCGGGCCCTGCTGACCGGCGAGCGCAGCCCGGTCTCCGGCTGGTTGGACGAGGTGACACCGGTCACGGTGCAGACGGACGCACACCTGCGGAAGGTGCTCCGCCCCGGCGATTCGCTGCAGGACTTCCTCGACGGCCCGGATGCGCCGGAATTCGTGAGGCTGGAGGGGCGACGGCACTCGCTGATGGTGCTGGTGGATTTGCTGGACATCACACCTGCCATGCGACGGTGCGTCTTCAAGTTCGGTTCTCCGTCGCTGCTGGAACGCGTGTGGGCCCTGCGCTTCCTCATTTCGCGGGCAGACGTGTTGATCGGACGGGAAGTGTTCCGCATCGCCGATCCACCGGTGCGCGTAGCGTTGCGGCGGCGCTGGGGCGACTGGCCGGGCACGCTCATCGCCGGCGAAGGCGACCAACCGCTGCCCGGCGCGCTCGATGGGTGGGCGCGGTTAGACGCGGAGGGGCACTTCAGCGCCGGAAATCTCGCCGCTCCGCCGGAGGACGGCCCCTGAGCGCGTCATTTGCGCAATCCCGTGGCGGGCGCGGCCACGCCTGCAAAGCCCCCGCTCCCTGCGCGATCCGCGGCGGCAGCGCGGAAATGCAGGCGGCACTTGGGTTGACGTTTCGCGGGCTTGCGGATAAAACCGTGCAAATGGCCCGCCCCTGGAGCAACCGCCCAGGAACCGACCGGCCCAGTTTCCACGGATGGAACCGGCACCTGCCTGCCCGACCGCGCCTTTGCCTGCATCGCCCGCGCTTGCTGGCCGTATGACCCAAGCCGACTTCATTCACGTCGAAGGGCTGCACAAGCGGTACCGCGACGTTCACGGCAACGAACTGCCCATCCTGCGTGGCGTTCGGCTGGATGTAGCACAGGGCGAAACCGTGTCCATCATGGGCGCTTCAGGTGCCGGCAAAAGCACGCTGCTGCACCTGCTGGGCACCTTGGACAGTCCCGACGAGGGCATCATCCGCATTGGCGGGCTGGACATCAGCAACCTGGACGATGAGCAAGGCGCCCGCTTCCGCAACGAGACCATCGGCTTTGTGTTCCAATTCCACCACCTGTTGATGGACTTCACGGCGCTCGAGAACGTGATGATCCCCATGTGGATCCGCGCCGGACGGACGGTTCCTCTGCAGGATGAGGCCCACCATCTGCTGGAAGAAGTGGGGTTGGGCCCGCGCGCCCATCACAAGCCCGCCGAGCTTTCCGGCGGGGAGCAGCAGCGGCTGGCCATCGCCCGCGCCATCGCCAATGGCCCACAGATCCTGCTGGCGGACGAACCGACGGGCAACCTGGACGAGGCGACCGGGGCGCGGGTGGAAGAACTGCTGCTACGCCTGAACATCGAGCACGGCCTCACGGTGATCCTGGTCACCCACAATTCCCAGTTTGCGGCCCGGATGGCCCACCCCTACGTCCTGGAGCACGGGCTGTTGCAGCCCTTCTCCCCCGGCCGGCCCGATGCCTAGCATCGCCACGCCGGATGCGGCGCCCCAGGGGCGCACGGCAACTCCAGCCTCCTCGCGTCGGCGCCGCAGGAGGTGGGGGGCGTGGCTCGGTTTGTATGTTGCGCTGTGGCTACTGCCGAGCATCGTGCTGGCGCAGACGGCTGCACCAGCCCCCGCCACCCCGGGCAGCCCCGCCCCCGCAGGTCCGCCCGCCCAGGCGCCGACCCTGCAGACACCGACGCTGAAGGCACCTCCGCTGATCACACCGCTCGCGCCAACACAGGCGCCAGCTCCGGTCGCGGCACCCACCCCTGCACCAGCACAGCCCAGCGCGCCGCCTGCGACGCAAACGTCGAGCGTGATCCTGGACATCGAGTTTCAGGGCACAGTGCACACCACCAAGGGCGAACTGCTGGGCAACGTGACCAGCCGCGTGGGCGAGCAACTGCTACCCCAGACGGTCACGCGGGACGTGAAGTCTCTCTATGCGCTGGGCTTCTTCAAGCAGGTGCGGGCAGAGGCGCAGCCAGTGCCCGGCCGGGGCGTGATTCTGCGCTTCATCGTCACAGAAAAGCCGCGCATCGTGGCGATCCTTTTGCGTGGCAACACACGTATTGACGACAAGGACCTGTTCGAGAAGATCCCCATTGCCGTGGGCAGCTACTATAACACGGCCGAGGCCACTGAGACCGCGGAGCGCATCCGCACGGCCTATCGCAACAAGGGCTACCTGCAGGTGAAGGTAACGCCGGAACAAGACCCGGTGGACGCCTACGACGTGCGCCTGATCTTCCACATCGAAGAATCTCCGCGGATGTACATCACGGACATCCGCGTGACGGGCACGCACGTGTTCACGGAGATGGAGATACGCCGCATGATGCAGTCGGCGTCCGTGGACTGCTTCGACTGGATCAACGACTCGGGCGTGTTCAACGAAGACAAGATCAACCACGATCTGCAGACCATCGTGGCGGAGTACCTCCAGCGCGGCTACGTGCGGGTCTTCATCGACAAGCCCAAGGTCACCCTGATCCACAACGACGAGTACTCCAAGATCATCGTCGAACTGCACATCACCGAGGGCCCCCAGTATTTCACGGGGCAGTTGGACATCAGCGGAGACATTCTGGGCGACAAGCAGCAACTGCTCGATGCGCTCGGGCTCAAGTCCGGCAACGTCTTCGATGCGCTGCAGCAGAACCGCGACACGTTCGCCTTGCGCGAAATCTACCAGGAGCAGGGCTACGCCTTTGTGCAAGTGCGCCCGCAGGTGCAAATTCACGACGATACCAAGATCGTCGACGTCACCTACGACATCACCAAGGGCGAGAAGGCCTACATCGGCCGCATTGAGTTCCAGGGCAACAAGGAGACCCGCGACTACGTGATGCGCCGTGAGTTCAAAGTGCAGGAGAACCAACTCTACAACGGCCTCAAGTTGCGAGAATCCCAGCAAAACCTTAATGCGCTGGGATACTTCACGCCTGGGTCCCTGCACCTGGAGACCAAGCCGCGGGACGTGAACAACGTGCTGGACATACTCACCAACGTAGAAGAGTCGCAGACCGGCACCTTGCAGGCACAGATCGGCTACAGCGACCAATCCGGTGCCACGCTGTCGACCTCCATCTCCAAAGGCAACTTCCTGGGGCGCGGTGAGACAATCCGAGGCTCGGTGCAGTGGAGCCAACGCGGCACCACGCGGGACTTCTCCGGCGATTTCATCGAGCCGCACCTGCTGGACACCGACTACTCCAGCGATTCCTCGGTCGCCTATCGCACGATTCAGGACCAGACGGAGCTGGACCGCGGCACCTTCAACGAGATTTTCGCCTCGCAGGGCTTCGGGCATCCGATCATCGGCCCGCTGCGCATCAACTTCGCCTTGTCGGCGCTCAACCGCGACTTCCAGGACCCGGAGGAGCCGAGCGTGCACCTGCGCACGTTCACGACCTCGCTGATCTACAATACGGTCAACAACCCCATATTCCCCAGCGCCGGCTCCAACGTGACGCTGTCGCTGGCGCAGATCGGCGGACAGATGCTGGGCGGCACGACGGAGTACCGGCGCTACCGCCTGCTGGCGCAACGGTTCTACAGCCTCAACGACTCGGGCAGCCTCGTGGTGATGGGGCGGCTGCGGCTGGGCTGGCTGCAGCAGGTTGGCGACAACCTGATCCCACCGGAAGATCGCTTCCGGCTGGGGGGAATCAACTCCCTGCGCGGTTACCGGTACAATGAGGTGGGTGGCCCTTCGGGCCTGCTGGATCGGCGGCTCAACTCCGTGAGCCGCCTCAAGTTGGACGACCTGGGTCAGCCAGTGCTGGACTCGTTCGGCCAACCCGTCCTGGAGAATGTGGACAAGCGGACGCTGGGCCTGCCCGAGTCCACGCTGCAGCAGTTGCAGGGTGGCGGCACCATGGAACGGCTGTTCAACCTGGAGCTGATCTTCCCGCTGGCCGGCAACAACATCCGCGGTGTGGTCTTCTACGACGCGGGGCAGGTCAATGCCGAGCAGATCCAGTATCAGATCCTCAATGAACAGCAACCCGGGTTCTTCGATCTATTGCAGAGCGTGGGTGCCGGCATCCGCATGATCACGCCGCTCGGCGTCTTTCGCTTCGAATACGGCCAGAAGCTCAAGGTGCGCCCCAATGAGAGCCCCGGCCAGTTCGACTTTACGATCGGTACGCTGTTCTGATTAATTATGGGGGCAGCGGCATCGGTCACCCCACCGGAAGCCGCCGCCCTTCCCGCTCAGCCATGAGACCGAGTCCGACCATGCATGGGAAGCTGCTTCTCCGCTGCCTCGCGCCGCTGCTGCTGTTCGCCGTGGCGGCCCTGCCCGCGCAGGCCAAAGGCCTCGAGGGCCTGAAGATTGGTGTGGTGAACGTGAATGAAGCGCTCAACCAGTCTGCTGCCGGCGAACGCTCCAAGAGCATTCTGCTGGCCTCCAAGAGCCAACTGGAAAACGAGCTGAAGGCCAAGGAGGCCGATCTCAAGAAGAAGCACGATGACTTGCAGAACAACATCATGCTCACCAAGGAGGCGCGCCAGGCCAAGGAGCAGGCGCTGCGCGATCAGGAGAATCAACTGCGCAAGGACGTGCAGGATGCCCAGCGCGAGTTGCAGGACAAGGAACGCAAGCTTACCCAGTCCATCTATATCGAGCTGCGCACGGTGATCGGTCAGATTGCCCAGGAAGAACACTACGACCTGGTGCTGGAGCAGAACGCGGCCAACGTGATCCTGTTCTCCACCACCAAGTTCGACGATCTGACGCAAAAGGTGATCGACCGCTACAACCAGTTCAATTCGGGCAAATCGAGCGCACCGGCCGACTCCGGCACCTCGGGATCCGCCGCCAAGCCCAAGAAGAAGTAACCGCCACGGGCTCCGGTCGGGAGATCGCGCCGCTCCTTTTCCCCGACCCGGACCGCCCCGGTGCACTCCTGCGGAGGGATGTCCTGCGATGGCCGTACTCGAGATCGAAGACATCAAGAAGATGCTGCCCCACCGGTACCCGTTCCTACTGCTGGACCGAGTACTGGAGCTGGAAGAGGGCAAGCGCTGCAAGGCCCTGAAGAACGTGACCGGCAACGAGGACTTCTTCCAGGGGCATTTCCCCGGCAACCCCGTGATGCCGGGCGTGCTGATCGTCGAGGCGATGGCCCAGGCCTGCGGAATCGCGGCCTTCGCGCTGGAAAAGGACGTCTCCAGCAAGTGGCTCCTCTTCGCGGGCATCGAAAAGGCGCGCTTCAAGCGCCCCGTGGTGCCCGGCGACCAACTGATCATCGAGGCGGCGTACATCGCGCACAAGATGAGCGTCTGGTCGTTTTCGGCCTCGGCCTCGGTGGATGGCCGGGTGGCAGCCCAGGCGGATATCCGCATCGCCACCGTTCCCAAACAACCCTGACGCGCCGGGCTTGGCGCCGCATTCCATGCCTGCTCCCATCCGCGTCGCCGTCGTTGGCGTAGGCCACTTGGGCCGCTTCCATGCCCAGAAATACGCAGCCCTGCCCGACTGCGAGCTGGTGGCCGTGGTGGACGCGGACCCGGCCCGCGCCAAGGCGGTGGGTGAGGAGGTGGGCGCCCCCGCCAGCACCGACCTGGCCGCCGTGCTGCAACAAGTGGACGCCGTCAGCATCGCCACCCCCACCCAGAGCCACCAAGCCGTGGGGCTGGAATGCCTGCGCGCCGGCAAGCACGCCCTGATCGAAAAGCCGCTGGCCGCCACCCTGCCCGAGGGCGAGGCGCTGGTGGCCGAAGCGCAGCGCCAAGGCGTCGCGCTGCAAGTGGGCTATGTACAGCGCTTCAACCCAGCGTTCGTGGCCTGCCGGCCCCACATCGCCCGGCCACGCTTCATCGAGTCTATCCGCATCCAGCCCTACACCGGTGGACGAGGGGCCGATGTGGACGTGGTGCTGGACCTGATGAGCCACGACCTGGACCTGGTCGCCTCCCTGGTGGATTCGCCCCTGCACAGCCTGCACGCCGTGGGTATCTCGCTGGTGACGACCAGCACGGATCTGGCCCACGCGCACCTGGTGTTCGAGAACGGCTGCACGGCCAACCTGACCGCGAGTCGCATCTCCGTGAAGGCCGAGCGCCGCATGCGGCTGTTCCAGCGGGACCGCTACTTCTCCATCGACTTCGTCGTGCCCTCCGCCCGCCAGTACGTGGCGACACCGGGAGCCGAGAACGGCGCGCCCGTGCGCGAAGAGGCGCTGCAGCTTGCCAACGCGGATGCGCTGCAGGCCGAGCTTGCCGCGTTCCTGCACGCGGTGCGCACGGGCGGCACGCCGCCGGTCACAGGCGCCGACGGCCTGCGTTCCATGGAACTGGCCGACCGCGTGATGCGCGACATCGCGCGCAACGTGCTGCCATGATCCTGTTCCGCTCCATCTTCCGGGAGCTCGTCAATCCGTTCCTGATGACCCTGCTGGTGATGGTGGGGTTGCTGATGACCCAGCAGGTCTATGATCTGGTGAACCTGGTCGTGGAGCGGCGGCTGAACCTGGCGGAAGTCGGCCTGATGCTGGTCTATCTGGCGCCGCAGGTGCTGGACGTGACGGTGCCCCTGGCGGTCGTGGGGGCGGTGTTCGTGGTGGTAATCCGGCAATCCATGGATGCCGAGGTAATCTCACTGCGGGCCACGGGCCGCGCTCTGTGGAGCTATGCGGCGCCGTTCCTGATCTTTGGCGCGATCATGACCGGGGTCACAGCCTACGTGACGGTCTGGCTGCAGCCTCTGGCCAGCCGCCTGTACCAGAACCTGCAGGTGGAGATGGTTCGCTGGCGTGCGGAGCAGAAGCTGGTGCCGGGTGAGTTGAACTACGACTTCGGCGACAAAGTGATCCGCGTCGGCGGCCGTAAATCCGCCAAGGAACTGTCCGATATCTTCATCGCCAGCCGCCACCTGGGCCCCACCAGCTCCGTCATTACGGCCCATAGCGGCTGGATCGAGGTGGACGACAAGGCCAAGCGCGTGGTGTTCCGCCTGAAGGACGGCACGGTATACACGCTGAGCGGCGACGCGCCGGAGTTCCGCACCGTGAACTTCGACACCATGCGCTATGCCTTGAACTACAAGCCCGTGCAGATCGTGGATACGCACACTCTGCGCTCCACGCCCAGTTCGCGGCTGCTGGCCAATGCGCGCGACGCGGCCCAATCGGCGTCGGCACGCGCCAGCGCGCTGGATGAGCTGATTCGCCGTGTCGCAACACCTTGGGTGTGCCTCGCCTTCGCGCTGGCGAGCATCCCCATGGCGATTATCGACCCACGCTCGGGCCGCCGGGCCGGGTATCTGCGTGCCATCTTCCTCGTCGTCGCGTACTTCGTCGTCTGGGCGGCGTTCAAGGACTTGGTGGGAGGCGGCAAGGCAGTGCCCTATGCCATGTTCCTCCCGGCCCTGCTGATCTTTCTGTATGGTATGTTGAGGCTTTGGCAGATGAACGCCGACGTGGACTCCCTGTGGCGGGCCTTCCGCCGCTGACCCCTCGGCGGCGTCCACCGCGCGGGGCAATGGAGGGAAGATGGTCGCTCTCAGCACGACCGCCCAGGTGGAAGAGGCGCTGCGTCGCGGTGCCGCGGGGCGCGGCGAACAGGCACCGCTCCTGCTGGACTACGCACGCATGCTGCTGGAACACGGCCCGGTGCGCTTCCTGGCGGCGCTGCCGGAAGCCGCGTTGCTGGACTTCATGGCCCAGCGCTTTGAGTTCGCCCAGCAACGGACCTCGCAACCCTTCGCATTGCGCGTGAGCGACGGGCCGGCCCTGGCGGGCCGTGGAGGCCCCGCGTTCTCGGTGGTCGAAATCCTCGTGGACGACCGCCCCTTCCTGGTGGACAGCATCCAGAGCTACCTGGTCGCGCAGGATCTGCGCATCCAGGCCCTGCTGCACCCCATACTCAACGTGCGGCGTGACCCACAAGGCCACATGGTGGCCGTGGCGGACTACAGCGCAGGCGAGGGCACCAACGAATCGCACATGTGCTTCCTGGTGGATGCGGTGCCGGAGCGCCTGCGCCAGGGTCTGCTGGAGGAGCTGCGGGCGATCCTGTACGACGTGATCCGCTGCGTGGACGACTACGCGTCCATGACAGCGCACATGGAGCGCATCAAGACCGAGGCTGGTGCCGACAAGGCGGCCCGCCCCGTATCGCGCCTTATGCAGTGGTTCCAGGAGGGTAGCTTCATCTTCATGGGCTACCTGCCCTTCCGCACAGCTGGCGGAGCGCTTCAGCCCCAGCCGGAGCACGGGCTGGGCCTGTTCCATCCGGCGCTCCAGCCGGCTGCGCACCATGAGGCGTTGCGCGTGCAGGTGACGCGGTTCATGGAGCGCGCGGCTGACGAAGCTCCGTTCTTCGTGGTGGAAGAGACGACCATCGCGTCCAAGATGCACCACCGCGAGCGCCTCACCGCGCTGCTGATATCCCCGCAACCGGCCGGTGGGCGCCGCGAGGCCGCCGCGCTGGTGGGCATCTTCACGGAGCGCTCGCTGCTGCTCAACGTGCTGGAGATCCCGGTGGTAGAGGCGCGCATCGCCGCGGTGTTGCGCCTCCGCGAAATTGCACCGGCCAGCTACAAGCAGCGCGAGGCCCTGGCGTTCCTGAATGGGCTGCCGCGCTTCGAGCTATTCCGCCTCCCCGAACCGATGCTGGAGCGGGTGTTGGAGTTCTTCCTGGAGGTGGTGGATCAGCCCCGCACCGAGGTCGCGCTGCTGGAAGACGAGGACTCGGGCACGGCGCGCGTTCTGGTCACGCTGCCCGGCCGCGAATTTCCCCAGGCCAAGGTGCAACAGGTGCGCGAGCGGGCCGAGGCGCTGTTCAACCTCACCGCTCAGAACGTGTACGTCGTGCACGTGAGCACCTTCGGCATGCTGGCGCTGGTGTTCTATCACCCCGCGGGCACGGCTGCCGCCCTGCCCGATCCCGCGCAGGTGGACGAGGCCATCCGCGAGGAACTGCTCAGCCGGGACGATCGTCTCGTGCGCCTGTGGCTGTCCGCCCGGGGCTCGGCGCTGGAGGAGCGCCTGGCACGCACCCTGGTGGAGGGCCTGCCGGAGGAGTACAAGATCGCTCACCCGCACCCGGAGATCCTCACCGATCTGACGCACCTGGAGGCGCTGGCCAAGTCCGACGCCCCTCAGTTCGTGCTGCGCCGCGCCCCCGCCGCCGGAGGTGTCAAGCTGGTGCTGTATGGGTGGGAAAAGCTCTCCCTCAGCCGCGTCATGCCCATCTTCACCAACCTGCGGGTGGAGGTGGAAGAGGAGGAGACGGTGGAGGTGCGGCTGCCGGAGCGCCTGGCCTTCATGCACACGTTTCTGCTGCACCCGCCGCCGGGCCGCGAGATCGACCCCGAGACCCACCAGGAGCCCCTGCGGCAACTGATTTTCAACATCCTGCAGCACCGCTCGGAGAACGACCCGCTCAACGCACTGCTCCTCAGCGCGGACTTTGACTGGCGGCAGATTCACCTGATGCGGCTGTATCGCAACTACTTGATGCAGGTGGGCACGGTCTACACGCGCAGTACGATCAACGAGACCTTGATCCGCCGGCCGCGCGCCGTGCGGGCACTGTATCAGGCGTTCCACGCGCGATTCGACCCGGACCTGGACGCACGCGAAGCGGCCCAGCGCGAGGCCCGCGAGGAACTGGAGGAGGCCGAGCGGGAGATCGACAACCTCACGGAAGACCGCATCGTCAAGGGTATCCATAACCTGATAGGGGCCAGCATCCGCACCAGCTTCTACCAGGATCCCGACGATCCGGTCATCGCCGTTAAGCTGGCCAGCGCCGACATCGAGCAACTGCCCAGCCCGCGCCCGCTCTACGAGATCTCGGTGTACGGACCGCTGATGGAAGGTATCCACCTGCGCGGGGACAAGATCGCGCGCGGCGGCATCCGTTATTCGGACCGACCGGACGACTTCCGCACCGAGGTGCTGGGGCTGATGGCCACGCAGATGAAGAAGAACGCCCTCATCGTGCCGTTGGGCTCCAAGGGCGGCTTCGTGGTCAAGGATCTGGCGCCTTACGATGGCAACGCACGCGCCGCCGGGGACGCGCAGTATCGCGTGTTCATCCGCGCTCTGCTGAGCATCACGGACAACCTGACGCAGGGACGGCCTGTGCCCCCGCCACGCGTGGTGCGGCACGATGACGACGATCCGTACTTAGTGGTGGCGGCGGACAAGGGCACGGCGCACCTCTCCGACACCGCCAACGCCGTCGCGCAGGAGATGGGCTTCTGGCTGGCCGATGCGTTCGCCTCCGGCGGCTCCCACGGCTACGACCACAAGGTTGTGGGCATCACGGCCCGCGGCGCATGGGAGTCCGTGAAGCGCCTGTTCTGGGAGCAGGGGGTGGACGTGCAGCGCGACCCAGTCACCGTGGTGGGCATTGGCGACATGAGCGGTGACGTGTTCGGCAACGGTCTGCTCTCCAGCCGCACCCTCAGGTTGATCGGCGCCTTCGACCACCGCCACATCTTCCTCGATCCCGACCCCGATCCGGAAGCCGCCTATGCGGAGCGCGAGCGCGTGTTCCGCCTGCCCCGCAGCGCCTGGACGGACTACGATGCGTCGCTCATCAGCGAGGGCGGCGGCATCTACCCCCGCAGCGCCAAGGCGATCCCGGTCACGCCGCCACTTCGAACGCTGCTGGGCACGGAGGCCGAGACGCTGAGCGGCGAGGAGATGATCCGCGCGCTGCTCACCGCGCCGGTGGACCTGCTCTGGAACGGCGGCATCGGCACCTATGTGAAGTCGTCCACGGAGAGCAACGCGGACGTGGGCGACCCCAACAACGATGCGGTGCGCGTGGACGCGAACCGGCTGCGCGCCAAGGTGGTGGGCGAGGGAGGCAACCTGGGGTTCACCCAGATCGCCCGCATCGAGTTCGCCTCCCTGGGCGGGGGCATCCACACCGACGCGATCGACAACGCGGGCGGGGTGAACATGTCCGACCACGAGGTGAACCTGAAGATCCTGTTCTCCGCGCTGATCGACACGGGCCAGCTGGCCGGGCGGGAGGCCCGCAACGCCCTGCTGGCCGAGCTGGAGCCGGATGTCACCACCGCCGTGCTGCGCGCCAACTTCCGTCAGGTGTTGGTGCTGTCCATGGATCGCCTGCGCTCGCAGCGCAACGTGGAGCCCTTCCTGCGGCTGGTGGACCTGCTGGCGGCGGAGGGCGGGCTGGACCGCCGCACGGAATCCATCCCGAATGCGCAGCGCTTCCAGAGCTTCCAGAACGAGGACGTCGGCGTGCCGAGGCCCGTGCTGGCCGTGCTGCTGGCCTACACCAAGATGCTGCTCTACCGGCGCATCGTGAGCGCGGAACTGGCGGGGGACGAAGCACTGGAGCGTTACTACCGGGCGTACTTCCCGCCCAGCGTGGTGCAACGCTTCCGGCTGGAGGAAGCCAACCACCCTCTCAAGCGCCAGATCGTGGCCACCGTGGTCACGAACCGCATCGTGGATCAGGCCGGCATGACCTTCGTGGCGGAGCTGGCGGCCTTCGCCGGGCGTTCGTGGGTGGACGTGGTGGAGGCATACCTGCTGGCCGACGAGATCGTGGGCGGCCCCGACTACCGCGAGCACGTCTACGCGCTGGCCACCACCCTGCCCGCCGAGACCCAGTACCGCCTGCTGATGGAGTTGGAGGCGCTGCTGGCCGAGATCACGCGCTGGCTCCTGCTCCAGCCGCGCGGCGAGGCGCCGCTCTTCGCGGGCGAGGCTCGGCGCCGCGAGGAGTTCCGCGCCTACTGCAACGCGCTGCCCACTCTGCTGGATGCGGAGGAGAAAGAGGAGATGGCAGACGCCATCGACGAGCTGGAGCGCGTCGGCATGCGGCCGGAGGCGGCGCGCCTGGGGGCGCTGGTGCCCTTCCTGCGCGACTACCCGCTCGTGTGCGGTCTGGCGGCCCAGGGGGATATCCCCGTGCCGCAAGCCTTTGCCCTGGTGGCCTGCGTTGATGAGCGCCTGCGCTTCCGGCAGTTGGAGGCGGCGCTGGTGACCGCCCACTATGGCGACCGCATGCAGAAACGCTTCGGAGACGGTCTCCTGCGCACGGTGGAACTGCAGCGCCGCGCCAAGCTGACTGCCGTGCTGGAGCAGCGCGGGGCGGGCGAGCCGGCCGAGTGGCTGGAGGCGTGGCTGACCCAGCGCCAGGGCCCCTGGAGCGCCTACGAGGCCACGCTACGGCAGGTGCTGGCCGTCGATCGGCCGGAACTGGTGGCACTGGCCGTCGTGATCGGCCAACTCGAAGGGGTGTAGGCGGCGCTCAGCGCCCGCCCGCCCGCTCCAGCCAAGCCCACATGGCGTCGAAGAGATAGGCCTTCTGGTCGGTGAGGCGGTGGTCCCCCTCCTTGATCAGCAGCAGGTCCAGACCCGGATAGCGGCAGTCCTCCACGAAGCCCAGGCTGGTACGCCAGTCCACCGCATCGTCCTTCATGCCGTGCAGGATCAGCGTGGGGGCCTGGTAGCCCACCAGCAGCTTCTGTGGATCGTAGTTCAGCGCATCGTCCATCAGGCCGAAGCCGATCTCCAGGTCGATCCAACTGCTCTCGAATCGGCGCGCGCCCGTGCGCTTCCACTCCTCCATGGCTGCGGGTCCGAGCTGCCAGCCGAGCCGCCCCGGGAACTGCAGCGAGGGCGCGATCATCACCAGCGGTCCGGTCTCGCGGGGGTGCGCCACATGGTGCCAGGCGACGACGGCGCCACCCATGGATGAACCGATCAGCACGGGGTGCATGCCACCCGAGCGGGCCGCCAACCAGTCCAGCGCCACCCACAGGTCCGCCAGCATGCGCGTCATGGTGAGGTCGCGCATGGAGCCGTCGGAATCGCCGTGTCCGCGCAGATCCAGCGAGAGGAAGCCCCAACCCTGCGCGCCGAAGCGCTCGGCGAAGTGCACGGCCTTGTCTCCGCCCCGGTTGGAGCCGAGCCCGTGCACGAACACGGCGCTGCGTGCGCCCGCCTCGACAGGCGGATACCAGTCCAGCACGATGGCCTCGCCTTCAGCCACGGGAATGCGATGGGTCTCGGGGGTCATGGGCAACGGCGTTGAAGCAGGGTGAGTGCGCGTGGGGTTCCGGCGACCCGACAGCGAGTCATATGGCCATGCGGGCAGCGTCAGCGCGGCCGCGCTCGATATTCACGAAGTAGAGCAGCACACCGCCGGCCACGAAGAACACCGTCAGGCTCAGGAGCGCCAGACGCGTCTCGCCGGTGAGCAGCAGCAGCGCGCCATACACCAGTGGCCCCAGCATCGCGGAGAACTTGGAGCTTAGCGCGAAGAAGGCAAAGAACTCCGCATTGCGTCCGGCCGGCACGAAGGAGGCGAAGAGCGAGCGGCTGATGGCCTGCGAGCCCCCCAGCACCACGCCGATCAGGGCACACATCACGTAGAACTCGGCCAGTTGCGTCACGACCTGCCCGTAGGTGACCACCCCGGCAAACACGACCAGCGAGAAGTACAGCGCCGCCTTCTCCCCATAGCGTGTGGCCAGCCAGCCGCAGAATAGCGAGCCGGGGAAGGCGATGATCTGGATCATGATGATCGCCGGGATCAGCTCATTGAGCGTGATGTGCTGCGTGAGCGCGCGGTCCAGGTAGATGTTCTGCAGGGCATAGGGCGTGGCGTTTGAGATCAGCGTGGCAATGCCATCGTTGTACAGCAGGAATGCGCCCAGGAAGAGCGCCGCCTGCGGCATGCGAGCCACGTGGCCCAGGGTGGTGCGCACCTCGCGCCAAGCCCCGCGCACGGGCCCCACACCCGCCGGCCGCGAGCGCGTGGCG
This sequence comes from bacterium, assembly GCA_035266845.1. Taxonomy (GTDB): domain Bacteria; phylum SAR324; class SAR324; order SAR324; family JACQKK01; genus DATFMP01. The sequence goes on from DATFMP010000077.1 coordinate 65,658, forward strand.
CCCCGCTCCGGCACCAGCGCGAAGGTGACCAGGGCAAAGCCCGCCCACCAAGCACCGACCAGCAGGAAGGCATTGTGCACGTCCCCCCGGGGCGGCACGAAGAAGATTAGCGCCAGGATCAGCGCCAGCACCCCACCGATGTAACCGAAGGCATAGCCGCCGCTGGAGACGGCATCCTGCTCCGCCGGCCCCGCAATCTCAGGCAGGAAGGCGTTGTAGAACACGTTGCCGCCCTCGAAGCCCACGTTGCCAATGAGCACCAGCAGCCCCACCGCCCACCAGGGCATCCCCACCCATAGGCACGCCGTGGCCACTGCCCCCGTGAGGCAGTAGGCGCGCAGGAAGCGCATCTTGTGGCCGCCGCCATCCGCGATGGCGCCCAGCAGCGGAGAGCTGAAGGCCACGATGGCAGCGGAGAGCCCCACCACCAGCGACCAAGCCGCCTCCGCCGTCACGGCCACGCCCCCGATGCGCATGGCCGGCGCCGGCCCCACGGCCAGGTGGCCCGCGTTGTGGGCCGCGGCCTCGAACACGCCCACGAAGTAAGCCGAGCCGATCACGGTGATAACGCACAGCACGAAGGCGCTGTTGGCCCAGTCGTAGGCGATCCAGCCCACGCGCTCACGGGTGGCCAGCGTGCGCCAGAACGATGACTTCTCCGCTCGGTTCATGCCCGTCCTGTCCGCCCGTGGGGTGAATGGGGTATGGTGACGCCAGACCGCTCGCCGCCGGCCCCACCCGGGGTCAGCCGGGCCAACCTACTGCGATTGCGCCACGCGCACAACCTGCCAGACCGCGAGGCCCGCCATGGCCAAGTTCCTGATCCTGTACCGCTTCCAGCGTCCCGTGAAGGGCGGCGGACCCGAGCGCTTCCAGCGCTTCCGCGCCCTGATGGAAAAGGAGGGTGGGCGCATCCTGGCCTTTCACGGGCTGGTGGGCATCTACGATGTGATGGTGCTGGCCGAGTATCCCGACGTGCGCTCCGCTGCCAAGGGCGCTGCGGCCGTGGGTAACCTGATCAGCGCCGAATCCACCACCCTGCCAGCCCTGGAGCAGGAGGCCTTTCTGCAGCTGCTGAAGGAACTGAACGAGGAGGGCTGACGCCCCATGCATCCGTTGGAGCTGCTGGTCGTGGGCGGCACGGGACTGCTGGCCGCCTACGTGAGCGGCGTGGCCGGCATCGGCCTCAGCATCGTGCTGCTGCCGGTGCTGGTGCTCTACATGGGCGTGCGCGAGGCCATCCCGATCCTGGCCATCACCCTGCTGGCCGCGGGCCTGAGCCGCGTGGGCGTGACGTGGCGCCACATCGCCTGGCCCGTAGTGGGCTGGTCCTGGCTTGGAGCCCTGCCGGGGGCGGCCGTGGGGGCGTACCTGTTCACGGTGGCGCCGACGGCCCTGCTCACCCGGGGCCTGGGCGGGCTGCTGCTGGTGCTGCTGGTGTGGCGTCACATCCCGCGGCGACAGCTCACGCTGCGGCGCCCGCAGTGGTTCCTGCCCATCGGCGCGGGCTTCGGCGTGCTGTCCGGTGTGGCCGCCGGGGTGGGGCCGCTCATTGCGCCCTTTTATCTCGCGGCGGGATTACGCAAGGGGGCGTACGTGGGCACGGCCGCGGCGGTGGGCCTGGGCATGCAGGCCGTCAAGCTGGCGGTGTTCGGCAGCACCGCCGTGCTCACGCCGGAGGTCATCGCGTTCGGTCTCTTCCTGATCCCCATCAGCGTGGTGGGCACGGTGCTGGGCAAGCGCACGCTGGACCGGGTGCCCGAGCGCGTGTTCGTCCTCATCATCGAAGCCGTGATGCTGCTGGGCGGGATCACGCTGCTGCTGCGGGGCTAAGTGCGTCAGCGCAGGGCGCCGCCCAGGCGGCCCGCGTAGCCGGTCAGCTCCAGGTAGCCCTCGCCCCGGATGGGCCTGCCGTTGCGGGTGCCATGCACCCCCACAGCACCCTCCCAGTAGGCGAAAGGCGTTCCCGCGGTCGCGGTCTGCTCCTGTGCGTCGAAGGCCGGGCTGAGGTGCAGGTGCAGGCCCTGCCCGGGCAGCGCAAGCTCCCACTCCAGCGGATAGTCGGCGCCCGACCGCGCGCTGTGCCACATGCGCCCGGGCGCGAGGGTGGCCCGCCCCGCGCCGTCGCTGGTGAGCACGATGCGGCTGCGGCGGCCGTCCGGGGCCACGTAGATGCCGCCCGAGTGGGGGTCGGTCCCGCCATCGGTGCGGCGCAGGCGATACAGCATCAGGTCGCTGCCGTCGTCCAGGCGCAGGCCCATCCAGTCCCACCCCGCGAGCTGCGGCCCAAGCTGGCTGGTGCCGAATTCGTGATCCATCCACGTAGTGCCGCTCACGGCGAAACTGTCGCCATCCACCCGCACGGTGCCCTCCGTGGCCATGCGCGGCAGCGAATAGTACCAGGAGGCCTGCCCCGGCTCGGCGCCCTTGCGGTCCAGGCCGCCCTGGCCGTTGAGCACGGGATCGCGCTCGGCGCGCAGCGTGAGGCTCAGGGCGAAGTTCCCCGCGTCCACTCTCAGCCGCGCACCGTTGCCGCTATCTTGCAACGGATCAGCCCGCCACGACTCCACCCACACCTGCATGCGGTCCGGCGCCGCCCCGCTAAGGCCCAGGCTGTCGCGGCTCGCCCGACTGGCGTGCAGGTAGCGCTGCCCTGCGATGTCGCTCAGCGCCACCTGCGCCAGGTAGAGCGAACGCACCGCCCAGGCGCTCCGGCGCGGTGGCTCCTGGGCGCCGGGTTCGCGGACACCCTGCCGGAAGAAGGTGACCTGATAGCCGAAGACCCGGCCCCCGGCCGTGCGTACGATGCCCGTGTAGTACCACCACTCCAGGCGGTAGGCGGGGTGCTGGCCGTGGTCGCGGGGGAAGCGCCAGGTGCGCGTACCCTCCGCTTGGCGAAAGCCCGCGGGCTGGGCGTCCGGTGCCGGGCTCGCCGCCGCGGACGCGGCCAGCACGCCGACAGCCAGCAACAGTGCGATCAGATGCGCAGGTGGGCGCATGGCGGGACTACGGCGAGAGCAGCGCGGCACGAGGAGTGGAGGCTCTGGCGGCGGCCTGGCCTCAGACGTCCTGCAATGGCCGGCCGTCCATGCCAGTGAGGGGCTGACCCAGGTGGCACAGCAGGGTAGGGGCGATGTCGATGCACGAGGTGGGATCGTCGCGCACGGCCGCGGCGGGAAAGCCGCCCCCGCGCACGATGAGGAATGGGCTCTGCTCGTAGCGCCCCGTGCCGCCGTGTTGGCCGCAGCCCACGTTGTTGATGCCGCCCGGCTCGTACATGATGTCGCCGTAGCCGGCCACGCCGTACTCGTTGGTCCGATCCGACTTGCGCATGGACACAGCAGCCGCCAGGGCCATGCCCGTATCCAGCCCCACCTCCCCCAGCCGACCGTCCGCGTACACATCCGCTGCCCAGTCCTGCCCCTGCAGCCATTCCAGCAGAGCGGGCACGCGCGCCTGCGCGGCGGGCGCCACGAAGAACAGGGCCGAGGTGCCCTGGGACGCGGGCACGATGTCCGACGAGTCCGGTGCGGCCTTCAGCCCGGCCTCCACCAGCAGTGTTGTTACGTCGATGACGCGGTCGGTCGTTTCCTGCCCATGATCCGAGGTAACCATCAGCAGCAGCTCACGCCCGTCGGGGTCCAATCGCTGCACCGCCTCCAGCACGTGACCCACACAGGCATCCGCGGCGGCCAGGGCCTTTCGGTGCTCCGGGCCGCCCAGCGCGTTGTAGTGCCCCGTGTTGTCTGGCTCGCTCAGCCATAGCACGGACAGCGCTGATCGGCGCTCCAGCAAAGCCTCGGCCACAAAGCGCTCCGTGGTGGCAGCATCCCCGGCGCTGCCCTTGGGCGTATCCAGGTGCTCACCTGCCGGCAGAGGCTTGAGACCCGGCCCGTGGGAGCCGGCCCGGTTGTACAGGAAGCCGTGGCCGTCCGGATCCTGGAAATGCGCCGCCCCCGGCGAGGCATTGGAGAAGACGATGGCCCCGCCCGACCCCGCCAGGCGTTGCGGCAGCGCAGGCCGGGTCAGCACGCGGCCCGTTGCGGCGCGCAGACGCTCCCGGAAGTCCGCCTTGCCCGTGGTGAGACACACCAGCCCCGCACCCTCGTCTATGGCCATCGCATTGCCCAGCAGCCCATGGTGCCGCGGCAGGCAGCCCGTGGCGATGGATGCCGAGGCCGTGCGCGTGGTGGAGGGAAACACGCTGCGGTGACGGGTGAAGCGGCAGGCTTCCTCGGCCAGCCGGGCCAAGTGCGGCGTGGTGTCCGGCCGGATCAGGTCCGCGCGCAGGCTGTCCACCACCACCAGCACCGCGCGCCGCGGGCGCATGGCGCGGCCGGTCTCGGTGCTGCGCAGGGCGGCTCCGTCCCGATCTGCTCCGGTGCTGCGCGGCATGTGGGCTCCGGTTGTACGATGGCTGGATGACGTGCTTGGCGACTTCCGCAAGAGTACCACGCGCCCTCGGGAGGCGTCCACGGCCCGCTGGCGGGGACCCCGGGAGCGGCTGGCTTCCCGTGCGGCATTGGGGTAGGCAGGGAGCAGGGGGCCGTCGCGCGCTGCCGCGTCGACCATGCGGTACCAGTCACGCCATCCCATGCAGGAAGCCACATGCCGAGCCGTATCGGAATTCCGCCCCGGGCGGGGGCACTCGCCATCGACCTCACCGGCATTGCGCTGCTGTCCACGCTATTCGCCCCTTGGATCGGTACCCGCCTGGGCCTGGACGTGTATGCGGGGCAGGGCCCGGGGGCCGGCGGCATGATGGCCGGGGCGGCGGCGGGTACGCTGCTGATCACCCTGCTGTGGCTGGGCACGGAGGCCGTTTGGGGGGCCACGCCCGGCAAGCGCGTGCTCGGTCTGCGGATCGGCACGGCGGCAGGCGACTGGCCCACGCCGCGGCGCCGCGTGGCACGCTGGGCGCTGAAGAGCCTGCCTGCGTTGCTCGGGCTGCTCACCGTGGTGGTCTCGGTGGCACTGCCGCGCATGGGCTCGCTGCTGCTGCTGCTAACCTACCTCAGCGCCATGGTCATCGTGGCGGGCTGCTTCATCGCGGTGGGCTCCGATCACGAGGCGCTGCACGACATCGCCACCGGCACCGCCGTCTATCGCCATGCCGAACTCCCCGCGCCGCGCGACTGACCGGCCAGCAACCCGAAGCAGAGCAGGCGGCTCCCTCGAAAACCCTGCGACGAGGCTAGAAGCTATCCCGAAAATGCTGGACCGTGGCGGGTGATCTGAATACGTTGGGGCTATCCCTCATGGAGGAGGCCCCAATGGAGCTGACGGACAAGCA
>DATFMP010000078.1:0-47377 GCA_035266845.1 bacterium
GCAAGCCTGCGGCGCGACATTGCGGCTATCGGCGCACAGTAGCTTCCGTCTGCCCTCCTCCGCAGGAGCGAGCGGATGCCATCGCGGTCGAGGCAAGTCCCCCTCCCCTTCTGCACGGGGCGTACCCGATAGGTCATGCGCCCCCACTGCCGCAAATTCGTCCGGTATCGGTGCCTGATTCCCTTCTCATCCGTCCAGCCCCTCGCGCAGATTCCGAATAGCCCGAACAAGCTTTTGTTTCAGAGCACTAGAAAACTTCGAAAACGTCCTCCGCCGGACCATCTGTGAAGCACAATTTGCGACAGTAGAACCCAGCATTTGGGATTGCATACGGCTCGCGAGTTGACAACGCGAACGTGTCCATTGCCGAGTAATTGGGCAGCTGCCAAGGCGGCGTGCCCGTTTGTGAATCACTCGGGCCACTCGAAATGAAAGACGTCGCGGGAGGGAGGCCTTGGACGCAGATAGCCGCACCAGGAGAAGCGGCGCGGCCGGGAATGTCGCTGATGTTGAGGGACCTGCTTGGGGGCCGTCACGTCGGCGGTCACTGAGTCGGCACGACCCTACCTTACCTGGCCAGCCGCCAGGACAGGCGCCAGCGATTCATTCCCGCTGCCCGCGTCCTACCGGGAAATTGGACCCACCTGACCCGAGGCCCTGGTCCAGGCGCTGGATCTGCCGCAAAGGGGATCGCTGCGGATCAGGGCAGCTCGCGTAGCCGCCCGGACTCCACGAAGGCCATCAGTGCGGCTAAGCCGCTGAGCGTCTCCGCGGGCGTTTTGAATGCGATCGACTCCACCATTTGCTGTGCGAGACGATAACCAAGTTCGCGGTAGGCCTCGAACTGGTCTTCGTCGAAGAACTGGTCGGCCGTGGTCTGATCGGGAAAGCCGGGATGGGCCGCCTTGTAGCCCTTGGTCTTCAGGCTCAGGCGGTCAATAGGCGTGCTCTTCAGGTACACAAGCAGGCCGTGCGTGCCATCGCAGTAGCGGATAGTACCCACCAGGTGCCCCTGCCTGGCCACTTTGGCCGCCGGCGGATAGCCGGCTTCGGCCTTGGGCATCATCATTTCCAGGCGGTTGTCCGCATCGAAGAAGACCTGGGCGCCAAAGTCCGCCTCGATGCGCCGGATCAACACCTGGAAGTCCGCGAAGGCGAAATCCGGGTCGCACGCGCCGTCCAACAGCAGGATCAGCCGGACGCGGCGCCGGACCAGTTCATAGACGGCCAGGTTCTCGAAGTGGCCCCCGTCGCTAAGTTGCAGAAAGGACCGGTGCTCCTGGAAGCAGCCCGGAAAAAGCGCGGCAGCGCCCGGCCACAGGTGATTGGGCGTCACGGAGCCCGGAATCCACTTGCGGGGATTGGGCGCCCAGAAGCCCAGGGAAACCCCCAGCACGGTCATCAGCGCGGACACGATGGGGTTTCGAGTGAGCCCCGCACCACCCGCGCCCGTGTTGGGATTGGCCGCGGCACCGGAGATCGCCATGGCCGTCGCTAAGCTGAGCTTATTGCCCATGTAGCTTGCCGTGGCACGCCACCCCGTCGCGTTGCTGCCGCAGTACAACGGACTGAGCACGAAGCTGTCCCCGCCCCGCAGCCGCCAGGTACGGTCCCGTGACCCCACCAACACCACGTTGGTGTTGACCAGATGATAGGGTCCCCGCGGTGCGCTGCCCCAACACTGCGAGAGCCAGCCCCTGTTCGCGCGACGGGCCGGCGGCGGCCGGTCGTCTCCCAGACGCGCCCAGTCGGGCAGGTAGGCCTCCATCAGGCGGTCGCGGTACAGGCGGTGGATGGAGACATAGTTCAGGTTCACCAACAGCGCATAGCCCAGTGAAAGCGCCGCAGCGATGGCAAACCACAGCCAACCCAGCGCCAGCAGGTGTGCCGCCAGCAGGTAGCCGATCACCAGCAGGCCGAACAACAACAGCGCGGCGCCCACCGTCGCGATGACGGGCACAGGCACCGCCCCGCCCCGCCAGCTTCCGCTGCGCAGGTAGGTCCACAAGCCGGCCACCAGACCGGCCAGCACACCGCCTGACGCCCAGGCCCCCGGGGCCACCACCATCTGACCCACGATCGCCGTGAGACCCAGCCCCAGGCCAACGACGATGGCGCCATAGGCCGGCTTGAGCCAGCATTCCTGGGCGCGCCGCCAAAAGTAGCTGGTGGCCGGTGAAAGCCGCGCGGCACTCAGCACCGAGTAGACCACAGAGGCCACCAGCAACAGCGCGAACACCGCCACCGCCACCCACACCCCCAGTTCGAACAACGGCGGCAGGCTGCCCGCGAATTCCAGCACCCGGCCGAACCACTCCCATTGCCCCGGCCATGTCAGGGTGCGGTGAATGCCCTCCACAGCCCCGTTCGCCACGCGCAGACCCGATGCGACCCGCAGCCCAGCCATGACCCACATGAACCCCAGCAGCCAGAACAGCACGCTGAGGAACACGCCCCGGGCAGCGATCGCCGCACCGGAGACCAGGTTCTGGCAGCCACCGGGCGTAAGGTAGTTGCCGTGCCGACGCAGGAAGCGCAGCACCCGCCGCTGGTCGTCGGAATCCTTGCGTTTGCCGGGAGGCGCCTTGCCGTACTGGCCCGCGTCCGCATCGGCGGGATCGTGGGTGCCGAAGGGGAAGTCCTCGGGCTCCGTGCCGAAGGCCGGCGCGTCGGCCGGCTGCGCATGATTGAGCCACCAGGTGAGCGCGGAGCCTATGTAGCCCCCGCCAGACACGGTGGAGAGGTAGTCGAAGCGCTGGAGCAGGTCGTGCCCGGCCAGCCGCTGCAGGGCACCCAGCGCGAAGGTGGCCGAACGGATGCCACCGCCTGAGACGGCCAGTCCCATCAGGGTACCCGGTGCCTCGCGCGGCTGCTCCAGGCTGGGCGCAGTGTGGTGTGGTACCCGCCGTGGGCTCTGCAGCCAGGGCCGAAGTGCCGCGAACTCTTCGCCCAGCAGCTCCTGGGTGCGAGGATCCCACTCGCCCTTGCGATGCGCCGCGACCAACTGATCGACGCCGACGGGATGAATGCGGAGCGTGGCCGGTATGGCCTTCGGATCGGACGACATCGAACCCTCCCCCCTGGAGGTGATCGGGTGCCGGATGGACCGTCTGCGCTGGCGGCCCTTGCCTCAACTATGCCCAGTGCCCCGGCGCAGTCAAGCACGCCAAACTTTCTGCCGGGGCCACCTGGGGCTTACTTCCCCTCGCGGCGCAGGATGTCCCCCAGCACCGGCAGCAGGTAGGTGCGGAACTGCTCCGGGTGCTCGCTCATGGGGAAGTGCCCGAGGTCTTTCATGATGGTGAGCTGGGCTCCTTCGATCTGAGCCGCGGTGGCCGTGCTGTCGTCCGGCGAGCAGGAGTAGTCGTACTCGCCGGTGAGCATGTACACCGGGCATTGGACCGCATCGATGGCACCGACGCGATCCAGGATGTCCCCCTCCACGGTATAGAAGTGGAGATCGCCCTTGAACACGCCCGGGCCGCCCTGCATGTAGTGCCACAGAGTTTCCCAGCGATGAGGAGCCGGACTGCGCGGGGCCATCAGACCCGAGACCATCGCCGCACACACCTCGCCGCCGTGCACGTCCGGGCGGTACAGCCACGAGATGTCGTAATACGGATTCACACGCCCGGAGGACTGCAGGCCGATCACGCTGCGCAGCTCGGCCTCGTGCTGCAGGGCCAACTGCAGCACGATGCGTCCGCCGATGGAGCAACCGATCACCACGGGGCGCTCCAGATTCAGCGCCCGGGCCACCGTCATGATGAGGTCCGTATAGCCCTCCGTGGTGAGCAGGTACTCCTCGTTCTCCCACCCGGCGGGAGGCGAGGACTTGCCGTGCCAGGGCATGTCGAACACCACCACGCGGAAGTCGCGGGTCACCTCCGCATCGTTCAGGAGCGCCCGGTACTGCCGTCCGTCGGAGCCAGCGGTGTGCAGGCACAGCAGGGGGATGCCCTGCCCGGCTTCCTCGAAGTAGATGCGGTGCGGGCGGCCCTGGAACTCCAGATTCATGTAGCGGCCCACGATGGGCTCGATGGTGACGTTCATCGGCCGGCCTCCAGCACGCGGGGCGTTTCCAACACCAGCTTCAGGTAGATGAGATTGGCCATCAGCGGCTGCAGGTTGCCCTCGAAGCGCAGCCGCCCATAGCGCAGCAGCGCGATCAGGTCGTGATAGCCCGGCGGGGGCACGGGCAGCCAGAAGCGCTCCCACACGTCCGCGGCAGCGCGGATGGCGAAGGTCCACGACTGCAGGTTGATGCGAATCGGCGTGACGGCAGCGATGCGTCCTTGCTCGAAGCGCACCAAGTGCTGGCGGTCGCCCACCTCGATCATCACGTCGGCGCTGAAGTGCTTGCCACGCCGCACCAGTGCGGCGTTCCCGTTCACCAGCTCGGGCAGCTTCTCAATGTTCGTCATTGGCTGGACCGGATCGGTTGGACGAGCGGCACGGCGCACGTACGTCCGCGGCGCCCCGGCCACTCGGGCACAGACCGCCGCCCCTTCCCTCTAACACGGCAGCACCACGGGTTCCAGGCCATCCGAGCCCGCCCCCGCGCTATGGGTTTTCCAGGCTCAGGACTTCCGAGTTGGCGTCGTAGGCAAACAGCTCCGCGTAGCGGCTCCAGGCGACCACTGTCATCAGCACGCGCTCGGCCTCATCATCGCTGAGGTAGTCCTCCAGCTCTGTCAGAAAGCGCTGGGCCGGGGCGCTGTGGCTGGCCCGCTCGTCCAGCACACGCCGGATGTGGGTCGCCAGCGGGACGTGGTGCATCAGGTGCCGTGCGAAGAGCATCTTGCGCTCCTGCATGTCCGCCTCCAGGAAGGCCCGGCCGGACTCGCTGAGCACGATATCGCCCGCCGTGACATGGGCAAGCTGCAGCAGCTCCAGCGCCTCGGCGAGGCGCAACAGATCGTCGCCGGTCAGGTGGAGCTGGCGCGCCAGCTCCGGCAGGTCCGCGCGTCCGTTGTACGGTGGCGAATCCACGGCATCCAGCAGACCAGCCATCTGCTGAATCGGAGCGCTGGGCAGGCGGTAGCCGATGCCCGCCTCCGCGCGCAGGCCGGCACGGCGGCCCACGGGCCGGTCCTTCGGGGTCGTGAGTAGCGTGTACACCTCGTCCACGAAGAGCTGGAAAGCGGGCGTGTGGGGGTCGCGGGGCTTGGGCAGGGCCACGGGCAGGTCCGCGCGGACATGCCCCGGGTCCTTCTCCATCACGATGATGCGGTCCGCCATCTCCACGGCCTCCTGGATGTTGTGGGAAACCAGCACGATCGCCTTCATGGGCATAGCGTGCTCCTCCCACAGCTCCACCAGGTCGCCCCGCAGCGTCTCGGCAGTGAGCACATCCAGCGCGGAGAAGGGCTCGTCCAGCAGCAGCACCGACGGCTGCACCACCAGCGCCCGCGCAAAGCCGACACGCTGGCGCATGCCGCCCGACAGCTCGCGCGGATAGGCCGATTCGAAGCCATCCAGGCCGATCAGGTCGATGGCGCGAATGGCCCGCTCGCGGCGCTCCGCGGCACTGACTCCCTGCGCCTGCAGTCCCAACTCCACGTTCTCCAGCACCGTGAGCCAGGGGAAGAGCGCGAAACTCTGGAAGACCATCGCGATGCCCCGCACGGGCCCCTGCACGGGCCGCCCGGCAAAGCGCACCTCCCCGTCGGTGGCGGAGGTAAGCCCCGCCATGATGCGCAGGGCCGTGGACTTGCCGCTGCCGGACTGGCCCAGCAGCGCAATGATCTCGCCCTCGTGCACGTGCAGATCCATGTGGTCCAGCACCAGCAGCGGGCTGGAGTCCACCACGCGGTAGCTCTTGGAAACGCCTCTCAGCTCCAGCAACGTGTCATTGCCTGCCATGGTGCACCCGCGTCAGTCGAGCCGCAGCTTCGCTTCGGACAATGCGTAGAGAGGGCGCCAGAGAATCCGGTTGAGCACGACCACCAGGATGGAGAGCACCCCGATACCCAGCGCCACCCGGGGAAAATCGCCCGCCTCCGTCCAGCGCGTGATGTAGGCACCGATGCCGGTGACCGCGAGGTGCGTATTGCCCCAGCTCACGGCCTCGGCCACGATGCTGGCGTTCCACGAGCCGCCCGCGGCCGTGACGGCGCCCGTCACGAACGAGGGGAAGATCGCCGGCAGCACCAGCCGACGCCACCACGTCCAGCCTCGCACGCCCAGGTTGCGACTGGCCAGCAGCAGGTCCTGCGGGATGGCCTGCGTGCCCGCGATCACGTTGAACACGATGTACCACTGCGTGCCCAGCACCATCAGCGGGCTTACCCAGATTTCCGGGTTCAACGACCAGTGGACGATCATCAGCACGACCACCGGAAAGAACAGATTGGCGGGAAAGGCCGCGGCGAACTGCACGATCGGCTGTACCCGCTGCGCGAGCTTGGGCCGCAGCCCCACGTAGACCCCCACCGGCACCCATACCAGCGAGGCCAGCAGCACCATCGCGAAGACCCGCAGGGCCGTCGCCAACCCAAGCAGGAAGGCGTGCCCGACCTCCGGCCACGTCACCTCCGTCGTCACGAACCGCGCCAGCAGCCCCACGGCGGCCAAGCCGGCCAACGCCAGGGCTCCATTCCACACCACGACACCCCGATTCCCCAGGCGCCGGGTGCGCCCGCGTTGCTGCTTGGGTGGGATCGAGCGCACGCCGGAGACGCCGCGGGTGAGCGACCAGTCGGCCAGTCGCGAGCCAGCCACAGCCGCTGCCCGTGCCAGGCGCGAGCGGCGCAGCATGGTCAGCACCCAGGCCGAGCGGCGCTCCGCCTCGCTATCGGTCTCGTACTTGAAGCGTTCCGCCCACGCCAGCAGGGGCCGGAACAGCAGTTGATCGTAGAGCACGATCGTCACCAGCATGGCCACGATGGCCTCGCCCACCGCAACCAGGTTGCGCTGTTGGATCGCCAGAGCGATGTACGAGCCGACGCCCGGCAGGGCGATGGTGCGGTTGGAGACGGAGATGGCCTCGGACGCCACGATGAAGAACCACCCGCCCGAGGTGGACATCATCAGGTTCCATACCGCACCCGGCATGGCATAAGGCACGTCCAGCCGCCAGAAGCGCTGCCAGCGCGAAAGGTGGAACATGCGCGCCGCCTCTACCAGATCACGCGGGACGGTGGAGAACGACTGGTACAGGCTGAAGGTGATGTTCCAAGCCTGGGAGGTGAAGATCGCGAAGATCGCCGCCAGTTCCGCGCCGAGCAGGCTGTGCGGGAACAGCGCCATGAAGGCGGTGACGGAAATGGAAAGGTAGCCCAGGATGGGCACCGATTGGAGCACGTCCAACAGCGGAATCAGAAACTTCTCCGCCTGCCGGTAATTGGCCGCCAACGCGGCGTAGGTCAGGCTGAACAGCATCGACGCCACCAGAGCCACGCCCATCCGCAGCACGGTGCGCGCCGCATAGCCCGGCAGGTTCCAGGGGTCGAGCAAAACCGACGGTGGCGCGGCCTGCGCATACGGCTGCGCCATCTCGCGGCTGGCCCACGCCAGCAGCGCCAGCCCGGCCAGCACCAGACACAGCACCAGCACGTCCCAGCGGTTGGGCAAACCCGGCCGGCCCCGTGAGAGCCAGGGCAGCCCCCACTCCCGGTGACGGGTGGCGTCCTTCGCACGCTTGGACTGGTTGGAGCCGGACTGCATGGGGACTCCGTGAGGGGTGAGCCTGCGCGGGCGCGCCGGGCGAACCGCAAGAGCCTAATGCCGCCTGCGGCAGAAAGCCACCGGCAAAGCGTCGGGCTCAGGCAATCCGGCGCGCTGGTGCGGCGTACGGGGTGTGGCGCCCGGCGCCTAGAGGATGCGATGCACGTCGTAGGTGGGGCCCGTCGCAGTGCGCTCGCCCACGCCTACAGCCATGAGCCGGTTCAGCCAAGCATAGGCCGGGGCGCTCGTCTCGAACTGCGGTGTGATGCGGAAGTAGTAGTCGTCGGGGCCGACGGGCTGGCCGGCGTTGATGCGCGCCATTACCTCGGGCGTGCCGTAGCCCAGCCCAGGGTAGTGCATGTAGATCCACGCCCCGTCGTCCGTGCGCAGCGTCACGCGCGCCTGGAGTTGCAGGGCCCCATCCTCCCGCACGATCACCCAGGCCGCATTGGCCCCCGGCACCACGCTCCCGCGCAGGCGGGGCCCCTCGACGGTGCCCGCCGTGATGACCGTGATGCGCCGCGTGCCCAGCGGCACCGCCCCGATCGGCTGCGGCTGGGGATCCACCTGCAACGCCATATGAAACAGGAATTCTGAACGCAACTCACGCATAAGGCCTCCATGGTGGGCATTGGGGGTCGAGGACAGCGCCGCGGGGCGCCTCCTGCGCGGCCGGGTCCTCGCTCTTCCTGTGCTATCGCGTCGAGCCGCGCGGGTAAACCGGCATTGGAGGGGGCAGCCTCCGCTGGCACGAGGGCCGTTCCTGTGCTACTCGTGCGGGCGGGGCGGGATAGGCGCACGTCCACCGGCAGTGTCCACCGGCAGTGACGTGTGCGGCTGATTGAACGATGGCACCGGCGCATCAGGACGGGAAGTGCCGTGATGCCGAAGAAAATCCCCGTCCGCCAAGCCTCCACGGCTGCAGCAACCGCACGGCACACACACCGGCGGGCCTCCGATCCAGCGCGAGACACGATCCGCAGCCAACGGAAGGGAGCGAGTCATGAAACTGGGAACCAAGCTGCTGATCATGTCCATGGTGATCGGAGTGGTGCCTGCTGCCGCCGTTGGGCTCACCAGCCGCTATGTGGCCAACGAGTCGCTGCGTGCCGGGGCTATCAACCAGTTGGTGTCCGTGCGGGACATCAAGCGGGCGCAGATCGCCGACTTCCTGCAGTTGATCCGCAACCAAGTGACCACGCTCTCCCAGGACCGCACGACGGTCGAGGCCATGGCGGCGTTCGACGGGGCCTTTCTCGCACTGGGGGATGGGGACTACGACCTTTCCCGCAGCAAGGTTCAGAAGCTGTACATCGAGGATAACTCCAATCCGGTTGGCAAGAAGGACCGGCTCGATGCCGCCGCCGATTCGAGCGGCTACACCAAGACGCACCGCGTCTACCATCCTATTTTCCGCGACTACGTGGACAAGTTCGGCTACGACGACATCCTGCTGGTCAACCCCAGCGGCAACGTCGTCTACTCCGAGGCCAAAGGAACGGAACTGGGTACGAACCTGATGACAGGGCCATACGCCAAGGAGGACATCGCCGACGCCTACCGGCGCGTGCGCAAATCCGACAAGGCCGGTGCGATCGGACTGGCCGACTTCAAGGTCTATGGGCCGTCTCATGGCGCCCCGGCGGCATTCATCGCCTCCCCTGTGCTCGACAATGGCCTCAACATCGGCGTGCTGATCTTCCGCATGCCCCTGGAGAAGATCGACGCGATCATGACCAGTCGAGCCGGCATGGGCCAATCGGGCGAGACCTACCTGGTAGGCCCCGACAAGCTGATGCGCTCGGACTCGTCGGTCGACCGCCTGCACCACAGCGTCGCAGCCTCCTTCGAGCACCCGGACGAAGGGCGCGTGGATACCCCCTCCTCGCGAGCCGCCCTGGCCGGCCAGACCGGCCTCGGCGAGATTCACACGTACAACGGAAGCTACGTCTTGAGCGCCTATGCCCCCGTCCAGGTGGGCGGCCTCAAGTGGGCGCTGATCAGCGAGATCAGCGAGAACGAGGCATTCGGTGCAATGAATCGGCTGGACCGCCTGATGGGCGTACTCGGATTGGTGCTGGTCATCGGGCTTGCGCTGCTCACCCCGTTGCTTAGCCGCACGGTGGCCAACTCGGTGATCCAACCCATCCGCAAGGTGATCGAGGGCATCACATCCGTCTCGGATCAGGTCAACTCGGCGGCCGGCCAGATCTCCACCTCCAGCCAGACCCTCTCGGAGAGCGCGTCGGACCAGGCTGCCAGCCTGGAGCAGACCTCCTCCTCGCTGGAGGAGATGTCGTCCATCACGCGCCGCAATGCCGAAAACTCACGCGAGGCCGACTCTCTCTCCACGGACGCGCGGAGCTATGCCGAGCTTGGCACCGGCACCATGCAGCGCATGGGCGAGGCCATCAAGGAGATCAAGAGCGCCTCGGACCAGACCGCGCGGATCATCAAGACCATCGACGAGATTGCCTTCCAGACCAACCTGCTGGCGCTGAATGCCGCCGTCGAGGCGGCCCGCGCGGGGGATGCGGGCAAGGGCTTTGCCGTGGTGGCGGAGGAGGTGCGCAACCTGGCCCAGCGCAGCGCGGCGGCCGCGCGCGACACCAGTGCCCTGATCGAATCGGCCCAGCAGAAGGCCGACCAGGGCGTGCAGGTAACGTCCGAAGTGGAACAGGTGCTGAGCGACATCCACCGCACCATCGAGAAGCTGCACGGGCTGGCCCGAGAGGTGGCCTCCGCCAGCAGTGAGCAGGCACAGGGCATCGATCAGGTGAATGCGACCGTGGCGCACATGGACCGCGCCACCCAGAGCAACGCCGCCAGCGCGGAGGAAACCGCGGCTGCCAGCCAGGAGTTGTCCTCCCAGGCCGATCAGCTCAAGGCCATGATGGACGACTTGGCCCGCATGGTCGGCATCCGCACGAACGGTCGGGCCTCCGGAGCCGGCGGGACGACCGCCCGCCGCCGGGGCGGGGATCGGATCGAGGCGGTTCGGAAAGCCGGTCAGATTGCGCACGCGCCGGAGCAGCGCCGGCCGGCGCCGACCGCCAGCACCAAGCCGCCCGGCCGACGTGAAGCGGCCGGCGCGAAGACTGCGAGCCTGCGCGAGCGCATCGAGGACGACCGCGAGGACCGGCCTGAAGTGCCGGGCCAACTGGACGATTCGGACTTTCGGGATATCGACGCCTGAGACCCGTCGCCCCCTGGCCCCTGGCGTCCGCATATGCTACTCGTGCGGGCGGGGCGCGCGCCCGGGCCGCTGCGGAGCGATTACAGGGCGCGCTGGACGCAGGGCATCCAGCCAGCGGGAGGCACGTGCAATCCATCGAAGAGGCCAACCAGGAAGCCGTGCAGCGACTGCTGCAGGGACAGGCGGTGCTGGTGGATGTGCTGCCGGCCGCGGAGGCGATCCCGGCCCTGGGCGAACGCACCGTGCTCCATGCGGGCCCACCCATCGGATGGGAGCGCATGTGCGGGCCCCTGCGCGGTGCCGTGGCGGGCATCGCCGTGTTCGAGGGTTGGGCGCCGGACCTGGCCGCGGCGGAGCAGTTGGCCGCTTCCGGGGGCATCGCCTTCCATCCCAACCATCACTTCGATGCCGTGGGCCCCATGACGGGCCTCACCACGCGTGGCCAAGCCGTGATGGTGGTAGAGAACCGCGCCTTCGGCAACCGTGCCTACTGCACGATCAATGAGGGTCTGGGCAAGGTGATGCGCTTCGGTGGCAACGATGCCGAGGTCGTGCGCCGCCTGCACTGGATCAGCGACGTGCTGGCACCCGCACTTTCCGCGGCCCTGCACCACGTGGGCGGGGTGGACCTGAAGGGCATCGTGGCCCGCGGGCTCACCATGGGCGACGAGATGCACCAGCGCAACGTGGCCTGCTCCAGCCTGCTGCTGCGCGCCCTTGCGCCAGCGCTGGCCGCCACCTGCACCGATCGCGAGGCCCTGGCGGAGATCCTGGGCTTCATCGCAGGCAACGACCAGTTCTTCCTCAATATGGCGATGGCCATGGGCAAGGCCCTCACGGATCCCCTGCGGGATATCGAGGGCTGCTCACTGGTGACGGCCATGAGCCGCAACGGCACGGACTTCGGTATCCGCATGGGCGGCACGGGCGATGCCTGGTTCACGGCGCCCGTGGAGATGCCCCAGGGCCTGTATTTCCCCGGCTTCAGCGCCGCCGACGCGAACCCGGACATCGGCGATTCGGCCATCGTGGAGACGGTGGGGCTGGGCGGATTTGCCATGGCGGCCGCGCCCGCTGTGGCGGGCTTCGTGGGGGCCGGCTCGGCCGCGGAGGCGCTCAACTACACGCGCAGCATGCGCCAGATCACGGCTGCGGAAAACGGCGAGTGGGCCATTCCCGCGCTGGACTTCGCGGGCGTGCCGACCGGCATCGATGTGCGCAAGGTGGTGGAGACCGGCTTGGCGCCGGTGATCAACACGGGCATCGCCCACCGCCAGGCGGGCGTGGGGCAAGTGGGCGCCGGCATCGTGCGCGCCCCGCTGGCCTGCTTCGAACAGGCCCTGCTCGCGCTGGGCGAACGCCTGGGGCTGGCATGAGCGAAGTCGCACCAGGAACCGGGTATACCGTCGCTGCACCTGCGTCACGCCCAATGGCCCCAGCCGCAATCATGCCGGTGCGCGTGCTGGGGCCCGCGGCCCGCCTGGCGCTGCCGCAAGGCGCAGTGGGTCGCGTGCTGGCCGTCTTCCGCCGCAGCTTCTACGTGGAGATGCAAGACGGAGCACTGGCCTGTTTGGGTCCCGCCTCGCTGGGCGCGGGACCACTCAACGTCCTGTACGAACTGCCGGAAGTAGCGGGCCTCCCGTCCGATTGGGCCACCGCCGGGCTGACGGCGGGCGACCCCGTGCGCGTGCAGGGGCACACCCTGCACGTCGATGAGCGGTGGCACTTCGACCTGCAGGCGACCTGCACGTGGAGTCCCGCTCCGGTCGCGGAGCCGGATGCGCTGGGTCTGGCCTCGGGCCGGGCGCTGCTGGCGGAGGTTTGCGCAGGATCGCCCGCACCGCGGGGGCTGGGGCGGCTGTTGCCGGCGTTGCTGGCCGGAAGCGCCGCATCCGAGCAGCGGCCCGGAGTCGACGGAATGCTGCTGCGCACCGCGTTGAAGCATACACGAACACTGATGGCGTGGCTGAGCGATTGCAGTCAACCCGCTTCGTTGGGCTCCTTTGTACCGCCATCAGAACTTCTTGACCTGCTGGGCCTGGGCCCCGGCCTGACGCCGGCCGGCGACGATCTGCTGGGCGGTGCGCTGGTGGCCCTGCACGCGCTGGGGCAGAGCGGCAAAGCCGCGCAGCTTGCCGGGCACCTGCTACCCCACGCTGCCGCCCGCACGGGCCGCATCAGCGGCGCACATCTGGCCTGTGCTGCCCAAGGCTGGGGCGCGGACGCTCTGCACGATGCGCTGGCTGCCCTGGCTGCGGGGGATCGAATCGCCCTGCACGCTGCGGTGCAGCAGCTGGACGCGATCGGGCACACCTCCGGGTGGGACGCCCTGACCGGCGCGGCAGCCTTGTGGGTCGCGCTCGCCGGTGTCCCGCGCCTCACGGCTGAACTGCATCCCACCTTGCCATGCTGACCACTTTCGTCTGGCGTTCCTTCTATCAGGACTCCGTAGTGCTGATGCGGCTCGCGGCTACGCTGCGCGAGCGGCCGGGCGTGCACGACGTGGCCGCGCTGATGGGCACGCCGGCGAACCACGATCTGCTGACGCAATCCGGCCTGGCCACGGAGGAAGCGGCTACCGCGGGGCCGGAGGACTTGATGCTCGTGCTCTCCGCGGACAATGCGGCCAGCAGCGAGACGGCCCTGGAAGCCGGGCGCGCGTTCCTCTCCCAACGGCGCGAGGCCGCGGCGGAAGCAGAGGCGGTGCAACCGCGCAGCCTGGATGCCGCGCTGGCCCTGCTGCCGGACGCCAACCTGGCGACCATCTCCGTACCGGGTGCCTATGCGCGCTTCGAGGCCATGCGTGCCCTGCAGCGTGGGCTGCACGTGTTCCTGTTCAGCGACAACGTTCCGCTGGCCGATGAACTGGCCCTGAAGCAGGAGGCGCTGGAGCGCGGCCTGCTGATGATGGGGCCGGACTGCGGCACGGCCTACCTGGGCGGCGTGGGGCTGGGTTTCTACAACCGGGTGCCGCGGGGCCGGGTGGGCTGCGTGGCGGCCTCCGGCACCGGCCTGCAGGCCGTGGCGTGTCACCTTGCCACACTGGGGGAAGGACTCTCCCACGCCATCGGGGTGGGCGGCCGCGACTTGTCCGCGGAAGTGGGTGGCCTGATGACGCTGGCCGCGCTGCAAGCGCTGGCCCAGGATGCCGCCACGGAAGTGATCGTGTTGATCTCCAAGCCGCCGCACCCCGGCGTGCTGCCTCGCCTGCAGGCGACGTTGGCCGAACTTCGCAAGCCGGTCGTGGTCTGCTGCCTGGGCACCGTGCCAGACGCCGCGGCCGAATCCGGCACCTGGGTGGCAACCCTGGAGGATGCCGCCGCGGCCACCTTTGCCGCTCTGCACGGCGAGGCCTGGACGCCCCGACCCTTCACCGATGCCGCCGCGGTGCGCGAGTGCCTCGCGGCCGTGCGGAGCCGGGTGCCATCCACCGGCAGCGCGGTGGTGGGGCTGTTCACGGGCGGCACCCTGGCACACGAGGCACGCCTGCTGCTGCAGCCGCACCTGGGGCCGGTGGCCTTCAATCCGCCGCCGGACGCGGGAGGGCATCGCGTGCTGGACCTGGGGGATGACACGTACACGGTGGGTCGCGCCCACCCCATGATCGATCCGCTGGTGCGCACCCAGGCCCTGGCACGGGCGCTGGCCGATCCTGCCACCGCCGCGGTGCTGCTGGATGTGGTGCTGGGCGTGGGGGCACACGACGAGCCGGCGGCACCCGTGGCCGCTGCGGTGCGCGCGGCCCGTGCGCGGGCCGGCCAGGCAGGCCTCGCGCCTGTGGTCGCAAGCGTGCTGGGTACAGAGGCGGACCCCCAGGGCCTGGCCACGCAGACGGCGCTGCTGCGAGATGCCGGCGTGGAGGTGCTGCCCACCAATGCGCAGGCGGCGCGCTTCGCCGCCGCGATCGTCCATCCAACTGCCGCGGCAGCCTTGCTTGGGGAGACCTGATGCCCACCAAGCCCAAGGCAGTGCAACTGCCCACCACTCCACTCCGCGTCGTGAACCTTGGTCTCGAGCTTTTCGCCGACAGCCTGCGCGCCCAGGAAGTGCCCGTCGTGCAGGTGGCTTGGCGGCCACCCGCCGGTGGCAACCAGCGCCTCGCCACCCTGCTGGGCCGCATGTATGGCGACCGTCCGCCCGAGCGCTAGACCTCCCCACTACGCGTATGGGTGTGCGCCTGAGGCGATGCGCCCTTCATGTCGCATCACACCAGCCGCGCTGCCACTCGCCGTGCCTGCGAGGTTGTCCATGAGTCGCTGACTGGCCTAATATTTTGCATTGTTGCGCAAATTTTTCCGTTTAACGTGTTTTTTTACATTTCACGTTGATTCTATACGCCCCTTTCCCATGCCCTTCGGTACGTCCGTCGCCTCATTGCCACGCCCATTACTGAGCACCAGATTCCCTTAGGAATTCCAGTACATCGATATTGAAAGATTTTCGGGCGGATTCTATTGAGAATTTATTATCGCCCATTATTTCAGATATTTCGATATGCTCGCGCGGGGTCGGCCCGCCCCAACGCCTGGCGCTTCGTGGGCGCCATGAAGCCCCATATCGTTGGGCTTCACGATGCTCGGCAATGGGCAGAAACTTAAGAAATCTGTTGACTTTGGGCCACGGTCGGATTAGGTGACGGGCAGGGGAATTTCCGCATATTACATCGCGCCGGAAGCGGTTCGCCGTGAGAGCCGGTTCCATCCGCAAGATTGCGCGCGGGAGCCCACCACACCGATATTCCGGGGAGCGTGCCATGCTCGCAGGCAAGATTCACAAGCTGGACTTGGTTGAACGCACCGTGGTTGTGCTGACGGACGACGGACGCGAGGTGACCGCCAAGGTGCCCGCCAGTGCCTCCATCGAGGTAAGCGAGCCCGAGGCCATGGGCACGATGGGCGGCACCTTGGAGGATCTCGAAGAGGGCTACCTGGTGGAACTGGAGGTGCACGAGGCGCACGAGGATCACCCTTGCACCTGCATCTCCCTGGTGTCCATCAGCTGAGACATATCCTTCCGCACGCGCGCCGGATGGGAGCACCCGCCAATACAAGGCGACGGACCCACTGGGCACCACATGAACACGGGACGATGAGGTCGAGATGACACACACCGATGCACCGAAGGCGGGCGTGGGCCGCCGTGGCTTCTTCACGGGATTGGCATCCGGGCTGAGCGTGGCCGCCGTGGCCCTGGGCGCGCGGAAGGTCCGTGCCGGCAGCGGCAAGTCGGTTCGCAAGCCCGAGCGCGGCCCGATCCTGTATCGCCGCACCGAGGAAATGGATCGCTACCTCAAGACGATGGACTAGTGAACCGGCGTTCGAGCCGACGACCGATCGTGATCCGCCGCAGCCTCTCGTGACGAGGCGCGCATTCCGACGGCAGATCTGGCTCCGCTGGCAAGCACAGGCAACGACTACTTGAAGGTCACCTGACCGATAGGGAGGGAACACAATGAAGCTCAGGCGAGTGGACGACAAACAGAGCTCCAAGACCGGAGCCTCCTGGCTGCGCGACCTGAATCCCAACCTGGCCCGCCGCAAGTTTCTGGCTGCGGCCGGGGTGGGTCTGGGTTTGGCGGCACTGGGGCCCAGCTTGGTGCGCGAGGCCGAAGCGGCAGAGATGCCTGCCCCCAATGCGCCCAAGACGCTTGTGAAGACCATCTGCGGCAACTGCGCGACAGGCTGCGGCCTCCAGGGCGTGGTGCAGAACGATGTGTGGAGCAGCATCGAACCCTGGTATGAACACCCCATCAATGCGGGCAGCCTGTGCTCCAAGGGCTCGGCGGGCCGCGAGCACGTGAACAATCATCGGCGCATGCGCTACCCGATGAAGCTGGAAGGCGGCAAGTGGAAGCGCCTCTCGTGGGACCAGGCCATGGGCGAGATTACCGACAAGCTCAAGGCGATCCGCCAGAAATACGGTCCGGATGCCCTCATGGTCCTGGGCTCGGCGCACCACAGCAACGAGGCCGCCTATGCGCTGCGCAAGTTCGCCGGCTTCTGGGGCTCCAACAACATCGACCACCAGGCGCGCATCTGCCACTCCACCACGGTGGCCGGACTGGCCAACACGTGGGGCTATGGCGCGATGACGAACTCGATGAACGACATCCGCAACAGCAAGGCGGTGTTCGTCATCGGGGAAAACGTCTGTGAGTCGCACCCGATCGCCATGCAGCACGTGCTGTACGCCAAGGAGATCAACAAGGCGCCCGTGATCGTGGTGGATCCCCGCTTCACAAAGACCGCCGCCTTCGCAGACCTCTACGTCCAGCAGCGTCAGGGCACCGACGTGGCCCTGATCATGGGGATGGTCAATGTCATCCTGAAGAACGGCTGGGAAGACAAAGAGATGATCCGGGACCGTACCTACGGCATCGAGGATCTGAAGAAGGAGTTGGAGCGCTACGACATCGATACCGTGGCGGACGTGACGGGCGTGCCCAAGGAGACCATCGAGAAGATGGCCAAGCTGATGGCGGATAACCGCCCGGGCACGGTGATCTGGGCCATGGGCGGCACACAGCACTCCAACGGCACCTCGGTGACGCGCTCGTACTGCGTGCTGCAGCTCGTGCTGGGCAACATGGGCAAATCCGGCGGCGGCACCAACGTGTTCCGCGGCCACGACAACGTGCAGGGCGCGACCGATCTTGGCGTGCTCTCGAACACCCTGCCCGGCTACTACGGCTTGGGCGCCGGCCCGTGGAAGCACTGGTCCAATGTGTGGGGCGTGGATCCGGACTACATCAAGTCCCGCTTCAAGGACGAGAAGATGATGGGCAAGCCCGGCTTCACCGTCGCGCGCTGGTACGAGGGCGTGCTGATGGATGCCAAAGAGCTGGGTCAGGACACCAATGTCCATGCAGCCCTCTACTGGGGGCACTCTTCCAACTGCGAATCGCAGATGGACCGTGTCAAGGCGGCCCTGGAAAAGGTGGAACTGCTGGTGGACATCGACCCCTTCGTGACCAACACGGCGGTGCTGCCCGACCGGCAGGACAACGTTTACCTGTTGCCGGCCGCCACCGTGTACGAGCAAAGCGGCTCGGTGACGAACTCCAATCGCGACGTGCAGTGGCGGAACCGCATCGTCAAACCGGTGTTCGAGGCGCGCACGGACCTGGAAATCATGGTGGACTTCGCCAACCGCCTGGGCTTCGGCAAGGAGTTCGCCAAGAACCAGAAGGGCCCGTGGAGCCAGGACTACGAAAAGATGGTCGAGGACGTCGCGGGTGAATGGGCGCTGGGCATGCGCACCATCGGCATGGTGGGCCAGTCCGTGGCGCGCATGAAGCGCCAGATGGAATACGCCCATGTGTTCGACCGCAACACCAAGATGGCCACGAGCGGCCCCGTCAGGGGCGAGCAGTGGGGCCTGCCCTGGCCGTGCTGGACCGACAAGCACCCCGGCACGCAGATCCTCTACGATGTGGACCTGCCCGTGGCCAAGGGCGGCATGGGCTTCCGTGCCCGCTGGGGCACGAAGGCGCCCGATGGCGAATCGCTGCTGGCCGGCAAGGGCTCGGCGCCCGTGGGCAGTTCCGTCAAGGGGGGCTACGCCGAGTTGGACAAATGGAAGACGGATCTCACGGGCAAGGTGTTCGAGGATGCCATCGCCAAGGGCCTCGCGCCTTACGGCAACGGCCGGGCCCGCATCAGTGTGTGGACCCTGAAGGACGACCCGGTGCCCAAGCACCGCGAGCCGATCCACACGCCGCGGCCGGACCTCATCGCCAAGTGGCCGACTTACGATGATGTGAAGGAGCAGTTCCGGGTGCCCACGCTCTTCAAGAGCCTCCAGAAGCCCGAATGGGCCAAGGATTTCCCGGTCGTGCTCAACACCGGACGCCAGGTGGAATTCGAGGGCGGCGGTGCCGCCGAGCGGGCCTGCTGGTGGCTGGTGGAGCTGCAGCCGGAAATGTATGCGGAAATCAATCCCACCTTCGCCGCGCAGAACAGCATCAAGCACGGCGACTGGATGTGGATTGAGAGCCCGCAGGACACGGATCCCAAACCAAGCCGGATGAAGGTCAAGGCCAAAGTCACGAAGCGCGTGCCTCCGGGCATGGTGTTCCTGCCCTTCCACTGGGGCGGGGCCTACGACGGCAAGACGCTTGCGGGCAAGTTCCCCGATGGCAGCGTGCCCTACGGGATCGGCGAATCGGCCAATACCGTCACCAATTACGGCTACGACCGGATCACCCAGATGCAGGAAACCAAGGGTGGCCTGTGCCGGATCAGCAAGGCTTAGTGAAAGGGGATTGCGACCATGGCTAGGATGAAGTTCTACATCGACACCAAGCGCTGTATCGAATGCGGCGGTTGCGAGGTCGCCTGCAAGAACGTCAACGGCGTGCCGATGGGCATCGCCCGCATCCGCGTCGTCACGGTGAACGAAGGGGAAGCGGGCGAAACCAACGTCCCCATCCCCTGCATGCACTGCAGCAACGCGCCCTGCGTGGCGGTATGCCCGGTGGATGCGCTGTTCAGCCGCGACGATGGCATCGTGCAGGTCAACAAGGAGACCTGCATTGGCTGCGGCTACTGCCTGTACGCCTGTCCGTTTGGCGCACCGCAGTTCCCCACGTCGGCGCTCTACGGATCGCGCGGCGTGATGGACAAGTGCACCTACTGCTCTGGTGGGCCCGGAGTGCCGAACTCGGCGCACGAGTATCAGCTCTACGGCTCCAATCGCGTGGCGGAAGGCAAGGGCCCCATGTGCGCGTCAGTCTGCGCCACCAAAGCACTGGTTTGGGGCGATTCGCCTGACCTGACCAAAGTTGCCCAGGATCGCATCTCCAAGCGCGGCTCGGGCGAGACGCCCTGGGGCTGGAGCACCGCGTATCCTGGCTAGCCTTTCGTTTCCGGAGTGCCCCGCCGCGGCCTGGGCCACGGCGGGGTGCCGCTCCGATTTTCCGGGCAGCCTGCGCTGCCGCAAATCTCCACTGAGGCCTGAGGCGTGGACTCGAAGCTCGGGCACCGATTCGCGTGTGTGGCTGCAACCGGGCACACACGCTGGAGTCGGGCTGGTCTGAGACTGAGTCTGCACTCGGGCGCACCCGCTGCAGCGAAACGGGCGAGTGGTTATCGCAACGCTACCGTTAGGAGGGGTGGATCATGTCAATTCGGCTGAAACCGCATTCGCAGCGCGCAACCAATGCGTTCCTGCGGCGGTCGGCGGTGCTGCTGGGTCTGTTCGTGCTCGTCTCGAACGTCGGCTTCGCCCTCGCGCAGGGGCTGCGCGATCCCACGTTGCTGCGCACGTCGCTCAACGTGTCGGAATTCCCGCGTCAGGTGGACCTGTTCATCAGTCTCCGGGAATCGTGGCTGATTCCAGGCTTCGC
Organism: bacterium; assembly: GCA_035266845.1. Classification (GTDB taxonomy): domain Bacteria; phylum SAR324; class SAR324; order SAR324; family JACQKK01; genus DATFMP01. The sequence goes on from DATFMP010000078.1 coordinate 20,211, forward strand.
CATCGCGATGCTGGTGTTCATCGTGTTGGCCCTGGGCCACTTCTTCGCTATCGGGCCCAAGGACATGAGCGCTCGTGACGAGCGCGACCTGATCCCCTGGTGGAACCTGTTCGAGCGCATCGTCCACTTGGTGATGCTCGTCACGTTCGTCATCCTGGCCATCAGCGGTCTCGCAGTGACGTTCGGACGCTACCTGGGCGGTGGCACGCCCGGCCTGTTGCTGCGCCATACGCACGAGTATTCAGGCTTTGTGTTCACCGTATTTCTGGTGATCCTGTTTCTGATGTGGGTGCGCCACGCCATCCCGCGCAGCTACGACTTGGCTTGGTTCTCCAAGATGGGCGGCTACCTGGGCTACAAGGGCGCGCTGAAATCCGACAAGTTCAATGCCGGCCAGAAGGTGTGGTACTGGATCGTCGTGCTTGCAGGCATCCTGCTGGCCTACAGCGGGCTGATGGAATTCTTCGGTGTGGGCACCGTGCTCCAGCGCCGGACGGACGTGATGATCCACTTCTTCGCGGCCATCCCGATCATCCTGATGTTTCTGGTGCACCTGTATCTGACGACCATCGGCACCAAGGGCGCATTCATGGGCATGGTTAACGGCCGCATCAGCAAGACGGCGGCCCAGCAACTCCACTCCGAGGCGCCTGAGCTGCGCCGCGCACAGCCCGCAGGATCGGACGACTAGGCATCGTCCACACCATCGATGGGCGCGCTGCCGGCGCGCCCACCTCCTGCCGTAGGGGCTGCGCAGGTCGCAGCCCCGCCACGGTTCCCGCATCGCTACTGACTGCATGGGCCCTTCGATCCGAGCCGGCTGGACGGCCACGGTGCTCGCTGCCGTGGGCCTTCTCGCCGCCATGGCCTCACCGGGCGAGGTGCGGGGGGATGGGGCGTGGGAGACCAGCGAATTCCCCCACCACGTCATCGTCGCTGACTTCAACGGCGATGGGTTCAGCGATCTCGCAATATGCAACGCGGGGGACGCCAAGCTCTCGGTGCTGCTGGGCGATGGACACGGAGGCTTCAGCTCCAATCGCACCTATCCCACCGGACGCGGCCCGTCCTGGGTGGATGCGGCGGACTTCGATGGGGACGGTCACCTGGACCTGGTGACCGCGGACACGGGCGACAAGGGCCTGACGATCTACCGGGGCGATGGAGCGGGTGCCTTTGCCCTTATGGTCAAGGTGACGGGCTACCGCAGCATCGGCAGCGCCGTCGCGGCTGACTTCGACCGCGACGGGCGGCCCGACTTGGCGCTGCTGCAGCCGGTGGAACGTCGTATCGTGATCCTGCGCAACAACGGTGGCGGCCGATTCTCGCAGCGCGCCACGTATCCACTGGGCACGGCACCGCACATTCTGGGCCGGGTGGATCTCAACGGGGACGGCCTCCCCGACCTCGTCGTCAACGTACTCACGGAAGGCACCGTGCTGGTGCTGCTGGGTCGGGGCGATGGCACGTTCGCGCCTCCGCTGGTCGTGAACACGGGGACCACACCCCACTACCGCGCCTATGGCGACTGGAACGGGGATGGCCGCACGGACTTCGCCGTTTCGCTGGCAGCTTTGGGCTCCGTGCGCGTGGTGCTGGCAAGGGCGGACGGCGGCTATGAGCTGGGGCAGACCATACGGGTCGGCATCAATCCGCATGGGCTCGTCAACGCCGATTTCAATGGGGACGGCCATCAGGATCTGGCGGTAGCCAATCGCACCTCCAAGGACCTCGTCGTGCTGCTGGGCGACGGCACCGGTCACTTCAAGGCCCTGGCGCCGGAGCCCATCGGCGAGGACGTCATCACACTGGCGACTGGCGACTTCGATCGCGATGGGCGGCCCGATCTGGTGCTGCTGTCTGCCGGCGGCAATCGGGTGTTGATCTGGCAGAGCCTGGGCGATGGCACCTTCCGTCCCATGCCCCACAAGCGATAGGCTGTTGGGTATGATTTGCACACACGGCCTGCCCTGCCAGAAGGGCAACCCGCCGCGACTCACCCTGATTTCAGACGTGCCATGACACCGCTGCGCCGCAAATGGGGCCTTTATCTCTGCCGCTGCAGCCTGCCCGAGAGCCTGGACAGCGCCTCATTCGAGGCCACCGGAGCCACCGTGGAGGTCGCCGCGGGACCCGAGTCCCTGCCTGGCTTTGCCGCGCGGCTGCGCAAGATCTTCGCGGAAGAGGTGCTCTACGCCTGCGAGTGCACGCCAACCGAGCGCTTGGCCGAGGCCTGCGAGACGGTGGGCATCGCTCCGGTGATTCATCCATTCGCCTTGGCCCAGGCCACCCTGGCCGTACACACGCCGCCGGAGGCCGCCTCCAAGGCCCGACGGCTGCTGCTTGGCGCCCTGGCTGGCCTGGATGTCCGGCCACCCGTGACCCAGAATCTGCTGGAAGCGGGCACCCGCGTCGCGCTGTTCGCGGACCGGCCGGCGGGTTTGGAACTGGCCCGCCGGCTGCAGGGCGAGGCATCCCTGGTGGTCTTCCTCGAAGGCGGCGAATCGGCATTCGGCGGGCCCCAGCGTGCCGTGAACTGGGGACGGCCCGAGGCGATCACGGGGCACGTGGGAGCCCTGAACCTGGCCGTGGCGCCTGTGGCTGGCTCGGACTTCGCGCAGCCTCAGCACTTGCAGGCGGACCAGGCGATCGTGGTTGGCGCCCGTGCCGCCGAGGTGCGCGGTCGCACGGGCGTGCATCGGCTTCCCGCACCCGGGCCTGACGACTTGGAGCGCGTGGTCGCGCAGGTGCGCGACCTGGTGGGCACCTTCAGCAAGTCGGAGCCCGTGCGCTACGACGCGGCCGTGTGCGCGGGCGGAGCCGCGGAAAAGCAGGCCTGCGGACGCTGCATCCCCGCCTGCCCCTACGATGCCATCGCCCGCGACACCAACGACCCCCTGCGGGTGCGGGTGGATCAGCTCGCCTGCGAAGGCTGCGGGGCCTGCACCTCCGCCTGCCCCACATCTGCCCTGCGGTTCACGGAGCCCAGCCCGGAAGAGCTGTATGCCCGGATGGCCGCGCTGCTGGCTCCCAACGGGGACGGCGCGCAGCCCCGTGCCATCCTCTTCCACTGCGAGCAACAGGGACGCGGCCTGCTCGATTGGGCGGCGGCCGGGCAGACCCATTATTCGGCGGCGTTGCTGCCCGTACAGGTGCCCTGCCTGCGCAATGTCTCCGAGGCAGCCATGCTGGCGGCAATCCGCCTGGGCGCTGCGGGCGTGGGCCTGCTGGGCTGCGAGGATTGCCCCAATGGAGAGCGCAGCCTGCTGCTGGGCAAGCTGGAGCTGGCCCAGCGCGTGCTGGACGCCTTCGGCATCGGCGCGCAGCGGGTGCGCCTGTTGACCGTGGACGAGGGGACGCGTCCGCAGGGCATGGAGGCGCTGCATGCCTTCGCCGCCGGTCTGGGCGAAGCACCGGTGCCCGCGGACGGCAGGCGCTATCGGCTCACCGGCAATCGCGAGGTGCTGGCCGATGCCATTGAGGCGTTCATCGGCGCCACGGGCCGCGAGGTGGGCGGGCTCACCCTCGACAAGGAGCAGCCCTTTGCCCTGGCCACGGTGAACGACCAGGGCTGCACGCTGTGCCGGGCCTGCGCCACCGTGTGTCCCACGCACGCCTTCTCCTTCGATATGGAGGTGCAGGCACTGCGCTTCAAACACATCACCTGCGTCAACTGCGGCCTGTGCGCCAGCGTGTGCCCGGAGCAAGTCATCACCCTGCGCAGCGAGTTGTATCCCGAACGCGAGGCGCTGGAGTACGTCACCGTGGCACAGGACGAGATGGTGCGCTGCGCGCGCTGCGAGAAGCCGTACATCAATCGCCGGGCCCTGGAGACCGTAGAGGCCCGGCTACGTGCGGCCGAGGGTGTGCTCGACACGTTCACGGGCCAGCGTGCAGGGTTGCTGCGCATGTGCCCGGACTGCCGGGCCGTGGCGGCGATGCAGGAGGTCAACCAGGGCTGGACGCCCTAGGCAAGCAATCCACTCGCCAACGCACGGGAGCCGGGCATCGTGGCACGCAAAGGCAATCGGGAGGGCGGGCGCAAGCGGCGCCGCCGGCAGGAGGGCAAGGAGTTCATGGATGCCGCTATGGACGGCTACATCCGCGACCTTGCGCTGCACCGCTGGCGGGACTACGAGGATCTGGCGGACGTGTATGGCAGCGAAGCGCCCCGCGCACTGGAGGAGACAGGCGCCGTGCTGGGTGAGGAGCCCTACCGGGCCCTGTGGCAGGCGGCTTGGCAGCGCCACGTCTGGCCCGGCGGAGAAGACCCGCAAATGCACCTGTTCGGGCGCATGGAACTTGCCGTGCGAGAAGCCCTGCTGGCCGAGCAGGAGGCCCGTGCCGAGCGGGGCGACCGAACCATCGAGGACACGCCAGGTTACAACGAATTCGTGGGCCGCGCGCTGGGGAATCTTTTCCACGAGGCCTCGGGCGAAATTGAGGAGCTGGACTAGAGATGACCCTGCTGAGCGAACCCGATACCGCGCAGTTTCGGAGCGGCTATTACGACCTGCTGGCTCGGTTGTTCGCCAGCGAGCCGGATGAACGGCTGCTGCACGTGCTGCGCGAGGGACTGGACGACCGCACGGTGGGTGCGACGCAGGTGCACCCGGCCATGGGTGAGGGCTGGCGCACGATGGCGGCCCACCTGGATGGCGACGTGCTGGAGGACCTCACGGATGAGTTCACGCGCGTCTTCGTCGGCCCTTTTGGCCCGGTGGTCAACGCTTTCGAGTCGTTCTATCTGACCGGCCGGCTCTACGGGCAGCCCCTCGTGGACGTGCGGAGCTTCATGGGGCGGCAGAGTCTGGAGTCTGCCGGGGGTGAGCACCGCGAGCCGGAGGATGCGCTGGCCTTCGAGCTGGGCATCATGGCGCGGCTGGTGGGCCGCCAGTTGGCCGGCGGGGACGCCGATCCGGCCAGCCTCATTGAGCCGCAGCGCGAGTTCCTGGCCGGTCACCTGCTGGTGTGGGCGCCCGCGTGCCTCGCCGACATTGAGGGCACTCCCGGCGCAGCCTTCTATCGCGGTGCGGCGCTGGTGTTGCGGGGCTTCCTGGAGGTCGAGCGCGACTTCTTCAGCGAGGAAGGCGGACTGGAGGTGGAGGACCTGGAGGCCGCACGCCGCCGCTACCGCGCCCCCGAATTTCGGGGTCCGATCTTCGATGCCGAGCCCCCGAGCGCCGACAATCCCTCCGGCAAACCCAAGGACGACGCCTAGCCACTCGTCACGCCTGGATGCCTAGCCTTCAGTATCCGGCGCAGCCACACCGTTGCCCGGCAAACCCCGCCGTCTTTGCATCCGCATGGGGTGCCGCTGCCGACCGTGCTACAATAGGGGGCCGGCGTCGCCACGCCGTTTGTCCGCCAGCACAGGAGCCGCTCCATGTCCCACCGGGCACCGATCCACACACTCGCCACCCACGAGGTGATCAATCAGGCCCCGCCCCAGCGGGAGCACAATCTGTACGACAGCGATGTGGCCCTGCGTGAGGGGCTACGCCGGGAGGGCGCCGCGTGGGCCGAGGAGCACGTGCGGGCGCTGGGCGGGGTGGCGGGACGGGAGGATACGCAGCGTCTGGCTACTCAGGCCAACCGCTATACGCCGGAGTTGCACGCCTTCGATCGGTTCGGGCAGCGCATCGACGAGGTGGAGTTTCACCCCGCCTACCACGACCTGATGCACATCGGCATCGCGCACGAAGTGCACTCCATCGCCTGGAGCGCCGGCCAGTCCGGCGGGCACGTGGCCCACGCGACGCTGCAGTACCTGATGACGCAGGCGGAGCCCGGCGTGTGCTGTCCGCTGGCGATGACCTACGCCGTGCTGCCCGCGCTGCGCCACGAGCCGGCGCTGGCCGAGGAGTGGGCGCCGCGCATCCTCTCCACGCGCTACGACCCGCGCTTCATCCCCGCCGCCGAGAAAGACGGCGTCACCTTCGGCATGGCGATGACGGAGAAGCAGGGCGGCTCCGACGTGCGCAGCAACACCACCCGCGCCGAGCCCCTGGCCGGCTCGGGGGACGAATTCGTGCTGACGGGTCACAAGTGGTTCTGCTCCGCGCCCATGTCCGATGCCTTCCTCACGCTGGCCTACACCGAGCGGGGCATCACGTGTTTCCTGGTGCCGCGTTGGACACCTGACGGACAGCGCAATGGCATCCGCATTCAGCGCCTGAAGGACAAGCTGGGCAACCGCTCCAACGCCTCCAGCGAGATTGAATACCAGGGAGCCTGGGCGCGCCGCGTGGGCGAGGAGGGTCGCGGCGTGCGCACAATCATCGAGATGGTGAACCACACGCGCCTCGACGCCTCGTCCGCGCCGGCCGGATTGATGCGCCAGGCCCTGGTGGAGGCGGCACACCATGCGAGCCACCGCAGCGCCTTTGGCAAGGTGCTGCGCCAGCAGCCGCTCATGCGCAACGTGCTGGCGGATCTGGCGCTGGAGGCCGAGGCAGCCACGGCGCTCGTGCTGCGGGTGGCCCGCAGCTTCGACGAGAGCGACACCGATCCCGTCGCGGCGGCCTTTGCCCGCATCGCCACGGCCGTGACCAAGTACTGGGTCAACAAGCGCGCACCGAACTTCGTTTACGAGGCGATGGAATGCCTTGGCGGCTCGGGCTACGTGGAGGAGTCCATCCTGCCCCGGCTCTATCGCGAGGCCCCGGTGAACAGCATCTGGGAAGGCTCCGGCAACGTGATCTGCCTGGACGTGCTGCGCGCCATGCAGCGCGAACCAGCGTCCGTGGAGGCACTCATGTCCGAAATCCGCGAGGCCCAGGGCGCCGACAAGCGCCTGGACCGCGCTGCCGACGAACTAGTCGATCTGCTACGCGAGCACGCCATCGAGGAAGCCGATGCGCGGCGCGTCACCGAGCGCATCGCGGTGCTGCTGCAGGCCTCCCTGCTGGTGCGGCACGCACCAGCAGCCGTCTCTGACGCATTCTGCGCCTCGCGCCTGGAGGGTGATTGGGGCCGCACCTATGGCACGCTGCCCACGGGAATGGATCTGGGGCCGATCCTGGAGCGTGCCGTCCCGGAACTGACCTGACGCCCCGCGGCGCCGTGCGGTCGGCGCCGCTGCCGTTGTCCCCGCGGTCGTTGCCCCGATCCTCGGAGCGGGGCACCTGCCGCCAACGAAGCCAAGCAACGCCAAGCCCAAAGGAGGCACCCGATGCGCAAACCCTTGTTGATCGGCACGATCGTGCTGTTCGTGGTGTGGGTCGTGATGGACTTCATCATTCACGGCGTGCTGCTCAAGTCCAGCTACGATGCCACGGCGGCATTGTGGCGGCCCTGGCCGGAGATCAAGGCCGGCGTTATCTGGGCCACCACCTTCATTTCCGCCCTGTGCTTCACGCTGATCTACCTGTACGGCTTCGCCGGGGTCAGCGTGCAGCGCACCCTGGCCTTCGGGCTCTGGTTTGGCGTGGCGGCCGGCGTCTCCATGGGGTTGGGCAGCTACGCCACGATGCCAATCCCTCTCTCACTGGCCCTCTCCTGGCTGCTGGGAACCCTGATCGAGGCCCTGGTGGGTGTCCTCGTGCTGCACTGGGTTTACGGGCGATTCGGCGAGGCACAGGGCTAGGCGGTTTCCCTCCTCCCGCCCCGGCATCCGTCGCCAGGGGCGGGCTCCTCATGATACACAGGCGAATCCACTGCACCGTGGGCCGGCCGCCGGAGGGAGCGGCCTCCCAGTGCGCACAGCCCTATCTGACCGGAGGAGGACCGCCTGCATGAGCGACCACATCCGCCTGGACATCCAGGATCATATCGCGACCATCACGCTGGATCGGCCCGAAGCGCGCAACGCGCTGAGCCTGGAGATGCGCACGGGGCTGGCCGAGTTTACCTCACAGGTGGAGTTCGACCCGGACGTGCGCTGCGTCGTGCTCCGCGGCGCGGGCGGGCACTTCATGGCCGGGGGCGACGTGAAGAGCTTCAAGCGCCGCCAGGGCCTTTCCCACTCGGAGCGCAAGCGGGAAGTGCTGCAGGGGCTGCACCTGCTGCACTACGCCATCTACCGCATCCGGCGCATGCCCAAGCCCGTGCTGGCCAGCGTGCAGGGCGGGGCAGCGGGGGCGGGAGTCTCGCTGATGGCCGCCTGCGATCTGGCCATTGCCGCGGACGATGCGTTCATGGTGCTGGCCTACGCCAATATCGGCCTCAGCCCGGACGGCTCCGGCACGTTCTTCCTGCCCCGGCTGCTGGGTCTGCGCCGCACGATGGAGATGGCGCTGCTGCCCGAGCGCATGGACGCCCAGACGGCGCGAGAGTGGGGGCTGGTGAACCGCGTTGTGCCCGCGGCGGAACTGGAGGCGGAGACGCTCAAGCTGGCCGAACGCCTGGCCAGCGGCCCCACCTATGCCTTCGGGCGGGCCAAGGCCCTGCTGAACGCGTCCTTCGACAACCCGCTGGAGGCGCAGCTCGAGCTGGAAGGCAATGCCATCGCGGACTGCATGACCACCGACGACCACGAGGAAGGCGTCAACGCATTCGTGGAAAAGCGGTCACCCCACTTCGTGGGCCACTGACGGCCGGTTGACCGCGGGAGTTGGGCGCGCGCCCCGTCATTGCAGCGCGGCTAGACGGGCTCCAGGGGCACGTTGAGGCGGGTGCCCGGCACGTGGATGCCACCGCGGTTGCCCACCTCCACGCTGCCATAGCGCTGGGCATAGGCCGGCGGCAGCGGCCGGCCGCGTGGCGTGGCGAGCCACAGCCGCAGCAGGTGCCGCTTGCGCTCCGGCTCCGGCCAGTCCTCGTAGGCCGTGCGATCGTGCAGGATCACGTGGTTGCAGACGAGCTGGACGTCACCCGGCTCGAAGGCCATGTCGAGCCGCAGCCGGGCATCCTCCGCCAGGGAATCGAACAGGTCCAGAGCCTCGCGCTGCGCCTCGGTGAGCCGCGGCACGTCCGGGAAGCGCTGGGCGGACTCGATGTAGCGCCGGGCATAGATCACCGAGAGATAGCCCTGGTACTCGTTGAAGACGGGCAGCATGAAATACGGCGGCATGCCCTCCGGCACCTCCCCGCGCCGGTCCGTGGCCAGCGGCTCGAACAGCAGCGCTGCCAGATCCGGCCGTCGCCGCACCATCTCGTTATAGACCGACATGGAGCTGGTGAGGCTGCTCAGCCCGCCGGATTTGGACTTCTGCAGGCACAGCAGGGCCACGACGTCGCAGGAGTCCGTGTGGAAGGTCTGCCGCTCCGTGGTCTGGTAGATGCGCACGGAAGGATCGGTCGTGCTCAGGTTCAGGTCGCGCACGTGTCCCAGCAGGTGCCCCTTGGCGTTCTGCGAGCGCGCATTGCCGATGTGCGCGCCGATGCCCCAGTAGATGCGCGCAATCTCCTCGATGCTGTACGCATCGCGCGGGATGCCCCGGATGAGGGCGAAGCCCCGTCCCTCCAGCAGCGTGTCCAGGATCTCTCCCAATACCGGTCCCAGCTTGGGCAGGCGGAACTGCTCGCGTCCAATCTCGACCATCGGGCGCTCGCGGGTGGCGCGCATGGCTGCATCCAGTTCGGCCACTTCAGCCGGCGCAAGCGGGTAGATCCACTCGTCCGAGCGTGCCAGCTCCGCGCCGATCCACGCGCTGCGGCCCTCGATGAGCTGCAGGGACTCCGGCCCCACAGCCGAGTCGTAGTGCGACGATGTCCGGTTCGGCATACGGCACCTGACAGATTGTCCACGGATACAGCATCCGGCGCCCTCCCACCCGGGCGGCCGGGCCCCCTGTAAGATGGTGTGACTCTAGCACGCCCAGAACCCCCGACGCACGCAGTCCACCTGCCTGCCGGGCAGCTAGCCGAGATGGGCTCTGGCCGCCTGCGGCAGCCTGCCGGTCTCGGGTTCGGCGGCCGGCGGCTGGAAGCGCGCGGCGCGCAGCAGGTTCACCCACAGCCAGCCGCTCGCCACCGCCAGGGCCAAACCGGCCACGCGGACAAGCCACTCGGCCGGGAACAACGTGGCAGCAGCAAGCAGCAGCACCGCCAGCCCATAGGCCATCTGCTGGCGCTGGGCCTGCCGACGCGGCAGCAGGTCGCCCATCATGGGCATCGGCCCCCGCCCCGCCATGCGGCTGAAGCGATGCGTCCACACGAGGAAGGGCACGATCTTGTACAGCATCCCGCTGAGCACCGCGCCCGCGAATCCCAGCAGGTACAGCACCCCGAACGCCAGCAGCCAGCGCGGCTGCGGCCACACCACCCACAGCAACAGCAGCGCCACGGAAAGCCATGCCGCGACCAGCCCACCCTGCCAGTAGCGCAGACTCACGTCCGTAACCTTGCGACGCCGGGCCCGCAGCAACCGCAGCAGGGCCACCGTGAACACCACCAGGGCCGCGGCGCCGCAGCCCAAGGGCAGCAGCAGCCAGGCCCGCGCAGCGCCCAGAAACGTCGCGGGCGGCGCCGTGACCAGCATGGCCCCCAGGGTCGCCAGCAGCGCCCGCGCAGCCCGGGGGGACACGGGTGGGGCGATGTAGAACATGGGCAACACGGCGATGGCTACCCCTGCGATGAGCCCCCCCACCCAACCGCCCAGCCCCCAGAAGAGGTGCACGGGCAGCGCGGCCGTGCGTGCCAGAGGCCACCAGCCCAGCGCGTGACCCGCTGCGAAGAGCAGGCCCAAGCCGATCGTGCCCGCGAATGCCGCCAGCGCCAGCCACAGCAACTGCACCGTGGGACCCTGGCCGGGCGCCCGCAGCAAGCCCCAGGCCTGCTGGGCCAGCAGCGGCAGCAGGCTCGCCGCCAGCAGCACCATGGCCGTAGCAATAACGGAGGGCAGGCCCAGCAGCAGTCCGCCCGCAAGCAACACCACGGCCAGGGCAAACAGCGGTTGCAGCCAGCGACTCCAGCGGGCGCCCGGCACCTCCGTGCCCACCACCACGGGCAGGATCTGGTGCAGCGCCCCCAGCATGGTCATGGTGAGCAGGCCCAGCGTGATGAGGTGGGCCAACGCAATCGTGCCCGGCAGCCAGGGCGAGTGCAGCAGCGCCGCCCCCCGCAGGGCCAGCAGCGCCCCCGCGGCCACGCCGAACAACGGCGCCGTGAGGAAGAAGCGCAGAGGCAGATCGAGCTGCGGAGCATGATCGAGCCGCAGGCCGGCCGTGCGCATCGGAGCTCTCTAGTACGTGATGAGCTGCTTGAGGAGGGCCTCTTCTTCCCCCGCAAATGCGTCGTCCATCATGGGGTAGAGCATCTCCTCTTCCTTCATGTTGTGCTGCTCCATCAGGATCAGCAGCGTCTCGCAAGCGTCCATGAAGCCTTCCAACTCGCCCGCCGGCAGGAACGCCTCCATGCGCGCGAAGAGGCCCCGCATTTGCTCGTGCTCCTCCCGCATCACCGTGGTGGGCCCCTGCCCGAAGAAGCCCATGCGCTGCTCAAGCTCCGGGAAGAGCCCCTCCTCTTCCATTGCCAAATGCCGCGTCATGCCCGTGTGGAAGGCGGCGAACAGGCGCGCAGCCTGCCCGGCATCGTCGGCCTGGGCTGCGCTCTCCGCGTCAGCATAGAGCGCATCGCAACGCTTGTGATCCTCGCCCAGGAAGCCGCTGATGCAGTCCGGCCCCGGTGCCGTGCGCTTGCGCACCTCCGTGCGCCAGTGACCGTCGCCGGTCTCCAGCGGCGCCCAGTCAAACTGGCCCCACGCCACCTCGCTGAAGGGCCGGGCCAGCCGACGCGGGTCGCTGGGCGTCTCCAGGATCAGGGCGTCACCGGGCGCCAACGCCGCGAAAGCGGCGACGAGCGCCGGCACCGCCTCTTCGGTCTGGCGTGGATCCAGGGTCAAAGGCGTCGTAGCCATGGCAGCCGTCCCCGCAAATGGTTGATCGTGGAGCGGGAGCGTTGCCGGCAGGCAGGGCGCTCCCGTTGAATGAAGTGTCACGCAGCCCGTGTGGCCTCGGCGGGCTCCAGCGTCACTTGTGCCGGCGTCGGCCCGGTGACGGCTCCGAAGCGGTCGAAGAGATCCACCAGGAACGCCGCCCGGAGCAGTACCGCGATGCGGGCCCCCAGGCCGCCGGCCAGGATGCACACGCCCGCCAGCGCCATCAGAGGTAGCGCCAACGCCGGCTGCAGCGCCGCGATGAAGAGCAGCAGGGCCGGCAGCAGGTGCCCCACACCGTCGACCACAAGCCGCCACACCGGCCGGCGCAGCAGCGCCACGGCGTGCCGGAACGTCTCCGTGCGCGGGAGCGTGGCCAGGTAGCGCTGCCACACCATCAGGTCGGCCCCCAGCAGCGCCAGGCCCAGCACCGACCAGGCAGCCGGCTCGTGCGGCTGCTCGCCGTGCAGCGCCAGCAGCACCAGCAGGGCCCCGCAGCCAAAGGTGAGCGCCGAGACGATGAAGTAGACAGGCATAATGCGCACATTCCAGGCCGGCACGCCCTTGGCCTTGGAAAGGATCAGGCCCTGCGCCAGGGCCACACCCATCCCGGCCAGCGCGGCCACGGCCTGCACCGGCGCGCTCTGCCACAGCAGCGTGTCGGCCAGCGCCAGCACCATGAACACGATGGCAAAGCCGGACTCGCGCGACATCCAGGAGCGGCGCAGGTTGCGGAACACGTTAAAGCCGCGGAAGGGCCGTCCCGCCTCGGCCGCCACGGAGAGCAGCCCGATGGCCACCAGTATCGGCCCCAGCAGCCCAGCCCACTGCCGCGGACTGAACGCCCCCGGCGACCAGCCCGCCAGCGAGGCCAGCGGGTGCGCGAGATCGAGCAGGGGCGCGTTGCGCCCGGCCAGCCAGCCGGTCACGACCGCCAGCAGATACAGCCCCACGCCCGTCGGCCCGCAGAAGAAGTTGGCCACGGCCAGTCCGTGCCAGGTGTGCTGGCGCTCCGGTGGACGGGGATCGATGCGCGGCGGGTGCAGATGGTACACCGACGGCTGTGTCTCCAGGTGCTCCAGCATGCGCAGTCCGCCGCCATTTTGCGCCAGCATCCGCGCGACGGTGCTGTCGGGGTCGTTCAGATCGCCGAAGCGGATCACGTCCCCAATGCACGACGAGGCGCACGCCGGCGTGTATTGCGGATCCTCGCCGGGACGCGCGCCCTCCGGGGCTTCGTCGAACTTGTGGAAGCAGAAGTGGCACTTGGTGCAGATGCCCACGCGATCCAGGTTGTAGGTAGCGCGTTCGGGCGGGGTCGCCTCTCCGAAGTACCAGCGCTCCTGGGGCACTAGATGCCGCGCCCGGTAGGGACAGGCCACCACGCAGGAGCCGCAGCCGATGCAGATATCGTCGTCGATCCACACAATGCCGTCCGGCCGCACCTTGGTGGCCGTGGTCGGGCAGGCATCGTAGCAGGGCGGGTCTGCGCAGTGCATGCACGTCAGCGGGAAGAACTGCCGGTTCACGTCCGGGAATTCCCCGCTCTCCACGTCCAGCACGGTGCGCCAGAGGGTGCCGGGCGGCAGCCCGTTCTCCATCTTGCAGGCGATCGTGCACGTCTGGCAGCCCACGCAGCGCCCCAGATCCACCACCATTCCCCAACGCGTCATGGCAACCTCAGGCCTTGTAGATGCGCACCTTGACCAGGTCCGCGCCGCTGCCCGTGGCATCGGTGAGGGAGAGACCGGTCGTGATGAGCCTGTTCAGGTTGGGCGTCCCCAGATCCTTGGCCACGGGAGTAACCCAGTGGCCGAACTGCTGGGTCGTGAGGATCACATCGGGACGGATACCCTGTTTGACAATGGCGCGTCCCTTGGCGCGGTCGAGCGGCGACTCCACCCAGATCTCGTCGCCATCGGCGATTCCCTCCGCGCGGGCCGTGGCCGCGTTCACCACCACGCCGAAGTGCGTGGAGACGTTCGCCGCCACATCCGCCATCAGCGGCAGCGAGACGGTGCTGCCCCAGGCGTATTGCATGCTCCGCGTGGTGAGCATCCACAGTCCGTAGTCTTCGGCCCGCTTGCCGCGCTCCGCCGCCACTGCCTCCCAGATGGCGGGGAAGTCCTTCCAGCCCGGCAGGGGGCTGTATTCAGCCAATTGCGGCTCCCACCAGTCCACGCCCATCTCGTGCAGCCGGTTGCCCAGCTCGCGGCCCATGCGCAGGATGCGCTCCTGGTAGGGCAGCTCGTAGCGCAGCCCCTTGGCCTCCATCGCCGTGTGCAGGTACCAGTGATCCTGCTGGAAGGGCGCCAGGTAGGCCCCATGCTCCTTGAACCACGCCAGATCGTGCGACACATCCCCGCCGGAAGCCTCCACGGAGGCCGCACGGCAGGCGCGATCCCAGATATCCTCCACGCCATACTCGCGCTGCGGATTCAGCACGCCATCCGGATAGAACTTCTCCAGGCTGATGCCGATGCCCCGACCGCGGTTGATGGCCGCGTTGTAGTCCTCCAGGATGCCTACCTTGGCCGCAATCCGCGTGGTGATCTCCGTCATGTCGCGCGTGTCGTACACCGGCTGGGACACAACCGGCTGGCGGATGGCCCAGCCCTGGTGGCGCCAGAACTGCTCCACGAACTGCGCACCGCCCACGCGGATGAGCTGCAGACTCTCGGTATCCGGGCTCTCCGGCAGCAACACGTCCGCGAACCAGTTGGTCTCGTCTTGCGTGTAGCCAAAGCACACCGTGAAGGGGATCTCCGCCAGCATCTTGGTGACCTGGCCCGTGTCCCAGTGCGAGATGGCGGGATTGGCGCGGATGTTGATCCACACGTCCGGCAGGTTCTGCTGTGGCCAGTTGCGCGGCGTGTGATCCATGAACAGCCAGGGCAGGTGGGCCGGCCCCAATGCCGGCGCCCAGGGCCCGCTGCCCAGCAGCGGCACGAGAGACTGGTAGGCGCTGCGGTTGCTGGGCTTCTGCCAGTGCTCCTTGTCCGTTGGATTGAGCGCGCCCACCATGAAGCCGTCCGGCCCCGGCACGACCGTCTTGAAGCGATCGTTGGCGGGCCGGTTGAGGCGGACGCCCGCACCCACGATGCCGCCGGGCACCTCAAGCGCGCCCACCAGCGTCGTCAGCACGGTGCGGCCCCACGCCGCTTCGTAGCCGCCCCAGCCATTGGCCACCGTTTTGCCCAGCAGCACCGCCACAGGGCGGTAGGGGAAGGTGTGGCCGTCAATCTCGATGGTCTCGCCCACCTGCGCATTGGCCAGGTAGTCCCGCGCCACGCCGCGCACCCGGTCGGCGGGCACGCCGCAGATCTCCGCCGCCCATTCCGGCGTATAGGGACGCACGTGCTCCAGCAGCCGCTGGAAGGCCGGCGACACCTCGACCGAGGCATGGCGCCACAGCTCCCCGTCCGGGCCCACCTCCACGCCCGTGACGACATGGGTGCCGGTCAGCGCCGGCTCGTCCAGGCGGGGATCGTCGAAGGGCACTGCGGCCCCACGCCCCTCGTCCCAGATCAGCGGCTTGCGGCTGGCAGGGTCGCGCAGGAAGTATCCGTGCGGTCCAACGAGATAGGGTGAGTTGGTGCGCCAGCGCAGGAACGGTACGTCGCAGGTCTGGCGCCAGTCCGTCTCGTGCAGCACCGTGTGGATGAGCGCGAACAGGAACGCGGCGTCGGTCTTGGGCCGAACGGGCACCCATTCATCGGCGAAGGCCCCCGTAATGGAAAGGTGCGGCTCCACCTGCACGCGCTTCAGGCCACGGGTCTTGGCCTCGGCATGCCGCCACACGCCGGTGACGCCACTGCTGGCCATGCCGTTATTGCCGAAGGACAGCACGTACTTGCAGAGGGGCGTATCCGGCGCCACGATGAACGCGCGGTGCCAGAACTCGCCGTACAGGTGCTCCGAGTGGTAGCACTTCACGCCCTGCCCGGCCCCGATGCTCTGATCCAGCGGGCCCCACGCCGCCATGAAGGCGGGGAACGTGCCCAGGTAGCCCGGTGCCACGCCGCCCTGCCCCAGCGTGAGGGCCAGGCGCGGATTGCCGCTCTCATCCACCAGGCCCTTGGCCCGGATCGCCCGCAGCCGCTCCGCCACCAACTCCAGCGCCTCATCCCAGCCGATCGGCACCCACTGCGGGTCCTCATGCAGCCCCTTCCTGGGGTTGCCCCGCTTGAGCGGCCCCTTGATGCGGTTGGGGTTGTACATCTTCTGGATCAGCCCGTAGGCCTTCACGCACACCCGGCCCTGGGCCGGGTGCTCTGCGTGGAAGTCGAAGTTCGGCACGATGCGTTGGGCCACACCGTCCTGCACTTCCACGTGAATCAGGTCTGGCCCGGCCACGCACTGGGAGCAATAAACCGGGATGCGTTGCACGCTCATACGTCTCCCCAGGAAAAATGCGGAGGCCTCGGGGGCCGGCCATCACGGCTGGTGACGCGGTAGCCGGCCCCGAGGGGTCCCCCCTTCGATCACTCGAATCGCCACTCCAGATTGATGCGGGCGCTCGGACGGAAGCCGGCATACTCGAAGAAGCGCAGCAGCTCCCAATCGTTCCAGCGGCAGAGGGTTTCCATCTGAGTTACGCCCCGCTCCCGCAGCCAGCCCAGCAGGTGTTGCAGCAACCCCGAGGCCACGCCGCGGTGCTGAAAGCGCTCGCTCACGCCGATGGAATCGATCACGCCGCGCGTGGTCTGAATACCGAACTCGCCGTGATACAGCCCGGAGATCAGGTAGCCCGCCGGCTCGCCCCGCAGTTCCGCCACCAGGAAGCGGTTCTGATCGGGCCGCGCCCGCACCACCTCCCATTTGTCGGCGAAGTAGTCCGCGCGACTCTCCCCCAAGACCTGCTGATCCATCGCCGTCACGGCCGGCAGGTCCGTGGCCTCCGCCTCGCGCACGTCCACGGCTTCGGATTGCTCGCGCGCCGCGAATGGATAGCGGGCCACATCCCACACCAAGTCGCAATCACGCGAGGGCCGGAAGCCCATGCGCTTGAAGAAGCCCAGCAGGTCGGTGCGGTCCCAATCCACCAGGGTATCGATGGCCTCGACACGCAGAGCCTCCAGGTTCTTGCGGTACTGTTCCACCAGCGCGCGGGCCACGCCCTCCTTGCGGAAGGCGGGGTGCACACCGAAGGTATCCAACACGGCCCTCGTGGCGGGGATGCCGAACTCGCCGAAGAATAGCCGGCCCATCAGGAAGCCCACTGGCGCGCCGTCCAGTTCGGCGAGCAGGGAGGTATTGATGCGGGGCTCGCGCACGCAGCGCGCCATCTTTTCGGCGTAGTAGGGCCGGCGGGATTGGCCGGTTTCCTTGGCGTCCAACGCCGTAACCGCGTCCACGTCCGACTCACGCATGAGGCGGATGGTGCAGGCGCTGTCCGTATCGCCCCGCGGCTCGTCGGAGCCGTCCTCCGACGGGTGGCGGATCGGTTCGCTCATGGGATGCTCCTCGCAACGGTGTGGGCGATCGGGCGTATCAGGCGCTCTGCTTGCGCTGCAGCGCCTCGTGGCGGAACGCGCCCCACAGCGCCGCGCCAAAGGCCCCGGCCATGATGGCATCCGGGTGCGCGATGATCTCCAGGCCAAGCTTCTGCTCCGTCGCGGCGCGGTTCAGCGCGCCCACCAGCCCGGTATCGCGCGAGAGGCCGCCGGTGATGGCAACGGTGCCCTCGGCACCGGCAGTCTTGAGCAGCCGCACATAGCGGCCCGCCATGGACTCGTGGATGCCGCGCAGGATGTTGCCGGCCGGGATGCCGCGCGAGACGAAGTTGATGACGTCCGTTTCCGCCAGCACGGCGCAGATGCCCGATATCTTCTCCGGGCTCTCTGCCTCCAGCGAAAGCGGGCCCACCTCGTCCAGCGTCACTCCCAGATAGCGCGCGATGTTCTCCAGAAACTGCCCGGAGCCCGAGGCACACTGGCTTGTCATGCGGTACTGCAGCACCTTGGCGTGCGCATCCATGTGGATGGCGCGGGCGTGCAACGCGCCCACGTCCACCGCGGCCTGGGCCTTGGGCACCAGATAGATGGCGCCGCGCGCGTGGGTCGTCATGGTGTAGAAGTGCCCGCGCCGGAACTCCAGCGCCTCGCCCTCCCCCGTCGTGGCAACATAGTCCACCTCCTCGGCGGCGAGACCCGCTGCCTGCAGCGCCGCCTGGTACGATTCCTCGCCCACCGCGACGGGATTGCGCCGGAAGATGCGGTCCATGCGGCTGGCGAGCAGGGTCTCCGTGCCGCCTTCCACACGGAAGATGGCCGTCTTGACCACGCTGCTGCCCACGTCGATGCCGGCTGCGATCGTCATGGCGTTGCTCCTTGGCTGGCCTTGCGGGGCTCGGGGATGGGCTCCGCCCGGCTCATCTGGGCGAACAGACCGGCACCCACGGCACCGGTGAAGATGGAGTTGGGCGAGATGTTGATCGTGCGTGCGCCGTAATTCTCGTCGATCAGCTCGCGCAGGGCGGCCACGGCCGCCTCGTTGTTGGCCACACCCCCGGTGAAGGTGAACTCGTCCTCCACGCCGCCCGAGCGCGCCAGCAGGGACATGGCGCGCAGCACGATGGCGCGGTGCAGGCCGCGCAGGATGTCCTCGCGCCGCTCGCCGTTGTTGAGCCGCTCGCGCAGTTCCGCACCGGCGAACACGGTGCAGGTGCTATTGATGCGCACGGACTTCTCCGACTGCATCGCCAGTGGCCCCAGCTCCTGCACGCCCATGTTCAGCTCGTCGGCGATGTAGCCCAGGTAGCGCCCGCAGCCCGCGGCACATCGGTCGTTCATCTGGAAGCTGGTGACGATGCCTTCGGCATCCACCTGGATCGCCTTGGTGTCTTGCCCGCCGATATCCAGCACGGTTGCCGTGTGCGGGTACATGTAGTGCGCGCCCAGGCCATGGCACAGGATCTCTGAGCGAATCTGCTCCTTGGGGAAGGGCAGGCGCGCCCGCCCGTAGCCCGTGCCCACGGAGTTCACGACGTCCAGCACGGCCTCGCCCGCCTCGTGCGCGGCGCGGGCGATGGTCTCGCGCTCCGGCCCGGCCAGCCGCGGGAAGGCAGCCAGGCTGCGCTCCAGCGCCGTGCCGATGTTGCTCTCGAAGGCGAGGTCGAGCACCTGGTTTTCCACGCGGATGATGCACTTGTCGTAGATGTTGACGAGCATGTCATAGGAGACGCCGTCCGGATCGGCCAGCGCCTCGGCATGGCGCATGTAAGCGCTGCCGGCGAGATCGCGGAAGAACTCCGAGCGCTTGGCTTGGCCCACCTGGAAGATCTGCTCCGCATCCCCCGCGATGCCTTGAAAGAGCGCATCCAGACGCTCCCGGAGGGGCTCGCGGAGCTTGGGAAAGCGCACCTTCCCGGCTTCCTCGCGGGCCAGCTCGGCCAAGTAGTCGAGCTGGTTGACGAACTGTTGCAGGCGGAAGTTGACCTCGAGCTGCGCCAAAAACGCCGGGACATCCAGACCGCCCGGGGCGCTGCGCTCCAGGGCCTGGTGCAGCAGGCTGAAGCGTGTATCGATGAACGCCTCGGTCTGGGCGATCGCGCAGGCCGCGTCGTAGTTGCTGCGGCTGTTGGTAATGCCCTTGCCGAGGATGGTCTGTCCGTCCATCACCACGGCCTTGGTGGTGGTGGAGCCCAGGTCGATGCCCACGTGGAGTTTCATGCGGCCCCCTTGCGCTTCTGTTCCACCATCTGCAGGTAGGATTCCAGCCGGTTCTTGATGTTGGCGCCGGAGAAGTAGCGCGGGTCCACCAAGTCGGACTCGATGAAGCCCCCGGCGATCCCCGTCCGCTTCTCCACCTCGCGCAGGATCAGCAGTTGGCCGGCAGAGAAAGAGTTGCAGCTCTTGATGGAGTTGATGAGGAAGCCGTCAGCCCCGTACTCCTTCACATATTTCGTCAGCAACGCCACCCGGCCGGGCAGGTTCAGGTTCGTGTAGCAACCGAAGCAGTAGTCGGCGAGGCTTTCCAGCGGGTGGTCGGGATCGTGCCGGAAGCCCTGGTCGTACAGACCGCCCACCTTGGCATAGCTGCTGGCCACCACCACGGCGCCTTCTTCGTAGAACATCTTCCAGAAGTCGCGGAAGCTGGTCCAGTTGGGCGGGCCCTCCACGACGAGGCGGTAGCGTTCCTGGCCCAACTCGCCCTCGGGCGTGATAGGGCCCTTGCCCTGCTTGACCCGCCACTCCACCTCCTGGCGCAGCGCCCGGTAGTACTCCACGGACGATTCCAGGCCGCGGAAGGCGCTGAACATGGGCCCGATGTAATACACGGCCCCGAAGTAGGCGTCGATGGGCGAGGGCCGGTTGCGCGCCGATTCCAACACGGCCACCAGATCATCCTCGGCCTGCCGGGAGCGGCGCATCAGCTCACGCAGCTTGTCGATATCGAACTTCTCACCCGAGACCTTCTCCAGCTTCGGGATGACCTCCTCCTTGAGCTGCTTGACCACGTAGGCGCGCATGGAGTCGGTGATCATGCCGTCGCCCTGATAGGGCGTGTGCAGCATGGCCACAGGCGCGTTGTATTCCTCGCGCAGCAGTTCGAACCACTTCATGAACGTGAAGCAGCCCGTGTAGGAGAGCAGCAGCAGGTCCGGATCGGGGATCTTGGTGCCGGCGGGACCGATGTTGCCCGAGCGCAGCATGCCGATATCCGCCTTCACGTAGGTGCACACGTCCTCCGAGTGCCCCAGCTTCTCGGCGTCCGTGACCATCTTGCCCGTGCGCTTGCGCATGGCGTTCTGCAGGGCGTTGATCTCCGGATGCACCGGCAGCAGGTTGTCGAAGCAGCGGATCAACTCGTTCAGGTTGCCCGGCACGAACGTGTAGACCAGCTTCTTTCCGGTCTGCGGAGCCTCCTCCAGCGCCTTGTAGTGAGCGGCGATCATCTCCTTCTGGAGGACCATGCTCGTTTCCTTCTGGACGCTCGCCTGCTCGCTCATGAATGCCCCCAAAGCTTGATGGAGTCGGAGAAGGTGCCGGTCTGCTCCTTGATGACCTGGAACTGACCAGTGTTCTCCGAGTACTTGAACTCCGTGAAGGGAATGCCCTGGGATTCCACCGCGTGGGCGAGCATGGGCTGATCCAGCAGAGCCGGATCGCAGAAGCTGGCTGCGCAGAAGATCACGCCCTCGCCCTGGCGCTGGCGACACTTGCTGACCAGGGCCGCGCCCTTGGGCTTGTCGGCGATGTAGACCGAGGCCGTCTCCACGGTCTTGTCCAGGAAGGCCTGCACCAGGTTGTCCAGGGCGTCACCCTCCTCCGCCACAGCCCCTTGGATCCAGCGCGAGCCCAGCACGAAGTCGTCCTCGACGATGTAGCAGCCGCTGCGCTCGATGGTGCGGATCAGGCCCAGCGGCGGCTGCTCGCAGAACGAGCCGGTGAGCACGATGCGGCTGTTGTCCAGTTGCGGCCGCTCGACGCGCTGCAGCTCGTCGCGGTACGCCTCCAGTATCTGGTTGTGCTCCTCCACGGGCAGCACGTTGCCCGCGCGCAGCAGCAGGTAGAGCTCCACCGTGGGCACCTGCCAGGGCTGCTCGGCACGCAGGTCATACAGGCCCTGCACCAGCTCGCGATTGCGGTTGTACAGGGCGATGCTCGCCAGCAGGCGCTCGTTGGTGATGGGCGTGCCACCCAGCGCCTCCAGGTCCGCCATCAGGGCGCGCAGTTCGCCGGCGTAGAAGGTGCCGCCCACGGCCGCGTCGAAGTTCTGTGGCAGATCCAGGTACTTGGCGTACTTGTCCGGGAACATCAGCTTCCACATCCCGGAAAGGTTGCGGATCACGTCGCAGATGGAGGGAAAGAGCATCCCGTCCAGCGCGTCCAGCCGCCCGCTGACGGCCAGCTCAATCGTGCTGCGGGGAATGTGGCAGATGTACGACTGGTAGTAGGCGTCCCCCCGGATGATCTCGATGTCGCTGCCCATCAGGCCCACCGGCAGCATGCCCGCCGCGTGGATGATCTCCCGCGGGACGTAGACCGGCATGTAGCCGATCGCCTTGGCGCCCGGGTGCGCGTCCTTCCACGCCCGCACGGCCTTCAGGCTGACGTCCTCATAGAGCGACTGGCATCGCTCGATTAGTGCTTCCAGGCTCATCGCTCGCGCTCTCCGTGGCTGGGTTTCCCCACACTGTTGCCGATGGCTCTCCGTCGAAGCGGTGCACCGTGTACCGGTGCCGCGCCTGTGCAGGAGCTTGAGTATGGGTGTAAACCCGCGCCGGTTGGGCGCGCTTGATATTTGCCGGGGCGGAACTTGACAAATGTCAGGTGGGGCGGTGTCGTTCCCGCCTATAACCGGGGGGCGGGCGGCAGAGGGTGCTGGCTCAGGCGGACTCGTCCTCGATCTCGTCCAGCAGGCGGTCCAGATCGGGGATGACGACGTTGCGGCCGGAGAAGCGTGCCACGCCATCCTTCTCCAAGGCCTGGATGATGCGGGCCACCGTTTCCGTGCGCGAACCCAGGATGTCCGCGATGTCCTGGCGGGAGAGGGGCAGCTTCATGGTGAGCGATCCGTCCGCCTCCGCGTTGGCGTAGCGGTCCTTCAGGGCAAGCAGCAGGTGCGCCATCCGCGTGCGGGTGGTAAGCGCGGCGGACATGAGCAGCGAGTCTTCCGCGATCTGCAGATCGCCCGCCAAGCGCTTGAGGAAGCCCAGACCGAGCGCGGGGTTCCGATCCAGCAGCATGCGCACGGAGCGCTTGTCGATGAAGCAGATGCGGGTGGGTTCCAGAGCCTCGGCGCTGGTGGTGAAAACACCGCCGGCAAAGAAGTCGCGGTACCCCATGGTTTCGCCCGCATGGCGCATGCGCACCAGCACGGCATGGCCCTGCGGATCGGTCTTGCGGATGGCCACCGCGCCGATGACGATTGAATACACGCCGTTGCAGGGCTCGCCCTGGCGGAAGACGAACTGGCCCTGCTCAAAGGTAGAGGTAATCTTGTGCTCGTTGAGCACCAGCACGTCCTCCCGGGCCAGGGCGCACCACTCCGAGCGCTGCCGCCACTGGCACGTGAAGCAGTTGGGAGCAGGCACGCTGGCAGCGGCTGTGCGATCGTTGGCTCTGGCCATCGGGGACGACTCCGGCGAGGTCCCTGCAATAACCTGGAATCCCTATACTTTCCGCAAAACCGTGGCAAATAACAAGACAGGGCGGGTCGCGGGCACCGCGGCCGTCAGCCATCCCGACCTGGGGCCGGCCCAGCCGGACACCCAGGACACCCGCGCAGAGAGGACGCGATGCAGTACGAAGACATCCTGTACGAAGAGCGTGACCATGTGGCGCACATCACCATCAACCGGCCCAATGTGTACAACGCCTTCCGCTACCAGACCTGCGAGGAGTTGATCGATGCCTTCAAGCGGGCCTCGTGGAACAAGGACATCGGCGCCATCGTCTTCGGCAGCGCGGGCGACAAGGCCTTCTGCACCGGCGGCGACCAGTCCTCGCACGAGGGACAATACTCGGGCATCCGCGGCACCACCGGCATGCCCGTGGACGAACTGCACTACGCGATCCGCCACGCGCCCAAGCCCGTCATTGCGCGGGTGCAGGGCTACGCCATCGGCGGGGGCAACGTGCTGGCTGCGCTGTGCGACATGACCATCGCCTCGGAGAACGCCATCTTCGGGCAGGTGGGGCCCAAGATGGGATCGGTGGACCCCGGCTACGGCACGGCCTACCTGGCACGCATCGTTGGCGAGAAGAAAGCCCGCGAGATCTGGTACCTTTGCCGCCGCTATACCGCTCAGCAGGCGCTGGAGATGGGGCTGTGCAATGCGGTGGTGCCGGCGGACAAGCTGGACGAGGAGGTGGATGCGTGGTGCGCCGAGTTGGTACAGCGCAGCCCCACCGCTATCGCCATCGCCAAGCGCTCATTCAACGCCGATACGGAGCACATCGGCGGCATGATGCAGCTTGGCTTCGAGGCCCTGCGGCTCTATTACGATACGGACGAGTCCCGCGAGGGTGTCGCAGCCCTGAAGGAGAAGCGCACGCCGGACTTTCGGGCGCATGTGAAGTAGGCTGTGCCGCGGGCAGGTCGCACCGGCCTGCCTGCCGGCACCAGCCGGTGCCATGACACCCGGCCGTCACGGCGAGCCATGACACCCTCTGCGGTGCGGCCGGCTGCGCACGGGTGCCGAGCGTCGCCGCCATTCTCTTCCGGGCCCCCGCATGCCACTGCGCTACCGCCATATCGACCTCATCGCCTGCACCACCGAGCTGTTCGGCAAGGCCGGCCTGGCGCCCGAAATCGCCCAGACGGTTGCGGAGATCCTGGTGGAGGCCGACCTGCTGGGGTATGACACGCACGGCCTACAATTCGTGCCCGCCTACCTGGCGGGTATCGAGGCCAGGCGCACGACGACCGCCGGCGAGCCGGCCGTGCTGGCGGACCGCGGCCACCTGCTGTGCCTGGACGGACGCGGGCTGCCCGGACAGTGGGCCACCGTGTGGGCGCTGGAGCGCGCCTGCGAGCGGGTCGCGGAGCACGGGACGGTCGCCGTGACCCTACGCAGCGCGCAGAACATCTCCTGCCTCGCCACGTACGTGAAGCGCGCGGCCGAGCGTGGGTTGCTGGCCCTGCTGATGGCTTCCGCACCGGGCAGCGCCGTCGTGGCGCCCCATGGCGGGCGGGCGGGGCGCCTCTCCACCAACCCCCTCGCGCTGGGCATTCCCGCCCCGGGACACCCCATCCTCATCGACACCAGCAGCGCCGCCACCAGCAACCGGCAGGTGGAGCGCCACCGCCGCGCGGGCAGCCGCCTGCCCCGGCCGGCGCTGGTAACAACGGATGGTGTGGCAACCGACGATCCGGAGGCGCTATACAGCAACCCACCCGGGGCCATCCTGCCTGGCGGTGGCGTGGACTACGGCCACAAGGGCTTCGCGCTGAGCCTGCTGGTGGAGGCCTTCACCTCCGGGCTGATCGGCTGGGGCCGGGCGGATGCCCCGGCGGGCAGCGCCGGCGGTGCCGGCAACAACGTCTACCTGCAGGTGATGGATCCCGAGGCATTCGGGGGAGGCGATGCGATGTTGCGCGAGACGGGCTTCCTGGCCGCGGCCTGCCGCGACACCCCGCCGCTGGCCGGCGGCCCGCCCGTGCGGGTGCCGGGAGACCGCGCATTCGCGCTGTATGCCGAGCAACTGGGCCGGGGCGTGGCGCTGCACCCCGAGATCATGCCCCGCCTGGAGCCCCTGTTCCGCAAATACGACGTAGCGGTGCCAGTGCCCCTTGCCTGAAGCCGGTCGGTCGGCCCTGGCGTAGGCGTCGCGCCCTCAGCCCCCCTGCTCCTCGCGCCCGTCGGCATGGATGGCGAAGCGCCCCTTGTCGCGGGCATGCACCGGCCCATCGTCCGACCAGGGCCAGCCACCGAAGCCCGTGGCGTGATAGTCACGCATGGCTTGGTGGATTTCCTCGGGCGTGTTCATCACGAACGGGCCGTGCTGCACCACCGGCTCACCGATGGGTCGCCCCTGCAGCATCAGCAGTTCGGCTTCACAGTCGCCGTTCTCCAGTGTCACCGTGGAGTCCGGCCGCACCTGGATGGCGTGGGCCGCCTCGATGGCACGCCCGGCAACCGTTACCGTCTCTCCGGCGAAAAAGTAGAGCACGCGGTTGGCATCCGGCGAGGCCGGCGGGAGCGTCCAGGTGGCGTGCGACTCCAACTTCAGCGTCCATACCGCTACGTCGGCCTTAGGGCGCGACGCCCACGAACTGGGCGGCGGCTGCGGGGCCCGCTGCTCCCCGATCGCCCCGGCCACCATCACCACCTCCGTGGCCCGGCCCGCCGCGTCCCGGAAGGTCGCCCGCGGGATGGTCTCGCTCCAGAGCATGGTGAAGTACGCGTCGTTGAACTTGTCCTCGCGTGGCAGGTTCAGCCAGATCTGGAACAGTTCGGTGGGATTGGGGGCATTGCGGTTCACCAGCGGAAACATCTCCGCGTGCACCACGCCCTGCCCGGCCGTCATCCACTGCACATCTCCCTGGCCAAAACGGGCTGTGGCGCCCAGGGAGTCCGAATGGTCGATGAAGCCCCGCCGGGCCAGCGTGATGGTCTCGAAACCACGATGGGGATGGCGCGGAAAGCCCGGCACCACATCACCATGGTACATGCGCCAGCCGTCGCGGATCTCAAAGTCCTGGCCGATGTTGCGCCCCGTCAGCAGCGCCGGGTCGGGTCCCAGCCAATCGTTGCCTGCCGGGTACGCGTCATCGTGGTGCGCGCAGAAGAGGAAGGGATCGAGCGCTGGCCAGGGAAACGAGATTGGCGCCACTGCCACGATACTGTCGTCGCTCATGCTCAACTCGGGGAGGCGGTTGGAGGGAACGTCCATTCCCACCATGATGCATCAGCGTGCGGCGGGGCTCAATGAGGCAGGCACCCAATCCAGCAATGGCTGCGTTTAGACCTATGCCCCCCGGCGCCGGGCTAATTCTCGGATCGCCAGACAGCGTAGCCGTCGGCGGTGCCAATTTCCACAATGAGCCGGTGCTGGAGCGAGGTCTGCAAGCCCTCAATCCATTTCGTTGGAATCGCCAACACCAGCGCATTGCCATCGGCGATCGCCACGCTCACTTGGTCAGGAGCATTCACCATTCGACACGGATGGCCGCGTCGAATACGTTTGATCACGCACGCCCACTTGTACGTACCCAAGATGGTCGATGATTGGCTGGCTCCATCCATGGCCGTCGTCAGCAAAGCATTGACCCCCGGCTTCCCGATGCCAGCGATTTCAAGCTCCCTCTGCCTTGCTTCCAAACGGCCGGTGGTGATCTTGCGGGCAGCGACTACCAAAAGCAGCCCCACCACAAGCATCACCGCGATTCGTCCCCAATGGATGCGCCCGCTAGGCCGCGCCCGTACAACATGTTCCACTGCGGCATCCTTCCATCCTGCGCGGCTCAGTCGGATAGCAGCCAGCCAGCGCATAATGACAGGCCGCCAAGCGACCAGACCTTCACCGGCGAGCAATCCAATCAACGGCAGGGCCAACGAGGCATTGCGCCCGTCGTAACTGAAGAAAGCAGACCACAGCAGCAGATAACCTGCCGCCAGGCCGAAGACAGGGATCCGCCAGGATCCGGCACGAAGGGACAGGGCCGCGAGTATGAGCACCAACAAGACCCACGGACTTTTTCGATCATGCGCAATGTGAAGGGCCGCGTGCCCCATCCGCCCCAGGACACTCTGGCCATGATAAATGCCGGACGTCACCCATTGCACCTCGGAGCCATTCACGCCTGCGCGAATCAGCAGGTAGGCACGGATGTACCACGCCATGGTCACGGCAAGTGCAAGACAGCCCGACACCACAACTGCGCGAGCAATTCTCCG
>DATFMP010000079.1:0-89680 GCA_035266845.1 bacterium
CCTGTGGATCGACGACGACGAGGAGCTGCTCTGGCCGGAGCGCCTGCCCAAGTACCTGCGCGACAACCCGTACGACGCCTACGCGGTGCCCCAGCACCACTTCGCCGTGGAGCCGGGCGGCGTCATCAAGACGGACTACCCGTGCCGGCTGTTCCGCAACCGGCGCGGCTTCTCCTTCTACGGCGTCGTACACGAGCACCCGGAGCGAGGCCTGAACGACGGTGCGGGGGCCGTGCTGCTGCTGCCGGACGTGGCGATCTGCCACAATGGCTACGTCACCGAGGCCGTGCGCCGGGCCCGCTTCGCGCGCAACCTGCCGCTGATGCAGCGCGACCGCGCCGAGCATCCCCAGCGCGTGCTGGGGCGCTTCCTGTGGATTCGCGACCTGGCGCACCTCAACCGCTTCGAGCAGGAGCGCGGCCGCGCCGTCACCGCGGAGATGCTGGCCCGGGCGGAGCAGGCCGTGGGCCTGTGGCGCGAGCTGCTGGCCGAGGGCCACACGCGGCTGGCCGTGGACGCGCTGCCCTACTACTCGGAGGCCACGCGGCTGCTCACCGGGGGCGGCATCGACTTCCAGGCCAGCCTGGGCGTGCACTGCCTGGGCCTGGGCGATGCGGCCGGCGCCCCGCCCGCGCTGCAGGGGAGCTTCCTGGACGCCGCGGACATCGAGGCGCTCACCCAGGCGCTGCTGAAGGAGAAGGTCGCCGCGGTCACGGGCAAGTACGTGTGACGCGATGTGGCACAGCAGCCACAGATTTCGCAGATGACACAGATTCGAACTGCAACCGCGGGGCCTGCGCGAAGGCGGCGAAATGTGGAGACGTCGGAGCGCAGGTCCGCACAAGCACTCGCCAGCCGCAGATATTGCGGATTGCGAAACGAAGCCAATCCGGTGACCGGGGCCGTGGTTCGCCGTCCATCTGTGCAATCTGCGGAATCCGCGGCTGGCTGTTGCCGTTTCCCCCACAGGCCCGGCCGCCGGGCTGCGAAACGGAGCCAATTGGCCGCTCTGCATCGCGCTTCTGGCCTGCGGCTGATCGCTGCCGCTACTTGACCAGCGCGGCCTTGACGGCCTGCTCGATGGCCTGGCCGAGTTCCACGGTATTGGCCTTGCCGCCCATGTCCGGCGTCTTGACGTCGCTCTCGCGCAGGGTGGTCTCGATGGCGCGCTCCAGCACGCGGGCGGCCTCCGGATGGCCCAGGTGCTCCAGCATCATGGCGCCGCTCCAGATCTGGCCGATGGGATTGGCGATGCCCTTGCCGGCGATATCCGGGGCGGAGCCGTGCACCGGCTCGAACATGCTGGGGAAGATGCGCTCCGGATTGATGTTGGCGCTGGGGGCGATGCCGATGGTGCCCGTCACCGCCGGGCCGAGGTCGGACAGGATGTCGCCGAAGAGGTTGGAGCCCACCACTACGTCGAACCAGTGCGGATTGCGCACGAAGTGGGCGGTGAGGATGTCGATGTGGAACTTGTCCGTCGTGATGTCCGGGTACTCCTTGGCGATGGCCTCCCAGCGCTCGTCCCAATACGGCATGGTGTGGATGATGCCGTTGGACTTGGTGGCGCTGGTGAGGTGCTTCTTGGGCCGCGTGCGCGCCAGCTCGAAGGCGAAGCGCAGGATGCGGTCCACCCCCTTGCGCGAGAAGCGCGACTCCTGCCAGCACACCTCGTCCGGCTGGCCCTCGTTGCGCAGGCCGCCGATGTTGGAGTACTCGCCCTCGGAGTTCTCCCGCACGATCAGCATGTCGATATCCCCCGGCTGGCGGCCCGCCAGCGGCGAGGGCACGCCGGGCATCAGCTTCACCGGGCGCAGGTTCACGTACTCGTCGAACTCCCGCCGGATGGGGATCAGCAGGCCCCACAGCGAGACGTGGTCGGGCACCGTGGGCCAGCCCACAGCGCCCAGGAAGATCGCGTCGTGCCCGGCGATGCTGGGCAGCCCGTCGTCCGGCATCATGGCGCCCGTCTTCGCGTAGCGCTCGCACGACCAGTCCTTCCAGTCCCAATCGAAGCGCACGCCGATGGCGGCGCCCACGGCATCCAGCACCCGGATGCCCTCGGTGACCACTTCCACGCCGATCCCGTCCCCCGGGATCACGGCAATCCTGTGCGTCTGCTCGGTCATCTCAGCTCCCTCGGCAACGGCTACGGCCCATCCGCAGATTCCGCAGATAGCACAGATTCAGGCGATGGGGGAATGGGGGACGGCGGCCCCACGAAACTATAGAGCCCCGGTCATGGCGGGCACCATGCCGGGGCTGCGACTGTCAGCGACTGCGCTCAGGACTTAGAGCGGTTTGACGTTCTTGGCTGAGGGTCCCTTGGGGCCCTGTTCCACGGAAAATTCCACCGACTGACCTTCGCGCAAGGTGCGGAATCCATCCATCTGGATCTCGGACTGGTGGCAGAAGAGATCCTTGCCGCCATCATCAGGCGTGATGAACCCGTAGCCCTTGGCGTCGTTGAACCATTTGACTTTGCCGTTCACTGCCGACCTTCCGTCTTGCGAACCTTCCACGTACCGGAGCGCCTCCGGGTGCTCTCTACGGAATTGTACAAAGCCTGGGTGCGGTTCGATTGAGGTTCGGAGAAATTTTAACAGCGGCGCGGGCGCAACGCCAACGAATTCGGTGACTTACGGGGAATGCGGGGAGGGGTGGCAGCCCACGCCGGAGGCGGATTCGCGCCGATTGCCGGGCGCTGCGCGCGCTAGCCGTGGGTGCCGTCGCGGGGCGGCTCCTGGCGCTCAACCATGGCCTTGAGCGCCACCAGCGCCTTGTGGGCCCCAGCCCGGTCCAGCGCCAGCAGATCGGCGGCCCCGCACTGCTTGCGCAGCCAAGTGTCCAGGCCCCGCTCGTCGCGGCGGCCCGTGTAGCGGTGCCACAGGGCGATCAGGTAATTGAGCTGCGCCCCCGTGGCCATCCCCGGACGAAAGGGCACATTTAGCTGCCGGCGCGAGTGGAAACCCAGGCGTTCCAGGCGGCGCATCACGGCCGAGAACCCCGCGTAGTCCAGGTCGCGCGCGCTGCGCACCCCCGCCTCGTCTTCCAGCAGGTCGCGATAGGTCTCGTCGTCCAGACCGAGCCGGGCCTTGGCCACGTGCAGCAGGGCCAGTTGCTTGGGCGTGAGCTCGGAGGCGCGGGTGGCGATCATCTCCAGCGGCGCCGCGCGGCCTTGTTGGGGCGGCGGCGCGGGCGGGTTGCATCGGAGCGGCTTCCTGTCATCATTGTAGCATCCACGCCGGCCGCCACCCAAGCGCGCCGCGGCCGCCTCCACCCGCACCAGGAGCGTGCATGTACGTCGTGATGAACCGCTTCACCATCCATCCCGGCAAGAACGCCGAGTTCGAAGGCCGCTGGCGTGACCGCCAGAGCCACCTGAGCGAAGTGCCCGGCTTCGTAAAGTTCCGCCTGCTCAAGCTGGATGATACCCACTACAGCTCCTATGCCGAGTGGGAATCCCCCGAGGCCTTCGAGGCCTGGACGCAATCCGAGGCCTTCCACAAGGCCCACGCCCGCGGGGCCCCCACGGGCGTCATGAACGGCCCGCCCCGCCTCGAATGCTGGGAAGTCGTCCTCGACGAAGCCTAGCCGCCCGAAGGAGTTGTAACCCCCTCGGAGCCCGCTGGCATCCGAAGGTCAATCCGCGCTGGCTTGAGAGTCCGCTACCTTGCGGCGGAAGGTGCCGACCAGCTCCACGTGGTGCGTCTGGGGGAAGAGATCGAAGCCGCGCAGGCCCACCAGGTCGTAGGCGGAGGCAAGCTGAGCCGCGTCGCGGGCGAAGGTGCCGCCGTCACAGGAGACGTATACGATGAGCGGGGGCTCGGCGGCCAGCAACGCCTCGCGCAGGGGTGCCGCCAGCCCTCGCCGGGGCGGATCGCAGACCACGGCGGCGGGCGGCCCGTGCTGGGCGATCAGGCGCGCCAGGGCTCCGGTCCGCTCCAGGTCCGCACGCAGGAAGGTGCAGCCGACCAGGCCCAGGCCGCGCGCGCTTTCCTCCGCCGCGCGCAGGCCCTCGCGATCGCTGTCCACCCCCACCACGCGGCGGCCCCGCTCGGCCAGGGGCAGGGCGAACAGGCCCACGCCGCCGTAGAGGTCGTATACGGGGCCTTCCGCGGGTTCGGCCACGCCCGGCCCGCCCTGCACCTGCTCCACCACGTGCGCCACCAGGGTGCCCGCCAGTTCCCGGTTCACCTGAAAGAAAGCCGTGTGCGGCACACGGTAGGCGCGCCCCGCCACCCGCTTGATGAGCCAGTTCGGGCCCAGCAGCACGGCCACGCTGGGACCGCTGCGGCGCTGACCGCCACGACCCATGCGCGCCGGGAACTGCAGCGCGAAGGCCGTCAGCTCCGGGAAGTCGGCACGCAGGCCTGGCACCACGGCCTGCCCCGCCTGCTGCCAGGCTCGGCGCTGCTGGCCCTCCGACCTCCCGCCGGCCGCGCGCAGGTGCAGCAGCACGGCCAGTCCCGGCGCGCCATCGCGGCCCTCGGTGCTCTGCACCGTGAGGCGCTGCAGGGGCAGCGAGGCATGGCCGCCCGGCGGCGGCAACACACCCGCCTGCAGCAACGCGTCCAGCACGGTCTGGGCCAGCCGCGTGAAGACCTCCGGCGCCAGCCGGCACTGCGCGATGGGCACAACCGTTTGGCCGCCGGTATCGTGAAAGCCGGGGGCATAGCGCCCCTCGTGGGCCACGGGGGTGAACTCCAGCTTGTCGCGATAGCCCAGCGGCTCCGACGCGGGCACCAGGGGCCAGTCCGCCGGCGGCGTGAGGCCCCCGCCGATGCGCTCCAGCTGCTCGGCCACCACGGCGCGCTTGATCGCAAGCTGAGCGGGGTAGTCCACATGCTGCCAGTCGCAGCCGCCGCACCGCTCGAAGTGCGGACAGGACGGCTCCGTGCGCGCAAGCGCCGCTCGGTGCACAGCGGTCACGCGCGCCAGGGCGTAACGCGGAAAGGCGCGCTCCACCTCCACGGTGACGGCCTCGCCGGGCACGCCGCGCGCCACCAGCAGCGTCAGGCCGTCCACCCGCGCCACACCCCGGCCCAGGGCCGCGGCGCGCTCAATGGTAACGTCCAGGCGCGTGCCGGGCTCAGGCACTCCAGTCTGCGGGATAATAGTCGGGTCCATAGTCCGTGATTTCAAGGCCGGCCAGACAGTCCGCCACGAGGTCATCCACGGGCAGGTTCTGCTCGGCACGCTCCACCAGCGGCAGGCGGGCTCGCGTCTCGGGCCGGCGGGGCTGGAAGAGGGTGCAGCAGTCCGGGAAGGGTTGGATGCTGATGGGATAGGTGCCGATATGGCGCGCCCGATGGATGATCTCGGTCTTGGAGAGCCCGCACAACGGCTGCAACACGGGCAGCGCGGCCGTCTCCTCGATGGCGCGGATGTTGGGCAGGGTCTGGCTCGCCACCTGTCCCACCGATTCGCCGGTGATCAGTGCTCCGGCGCGCTCGCGGCGGGCGATGTGGTTGGCCACCCGGTTCATCATGCGCCGATAGAGGATCGTGCGCAGCCCCTCCGGGCAGGCATCGCGGATAGCCGTCTGCACCGCGGCGAAAGGCGCCACGTACAGCCGGCTGCGCGGCTGGTAGCGCGAGAGGAAGCGCACCAGCTCGATCACCTTCTCCTTGCTCTGTTCGCCGATGAACGGATAGCTGTGGAAGTTCAGGTAAACCACGCGCAGCCCGCGCGTCATCATCATGTGGGCCGCCACGGGGCTGTCGATGCCGCCGGAGAGCAGACACACGGCCGAGCCGCCCGTCCCTACGGCCAGCCCGCCGGGCCCGGGCACCTTCTCCTCGAACAGCAGCGCGTGGTCGCGATGTATCTCCACCTGCACCACGAGTTCCGGCTGGGTCAGGTTCACCTTGAGCTGCGGAAAGGCCTGCAGCAGATCGGCCCCCAGGCGCACCGCCACCTCCTGCGAGCGCAAGGGATGGCCCTTGTGCTTGCGGGTCACCAGCACGCGGAAGGGCAGCGGCTTGGTGGCAGCGGGACGCGCCGACAGCAACCGGCCCACGTAGTCCACGGTCGCGGCACTGAGCGCGTCGATCTCATTGGGCACGGGCACGGCCAGGCTGAGGTTGGCCACGCCGGGCAGGTTGCGCAGGATTTCCGCCGCCAGCCGCAGATCGGCGCCGCCGTTCACCGTGAAGCGCGCCAGTTGGCGTTTGAGCCGGTACGTGCCGTGGGGCCGCAGGTGCGCCACGATGTTGTTGGCCATGCGTTGCTCGAAGGTCGAGCGGTTGCGGCCTTTCAGCGTCGTTTCCGACAGGCGGACGATGAGACAGGGTTCCTGCATCGGACAGACCGGCGTGGGTCGTGGTGGGAACGGTCCCGGCGGCGAGGCGCCGCGGGGCCTTGGCATCCGCGCCCGCCGCGCCCATGATCGGGTGGAGCCTTTGCCCAGTATAGTTGGAACGCCGCCCCGGAACAAACCGCATGCGCCCATCGCTGCCCACCCTGCGCCGCCGCCCCTGCCGGCACGCCCGGCCGACCGGCCCCGCGTCGCCGACAATCGTCCGGAACGGCGGTCTACGAACTCTGGTCGCACAGACGCTGCTGGTCGTGTTGGGACTGGTGTTGGCCACGGCGGCAAAGGCGCAGGCACAGCCCCCCACGGCGCGACCCATGCAGGCACTCGAACCACCGCCGGCCACCTATTCCCCGGCGCCCGTGCCCGGCGTCCAGCCCCCCGTAGCGGACGATGCGGAGGCCGAACTGGCCTTCATCGAGCGGCTGTACCGCGAGCAGGACGACTATCGGGCGGAGACCGAGGCCCTGCGCTTCCTGCACTACCGGCCGCACGATCCGCACAGGCCGGCCGTCGAGCTGGCCCGAGCCAAGCTGTACTATCGTGAGGGCCGCTACCGGGAGGCCAACCTGATGCTCTACTCCCTGCTGGACCGCCACCCGCAGGGCGAGACGGCGGAGGACGCGCGCAGGCTGCTCACGTTCTCGCAGCTACGGCTGGGGCAGATCGGCCGGGCAGCGGAGACCGTGGACGCGCTGGCGTTGCCCGGCCAGCCGCCGCCCTCGCTGGCGGCCCTCGGCGCGCCCCCGCCAGGCACCGTGGACGGCGATGCGGCGGTAATGTGGTCCACCTGGCTACCGGGCTCGGGCTTCGCCAAGCTCGGTGAGCCGGGCAAGGCCGCTGCGGGCATCTCGCTGAACCTGACGCTGATCGGCGCAGCCGTGCTCTCCGCGCAGGACAACAACGCGCCGGCCGCACTGCTGTTCCTCGTGCTGGAGAGCATGCTGTGGCAGGGCGGACGCTCCGGCGTGCGGCAGGAGGCCACGGCCATCAACCGGCGCCTGCGTGAGCAGCGACTGAACGACTGGATCGCCGATCACGGCGAATCCCAACTGCTGGGCGTAGGCATCGCCCTGCGCTTCGGCGGCCCGTAAGGCAGCGGCCCGGTACGGCATAGCCGTCAGGCGGGACGTTTCGCGGCACCGGTGTGCCGAAGGCACGGCCGGTTTGACATCCGAGGCCCATCCCTTAAGGTGAGGGGTACGGGAACGGACATCCGCACTCGAAACCGCAAGCCAATCCATCCATATGAAGGGACTTTCCCGCATCGTTGTTGTTACGTGCGTCTGCCTGATGGCCGGCGCCCTGCCGGCCGCCGCGCAGCAGCTCTGCGTCAAGGCCTCCCGCGCCAACCTGCGCGCCGGGCCCGGCACGGACTACCGCATCACCTGGGAGGTGAACCGTTACATGCCGCTCATCCAGGTGGGCTCGGAGGGCGACTGGATCAAGGTGAAGGACGTCGATGGTGACATCCACTGGGTCTACGCACCGCTGGTGACCGATAAGATCGACTGCGTCACCATCAGCTCGCCCAAGGCCAACATCCGCAAAAAGCCCACCACGCGCGCGGACAAGTGGTTCACGGTGGAGAAGTACACATCCTTCAAGAAGACGGGCAGCACGGCCAAGTGGGTCAAGGTGGAGTACGAGGGCGAGACCATGTGGATCTACGACTCCCTCGTTTGGCCGGGGTAGGACGCCCGCGCCTGCCGTAGCAGGACGCGCGCGGCATAGCTGCCGGGCACGGCCACGGGCGAGGCGCCCGAGCCATACCCGGCCGTAGGCGGAATCCTACTTGAGGTGCTTGCCGAAGAGGTCCATCGTGCGCTGCCAGGCCAGCTTGGCGGCCGCTTCGTTGTAGCTCTTGCGATCGTTGCAGTTGAAGCCGTGGTCGGCGTCCGCGTAGGTGAACACTTCCACGTTGGGCTTGCCCTGCACTTTGGCTTTGATTTGATCCACATCGGCCATGGGGATGCCGGGGTCCTTCTCGCCGAAGTGGAACTGCGTGGGCGTGCCGATCCCATCGGCCTCGCCCAGGAAGCCGGCGATGCCCCCGCCGTAGTAGGCTGCGGCCGCGGCGGGCTTGAGCCGGCAGGCCGCCAGGTAAGTGATGAACCCGCCGTAGCAGTAACCCGTGATGCCCAGCTTCTGGCCCTGGCACTCCGGGCGGGCTGCCAGCACGTCGAAGGTGGCCTTCACGTCCGCCACTGTCTTGTCGTTGTCCAGCTTGCCCCGGATCTCGCGACCTTTGGCGATGTCATCCGGCGTGTAACCCAGCTCCAGGTTCGGCTGCACGTGGTAGAACAAGTCCGGCGCCAGAGCCGCATAGCCCGCATTGGCGAAGCGCTGCACCATGTCGCGCATGTGCGAGTTCACGCCGAAGATCTCCTGCACCACCACCACCCCCGGCACGGGGCCCCCGCCCTGCGGTGCGGCGAAGAACCCGCTGAAGGTGCCTCCGGCGCCTTTGATCTGCACGGTCTCGGTCTTAATGGCCATGAATACGACTCCTGTAGATAAGGTAGGCGGCGGGGTGGGACAGGCATTGGCGCTTCCCCCAACCTGCCTGAACGTGGCTTCCCTGCTCCCCTTTACTCCGATGCTCCGCCACGGTGCAAGACCGTTGCGGGGGTACCGGGCTCTCCGCACCCTGGGGCGGACGACAAGTCCACCGAGGTGACCCTGGAACGCAATGCGCTGACGATCCGGGGCCGGGTGGACTGGCACACGCCCGCCACGCACCGTCCGGTATTCCGCGCGTTCGAGATTGGCGACCCCGAGCGTGTTTTCAGGCTCTTCACGGCCGTGGACGCAGAGAGGATCGCGGCCACGGTGAAGCACGGGGTGTTGCATCGGGTGCTGCCCAAGGCCGAGCCGGTCAAGGCGCGCCGCACCCCACGCCCGGGTCCGGGGCCATCACCCCTCCGGGCGGCCCTCCGCAGGACATTCTGGAGAATTCGTGAACCGGTTTCGGGGGCGTACCCCCTGGGATATACTGAACTGAGTATGCATCCCGACGCCCGGCATCATGAACGACCGTTGCGGCAGGCGTCGTCTTCTTGAACCACGGCCCGGGCCGCCTGCGCCCAACCTCTCACCCCGCCCCGCCAGCCAGACCCTGCACCCAACGCGCAGCCAACGTACGCGAATGCCGTGCCCGACCGCATGCGGCGGCCAGCACGCTTGGCGGCGTCAGCGCGTCTGTCAGCCACGGAAGGGCCCCCGGCGAGCTTTAGCATTGCAGTGGAGGCAATGATTCACGTACTTCGCGCAATCGCGCTGCTGCTGGTCAGCGCAGCCATCGCCGCAGTGATGCTGGCCGTGCTGAGCGCCATGCCCCCGACGGCTCGCGCGCCCGGGGTGGCGCTGCGGACGGTCGTGCACGTACCGCCGGAAGTGCGCTACCTGCGGGCATTGGTGGCGCGCGTGAACCCCTCCCTGCCGATTGAGGATCCCGAGTGCGCGCTGGTGCTGCCGGGCGCGATCTACCGGTCCACGCACATGCACGGGCTGGACTGGCAGCGCTTGGCCACCCTGGCATGGCAGGAATCGGACTTCGACTGCCACGCCAAGAACCGGGTGGACCGTGGCGGCGCCTACGGGCCGTTCCAGATTCGCCAGCTTTGGTCGTCAGTCATCGGCGATCCGCGCCCCCTGTACTTCGAACCAGAATTGGCGGTAGAGCGCGTGGTGCAGGTGGTGCGGTACTACCAGGAGACGGGGCGCTACCAGCACCTGATCGGCCGCGGCTTCCGCAATCCGCTGCTGTGTCTCTACAACACGGGCGAGACGTTGCGCGTCAACATGGTCTATTGCCGGCAGGTGGGTGCGAAGCTGCGGCAGCTGCAGGAGGGTTGGCGCGAATTCCAGGCACACGAACGACAGCAGGCGATTGCGGCGGGCGCCCAACCGCCCGCCGGCTAGACGCCTGGGCCGGTCGCTTGGCGCGGGGAGTGCCCGCGGCGCAGTTGCCTAGAACAGGTAGGCAACGGTGATCCACTGTCGCGGCCGATCCGCTGTGTTGCCATTGGCCAACGTCCGGTCGCGCTTTTCCACGTGCAACACGACGGAGAAGCCCTGGTCAGGGACCCAGCCCACATTGACGGCATGGCGCCTCTCGTCGAAGTTGGGCTGGCCAGTGGTAATGACGCTCATCTTGCGCTCGACCAGCCCCAGGTAGAAGCCGGACACCGCGAATTCCAGCACGCCCGTATCCCACTTCTCCTCGTCCTGGGTACTGAAGACCCCCGGCACCACTTCGATCTGCAGGGCTTCCCGCTGCTCGTGGTAGTACTCCGCGTGGAAGCCATCCATCTTGTCGTGATACCCGTAGCCCAGCCCATAGCGCATCACGCTGCGGGAGGCATCGGGTACCGCGGGGTCCTGGTGCTTCTCCTTGCCGGAGACGATACCGAGGTACACGCGCTCTCCGAAGCGCATGGAGAGCCCGCCCAGTGCCAGCGTATCCTTGACATCCACGCCGGCCGGCGGTGGGTTCTGCACCACTTGGTCCTGGCCAGCGCCCAGCGCCACCGCCCCACCGATCTGCCCCGCCAAGGCCAACTGGGTTTCGCGATAGTCCCAGCCGGGCGCCCCGTCCGGCTCGATCTTCAGGCGCAACTGCTCGGCGCTCGCAGAGACATGGTCGCCCACGACCCGTC
The DNA here is from genome assembly GCA_035266845.1 of bacterium. Taxonomy (GTDB): domain Bacteria; phylum SAR324; class SAR324; order SAR324; family JACQKK01; genus DATFMP01. Next base: position 10,978 of record DATFMP010000079.1, read on the forward strand.
CCTGCACGATGGTGCCCGGCAGATTCACGTGCTGTACCTGCGTCCCCGCCGCATTGTAAACCGTGTTCTCGCCCTTGAAGTAACCCAGCGACACGCGCGAGGGCGCGCTCCACTGCAGCACGGCGGGATTCAGGGCGGTCGTCTGGAGTGCGGCAGGATTCAGGGCGGGTGCAGCCACCTGCGCCATCGCGGTGCCGGCCAAGCTGCCGGCCGCCAGCGCAACCGCCACAATCACAATGAGAACTCTGCTCATGCTCGCATCCCCATCGTTTGTGATTGAAGCCATCGCAGGCTGGATTGGTGGCTCCTAGAACTGCCGATGCACGCCCAGCAGGACGAGGTTGACCTCGTGGCGGCCGTTGATTGGCCCGCTGAAGTCGATGCGATCGTTGAACGAGCTGACCGTGACCGCCCAGCCCACTGGCGGTACCCAGCCCAGGCTGAGCCCCGACTGCTTCTCGGTCTGCTGCTTCACCCCACCGTTGGACGTCTCGGTGGTGCGTCCGTAGTAGCCAAGAAGCAGGCGGCCGATGCGCCACTCCAATTCTCCGCCGGAGGTAGTGCGCTTGTCCTGGTTGGGTGTGGTCAGGCCGGAGAAGGGGTCCTGCCCGCTGTAGGGGTCGCGCCGCTCGCCGGCCATCTCCAGCCGGAAGGCGCTGCCGTCCCGGTCCAGCCACATCAGGGCCACGCCATAGCGGAACACGTTGCGCTTGACGTCAATGGTGGCCGCACCCGGCGTGGCACCGATCATCACGGCCTGATCCGAGTGGATGTGCTCTTTCCCATAGCTGGTGCCCAGGTAAAGCACGTCGGCGAAACGCAGCACGAGCCCCACCACGGGCATCGTCGATCGGCGATCTTCCTGGGCCAGGATCACGGCCGGCACGAGCGGCAGGCCGATGCGGCTGGTGCTCTGGGTGCGGCCACGCTCCACCCCCACGCCCAGCGCGATACTATGGTCGAACTGCACGGCAAGACCGCCATTCTGCACGTGGTCGTCAATGTGCGTGCCGAAATCGACCGATGGGGTCGGGTCCAGCCCGATCCTGTTCGCTCCGTAATCCAGGGCAGCAGCGTAGGTATCGCCCACCGCGCGCAACTCGCCCTGCACGTTGCTGGCGGGACCCTTGGCGATCACGTTGCCCGCGCTGTCCTGAGTTTCCACGTTGCGCTTGCCACCGGTGATGCCGAAGAAGGACGAGGGCGCCAAGGCGATGGCCGCGGGATTGGGTGTGGTGCCGCCACCGGCGGGCGAGATCGTGGGCGTGGCCACCTGGGCCAGCGAGAGGGTGGGCAGGGCCAGCAGCAGCAGGCCGATAGTAACCAAGCGGATGTGTGCGTGCATGTGGGAGACCCTTCAGGGAACTGGAGTGGAGCGGCGGCCGGTACGGGGAGGAGCCCGCCTCGCGCATACTGGCCGCCGCACACGAAAGCTGCGGGAGCCGGCTAGAACAGCCAGGTGGCGCCCACGGTCGTCTGTTTCACCTCGCCCTGCGTCGCCCCAGTTGCGTCAGTGCTCTTCAAGGTGCCGCTTGCCAGCACGATGGACAGGCCCTGATCCGGTACCCAGCCCACCGCGATGTTGGAGACCTTGTCCTCGCCCTGCGATGCCCCGGTGCTGTCCTTCTTGGCGTTCTTGTGCCCCTCGTAAGCCAGCAGCACCGGACCCCACAGCGCCTCGGCGGTGAAGCCGGTGGTCGTCTGCTCCGGTTCTACGGTGCCGCTCGCGGCGCGATGCTCGCGGAAGGCCTCCAGGTGCACGGCACCTGCCTTGCCGCGCGAATAGAAGGCTGCGCCCAGGCGGTTCACGCCACGGGTTTCCTCCGGTACGCCCTGCTTGGCTACCTTCTCGGTGCCGCCCGCCAGGCCCAGAAATACCGTATCGCCCAGGCGCAACGTCGCCCCTGCGACGGGCAGCTTTAGGTCTTCCGGACTGCCCCCGCCTGCGGTGGTGTCCTCGATGTGACTGGATTCGTGGCCCAGGCCCAGCGAGAAGCGGTCCGCGAACTGCGCGGCCGCCTGCACGGCGTTGGCATCGAGATTGATCGCGCCGGTGAACGGCGCCACCGCGCTCAGGCGTAGGCGCTCGGCCAACGCTCCGACCGCGACGTTCTGCCCCACCCAGGTGGCGAGCAGCGTTTTGGCGTTGCCGTCCAACACCTTGCTGCCGATTGGACTGTCCAGTTCAGCCTTGGAAACCGTGCCGCCGATCCGGGAAGGCACGTCCCAGATCAGCACGCCAGGGTTGGTCGGCGCACCGAAAAGCACAATGGAGGGATTGAGCGACGGTGCCGCCACCTGGGCAGCCGCCGCGCCGGCCATGACCACCATGGCGGCCAGACTGAGCAATGCGATGCGCACGTTGCAGATCTCCACAAGTGACTACCATTGCGCCTGCAGCGTACCCCGCTAGAACATCCAGGATACGCCCAGGCTCAGCTGTTTCGCCTTGAGCACCGTCACGCCGGAGGCATCCTTGACGTCGATCGTGTTGCTCGAAAGCACCATTCCCCACCCGGGATCCTGCACCCACCCCACCGAAATCGTCGTAAACACGTCCTTGCCCGTGCTGGCGCCGGAAGGGTCCTCCTTTTTGCTGGTGCGGCCTTCGTAACCGGCAAACAGGCTGCCCGCGCGCACCTCCAGCGTGCCGCCGGTGGCATTCTGGCCGTTGGCGACGGACGGGCCGTTGGTACCGGCCTTGCGCTGATCGGCATAGACCTCGGCGTGCAGGCCACCCGTCTTGTCCCGCCAGGCGTAAGCGATTCCGTATCGCAGCACGCCGCGATCCACCTGCGGTCCACCGCCCGGCGCGAACTTGGCCGTGCCGCCCGCCATGCCCAGGTACAGCGCATTGCCCAGACGCACCGTGGCGCCAAGCAAGGGCGTGGTCTCGTCAATCGTGCCGGCCGGGGGGATGGTGTTCTCGGTGCGGAGGTGCTCCTGCCCCAACGCGACCGAGTACGTCTGGTCGAACTGCACGGACGCCGCCACGATGGACGACGTCTGCGTGTTCGATCCGCTGCCGACGCTGGGCTCCGCATCCACCTTGAGGCGCTGCCCCGCGGCAACGAAGGCGAAGCGATCGCCCACGTACTCCGCCAGCGCCCCGACGGAGCCGCCTTTAGCGAAGGGGCTGGCCACGGCGGGCGCGTCGAACTCCGTGCGGGAAGCCGCGGCCGCTACCCGCGAGGGCATGTCCCACGAGGCGGTGGCCGGGTTGGACGGCGAGGGCGAAAGGATCGGCGTGGGGTTCAGCAGGGGCGCTGCCACCTGCGCGGACGCGGCGCCGGCCATGACCAGCATGGCCGCCAGGGTAAGCATTGCAGTTCGCACGATGACTGCTCCGTTTGTTGCAGTTCCGGTGAGGCCATCCTCCGGGCCAGCAACGGCCCGGGGATGCCCAGCCTAGAAGAGCCAGGACGCACCGAGCGTGGTGATCTTGCCCTCGGGCGGGCCGCCGCTGCTGCCGTTGGCTTTGAAGGCCATGTGCGAAAGCGAGACGGCCAATCCCTGATCCGGCGCCCAGGCAAGCGAGTAGGTCTTCAGCGTTTGCGAGCCACCGGAGACACCCGTGGAACTGGTGAACTCGGTCTTGTTGGTGGTGTACCCCACCAGGAAGCCGCCCACTTTGAACTCCAGCGTGCCGCCGTTCTTGACCTGTTCGTCTTCGTTCGTGGGCGTGCTGACCGCATCCCGCTTTTCGTGGAATACCTCCGCGTGGAGGCCGTCACCCTTGTCGCGCCAGAGGTAGGCCACGCCATAGCGCGTGGTATTCCGCTTCAGGTCCGGATTGCCGGATCGGCTGATGGTAGCCTTGCCGCCCGCGACGCCCAGGTAGAGCACGTCCGCCAAGCGCACGGTCGCGCCCAGGTGCGGTAGCGTTTCCTTGTTCGTGCCGGTCGGATCGGTGTTCTTCTCGCTGTCCTGCCCCGCACCCAGGGAGAACCAGTTGCCGAAGTGCAGGGCCGCCTGCACCGTCGAGTAATCGAGGTCCAGGGAACCGCCCCCGGTGAGGTCGGCATTCAGCTTGCTGAGGCGCGCCCCGGCCGCCGCGTGGGCACCCACGATCTGCGCCTCCGCCTGCTTCACGTTGCCCTTGGCGATCGGGTTGACCGGTGACGCCGGGTCCGTGAACTCCACCTTGGCCCAGGACGCCCCCACGCGGGACGGCATGTCCCAGCTCAGCACTGCGGGGTTGCCGGGGTCCAGCGTGAAGACCGGCGTCGGATTCAGCATGGGCGCGGCGACCTGCGCCGCGGCCGACCCGGCCAGCGCCAGCATGGCGCATACCGCAATGACGATCGTTCGCATCAGGCTCTCATCCCCTCTCGGTCGTGAAACTCTGCTTGCGCCCTGACGGGTGGGTGCGACTCAACGCTCTACTCTCACCCCTGGCGCTGTGATCTTGCCTTGTGTGGCCGCGATCAACGCGTGGCCGGACGCAAGTGTGAACACCGGAGCGGGAACCAGCGATGGCGCCGGCAGGGTGGCCAGTGCCTGGAAGAGGGTTCGCACGAGACGACCTCCGTGTGCTCACGCGCAACAGCCGCGCATCCGGCCGCGGCCGCGGGATCTGCTGCCAACCCGGGTGCGCACCGCCGGCTCAATCGGCATGCAGCGCCCCGCAGGCAGTCTGCCCCTCCGGGTGCCGTTCAAGTTTCGCGCCAAAAGACGGGTGCGCGCAGCGCCAGACGGCACCGGGACACACGCCACAGCTTGACAATGGCGACGCGTAGGCCCTTAACTAGACGATTTGGTGCGGGGAACCGGGAGTCGTGAAGGCAATGGGAGCGGGCATGATATTGGGCAATCGGACGCGTTACGGCGGCGAACTGCGGGCCGCGGACATCGGCAGCGACGTGGTGCTGTGTGGCTGGGTGAACACACGCCGGGACCACGGCGGGGTGGTGTTCGTGGACCTGCGCGACCACACGGGACTGGTGCAGGTCGTGTTCAAGCCTGAGGTGGACGCGACCGCCCATGCCGCGGCGGACGCCCTGCGCTCCGAGTACGTGATCCGCGTGACGGGGCGAGTGGAGCATCGCGAGGCGGGCAACGTGAACCCCAAGCTGCCCACCGGCGAGGTGGAAGTGCTGGTGCGCGACCTGGAGATTCTCAACGCCTCGCTGCCGGCCATCTTCGATTGGGACGGCGAGGTGGACGAGCGCCTGCGCCTCAAGTACCGGTACTTCGAGCTGCGCCGGCCCGCCATGCAACATAACTTGCGCCTGCGCTCCAACGCGGCGCGCCTGGTGCGGGACTACCTGTACTCGCAGAGCTTCGTGGAGGTGGAGACGCCGGTGCTGACGCGCTCCACCCCGGAGGGCGCGCGGGACTACCTGGTGCCCTCGCGCGTGAGCCCTGGGCAGTTCTATGCGCTGCCGCAGTCCCCACAGCTCTTCAAGCAACTGCTGATGGTGGGCGGACTGGACCGCTATTTCCAGATCGTGAAGTGCTTCCGGGATGAGGACCTGCGCGGCAACCGCCAGCCCGAGTTCACCCAGGTGGATATCGAGATGGCGTTCATCGACCGCGAGGACGTGATGACGCTCATCGACGGCCTCTTCGCCCGGCTGTGGGGCGAACTGCTGGGGGTGACCGTGCCCACGCCCATCCCCCGCATGAGCTACCAGCAGGCGATGGATGAGTACGGCAGCGACGCACCGGACCTGCGCTTCGGCCTCAAGCTGGTGCAGCTTTCAGACCTCGTGCGTGGCAGCGGCTTCCAGGTCTTCGCCCAGGCGGTGGACAGGGGCGGCGAGGTGAAGGCCATCCGCGTGCCCGCGGGAGCCAGCCTGTCCCGCAAGGATCTGGACGAGCTGACCGAGTTCGTGCGCATCTACGGCGCGAAGGGCATGGCGTGGGTGAAACGCCAGTCGGACGGCTGGCAGTCGCCCATCGCCAAGTACTTCACGGAGGAACAGCGCATAGCCATCGAGCAGCGCCTGGAGCTGCAGGAAGGCGACCTGGCCGTGTTCTGCGCCGACAGCGCGGACGTGGTGGCGGATTCCCTGGGCAATCTGCGCAAGGAGCTGGCGCGGCGGCTGGATCTGGTGCGCAGCGACGACTTCCGCTTCACCTGGGTCACGGACTTCCCTGCGTTCGAGTGGGACAAGGAGGCTAAGCGCCTAGCCGCCAAGCACCACCCGTTCACCTCGCCCGTGCTGGAAGACCTGGAGGCCTATGAGCAGAGTGACCCCCTCAAGATCCGCGCCCGGGCCTACGACATCGTGCTCAACGGCGTGGAACTGGGCGGGGGCAGCATCCGCATCCACCGCTCGGACCTGCAGGCGCGCATGTTCAAGCTGCTCGGCCTGAGCGAGGAGGAGGCGCGGGAGAAGTTCGGCTTCCTGCTGGAAGCGTTCCAGTATGGGGCCCCGCCCCACGGCGGCATCGCGCTGGGCTTCGATCGCATCATCATGTTCATGGTGGACACGCCCTCCATCCGCGACGTGATCGCCTTTCCCAAGACGCAGAAGGCCTCCGACCTGATGGTGGATGCACCATCCACCGTGAGCGAAGAGCAGCTTCGCGAACTGGGCATCCGCCTGCGCCGCGCTTGAGGTTGCGGAGCGCCGCCCCCGGCCTGTCACGGGCGGTGGAAGCGCTGCGCGCCGCGGTTGAATCCCCCCACCAAAGCGGGTAGGCTCCCCCCAACCCCGCGGGCCGCGCCCACGCGCCCGGCCAGCCATTGGGGACGGCCCGTCGTGGCCGCGGTTGACTGGGGATTCGGGAGACCTGCCATGGAAGCAATGCTGGCCGGCAAGACACGCTCGGTGGCCATTGGTGCCCTGCGGGCGCTGGTGGTGCCTCTGCGCGAGCACTGGGGCGACCTCGCCGCATTCCGCGAGGCCGCGCTGGACGTTCTGGCGCGCGAAGGCGGTGGGGCGCTCTACGACGAGCAGCAGAGCCCGGCCCACCTGGAGCAGTTCTACCGGCAGGTGCAGCGCGCCCGCGCCACGTACTTCCGCCCCAGCGAGAATCCCGCACAGCTCGAACAGCTCTACAAGGAGCTGGACCTGACCGCCGCCAAGAGCGCGTCGCCCATGCAGCAGGGCGTCCTGTGGGTCGCGTCGCGACTGCAACAGCAGGTGATCGCGTTCCTGCAGATTCCACGCACGGAGGAACAGATCTCGCGTGTGCTGGACGCGGTGCAAGGGGAGCGTGCCACGCTGGCCCGCCCCGTGGCCAACACCGAGCAGCTCACGCTGGACCGGGTGGAGGAGGTGCTGGGCGCATTCGCGCAGCACGTGCTGGGTGGCACCCTGAGCACCTTTGAGCGCACGGCGCTGGCCGGCCATCTGTTGGAAATCGTGCGCGAAGCGGCCCGCCGGCCGCCCCGCTTCGATGTCTCGAACGACGAGACGCCCCGCAACGACGCGCTGACGGCGCTGCTGGCCGTGATGCTGGAGCCGGTGCGGGCCGCCGAGCTGAACGAGGCCCGCCTGCGCTACGCCCGGTTCAGCGACGAGGAGAAGAACAAGCGCTTCAACGAGTTCCGCCGCCTGCTGCTGCGCATCATCCCGGAGGCGGCGCCGGCCGCGCCGGAGGGCTTCGAGACCTTCTGCGAGGCGATCGAATCGCGCCTGTTTCCCTACCCCGAGCCACTCCAGTTCATCCGTTCCTATGCGCGGCCGATCTGGAGCAACGGGGCACAGAGCAGCGCCTTTACCAATCTCACCACGCCCCAGAGCGTGCAGCACACCTACGAGGCAATGATCAAGGCCCACCAGGGCAATCCGGTGGTGCTGGAGATCGCTCGTGCCTTCGCGCTGCGCAACTTCCGCTCCGAGGACAGCGGCGACCAGAGTGCCGTGCTGCGCGAGACCGATCTGAAGGGGGAGTTCGGTTGGCCCACCACCATGGCCGAGCTCAAGGCCGCGTTGTAGCAAGCGCCTCGACCGGACCGCGGAGGCCCTGCCGGCGTAACTTCAGCCTGGGAGCACGCCATGAAATTCGGATTCGCCTCCACCCCCGTGGGCCCGCGCGGGCAAAGCGACGAGCAGCTCTACCGGGAGGCCGTGGAGGACGCCCGGTTCGGACAAGCCCTGGGCTTCGATTCCGCGTGGGCGCTGGAGCACCACTTCACTCCGTACTTCCCGCAGCCGGACCTGGTCGTCTACCTGTCACACATCGCAGCGCAGTGCCCCGGACTGGGCCTCGGGACGTGCGTGATCGTGCTGCCCTGGCACCATCCGCTGCGGCTGGCCGAGCAGATCGCCATGCTCAGCCTGCTGTCGCAGGGCGACCTGTACCTGGGCATCGGCCGGGGCACGGCCCGCTACGAGTTCGATCGCCTGGGCGTGGACATGACCCAGACGCGCGACATCTTCCGCGAAATGGTGGAGATCATCCGCCAGGGTCTCACGGGCGAGCCGTTCAGCTACGAGGGTGAGCACTTCCGGTTTCCCGAAACCCGCCTGCGGCCCAAGGCCAACCTGGAGCGCATCAAGCTGTTCGGAGCCATCGGCAGCCCGGAATCCGCCAGTGTGATGGGCGATCTGGGTCTGCCGGTCATCCACACGTCCAACTTCCCGGACGAGATGGCCGAGGGATTCGTGCGCACCTGGCAGCAGCACAGCGGCGCGACGGATGCCGAGACGGCGGCCTACGGGTTTCCCATGATGATCAACCCCACCATTGTGGCGCCCACCGACAAGGAAGCGCGCGAGCTGGCGCACGAGTACTATCCGAACTTCGCCCGCACGCAGATGGAGCACTACGAATCCCGCGACGACTACTGGAAGAACGTGCGCGGCTACGAAGCACACTCGCGGTTCTTCGCCAACCTGGCCCGGCTGGTGAGCGACGCAGACTTCCGTGACCGCTTCTTCGACAACAAGCTGGTCGGCACGCCGGAGCGCATCATCCGCCGCATCGAGACCATCCGCGACAAGCTGCAGGTCGGCCACGTGGTTACGGTGCACACCCAGTATGAGATGGACCAGTCCCTGCGCCGCCGCTCCATGCAGATGTTCGCCCAGGAAGTGCTGCCGCACTTCGGCAAGTCCAGCGCCGCAGCCTGAGGGGGCGTCACGGCGGCCTGACTAGCCGGAACGTGGTGGTAAAGCGGATGCTCTATCTGATCGACGAGCACGGTTGTGTCCCCCACGCGGGTTTCCGTTTGGTATCGCAGCCGGACGTGCTGTCGGATGCCTCGGAAGTGTCATTCCGAGTGCAGCGAGGAATCTGCTTTGCTGGCGATCACGCAGATTCCTCGGCACGCAGAGCGTGCTTCAGAATGACAACGACACTTGCGCCAACTTGAAATCGTTTCGGAACTCACGTTAGACCGGGCGGATGCTGCGGCGGGAGACGTGCCGGAAGCGCAGCAGCAGCATGGCCGTGGCCGCACCGGTGCCGATGCCCAGGGCCCAGAGCAGGCCCGGAACGCCCCAGCCGCGCCCCACCCCCAGCCAAAAGGCCAACGGCACATTGATCAACCAGAAGCCGGTCACGGCCATGCAGGAGGGCACGACGATATCGCCCACCCCGCGCAGGGCACCCACCATCAGTGCCTGCCCGCCGTCCAGGATCACCACCAGCCCCACGATGGCCACCACCGGGATGGCCAGCGCCTGCACCGCAGGATCATCCGTATAGATGGACACCAGCGCGCCGGTCCCGGCATGGAAGCCCAGCCCGATGGCCGAGAGCAGCACCAGTCCCAGGCCGGCGCCGCTCCAGCCGGCCCAGGCCAACCCGATGCGATCGCCGCGGCCCACGGCATTGCCCACGCGCACGCTGGTGGCCGTGGCCAGGCCCAGGGCCAGCATGAACACAATGGTGTTCAGGTTGGCCGCGATCTGGTAGACGGCCAGCGCCTGTGTGCCTAGCCAGCCGGCGATGAGCGCCACCGCGAGGAACGAGGCGGACTCCAGCCCCTGCGCCACCATCAGCGGCCAGCCCAGCCTGCGCAGCTTGCGGCCCATATCCAGCGGATAGTACAGCGCCCCCCGCACCCCGAAACGCTCGCGCTCGTGCATCAACAGCACGTAGGCAGCCAGCGCTCCGAACATGAACCAGCGCGTGATGGCCGTGGCCAGCGCCGCGCCCACGGCGCCGTGGCCGCCCAGCGTGGTAAAGCCGTGGGGATAGATCAGCAGCCAGTTGAGGCCCACGTTGAGCCCGTTGGCGGCCACCATCAGCCACATGTTGGCCCGCGGGCGGCTGATGCCCTCCAGGAACAGCGCCGTGGCCACGTACATCAGCAGCGGTGGCAGGCCGAGCGCGAAGGTGAGCATGACCTGTCCGCCCTCGCGCGCGAGCAGGGCCGTCTGCCCAGTGGCCAGGAAGAAGCGCTCGCCAAGCACACTGAGCGCGGCGAAGAGCAGGCCCAGCACCAAGCTGTGCGCCAGTCCCACCTTCCATACCGTGCCGCTGCGCCAGGGCTCGCCCATGCCGTCCGCCTGCGAGGCGAGCACGGTGGTGCCCAGCATGGCGCCCTGGCCCAGCACGTAGAGCACTTGGTGCGCCATGTAGCCCAGGCTGTAGAAGGCCAACTCCGCTGCGCGGAAGCGACCCGTCATCACCACGTCCGCCGTAATCATGACGAGCGTGCCGGAACGCGCGATCATCACGGGCAGCGCCAAGCGCACCGTTTCGGAAGCGTTGCGCCACAGGCCCGCACCGGAGGAGGGCGGTAGGACCGGCTGGGGCCCGGCGGGGCTTGATGGAACCGGGCGGGTGGGTTGGCTCATGGAGCACGGGGCAGCGGGTGGCGTGCGGCAGCGACTCCGCCTTACCGGCAGGGTCCGACGGCAGCGGAGCGTCCGGCTGTCTTACCAGATTCCGGGACGTTGCCAAAAGCCCGCACATTCACTAACAGGGAGGGGGCGCGCGCCACGGGAGGCGCCGCCGTGCTGTCCGACAACCACCCAGGGAAGCCATGGCCGAGAACGTCCGCAGACCCGCCGCGCGCAGCGAGCCGCCACTGCTGTTTCAACCCATCACGTTCCGCTCCGTCACGGCGCGCAACCGCATTGTGGTCTCCCCCATGTGCCAATACTCCGCGCGCGAGGGCGTGCCGGGCGATTGGCACCTGGTGCACCTGGGCGCGCGCGCCAGCGGCGGCGCGGGGATCGTCTTCACGGAGGCCACGCACGTGGAAGCGCGCGGGCGCATCACGCCCTGGTGCCTGGGCCTGTGGAACGATGCGCAGGCGGAGGCCTTCGCGCGCATCACCGCGTTCGTGACCAGCCAGGGCGCCGTGCCCGCCTGCCAACTCGCCCATGCGGGCCGCAAGGCCTCCACAAACAAGCCGTGGGAAGGGGGAGGGCCGCTGAAGCCCGACCAGGGGGCCTGGCAGCCCATCGGGCCCTCGCCGGTGCCCTTCGGCGAGGGCTACCCCGCGCCGGCGGAGATGACCGCGGCGCAGATCGCGGAGGTCACTGCAGCCTTCGGTGCGTCGGCGCGGCTGGCGCGGCAGGCGGGCTTCCGTCTGCTGGAGGTGCACGCGGCCCACGGCTACCTGCTGCACTCCTTCCTCACGCCACTGGCCAACCGACGCACGGACGGTTACGGGGGCCCACTGGAGCACCGGGCGCGGCTGCTGATGGAGGTGCTGGATGCGGTGCGCGCGGAATGGCCGGCCGATCTGCCGCTGTGGGTGCGCCTGTCCTGCTCGGACTGGGTGGAGGGCGGCTGGGACCTGCCGGATACCCTCGCCCTGGCGCGCCTGCTCAAGGCGCGGGGCGACGTGGACCTGCTGGACTGCTCCAGCGGCGGAGCCAGTCCGGCGCAGCGCCTGCCGCTGCACCCCGGCTATCAGGTGCCCTTCGCCGAGGCGGTGCGGCGCGAGACAGGCATCGCCACGGGCGCCGTGGGCCTGATTCGTGACGCCCGGCAGGCCGAGGAAATCCTGGCCAACGGGCGCGCGGATGTGGTGCTGCTGGCGCGCATGCTGCTGGACGACCCCCACTGGCCGCTGCACGCAGCGCGCAGGCTGGGCTGGGAAGGCCCCTGGCCCCGGCAGTACGAGCGCGGCAATATCGCCATGTAGACGGCAGACCGGACGCCGGCCAAGCCTCCGCAAGCCGATTGACGGGAGGGTGGGCTGGCCTTAGTATGTTCCGTTGGAGTCCGTGGCCCGCGCCAGCAACGGCGGCCCCGGGGCCAACCCGCCGGCACCGGCGTGGCCACCCGATGCCGGACGCAACTTCGCGGCAGACGAGCAGCCCGGAGCGGCCGGCGCGGGCGCAGTCCCACCGATGGGCATGCCCCCGGCATCGCGCAACACGGAAAGCACGATGGGCACGAGCCCCCATTTGAATCCATCCGCTGATTTGAGGAATTCGGTCGCATGCTGACCACCCTGCGCAACAACGCCCAGTCCTGGATCATCAAGGTCGTGCTGGGCCTCATCGTCGTCACCTTCATCATCTCCTTTGGTGTGGGAACCTTCTCCAACCCCAAAGAGGTGCTGGTGGACGTGGGAGGCAAGGAGATCCTCGTCACGGACTTCATGCGCGAGTACCAAAAGTCGCTGGACAACCTGCGGCAGCGCTTCCCCAACAACGCGGACGCCCTTGCGGCGCAGCTTGACCTGCGCAAGCAGGTGATGGACCGCATGGTGAATCGGTACATCATGCTCACCGCTGCGCACGATGCCGGCCTGATGGTGACCGACAAGGAGGTCAGGGACTCGGTTACCCACCAGTCCGCGTTCCAGGTGAACGGACGCTTCGACTACAGCACCTATCGGCAGATCCTGGCGCAGAACAGCCTGGCCCCGGCCGACTATGAGGCGCAGTTGCACGATGACCTGCTGCTGAACAAGTACCAGCGCAACCAGGTTGCCGGCCTGATCGTCAGCAAGACGGAGATTGACCACCGTTACCGCATCGAGAATGAGCAGGTGGAGGTGAACTACGTCTACGTGGATCCGTCCCACGTGAAGCTGCCGCACCCGCCGACGGAAGACGATCTGAAGGCCTACTACAAGGCTCACCCGGACGAGTTCACCCAGGAAGCGCAGTTCAAGCTGCGTTACTTCGTGCTGCCCCTGAGCGCCCTGGAAAAGGGCGTGACGGTGCGAGAGCGCGCCGTGGAGCGCTACTTCCAGCGCAACGCGGACAAGGAATTCACCACGCCCAAGCAGGTGCGCGCAAGCCACATCCTGCGGCGGCTGCCCAAGGACGCTACGCCCAAGCAGGTGACCGAGGCCCGCAAGCTGCTGGAGGGCGTGCTGGCCAAGGCGCGGGCCGGCGAAAGCTTCGCCAAGCTGGCCAAGGAGTATTCGCAGGACTTCAGCGCGAAGAACGGCGGCGACCTGGGCTTCTTCACGCGCGATCAGATGGTACCCGCGTTCGCGGACGCAGCCTTCTCCCTGCCCAAAGGTGGAATCAGCCGCGTCGTGCGCTCACCGTTCGGCCTGCACATCATCAAGGTCACGGACATCAAGCCGGGCTCGCGCAAGTCGCTGAAGGAGGTGCACGACCAGATCGAAGCCAAGCTGCGCAGTGAGTTGGCGGAGCGCAGGCTCGACCAGGATGTCCAGAACCTGCCGGAGCGGCTGCTCAAGGACAGCGTCGAGACCGTGGCCAAGTCCTTGGGTCAATCGGTTCAGACGACACCGCTGTTCGACAGCCAAGCCGTGCTGCCCGGGCTGGGTTCCGCCGGGCCGCTGTATGCGCTGATCAGCAAGCGCCACAAGGGCAACGTGGGCGTCTGGCGCCGCAACCCCGTGCAGGGGCACGTCTTCTATCAGATCGAGGAGCGCAAGGAAGCTCACCTGAAGCCGCTGGATGCGGTGAAAGCCCAGGTGATGGCGGCCACGCAGGAGCAGCAGCGCCGAGACCGTGCCATCGCCATGGCCAAGGAGGCTTACCAGAAGCTGCAGGATGGTGCGCACCTGGATGCGTTCGCAAAGCGGCTGGGGCTCAAGATGGGGGACGTCTCGTTCACGGTGGTGGATTCTTCCATCAAGGGCATCGGCGTAAACCAGGAGTTTCAGCGCGCCGCCTTCGGCCTCAACGAGAAGAAGCCCTACGCCCTGAACATCAAGGACCAGAAAGCGTACCTGATTCGCTTCAAGCGGCGCTTCCTGCCCGACCCCAAGGATGCGGCGGAGAAGAAGGCTCAGATCGCCCAGCAGGTGCAGAAGACGCTGCAGCAGTACGTGCTTGATCAGCAGATCCAGCACCTGCGCTCGCAGGTGAAGGTGGACGTGGTGTCGCCCGGCTACCTCGCTTCCTCCAATGCCCCCGCACCCCGCGACCGCCGTTACTAGCACCGGCCGCCTTGCCCAGCCGGGCGCGATCCGCGTCCGGCAATAGGACGACCGGGCGCCGGCGCGGCACGCACACCCCGTCCTCGCACCCATGATACCCCGCACCCTGTTGCTGGTCGTGGTCGCCGTCGTGGCGCTGCAGCGCATGGGCGAGCTGCTGCTGGCCCGCTACTGGCTACGCCGCACCGCCGCGGAGACGGGGGCGGGACTCGAACGCGAGCCGGGCTTCGCGGGGATGGTGGCGTTGCACGTGGCGTGGCTGGTCGGCTGCGCGACTGAACCGCTACTCTGGCCGCACCCGCTGCTGCCCGCGCTGGCCTGGAGCATGGCGGTGCTGTGGGCGGTGGCCACGGCCCTGCGTATGTGGACTCTGACCACGCTGGGCCGCTACTGGCACGTGCGAATCGTGCGGCGGACGCGTCAGCCGGTGGTCACCGCCGGCCCCTACCGCTGGATCCGCCATCCCAACTACCTCGTCGTGATCCTGGAGATAGCCGCCGTGCCGCTGCTTTTGGGGGCCTATGGCACGGCGCTGCTGGCCAGCTTGGTCAACGCCGCGGTGCTCACCGTACGCATCCGCAGGGAGGAGGCCTACCTGCTCTCGCTGCCCGCCTACCGTGCCGCCTTCGCCCACAAGGCGCGTCTGCTGCCGGGCTTGTTCTAGGGGCCCGCGCACCGCAGGCGTTGCGGCCCAGGGCGTCGTTTTTCCATGACAGCGCGGGGGCCGATCCGGTATGAGTAAACGGGGCAGGATGAGCGAGTTTTCCTGGCGCGCCAGCCGCGCGCCGCTCCCGATGCAACGCCACACCCGACGCCCGGGCCGCCCCGCGGCGCGGGCATGCCACCCCAGGTGAGGGCCACCATGCTGGCGAAGCTGTTTCGAATGTCCGGATTGAAGCTGTCGCTGTTCGTGACACTGATCATGCTGGTCGTGTTCATGTTCGGGGTCACGGCACCGCAGAGCAACTTCATCAACCTGCTGGACAAGAAGTGGGTCGACTTCATCATCAAGAATCGCCCGGTGCAGCCCCATACGGATGTGGTGGCCATCGCGACGATCGACTCCAAATCCGTCGACAAGTACGGCCGCTGGCCCTGGCCGCGCAGCCGCATGGCGGATCTGGTGGCGGCCCTGAACGACTACTACAAGGTGGGCACGATCGGCTTCGACATCGTGTTCTCCGAGCCGGAGCATGACACGGGCATCTCCGTCATCGACAAGTACAAGGACCTGTTCGCCTCTTTGGGCTTTCCGCGCAGTGCGCGCACGAATCGCTTCATGGAGATGCTGGACAAGACCAAGACGGAGTTGGACGGCGACGCGCAGTTCGGAAGCGAGCTGGCCAAGCGCAAGGATTCTGTCCTGGGCTACTTCTTCTTCGGCGACCAGGACTATGTCTCCCAACTCACGAAGGCACAGATTGCCGATTCGGCCTCGCGCATCGCGGGCTCGGAGATCTCGCTGCTGAAGGGCACCATCGCGCGGGGGGCCATTCCCGTCGGTCTGGCGCCCGAATCGAACATCGAGAAGATCTATAAGGGCGGCCTCTACTCCGGGTTCTTCAACATGTATCCCGACCCGGAGGATGGCGAAGTGCGCCGCGTGCACCTGCTGATGCAATACGGCGAGAGCGTCTACCCCTCGCTGGACCTGCAGATTCTGCGGCAGTACCTGCACGCGAACAACATCGTGGTGGAGGCGGACGAGAACGGGCTCATCTTTGGTGTCACCGTGGGCCAGAAGTTCATCAAGACGAATGACGACGGCTCGATCCTGCTCAACTACAAAGGGCCCCAGGGAACGTTCTCGAGCTACTCGATTTACGACATCATCGAGCACAACATCCCCAAGGATAAGCTGCAGGGCAAGATCGTGCTGGTCGGGGCCACGGAGATCGGCATCTACGACCTGCGGAACACGCCGGTTTCCACTGCCTTCCCCGGGGTGGAGGTGCATGCCACGCTGCTGGACAACCTGCTCACGGATTCCTACTTCAAGCTGGATCTGATGAATCAGATCTACAGCGCGCTGCTGGTGGTGGTGTTCGGCTTGCTGCTCGGGATCGTGCTGCCCAACATCAAGCCGATGTACAGCCATCTGCTGACCCTGGGCCTGCTGGTCGGGTACTTCTTCGTGCAGCGCTGGATGGTGACCAACCTGCTCAGTTGGACATCGTTCATGTACCCAGCCATGACGATCTTCTTCGTCTGGGCGGCCGTCACCATCTACCGCTTCCTGGTGACGGACAAGGACAAGCGCTTCATCCGCGGCGCCTTCCAGCAGTATCTCTCGCCGCAGGTCATCAATCAGCTGATGGATAACCCGCAGCTGCTCACGCTGGGCGGCGAGCGGCGCGTGATGACGGCGTTCTTCTCCGACGTGCAGGGCTTCTCCACCATCTCGGAAAAGCTGGACCCGGGCGACCTGGTGAAGCTGCTCAACGTGTACCTGACGGATATGTCCGACATCATCACGGAGCTGGAGGGCACCATCGACAAGTACGAGGGCGATGCCATCATCGCCTTCTTCGGCGCTCCGGTGCCTTACGAGGATCACGCCAAGCGCGCCTGCGTGGCCACCTTGCGCATGCAGAAGCGGCTGGCCGAAATGCGCGAGGCCTGGGAGCAGGAGGGCACCCCACCGCTCTACATGCGCATCGGCCTGAACACGGGGCCGATGGTCGTGGGCAACATGGGGTCGGAGAAGCGCTTTGACTACACCATGATGGGAAATTCGGTGAACTTGGCTGCTCGCCTGGAAGGTGCCAACAAGAACTACGGCTCCTACTCCTGCATCAGCGAGTACACCTACGAGCCTGCCAAGGACGATATCGAGGTGCGCGAGCTGGACCTGATCCGCGTGATCGGAATCAACACGCCCGTGCGCATCTATGAGCTGCTGGCGCTCAAGGGCGAGCTCCCCGAGGAAATGCAGAAGGGCATCGCCTACTTCGCGAAGGGCCTGGAGCTATACCGCCAGCAGCAGTGGGAAGAGGCGGCCAAGTACTTCAACGCCGTCTTCAAGTTCATCCCCGACGATCCGCCGTCCACCAAGTTCATCGAGCGCTGCCGCGAGTTCTACAAGAACCCGCCCGGCGAGGACTGGGACGGCGTGTTCGTCGCCGCGTCCAAGTAGAGACTACCCGCGTGCCGGTGCGTCCCTGCGGCGCGCCGGACGCCGGGCCGCGCTGGTCCCCTCCCGGTTTCACGGCCGTGCCGCACCGAGGCGTGTCCGGCGCCATCACGGCTCCAACGCCCCGGCAAGCAGATCTCTCGATGAGGCTCATGCGAACGCGCATCTGTATCGCGGCGGTACTTGCCTGGCTGTGCGTGGCGGGGACGGCGCTGGCGGCGGCACCGCCCAGCCAGCGCGAGCTGAATGGCTTCTTCCTGGGCCAGCACGTCTCGGTGCTGGAGCACGTCTTCGGCAAGCCGGCGGAGCTGATGCACCGGGGAGACTTCTCCTACGCCGCCTACGAGCTGCCCGGGCAGGACGAAGCCTACATGGTGTTCAGCACCCACAAGCAGCGCCCGTACAACAACGTGGGGATTCAGATCGCGGGCAAGGCGGCGCCCGATATGCGACCGTTCCTGGGCCTGCGCCTGGGGGCTGACCGCGAGGCCGTGCGCCGCGTGCTGGGGCCGCCCAGCCGCACCACAAAACTGGGCGACTTCGACGGGATGCAGAACTCCGTGCAGTGGGAATACGAAGCACGCAACTACAACGTGGTGCTCAATGGCGACGGTCGGCTGGTCAGCATCAAGATCAGCGGATATGCGGGCTTCCCCGAAGACCCCACCAACCAGCGCACTTTCATGGAGCAATTCACCGCTGCTATTCTGTCCGGCAAGACCGACGCGCTGGTGGAGGTGCTCATGCCCGACTTGGAGATCTATCGTGCCAGTGACCCGATCACCATCACGCGGGGCTTGCGCACGGAGTTGGACGACTTGGCCTCGCCCATCCGGCGTGCCCTGCTGGAGGGTGCACACAGCGTGCGGGCCATGCTGACGGAGGAGAAGCCACCGGGCAAGTTGGAACTCCGCGTGTGGGAGCACGGTCCCGGACTCGGTACCGTGGTGAAGTACCCCACCAGCCAGATCGTGCAGGAGATCGTCTTCATCCGCGATGCCGGCAAGCTGCGCGCATGGGAGATCCGCCTGCGGCCCTGACAGGCGATAGGCCTCGCCAACCAAACCTCGCGGCGCAGCAATGCACGCGCCTGTATCCGTGGCAGGGCGTTGTCGGGCTGAAAGGTGGGAGGGAACGGCGGTGATGCGTCAGGTGGGCGATGCTAGCCGAGTCCGGCTTTGTCGAGGGACTCCTGATAGCGCTTGCGGCCCCACTCGGTGGGATAGTCGCTGTTGATGCAGGCCAAGCACAGATCGTCCTTGGGCATGCCCGTGGCGCTCACGAGTCCCTCCATGCTGAGGTAGGAGAGGCTGTCGGCCCCGAGGTCGCTGGCCATTTGCTCCAGCACCTTCTGGTCGTGCTTCCCGTTGTGCCCGTTGCCGTTGCCGCTCCGCTCGCCATTCCCATTGGCGTGATGGCCATTGCCCATCAGGTAGGACGGGGCGAAGAGTTCGCGCACGGTGGGCATGTCGATGCCATAGAAGCACGGCCCCATCACCGGCGGGCAGCCTATGCGCACGTGCACCTCCTTGGCTCGCCCCCGTTCCTTGAGAATGGCGATGACAGTCTTCAAGGTCGTGCCCCGCACCAGCGTGTCGTCTACCAGATAGATCTTGCGCCCCTCCAGCACGTCCGTGAGCGGCGTGAACTTCATGCGCACGGCATCGTCCCGCGTGGTGCCATCGATGAACGTGCGGCCCACGTAGCGGTTGCGCAGCAGCCCCGCCACCACGGGCAGCCCCAGGTGGTAGCCGAAGGAGCTTGCCACCGTGTTCGCCGTCTCGGGAATGGAGATCACCATCTCGCCCACGGGGGGCTTGCCGCCCTGCAACTCCATCTCCGCCAGCTCGCGTCCCACATCGTTGCGCACTCCGTAGACGGAGCGGCCTTCCAGGTTCGAGGCGAGATTGGAGAAGTAGACCCACTCGAAGAAGCAATAGCGTTTGGGGCCCGCAGGCCAGAAGCGCTCCACGCGGAAGCCGTCGTGGTTGGCGATGATCATCTCGCCGGGCTCCAGCGTCTTCACGTCGTCCGCGCCGATGTTCAGGTTGTGGTGCACCACGCTTTCCGAGGCCACGATCAGCAGGTCGTCCTGCACCGCGTAGCACATGGGCTTGATGCCCAGCGGATCGCGCATCACCACCAAGTCTCCCGCGGCGTTGAGAAAGGCGATGTTGTACGCGCCGTCGAAGATGCGCGCCAGATTGGCGAACATCTCCCCGAAGTCCGGTGGCTCATCCCCGCGCATCTCGCGGTTGATGTAGTGCATCATCACCTCCGTGTCCGAATGGTAGGTGATGTGGTAGCCGTGGGACTCCAGGTCCTCCTTGAGCTGGTCGTAGTTGGCCAGATTGCCGTTGAAGGCGATCGCGAACCACTTCCACATGCGCCCGTGCACACGTTCGAAGGGCTGCGCGTTGGCGCTGTCCGCCTGGCCACTGGTGGCATAGCGGTTGTGCCCGATGGCCGCCCGGCCTGCGTACTCCTCCATCAGGAGCTGGCTCTTGTGCGGCGTATGGAGCCGGAACACCTCGTGGACGGTGCCCAGATCCTTGTGCGTCTGCAGGATGCGGTTGCGGTCCGGATTGTAGGTCGTCAGGCCCGCGCTGAGCTGTCCGCGGTTCTGCATTTCCAGCAGCGCGCGGACGACGTAGGAGTAGACATTGCGTTCGTGGCCGTTACCCATCTGGTAGACGGCAACGACCCCGCATTCCTCTTTGAGCCGATCCATGACGGGGTGTCTTTGGCATCCGAGGGGGGAGGTGACTTGCCTGCTGTAAGCCCCAACCTAACCCGCCTGGGGCGGAAGATCAACGCGTGATCCCGGGCCGCCGGGCCTCAGAACACCTGGGTGAGCAGGAACTCGTAGGCCTCCTGCAAGCGCAGGAAATCCGGCACACTACCGCCGGAGTCCGGGTGATGCGCCTTCACCTTCTCGCGGTAGGCCGCCTTCACTTCCGGTAGCGTGGCCGCAGGGGTGAGTCCCAGCACCGCGAAGTGCTGCGCCACACTCATCACAGCAACGGATTCGTGCGCGGCATGCTGACCATTGAACCCGCGCCGGCGCGAACGGCGGGCGCCCTCGCGGCCCTGGCGCCAGTGGCTCCACTCGTAGGCCTCCCGCGTGACGTACACCCCCAGCCGCACCGCGGCCTCTGCAAGCGTGGCACGCAGAGCCTGGAAGCGTGCGCGCAGGGCCTCCAACTCGGGCGGCGGGTGCTTCCAGAAGGCCTCGGTGGCTGCCTCGTCCATCAGGTGGCGGGCCGTGGCCCGCAGGTAGTCCGAGTGCAGCCGGCGATACACCGTCTGGCGCTCCTCCTGGTCGAAGCGGCGCGTCTGCAGGCGGCGCACCTCCCGCCGCAGATGCGCCTCAGTCCAGGTGCTCTTTGGCGTGAGGAAGGCGCGCAGTGCATCGTCGTCCATGTGTCGGTGCTCGTCCAGCCGCTGGGTAAGGAATGCCTCGATGTCCGCGTACACCGCCTTGCGGTGCTGGCTGAGGAAAACCAAGCCCGAGGCCCGCACGGCCTTCGCATCCCACCGAAACGCGCAGCCCTCCAGAATGCGCAGGAAGGCTTCGTCCAGCAGGGGCGGCAGCGTCTGGTAGATGGATTCGGAGCGCTCGCGGTCGAAGTAGTCGTACCAGGCCCAGAGCGTCTCCTTGGGCGGCAGCGGGGAATTGAGCAGGAAGTGCAGGGAGATGGTCGAGACGCCCTCGTAGTAGTAGTCCCCCAGGTCGTCCTGGCGCACCTTCCCGTGTACGGAGCGCAGGAAGTCCAGGATCTCCGGCGTGTAGTCCTTGTGCGAGACGAACGCCGCCCCGGGTGCTGCAGTATCGGCGTCCAGCCGGGTAAATCCGCGATTCCAGTCGGGGGACTTCATGGTGCGCCGCGTAACCGCTCCCAGTGGTAGCACTGCACCGCGCCGGACATACCCGCACCCGGCTCGCATGAACGCCCAGCATACCCCGCCGTGCGTAGCCTTGGCCAGCACCCGGCATGCCGGATGCGGCACGCAAGGTCTGGTCTGCCGGATGGACCTGGCGGAGGGAAGCCGGGAGGCGACACGGCTACAGCAGGTGCTCCAGGCCGTAGTAGAGCTGCGACAGGCCCGTCGCCTGCTTTACGGCCAGCAGCACGCCGGGCATGAAGCACTCGCGGCTGATGGAATCGTGCCGGATGCGCAAGGTCTCCCCCAGGCCGCCCAGGATCACCTCCTGGTGCGCCACGTGGCCGGGCAGCCGCACGGAGTGGATCGGCACTGCGTAGCCGCGCGCGCCCCGGGCGCCGGGCGAAAGCTCTTTGCTCTCCACCAGCAGCGGCGGGGCCTTAGGCCGCACCTCTGCAATCAGTTCGGCGGTCTTGATGGCCGTGCCGCTGGGCGCCTCGGCCTTGCCGTCGTGGTGCAACTCGATGATCTCCACGTAGGGCATGTGCCGCGCCGCCTCGGCGGCAAAACGCATCATCAGCACGGCGCCGATGGCGAAGTTGGGGGCGATCACGCCCCCCAGCCCCGCTTTCGCGGCCCGGGCCTGCAGGTCGGCGATCTGCTCGGGCGTGAAGCCCGTGGTGCCCACCACGGGCCGCGCGCCTGCCACCAGGATCGCCTGCACGTTGTCGTACGCGCAGGAGGGATGCGTGAAGTCCACCACCACGGCGGCCTGGGCCGTGGCGATGGCGGAAGCCAGGTCGTCGCCCACGTCGGTCTGGCCGACCAGCTCGGTTTCGGCATCCGCCTGCACCGCTGCCACCACCTGCTGGCCCATGCGGCCCTTGGCTCCGTTCACCAGGACGCGAATGGTCATGGCCCTGCCCTCTCTCCACGGTCGGCCGCGGCCGCCCACGTACTGCGTGGGGCCGCTTTGCCGCCAATGCGCCCCTGCGATGCGCTCACTGCGCGTCGGAGCGGATTTCGCAGGCGGCATCGATGCCGCCCCGCGTGTTGTAGACGGTTTTCACACAAAGGAATCGGGGATTCAACAGCGCCCGCAGGTCAGTGTAGAGTCGTTTGGTGGCGTTTTCCTGGAAGATGCCCACGTTGCGGTAAGAGACAAGGTAGTACTTGAGGGACTTCAGCTCCACGATGGTCGCATCGGGGATGTACTCCACGGAGAGGTACGCGTAGTCCGGCAGGCCGGAATACGGGCACACCGCGGAGAACTCCCGGGTCTCATAGAGGATCTTCTGCTGCGGCCCCTCGTAGGGAAAGGTCTCCAGCAGGTGCGTGCCGATGTGCTCCTCGCTCTCGAATTCGAGGACGTGGCCCTCGGCATAGCTGGGACTGGTGACGTCCATAGCGACTCAGTTGGCCATGATGTTGAAGCCGGCATCCACGTAGATGCACTGGCCGGTGATCCCGCTGGCGGCTTGGCTGAGCAGGAACGCGGAGGCCTGGGCGATCTCTTCCGGCGTCACGTTGCGGCCCAAAGCCGCGTGCTCGCCCGCCACCTTCAGCATGTCGCCGAAGTTCTTGATGCCCGAGGAGGATAGCGTGCGCAGCGCTCCGGCGGAAACGGCGTTGCAGCGGATGTTCTCCGGCCCCAGTTCCCGCGCCAGGTAGCGGATCGCCGATTCCAACGCGGCCTTGGCCGGACCCATCACGTGGTACTGAGGCACGGCCAGCACGGAGCCGATGAAGCTCATGGCCACCAGCGCCCCCCCGCCCCGCTTGCGCATGAGCGGCGCCGCGTGGTGGGCGATGGGCACGACAGAGTACGCGCTCACGTCTTGCGCCACGATCCAGCCCTGGCGAGAGGTGTGGGAGAAAGGAGCCTCCAGATCCGTCCGGTCGGCATAGGCCACGGAGTGCACCACGAAGTCCAGCCCGCCCCAGGCCTCGTCCAGTGTCTTGAAGACGGCCTCGATGGCGTCGTCGTCCCGCACGTCGGCGGGCAGCACCTGGGTCGCACCCAGCTCCGCGGCAAGCTCGCGGACGTTCTGTTCAAAGCGGCCCTTGGGGTCCGGGCCATACGTGAGGGCCAGATCCGCTCCCAACGCGCTCAGCTGCCGCGCCACCGCCGTCGCGATGCTACGCTGGTTGGCCACGCCGAACACAACGCCAGTCTTGCCGGAAAGATCGATCATCCTTGCTCCTTTATCGTGCCGGGTGCCAACCGCGCTTCGCAACGAATGCGCGTGACACCCGCTTGTCCAGGGCCCAGGCGGCCCGCTACCCCTGCTCCGGCACGTCGGCACGGCGGCTCCGCCATTCGGGCCGCAACGGCTCCAGCAACGCCGGCCAATTAACTTCGCGCCACGGGCGCCCCGTGGCTACGATTTCCAGCAGGCTCGCCGCCACGCCGGGCCAGTGCTGCATCCCCAGCAGCAGCAGCTCACTGGAGGCCCGGCCGCGCACGGCGGCCCGCATGACTCTACCAAGCCCGGCGTAATGCCGGAACAGTTCCCGGCGCTGCCGGTCGAATTGTCGCTCCCAACGCTCGTGATGCAGCGGTTCGGCCAGCATGCCCGCGACGGCTCCAGCCGCCATGCGCGCCGATGCGAGCGCCACAGAGGTACCCACGCCCAGGCACGGGTCCACACCCCCGCCCGCATCGCCCAGCAGCAGCATGCCGCCCACGTGAAAGCGGTGCGGCACGAACAGTGGATGGTGCCAGCCCAACTGCGGCGAGACCGGCTCCGCTCCTGCGAACAGATCCCCGCACGGGCTCTCGCGCAGGAAGGCATCGTAGCGGCCCACCACGGCGCGATAGCCGACGCGGTCGGTCATCGTGGTGGCCAGCAGCGTGCCCTCGCCCACGGGTGTCAGGTACACGTCATGCGGGGCGAACAGGCCCACCACCACGCGCGGCACCGCCACCCCCGTCGCTAAACGATAGTGCCGGCGCAGCGCCATGCGTTCCCCGTATGGGCGCAGTGCCACACCGGCGCGCCGGGCCAAGCTGGAGTGCACGCCATCGGCCGCCAGCACGACCGGGGCGTGATAGCTGTCGTGCAGCCCCTGCACGCCCGCGATGCGGCCCTCCCGCCAGATCAGCTCCCGCGCGGCGTCCGTGTGGTGACTCACCCCCGGCAGGCGTGCCGTGGCAGCGTGCAGCGCGGCGATTAGCGTCGTACGGCGCACACCGCGTCCCTGCGCCGAGCGCGGGAAGTCCAGCGCCACGCGACGGCGGCGGCTGCGGTACTCCAGTCCCGTGAAGGGCGCGCCGGGCAGGTCGGCCGCCTCCAGCCCCAGTTCCCTCAGGCTGGCCAGCCCGAGCGGCATCACGCCCTCGCCGCAGACCTTGTCGCGCGGCAGCGGGGCCTTGTCCACCACCAGCACCCGGCGGCCCGCCGCCCCCAGTTGCAGCGCCGTGGCCAAGCCGGCCACGCCGCCCCCCACGATCAGCACCTCCCCCTGCACGCCCATCGCGCACCCACCCGAATGGCATTGCCGTCGCGCCGCCAACCGCCAGCGCATTCTTAACAGGATCGCCCGAACCGCTCCAATGGGCAACTGCCGCGGCCGGCGGCCCGAGGCGCCCATCGGCTTGACGCTGCGCGCGTGGCCTCCCTATCATGGGCGGGCCGCGCCCACTCGACGGGTGCTGGCGCGAGTCCGCCACCGCTCGGGCCAAGCACCAAGGCTTCATGATCCAACCCGGCGCGGCGGCCCGACCCCGTTTCCCCTCTGGCTGCAGGAGTCACCCGTTGAACGCCGCTGCTCTGCTTCCCCGTCTCGCCGCCCATCTCGCGCAGGGCCGCTCCGCTCTCGACTCCGCCATCGGCGCCCTGGCCCAGGTCGCGGCGCAGGGAGGCCGCCTCCAACCGGACCTGCTGGAGGCGCACCAGCCCGAGGCGTTCCGGCTGGCTCACCTGCACGCGCGCGCCCATGCAGCCGCGGAGATGACGCGCTACGGGGAGCACGGCGAGCTGGAGGCGTTGCTGGCGCTGGCCTTCGGTGCGCGCACGCTGTACGACCTGAGCGCCGGGCTCTCCTGGCTGGCCTGCCGCCTGGAGGGCGTGCGAGAGGCCGCCGCGGTCTTCGGCAGCGCTCCGGAGATGGCCGCGTTGCTGGCGGAGTGCGGCGGCGACGCCCTGCACGCCGCGCTGCTGGAGGCTATGGCCGCTCGGCAGAGCGACGGCACGGACGGCCTGGACGCCGAGCACCGCATGCTGCGCTCCACCTTCCGCACCTTCGCCGAGCGCAAGGTGGCGCCCATCGCCGAGCGCCTGCACCGCGAGGACCTGCTGATCCCGGACGACCTGATCGCCGAGGCCGCGGAGCTGGGTTGCTTCGGCCTCTCGATTCCCGCGGAGCACGGCGGCGCGGAGGAGCGGCCGGACAACCTGGGTATGGTGGTCGTGACGGAGGAACTGAGCCGCGGCGCGCTGATCGTGGGCAGCCTCATCACGCGCCCGGAGATACTGGCCAAGGCCCTGCTGAAGGGCGGTACGCCGGAGCAGCTCGCGCGCTTCCTACCGCCCATGGCCTCCGGCGAGAAGATGGTGGCCGTGGCCATCACGGAGCCGGACGTGGGCTCGGACGTGGCCAACATCCAGACCGCCGCCACGCCGGCCGAGGGCGGCTGGCGCATCAACGGCACCAAAGTCTGGTGCACCTTTGCCGGGCGTGCGGAGCTGCTGGGCCTACTGGTGCGCACGGAGCCCGACCGCGCCCTGGGGCACAAGGGCCTGGGCATGTTCGTGGTGGAAAAGCCCGCTTACCCGGGGCACGAGTTCGAGCACCGGCCGGAAGGCGGCGGCCGCCTGACCGGCCGCGCCATCGCCACGCTAGGCTACCGCGGCATGCACAGCTTCGAGCTGACCTTCGAGGACTATTTCCTGCCCGCAGACAGCCTTGTAGGCGGAGAGGCCGGGCGCGGCCAGGGCTTCTACCTGCAGATGGAGGGATTCTCCTATGGCCGCCTGCAGACGGCCGCGCGGGCCCTCGGCGTGACGCAGGCCGCCTTCGAGCAGGCCCGTGGCTATGCGGAGAGCCGCCGCGTGTTCGGCAAAGCCCTGCGCGAGTTCCCTCTCACGCGCGAAAAGCTGGCGCAAATGGCCGCCTGCGTGCAGGCCAGCCGGCAGGCCACCTATGCCGCCGCGCGCCTGCTGGATGCGGGCGAGGGGCAGATGGAAGCCTCGCTGGTCAAGCTGTTCGCCTGCAATCAGGCCGAGTGGATCACCCGCGAAGCCATGCAATTGCACGGCGGCATGGGCTACGCGGAGGAGTTCGCGGTCTCGCGCCTGTTCGCAGACGCCCGCGTGCTCTCCATCTTTGAGGGCGCGGAGGAGGTGCTGGCTCTGCGCGTGATCATGCCCACCCTGCTGCGCCGCCACCTGGGATAGGCTGCGCCCTCCTAACGGCTGCACCTGGGGGCCCTGCCCCCAGCCCCCCACCAGGGAGCGAGGCTCCCTGGACCCTGATCACGGACGAGACCGCGCCGGCCTTGATCGAGGTGTATACAGGGGGCACGGAGACCCACGGCCCCGCATCGTCTGTGTCATTCCGAGCGAAGCGAGGAATCTGCTGTCAGCGCCGACAGATGCTTCAGCCCATGCCGTGGGCCTCGGCACGACACCAACAGTCGCAGCAGCGGCTCACGCAACCCGCGCATCGGGCAGGTGGATGGAGAACGTGCTGCCGGTGCCCAGTCGGCTCTCCACCTGCACTCGGCCGCCATGGGCCTGGGCAATGTGCTTGACGATGGCCAAGCCCAGCCCCGTGCCGCCGGCCTTGCGGCTGCGGGCCTTGTCCACGCGGTAGAAACGCTCGAAGAGGCGCGGCTGGTGCTCGGCCGGGATGCCCGGGCCCTGGTCGCGCACGCGGATGACCACGCCGCCAGGCTCGCGGGCGGCCTCCGCCCGCACCTCCGTGCCGGCGGGGGCGTACTTCACGGCATTGTCCACCAGGTTCACCACGGCCTGCTCCACGAGCTGCGGATTGACCCGCGCGCGCAACTCCGCCGGACAGTCCGCCGTGAGGCGGATGTCGCGCGAGGCCGCCTTGGCCACGCACACGCCAATGGCCGCCCGCACCAGTTCCGCGAGCGACACATCCTCCGTGTGCAGGTCGCCCTGCTCGGCCTCCTCCTCGATGCGCGAGAGGTTCAGCAGATCGTCGGTGATGGCGTTCAGGCGATCGGTATGACGGGCCACGATCTCCAGGAAGCGCCGCGCCGTGGCCGAATCCTCCAGGGTGCCGTCCAGCAGGGTTTCCACGAAGCCCTTAATGGACGTGATGGGCGTTTTGATCTCGTGCGAGACGTTGGCGACGAAATCCTGCCGCATGCGCTCCAGCCGGCGCAGGTGCGTCACGTCATTGAGCACCACCAGCGTGCCCAGGCCCTGCCCGCGCGGATCGCGCAGGGCCGACCCGTGCGCCTGCAGCGTGCGTGGGGTCTCGCCAAAGAGCGTCAACTCGTGCTCCAGGGGCGCGGGAGATACCGAGGCATCGTGCACCAAGCGCTGCAGCCCGGGATGGCGCACCACCTCCAGCAGGTCGCGGCCGCGAGCGCGCACAGGGTCGATACCGAACATGCGGCCCGCCGCGCCATTGCAGGTGAGCAGGCGCCCGCTGGGCTCCACGGCCAGCACGCCCTCCACCATGCTCGCCAGCACCGCCTCCCGTTCGTCGAGCTGCTGCGTGAGGCGCTCCAGCCGGGCCCGCACGGCCTGCCGGCTTCTGCCCAGGGCCTCGGCCAGCGGCCCCAGCAATGCATCGCCCCGGGCGCGAGCCAGCTCCGCAACCTGCGTGCCATTGGGCGTGGTAGCCCCATCCAGCGCCTCCAGGCCCGCCGCCAGCGCCGCCACGCGCCGCCGCGCCGCGCGGGTGGTGAGCCGCCCCAGCACCAGCACGCCGGCAATCAGCGCCAGCGCGCCCAGCAGGAACGCCCCGCGCAGGGCGGGCAGCCCGGTCGCGGCCGGGAGCGGCGCCTGCACCACCTGCAACGCCGCCACCACGCGGGCCGCACTACGCACGGGCACCGTGGCGGCCAGGTAGGGCCCTGGCGCCGGCACCGTGGCCGGGATCACGCGCCCGCCCAGAGCGTCGCGCCGGGCGGCCAGCAGCACTGCGTCGTCGGGAAAGTACGCGTGGGTCTCGGCGCAACCGGGGGCGTCGCCGGGCAGCACGATACGCACGCGCAGGCCCGGCGCCGCCGGACACGGCACCGCGGCTGAAGGCGCCACGCCTTCGCCCCAGTGGGTGCCGGCCTGCAGCGCCAAGCGTCGCGCATTGGCCTCCAGGGTGGTGGCGAGGCTGCGGTGGTGCTCGGCCTCCAAGGCGTTGGCGGCGGCGGCGTAGAGTGCCGCCAGGACGACGAGCCCCAGCACCAGCGCGGCGGGCACCAGCCCGCTCCGCAGCCGCTCGCCCATGGCGCTACTCCTCCAGGCGGTAGCCCACGCCGCGCACGGTCTGGACGTGCCTGCCCGCGGGGCCCAGCTTCTTGCGCAGGCTCACCATCTGTACGTCCACGGAGCGCTCCGTGACGTGGTAGTCCTCGCCGCGCACGGCATCCATGATCTGTCCGCGCGTGAAGACCCAGCCCGGGCGCCGCGCCAGGAAGTTCAGGATGTTGAACTCGGTGAAGGTGAGGCTCACGATCCGGCCTTCCACGGTCACTTCCCGCCGACCGGGGTGGATCTCGATGGCATGCACGCGCAGGGTGTCCCCCTCGACCGCCGGGGCGGCACCACCGCGCCGCAGCACGGCCTTCACGCGCGCCAGCAGCACCCGCGGACTGAAGGGCTTGGGCAGGTAGTCGTCCGCGCCCAGTTCCAGGCCCGCCACCACGTCCGCCTCCTCGCCCTTGGCCGTCAGCATCACGATGGGCAGCGAGCGCGTGGCGGCGTCCGTGCGCAGCAGGCGGCACACCTCCAGGCCGTCCATACCGGGCAGCATCAGATCGAGGATGAGCAGGTCCGGCGGCTGCGCCCGCACGACCCGTAGCGCCTCCTCCCCGCTGCCCAGACCATCCACGCGGAAGCCCTCGCGCGCCAGGTTGAAGCGTACCAACTCCAGGATATCGTCTTCGTCCTCGACGACCAGGATTCGTTCCTTGGCCATGGGGGCTACGCTGCCCCCCGCGCGGCAGCACCCTGGGCCATGCGGATGGCATAGGCGATGGCCTGCACCATATTGGTGGGATCGGCCACGCCCTTGCCGGCGATGTCGAAGGCGGTGCCATGGTCCACGGCCGTGCGGATCATGGGCAGGCCCAGGGTCACGTTCACCGCCTCCTCGAAGGCCACCAGCTTCTGCGGAATGTGTCCCTGGTCGTGGTACATGGCCACCACGCCATCCCACGCACCGCGGTAGGCGCGCAAGTAGAGCGAGTCCGGCGGCACGGGGCCGTCCACGGGCAGGCCCTCGGTCCGCAGGGTCTCGAGGGCGGGGATGATCTCGTCGATCTCCTCGCGTCCGAACAGCCCGTGCTCGCCCGCGTGGGGGTTCAGGCCCGCCACGGCGATGCGCGGGTGCGCCATGCCGATCTCGCGCAGGTGCAGCGCCAGCGCCCGCGTGGTGGCCAGGATGCGCGGTTGCCTGGCCCGGTCGCAGGCCTCGCGCAGGGAGCAGTGAGTGGAAACGTGGACGATCTTCAGCTTCTCGGAGCTGAGCAGCATATAGGTGGGCACCTTGCCACAGAAGTGCCCCAGGATCTCCGTGTGCCCGTCAAACTTGTGTCCTGCCGCGTGCAGCGCCTCCTTGTTCAGCGGGGCCGTCACGATCCCGGCCAGCTCGCCGGCCAGCGAGAGCTGGATGCCGCGCTCCAGCGCGCGGAAGGCAGCCTCGCCGCCCTGGGGCGAAAGCTCGCCCGGCGCCAGCGGTGTCTCCAGCACGGCGATATCGAGCAGATTGATCCACCCAGGCTCCCAGCGCGCCGCTGCCGGGCTGGCGACCGTGTGCAGGGCATGGCCCTCGCCTGCGAAGGCAAGCTGCTGCGCCACTTGGCGAGCCTCGCCGATTAGCAGCAAGCGGCAGCGCTCGCGGATCTCGGGCCGCGTGACGGCCTTGAGCGTGACCTCGATGCCGATGCCGGCGGGATCGCCCAGGGTGACGCCAAGCAGGGGACGGTCGGTCATCTTGCACTCCTGGTGCTGGTCGGTCGCGGGGTCGGTTCCTGCGCCCCCGGCGCCCGGCCCTTGCGGTGGGTCGGTGGTATCGCTTCCGATGCTAGCACGAGCGCGGGGCTCCGTGCCGCAGGAAGTGCGCGGCATCGCGAAGGGCCTTTGGCTCGCCGAAGCCACCGGCCTTGGTGACCAGCGGCAGGCCCGGCTGCAGGCCGCCCACGGGCCAGCCCAGCGGCAGGCCCGGCAGCACCTCCGGCCCCAATTGCAGCGCCTCGCCCTCCAGCGCGCGCAGCGTCGCGCGGGCGATGTCCCCACCCGTGAGCACCAGCCCGGCCAGGGGGCTGCGGCTCGCCAGCGCCGCCACCAGCGCGCCCAGCGCCGCATTGAGCCGGCCCGAGCGCCGCGCAAAGCGGGCGGGCTCGTCGCTCCCGGGCGCGTCCGGCGCCAGGGAGACCACCAGCGTGCCGGCGCCATCGGCCGCTGCCCGAGCGAGCGCAGCCACCTGGGCTGCGACCCACGCCTCGGCCTGCGCATCCCAGTCTGGCGCATCCACAGCGGTCGGCTCCAGCGACAGCCCGAAAACGTCCGGCTCGCCCAACAGCAGTTCCACCTGGGCGTGCGTCACGCCCGTGCGCGAGCCGGCCACCACCAGCACGGGGCCTGCGCGGGGAAAGTCCGGCGGCAGCGTGGGTTCGCGGGCCTGCGGCAGCAGCCGCCCCGCCAGGGCGTGCGCCAGCCCGGCGGAGCCTACGGCCACCAGGGGAGCCACCGGTGCCTCCCAGGCCGCCAGCAGTGCCGCCGCGAGGGTGTCCAGGTGCGCCTCCGTGGCGGCATCGCCCACCACCACACGCGCGCCACGGCGGCGCAGCTCGCCCAGACGCAACGCCACGCCGGGCCGGCCCAGCTCCAGGTCCACTGCGCCGACCTGCCCCACGCGGCCCAGGGCACCCAGCAGGGTGGGCAGGTGACTCTCCGGCACCGGGTTGTGCCGGTCGCGTCCGATCTCCGTCTCGTGTACGGGTGTGCCGCGCACCCGCAACACGCCGTCTTCCACCGTGCGTCCGGCCGGGGGAAACGCCGGACACACCAGCAGGGCGGCGCCCGCTGCCAGCAGCGGCCCCGCCTCCGCGGCCAGGGGGCCGCGCAGGGTGGAGTCGATCTTCTTGTAGCGCACGGGCCAGCCCGCCGTGGCCAGCCGTTGCCGCCCGGCCTCAACCTGGCGCACTGCCTCGGTGGGCGATAGGTGGCGGCTGTCCGTGTTCAGCACCACCACGTCCCACGCGGTGGCACCGGCGGCCTGGGCGGGCAGTGGGGCCTCCGCGGCTACCAGCACGAGCACCCGCGCGCCCCGGGCGGAGAACGCCACGCCCGTATCGCAAGCACCCGTCAGGTCATCCGCCAGCACGCCAAAGGGACTCATCGGCTCCACCGGTTGCGGCACAGGCCACCACTTAGCGCGCCAAGGATCGCGGCAGGACAGCGCGCACTCACGGTGCTTGTAGCCCAGGTGGGCGGCCAAGGCCAAGCCGTGTGAGGGGGTCCGGCGATGGGTTGGAACAGGGGGCACGAAACAACAACGGCGGCCGGCCATCCTCATGTTCAGGGGCCGTACCGCCGCACAGGCAGCAGGAGCTGCAATCCGCCGCAGCGGAAGATCAGGCTTTCGTGGTCTTGGTCGTTGAGGTCGTCGGCGAGGTGGCCGTCTTGCCCGAATGGTCCTTGCCGCAGTTGGCAAAGGCCGCCGGGCTCATCACCGCGGCCGTAAACCCAATGACTAACGCGATCGCCAGCAGCTTCTTCATGGACTGCCTCCGGTTTGGGGTGTCCTTCTGGACATCTCGTGCCGGCTATGGTGAGGGTTGGCGGAACATTTGTCAATCCACGCCACCCTGACCGGGACCGCCCCATGGCCACCAAGCCCGCCACCACCGCGCCCAGCCCCATTACGAGCGTACAGTGCGACTGCTACCGCATTCCGCTGCCCGTGACGCTGTCCGACTCCACCCATGGCGACATCACGCACTTCCAGCTCATCACGGTGCGCCTGCGCGACCGCGAGGGCGCCGAGGGTCTGGGCTACACCTACACCGTGGGCGCGGGCGGCGTGGCCATCCGTGAGCTCATCCGACGCGATCTGGCGCCGCTGCTGCTGGGCGCCGAGCCGGAGCGCAGCGAGGCGCTGTGGGAGCGCATGTGGTGGCACCTGCACTACGTGGGACGAGGCGGGCTGGCCATCCACGCCATCTCCGCGGCGGATATCGCCCTGTGGGATCTCAAGGCACGGCGACAGCGCCTGCCTCTGTGGCGCCTGTTGGGCGGTCATGACCCACGCGTGCAGGCCTATGCGGGCGGCATCGACCTGCAATTCCCGCTGGATCAGCTTGAGCGCCAAGCGGAGCGCAATCTGGAGGCGGGCTTCCGCGCCATCAAGATGAAGGTGGGCCGGCCGCGCATGTCCGAGGACCTGGAGCGCGTGGCGGCGCTTCGGCACCTGCTGGGCGAGGACATCGTGCTGATGGTGGACGCCAATATGCGCTGGCGGGTGGACGAGGCCATCCGTGCCTCGCGGGCCCTGGCCGAGCACGGGGTGTACTGGCTTGAGGAGCCGACCATCCCGGACGACCTGCCCGGCCACGTGCGCATCGCCACGGAGGGCGCGTTGCCTATCGCCGCGGGGGAGAACCTGCACACGCTGCACGAGTTCAAACGGTATGTGGACGCGGGTGCCGTACACTTCCCGGAGCCGGATGCCTCCAACTGCGGCGGAATCACGACGTGGCTCAAGGTGGCCCACGTGGCCGAGGCGCACAACCTGCCGGTGACGTCCCACGGCATCCACGATATCCACGTGCACCTGCTGGCGGCGGTGCCCAACGCCTCGTACCTGGAGGTGCACGGCTTCGGCCTGGAGCGCTTCATTGCCGAGCCCCTGGCCATCGCGGAGGGGGCCGCGATCGCGCCGGAGCGGTCGGGTCATGGCGTGACGCTGGACTGGGAGGGCCTGGCCACGCTACGGGAAGAGTGAGCCGCGCAGTGGGCGCGGCACCGCTTACCACGCACCAACCGCCGAAGGATCGCCTCATGCCGCTAAGGAGTCGCGCCCCCCTCCACATCGCCCTGGCCCTGCCGGCGGTGTTGCTGGCCGCTGCCTTGCTGCTGCCTCCGCGGGCCGGCGCCACGCCGCTGCCCCCGCACACCCATCCCTCGCAGTGGGTGCACATCAAGCTGCTGGCCATCAACGACTTCCACGGGGCGCTGCAGCCGCGCACCGAGCACGGTCGGCCCGTGGGCGGCGCCGCCGTGCTGGCGGCCTATTTGCAGGCGGCGGCCCAGCGGGCGCGCGACGGGGCGATCATTGTGGAGGCGGGCGACCAGGTGGGCGCCAGCCCGCCCGATTCCGCGCTGCTGCAGGACGAGCCCGCCATCAGCGTGCTGAACCTGCTGGCCAACGCGCACTGCACGGCGGCGGACCCGCTGGACCCCGCCTGCAACGTAGTGGGTACGCTGGGCAACCACGAGTTCGACGAAGGCGTGCCCGAGCTGCTGCGCCTGCTGCACGGCGGCAATGCCACCCACGGGCCGTTCCTGCAGGCGCCCTGGGGCGGGGCGCGCTTCCCGGTGGTCTGCGCCAACGTGGTCGATGCCGCCACGGGCAAGCCGCTGCTGCCGCCCTACGTGATCAAACGGGTGCACGGCGTGCCCATCGCGTTCGTGGGGGCTGTACTGCGGGCCACGCCCAGCATGGTCACGCCTTCCGGCGTGGCGGGCGTGCAATTCACGGACGAGGCCAGCGCCATCAACCGGCAGGTGCGCGCGCTGAAGGCCCAGGGCGTGCGCGCCATCGTGGCGGTAATCCACCAGGGCGCCCTGCAGATTCCCTTCGAGGGCACCACGCCGGACATCCCCACCTCCCCGCCACGTGGGCCCGTGATGAACATCGTGCGGCGCCTGGACGATGAGGTGGACGTGGTGATCTCCGGCCATACGCACGCGTTCAGCAATGCCATCGTCACCAACGGCCACGGCAAGCACATGCTCATCACGCAGGCCTATGCCTACGGCACGGCTTTCGCGGAGATCGACCTGGCCCTGGAGCCGACCACGCACGACGTGGTGGAGCGCTCCGCCCGCATCGTCACCACCTGGGGCGATGCGGGGCCAGGGCTGCACCCGCAGCCGCAGGTGGCCGCGCTGGTGAAGGCCGCCGATGCCGCCGTGGCCGTGCGCGTGGACCAGCCGGTGGGCAGGGCGGCGGCAGCGGTGTCGCGGCGCGAGAACGACTCCGGCGAATCGGCCCTGGGCGACCTGATCGCGGACGCCCAGCGCGCGGCCCAGCACACGGACTTCGCGTTCACCAACCCCGGCGGCATTCGCGCGGACCTGCCGACCGGGCCGGTGACCTGGGGCGACCTGTTCACCGCGCAGCCCTTCGGCAATGACCTGGTGCGCATGCAGCTCACCGGTGCGCAGGTGCTGCGGCTGCTGGAGCAGCAGTGGCGGGGGCAGGCCAAGCCGCGCATCCTGCAGGTCTCCGGCCTGCGCTACGCGTGGAGCGATCGCAAGCCAAAGGGGCACCGCGTGGTGCAGGCGCGGGATGCGGCCGGAAAGCCGCTCGATCCGCAGCGGGTGTACAGCGTGGTCGTGAACAGCTTCCTGGCGGCGGGGGGCGACAACTTCTCCGTGTTCACGGAGGGCACCGGGCAGAGTGTCGCAGGCAACGACCTGGACGCGATGGTGGCTTATGTCCGCGCCCTGCCGCAGCCCTTCCGCGTGGCCACGGACGGTCGCATCCAGCGCCAGGAGCAGTGAGGGGCAGGGCGGGCCTAATCTGCGGCCAGATTGACGAGGCGACCCAGGCGCACGGCGGAGAGGCCGGGCAGGAGCTGTTAAGATCCCGGCGATAAGCGGTGGATGTCCGATGCCGTCATAGAGGCAGCGATGGCTATGGTGGTCGAGCTAGCGGGGCAGATGGGTGGTGCGCGATGCGCCGGGCCACACTGAATCGGTTTTCCAGACCCGCCGGCCCTCAGGACTTGAATCCGGGCACGCATTTGCAGACTGTGCGTACGCTGATGCCCAACTCGTCTGCGACCCGAACGGGGACCACCCCTACTGGATTACTTGCCGCACCAGCAGGGCTCGCGTGTGCCCTGTTGTTCTGGCATTCTTATGGCTGTGCATCCGGGCTTCTTTTTCTTGGGTGATGGATTGAGCACCAAGCCACCACTTCCCAGGAGATATCCGGATGAACAACCTTCATCAACTTCACAGCCAGGCGGCCGAGCCATCGAGAGCCGCCCGTGCGGCAGGCCTTCAAGCGTGGCGGCGCGGTGAATCACGATCGAGCAGGGATGCAAGCGAAATCATGACCTGGGTGTTCGGCTACGGCTCATTGATGTGGAATCCCGGCTTCGCCTGTGTGGAGACGCGGCCGGCCGTGCTGCGCGGATACCATCGCGCCTACATGATGTACTCCACACGCAACCGCGGCACGCCGGAATCGCCCGGTATGGTGCTGAGTCTGGCGCCGGGCGGAGAGTGCATCGGTATGGCCCTGCGCATCGAGCCGGGCCGCGAGGCCGAGGCACTCGAGTACCTGGATAAGCGTGAGGGCGAGGGGCGCGCCAACAAGCGCGTGCTCGTGCCCATCCACTGGGGCGGTGCGGCCAACGGCGCCGCCCAGCACGTGTGGACCTACCTGCCGATCCTCAGCTACAGCAACTACATCTGGGGCGTGCCCATAGAGCGGCAGGCGGAGTTGGTCGCGCGTGGTTGCGGCAAGACCGGCACGTCCTTCGACTACCTGCGCCTGGTGCTGGAAGAACTCTCCCGGCTGCAGGTGAGCGAGCCTACGCTGGAGCTCCTCTTCACGCGTGCGCAGCAGTTTCTCAGTGCCGGTGCCAAGCCGGTGCCGGCCGCAGCGGCTGACTAGACGCCATCCTCCCGCACGAACGTCGGGACCCCCCGGCGACGCACCTCCTCACGCAGTCCTGACGGGATTACCGAGGCCGTCCCCGCCCCGCTGCCAAGTCGCGCTGGTCTGCGCCTTGCATCGTGAGGGTCAACCAAAACGGCCGCAGTCGGGTCATAGAGTTGTGGATGCACGTCTGGCCAGCGCGACCCCTGGGTTGCGGCATGTGCCATGCGCAAGGATGAGGACTATGCCACGTCCAGGCAACAACAAACGTGTGCTCGTGACCGGCATGCGCAAGAGTGGAGATACGGACTACCACTTCAAGATCTTCGGCAACCCCACTTCGGCTTTTCCGCCGCTGATCCTCAAGATGTCCCTCCACGAGATGCAGCAGTGGCTGCACCAGACGCAGACCGCGCCGGAAGCCGGCCGGCGCTCCGACCGGCCCCGGCTGCGCGTGGTGGGCTGATCTTCCAGTTCCCCCCGTCGTCAGCCGCCGTCAGAGCCACCTCGCCCATGCGCCGCGTGCCCCGAGCGATGCAAGGCCCCACGCCATGCCATCTGCCGGTCGTCGCTGGTGCTTCGCGGTCACCCATGTGAAAATCGAAAAAAGGCGCTGCAAGACCGCTTTCCTCTTGCGCGAGGCCACTCTACATTGAATGCGTCATTGCAGGCTGCAGATGTCCAACCGACTGGGGCACCCGTGTGTCCGGTCTCGGGCCAGTCGGTGGCCGAAGACTCGCTGAACAGCGCCACCGCCGGTGTGGGCCTGCTGCTGGCGCTGGGCGCGCTACCGGTGCTGGTCGTGGCGGCCAGCCGCTACGGCACCGTGTGGCATGTCGTGAGCTTCAGCATCTATGGCGCCTCGCTGGTGCTGCTGTATGGCGTCGCGACGCTGTATCACGCCACGCGGCAGGTGCGGCGCAAGCGGCTGCTGCAGGTGCTCGATCACGCCTCGATCTACGTGCTCATCGCGGGCACGTACACACCCTTCACCTTCATCACGCTCAAGGGCGGGTGGGGCTGGAGCCTGTTCGGCGTCGTGTGGGGACTCTCGGCGGTGGGGATTGGCTTGAAGGCTGTCTTCGGGGATCGCTTCGAATTGATCTCCACACTGGTCTACATCGCGATGGGCTGGCTGTGCCTGGTGGCCGTAGTGCCCCTGGTGCACAATCTGGCCTGGGGTGGGCTGGCGCTGCTCTTTTTTGGTGGGGTTTCCTACACGGCCGGCACGGCCTTCTATCTGTGGGAGCGCATGCCCTTCAACCACGCCGTGTGGCACCTGTTCGTGCTGACGGGCAGCGTGTGTCACTTCTTCGCCGTGCTCTTCTTCACGCTGCTGGCCCGGTGAGCGGGCGGTTCCAATGCCGCCCCGCTAAGGCCCACCCACCGCATCGCTCTCGAAACGCCGCAGCCAGCCGGCGAGGAACTCGCGGATCGGCTCGGCCAGCACGCCCTCCACCACCTCGATGCCCGCCGCCCGAAGCTCGGCGACGCCGCTGCCCCGCACTTGCGGGTGCGGATCGCGCACACCCACCACCACGCGGCGCGGACGCTTGTGCACCAGCATGCTGGAGCACGGTGGCGTGCGGCCCGTAAACGAGCAGGGCTCCAAGATCACGAAGATTTCCTGCCCCTCGATGGGCACGCCGGCGGCCTCGGCGGCCCGCACTGCCATCACCTCGGCGTGGGAGCCCCCAGGGGGCTGGGTCGCACCCGTGGCCACCACGGCCTCACCGTGCACGACCACGCAGCCCACCGGCGGATTGTCACCCGTCCGGCCGGCCACCGAGCGGGCCGCGTCCAGGGCGGCCTGCATGAAGCGTTCGTCGCGCGAGGGCATGGGATGCGCGGGCCTGGGCGGCCGCGCCTTCAGGATTGGGACAGGAAGTCCGACAGAGGTGCCGACAGCTTTTCCTCGATGATCTCCGGGATCAGGAAGAAGTCGTGGCCGTAGTCGTCGTCCACCAGCACGTA
Source organism: bacterium (assembly GCA_035266845.1). GTDB lineage: Bacteria > SAR324 > SAR324 > SAR324 > JACQKK01 > DATFMP01. The sequence continues at coordinate 49,242 of DATFMP010000079.1, forward strand.
GCGTGCATCCTTCTGGTTCACCTGCAACGCCTTCACGATATCCTCGGAGAGGTAGGGCGGGAACAGGTTGTCGCCCGTGGCGGCGATGATCAGCATGCGCGCATGAACCGATTCGAAGGCGCTGGCCAGCGAACCGTATTTGACCGCCAGGTCGAAGTGATTCCAGGTCTGCAGCAGGTAGAGCATCGAGTTGGCATCGAAGGCCCCGCCGAACGGCCACGCCTGATGGCGCAGGTACTCCTCGCCGTCGTGGAGCCGCTGCATGTGGAACGAAGCATCGGTGTACGGCTCCCGTGGGCTCGCGTGGTACTTGGCAAACTTCTTCTCCATCATCAGCGGCGAAATGAAGGTGCAGAAGCCGATCTCACGGGCAATGGTGAGCCCATTGACGGGCTCGTGGCCAGGCTTGTAGCGGCCGTTGTTGTAGTTGGCGTCCAACTGGATGGCATCGATCTGGGCGCGGTTGGTCATGATCTGGAACTGGTTGGAGTATGCCCCCGAGCCGATGCTGATGCAGTTGTCCACGAATTCGGGATACATGATGGACCACACCAGCGCCTGATAGCCACCCAGGCTGCCTCCGATGACCGTGTGCAGGCGCTCCACGCCCAGTTGATCGAGCAGGATCTTCTGGGAGCGAACCATGTCCCCGATGGTCACGATGGGGAAGTGCAGCCCGTAGGGTTCGCCCGTGTCCGGATTGATCGAGGCTGGCCCGCTTGTGCCGCCGCAGCCGCCCAACATGTTGACGCACACGACGTAGTAGCGATTCGTATCGATGGGGCGTCCCGGCCCCACCATCGCTGCCCACCAGGCACGCCTGGGGTCGTCCGGGAAGTCCGGATCCGTGACGTGTGTGTTGAGGGAAAGCGCGTGGCAGACCAGCACGGCGGGGTGCCGGGGGTCGCCCCAGGCCTCGTACCCCACCTCCAGCAGTGGAATGACCTCCGGCTTGCCCAGGTAGGGCGTCTCGAACTCGAAGGGTTCGTGATGGACGTAGATTCGTGCATTGGGATGCTTGTTCAGGGCCATGGCGAACTGGAGCGCTCCCTCTCCCCTCATAACTGGACAGTTCGTGCCCGGCGCAATTGATGTTTCGCCGGCCAGCCGGATCGTGTAATGTGGAAGATTAGCACTGAACGGCAGTGCTGCAAATAGCCTTCTGACGGGGTTGCCGCCTCGAGGGTGCCTCCGACGCGGCACCGCAGATGAACACTTCGCGCATCGTAGGGCCCGGGCCGGCCGAGCGATGCGCCCTCGCAGTGGAAGCGATGGCCAAGCATAGCGAGCACAGGGCGCACCGGATCGACCGCAAGGCGCTCAAGGAAGATGCATTCCAGGACACGATGTTCTGGCTGGTGGATTGGGCCTACCAGCGTCGCGTGCTGCTCATCGCGATCGGCACGGCCGTCGTACTGTTGGTGGCGGCCGGCTTCGGCGGCTATTACTACTGGCAGGCGCAGCGGCGGGCCGCATCGGCACAGTTCTATCAGGCTGAACACGCGCTCGCCAATCAGAAGCTGGACCAGAAGGACCGGCTCGCTTATGCCCGCAAGGCCTATGAGGCGTTCGTGGCCGAGCATCCTTCAAGCAGTCTCGCGCCGGTAGCCTGGATGCACATTGCCGCGTTGGCTTGGCAGCAGGAAGATCAGAATGCTGCCCGCAAGGCCTACGGCGAGGTGCTCTCTCATGGCGACTCCACGCAGACCCAGCGGGATCTGGCGCACATCGGGCTGGCCAAGCTGGACGAGGCCCAGGGCAAGCTGGACGCCGCCACCAAGGAATACGAGGCCGTCTCGGATGGCACCTTCGACGAATTGAAGTCGCTCAGCCTCGGCCGTGTCGCCGCGGCGGAGCACAAGGACGATCAGGCGCGCCAGTACTTCGAGAAAGCGGCCCGCGCCACCTCGGGCTCGGCACTGGCCGAGTGGGCCCGCCAGAATCTGGACTATCAACCCTAGCCAATAGCTAGCCTTGGCTGGCGCGGCGGTGCCGGGGGCATCCGTCGCCGGACGCGCCGGTCTCCGCAACCCGCAGAGCTGCCATGGCCGAAGAAGAGGAAATCAAGCGCACGATGACCTACCTGGACCTGGTTGAAGAGTTCCCAAAGGAACCCACCATGACGCAGTTCGAGAAGATCATTGTCGTGTCCAGGCGGGCGAAGGACCTGCACGATCATGACAAGGTGGAACTGGTGCACGACCATTTCACCGCACCGTACATTGCGCTGCAGGAGTTGCGCGAGGGGTTCATCCGCCCCGTCTACCGCGAAGAGGAGGAGCCCGTCGCGGTGCTTGAGGACGACTCCGAAGATGCGGAAGAGGAGGAGTAGGGAGGCTCCCTACCCGGCGCGATGGCGCGGCGCCGCGTGGCTTCGCGCGGTGCTGCTGATTGCCGGAGCGGTGCTCCTGCTGGCTGGCTGCCTGCCACCTCAGGCGCACTTCGACCTGGGTGTGGGCACGTCCTACATCCGCGGCTACCTGCGGGCGGACCCGAAGCAGCCCACCCCCGGCGGTACGCTCATCGTGGTCTACCAATACCACCACCAGTTCGTGAACAATCCGGACGGTAGCCCCGTGCTGATGCCCACTGCGCGTGTGCTGCAGCCGGGACCCTACGGCGAGTTCGTCATTGACGTGCCGACGGATGTCGTGCGCATGGATATTCTGTTCATCGCGCCGGAGCACCTGACCAAGCTGTTCCACTTTCGGCGACAACTGGGCGTAGGGGATATCGACTACCGCGCGACGCTGCCAGCCATGCCGGACTGGCGCAGCCATTACTACACCTACCTAAGCCCGCAACTGCAGAACCTGATCCTTGAACCGCGCTACCGGCTCGCGCCCGCGGAGCAGCAATTGCTGGGGCAGTGGCTGCAGGCCCAGAACGACCGCCTGGGCGCTGGCTCCGGCCACTCGTAGCGCGGGAGCGCCCGCCACGAATTGCGCGGCGTGGCGGCCGGTCTTAGAATATAAGTGCAGGGGGCTACCTCGATCACGGCGCTCGCTGAGCGAGCGCGCGGGGTGGCCGCCGCAGTGAACCGCAGGGAGGAGGTGCGCCATGGATGCCCCGGTCAAGGATCTGGAACGCATCGAAGCGTTGCAGCAAGAAGGCCGCCAGCGCCTGGACGCCGGCCAGCCCGCCGAGGCGTTGCGTGCCGTGGAACAGGCGCTGGTGCTGGAACCGAAGAACCTGCGCTCGCTTACGCTGAAGGCGGACGTGCTGGAAAGCCTGCACAAGGACGATGCGGCCCAGCAGATGCGTGCGCTCGTCAAGCAGATCAAGCGCGAGCAGTGGCAACGCGAGGTGGAAGCGGAGGTCCGCGGCCATCACGAGCTGATGGGCGAAGCGATCCGGCATGAAAAGCTCTGAGCGGCGGTTGGCATGAGGCTGCTCGCTGTCGCGGGTGAGCTTTCCGGCGATGCCCATGGCGGTGCGCTGCTTGCCGGGCTGCGGTATCGTCTGCCAGACTTGGAGGTGCGGGGCATCGGCGGGCCGCGCATGCTTGCCGCGGGCCTGCAGCCGCTGTTTCCCCTCTCCGCGTTGCAGGTGCACGGGCTGTTGGAGGTGGTGGGTCAGTTGCCGCGCCTGTACCGCACGCTGTGGGCCCTGGAGCGCGAGTTGGATACGCACCGGCCCGATGGCTTGCTGACCATCGATTATCCCGGTTTCAATCTCAAGCTGGCCCGCGCGGCCAAACGCCGCGGGATTCCCGTCTACCACTACTGTAGTCCGCAGGTCTGGGCTTGGCGGCGGGGGCGCATACGCACCATTGCCGAGGTCGTGGATCTTATCTTCGTGCTCTTCCCGTTCGAGGCCCCGCTATACGAGCGAGTGGGCCTGGAGGCCGCCTTTCTAGGGCACCCGCTGGTGGGCCGGCAGGCCGACGATGCGGAAGTGGCGGCGCTGCGGGCCAAGCTGGCGGCGCCCGAGGGCGTGCCCGTGGTGGCCGTGATGCCGGGCAGCCGGCCCAGCGAACTGCGACGGCACCTGGACGTGCTGCTTGGGGCGATCCGCCTCAACGGTGCCGCGGGCTTCCGGGCGCGCTATGTGCTGCCCGTCGCTCCGTCCCTGGATCGCGCGGAAGTGGAAGCGCGCGTGCGCGCCGCCGGCGTGGACGTGCAGGTGCTGGAAGACGCGTTTTTGCCGCTGCTTCGCCTCGCCGATCTGGCCATCGTCGCTTCGGGCACGGCCACGCTGCAGACGGCAATGGCCAGCGTGCCCTTCCTCGTGATCTATCGCGTGGCGCCGCTGTCGTTCTTCCTGGCGAGGCGCTTTGCCTATCTGCAGCACCTCTCCATCGTGAACATTCTGGCGGGTCGCGAGGTGGTGCCGGAACTCCTGCAGGGCGATTTCACGCCTGAGCGTGTCAGCGAAGCATTCCTGGCCCTGGCGCGTGACGGCAAGCGCCAAGCGGTTATGCGTCAGACGCTGGGCGAGATCGCCGCGCAGCTCGGCGAGCCCGGGGCCTATGACCGTGCCGCGGCGCTGCTGGCGGAGCGACTTATCGCGCGCACGGCGGTCGCGCCGGCTGGGGCTGCGGCCGCCGGGAATGTGGGGCACAGCGCGCCGGTCGCACAAGACCCCTCGACGGGAGCGTGAGCGCCTGCCCCAACGATCCTGCATCTTGCCGTGCTGCCCGCACCTGCGCGATCCTGAGTTCGGCCGCGGCCCCGGGTCGTACGGGAGCACGCCCGCGCCGCATTGACCGCCACCGCCACTGGCACGCATCGCGCACTGCCGATTGAGTTGGCCGTATCCACTTCTCGCTCCTGCCGGGCCGTTCCGAGCTGCCATGACCGAACCCGTGACACCGCCGCGTGAATCCGCATCCGATGCGGTGCATGGCGAGGCGACGCAGCTCTATGGCTTTGCGGGCACCGTCGCGTTCTTCACGCTGCTCTCGCGCATCTTCGGCATGACCCGCGATCTGGTGATCGCCCACGTTTTCGGGGCCTCCGGGGCGTCGGATGCATGGGTGCAGGCCTTCCGCATTCCCAATGCCCTGCGCCGCCTGACGGCTGAGGGCTCCATGACCATCGCCTTCGTGCCCACGTACGTGCGCGTGCGTGCCGAGCAGGGGCCGGAGGTCGCACGGGCCTTCGCGCGCAAGGTGCTGGGCATCGTGCTGGGGGCCACGATGCTGCTGGCCGCGCTGGGGATGGTCTTCAACCAGTTCCTCACAGCGGTGTTCTCGCCCGGCTTTCGGGACGATCCAGTCAAGTTCGAGCTGGCGGCCAAGCTACTGGTGGGCATGTTCCCCTACCTGGTGCTGGTCTCCCTGGTGGCCTGGGCGATGGGTGTGCTGAACTCCGAGGGCCGCTTCGCGGCCCCGGCCGCCGCGCCGATCTTCCTCAACGTCGGCATCATCGTGGCCGTGCTGGGCTTCTCGGGGCGCATGGCCGAGCCCATCCTCGCCGTGGCCTGGGGCATCGTGGCGGGGGGCGTGGTGCAGGTGGTGCTGCAGGTGCCCTCGCTGCTGAAAGTGGGGGTGCGGCCACTGCCGCTGCCGGGCTGGCGCGATCCTGCGCTGGCGCGGCTTTTCCGGCTGCTGGTGCCCTCGTTGGTGGGCGTGGCGGTGTACCAGGTGAACATCATCGTGCTCGGGGTGATTGCCAGCTATCTGCCCACCGGCCAGATCTTCAATTACAACAACGCCACGCGGCTGACCGAACTGGTGATGGGCCTGTTCGCCTTCGCCTTCACCACGGCCGGGTTGCCCGCACTGAGCGAGCACGTGGCCCGGGAGGACTGGCCGCGGCTGCGCGAAACGCTGCGGCTCACCTTCTCCGCCACCCAGTTTACGATCCTGCCGGCCATGGTGGGCCTGGTGGTGGCGGGTGAGGCCATTGTGTCCATGCTGTACCTGCACGGGGCGTTCACCTATGCCGACGTGACGCAGACCGCCAATACGCTGATGCTGATGGCGTTGGGCATGCCCGCGGTGGCGGCGGTTCGCGTGATGGTGCCCACGTTCTACGCCTTCGACGACGCGCGCAGCCCAGTCATCGCCGCGGCCCTCACGCTGGGGGTCACGGCTGCCCTGGGCTGGTGGCTCAGCCGCACCTATGAGGTCGAGGGCCTGGCTGCGGGCCTGACCCTCGGCACGTGGTTTCAATGCGGCGTGCTGGCATTCTGGCTGCGGCGCAAGACGCGCCCCATCGGGCGTTGGTTTCCCCGGGAGGCCCTGCTGCGACAGGGCGTGCCGTCCCTGGCCATGGGGGCAGCGGCGTACCTGCTGCAGCGGCACGGCGTGTGGGAGCGTGGGCCATTCGCCCTGGCCAACTGGGCCGTGTTCGGCTCGGTAGTGGTGGGCGGGGCCTGTCTCTACTTCGGCATGACCCTGCTGCTGCGCGAGCCCCAGGCTTGGCACTGGCTGGCGCTGTTGCGCCGGTTGGGGCGGCGTCTGCGGCGCCGCAGCGGGACGGACACACAATGAGCGCCACGCGACCTCGCCCGCGTGGCGTGATCTTCGATCTGGACGGAACGCTGGTGGATTCCTTCGCGGACATCGCTGCGGCACTGAACCGCACGCGGGCTCGTTTCGATTTGCCGGCGCTGCCACTGGAGGCCGTACGGGCGAAGGTGGGCAGCGGTTCGGAGTACCTGGTGCGTGAACTGGTGCCGCTGCCGCCCGCCCAGGCTGAGGCGGCCTTGCAGCACTATCTGGCCAGCTACGAGGAGACCGCGCTGCAAGAGACGCGGGTGTATCCCGGGGCGCTGGAGGTGCTGGAGCATTTCCGCGGACGCCCGCTGGCCGTCGTCACCAACAAGCCGCTGCACATCGCCCGCCGCGTGCTGCAGGGCCTGGACCTGTGGGAGCGCTTCCGCATGGTGCTGGGCGGCGACTCGCTGGCGCGTCGCAAGCCCGATCCGCTGCCCGTGCGACACGTGCTGGCGTGCTTCGCGCTGCCCGCGGGGCGGGCCCTGCTGATCGGCGATGGTGTGCACGACGTCCGCGCAGGGCGTGCCGCCGGTGTGCCCATCGTGGCCGTGACCACCGGCGTCGAGCCACGGGCCGTTCTGGAAGCCGAGCGACCCACGCACGTCATCGACAGTCTGGACGAGTTGCTGACGCTTTATGCCTGAGGGGGCCGGTATCAGGAACCTGCCGACGACAGCACCCGGCCCAGCTTCCGTGCCAGGTCGCGCCGGTGGTAGGGCTTTTCCAGCAGTTGTGCGTCGTGGTCGATCAGGCTGCGCCGCATCAGCTCGCTCTCTGTATAGCCGGTCGTAAACAGCACCCGCAAATCCGGCCGTAAGGCCCGTGCTTCGCGCGCCAGATCGATTCCCGAACGCCCCCCAGGCAGCACGACATCCGTGAACAGGACGGTCACCGCCGGGTTCCCCTCCAGCACGGTCATAGCCTCCGAGGCGTTGTTGGCCAATAGAGCCTCGTAGCCGAGCTCTTTCAGCAACTCCTTCGCCAGCACGGAGATGTGGGGGTCATCCTCCACCACGAGTACGCGCTGGCTCTCGCCCGCCGGAGTGGTGTCCAAGCTCGTTTGGGAAGGGCTCTCGCTGGCCTCGTCGGGTGCCCGGGGCAGGTACATGCGCACGGTCGTGCCTTGGCATGTTTCGCTGTCGAGCCGCACCTGCCCGGCGGATTGCTGCACGAATCCGTACACCATGCTCAATCCCAGACCGCTGCCCTTGCCGACCTCCTTGGTGGTGAAGAATGGGTCGAACACCCGGTCGATCAGGTCCGAAGGCACACCGCATCCGGTATCACGGACGGCCAGTACCGCGTAGGGGCCCGGACGCACCTCGTCCACGAGTGCGGGGAAACTGGCGTCCAACCACGTGTTGCTGGTTTCGATCAGCAGCCGTCCACCCTCTGGCATGGCGTCGCGGGCATTGATGGCGAGGTTTAGCAGGGCGTTCTCCAACTGCGCCGGGTCGATCATCGTGGGCCACAGCGCCGGTGCCAAGTGCATCTCCACCTGGATCGTTTCTCCCAACGTACGGCGCAGCAGATCGTGCATGCCCTGCACCAGCGCATTCAGGTCGGTCGGGCGCGGCTGAAGCGTCTGGCTGCGCGAGAAGGCCAGGAGCCGCTGGGTGAGGGCGGCACCCCGCTCACTGGCTGCAGTGGCCCGCTCAAGCAGCTCGACCGCCTTGCTCTCGGTCGGCACGTAGTGTCTCAGCAGTTCCAGGTTCCCCAGCACCACTGTGAGCAGGTTGTTGAAGTCGTGCGCGACCCCGCCGGTGAGTTGGCCCACGGCTTCCATCTTGAGAGCCTGCCGCAGTTCCGCCTCGCGCGTCCGCAGTTCGGTGATGTCAAAGCGCAGGCTTACTGTGCCTCCGTCGGCAGTGCGCCGGTCGTAGAACTGAATCCAGTGGCCATCGGTGCGCTGCCGGCTGACGCCTGCCTCCGTGCGGCGAAAGCCACTCAGGCGCGCCTCCACGTAGTCCTCCGCATTGGGACTGACCACATTGTAAGGCGCCGACAGGCGGGCCACCTCCTCGTAGGTCATCCCCTCCCGAAGGCGGCCCTCGAATTCCGGGAAGAAACGCGTGACCTGGCTGTTCCACAACACCAACCGCTCCTGTGCGTCGTAGAGCATGAACACGGCCGGCAGGCTTTCGATCGCGTCACGGAGCCGCGCCAGGGCCACTTGCTCGCGAGCCTCGGCCTCGCGCCGTCGGGTAACGTCGATGGTGACTCCCACCAGACCGTCGATGCGCCCCTGTTCATCCAGCAGAGCGGTCTTGAGCGAGTCCAGGTGCAGGCGCCGACCATCGGGCAGGGTAGTCAGGCTCTCGATGGTGAGGTTCGCGACCGCGCCGGAGAGGATCTGCTCGTCATGTTTGGCGAAGCGTTCGCGTGCATCCGTCCCCAACTCCACCACTTCCTCTGCCGTACGCCCGATCAGAAGCTGCTCCGAGATGCCGAAGAGCCTGCGGTAGGCTGGATTGACCATGACGTAGCGCCCGAGGCGGTCCTTCACGGCGATCATGTGCGGGATCGCATCGAACACCGTCTGCAGCAAACGCTGACTTTCGCGCAGGCGAGCCTCGGCCAGTACACGCTGGGTGGTATCCAGGGAGACCGTCACGATGCCCGCTGGCAGGCCCTTGGCATCGGGAAGCGGTGCCTTGACGAACTGCCGGAAGTACATGGCCCCGTCGGCCAGGTTCATCTGTAGGTCCTCAGACACCGTCACATGCCGATGCTCCAGGACTTCCCGGTCCATGGTGTCCAGACGCTGGCGCAGTGCCGGTGCCAGGAAGTCCAGTTCCTGCGTGCGCATGCCGGCCAGGCGGTCGACGGGCCGGCATGCTTCACGGGCAAAGGTGTCATTGGTGATAATGTAGCGCCCGTCCAGGTCTTTCACAGAGATCGGGTGTGGAATCGCATCCAGCACCGCCCGCAGCAAGCGCTCCTGTGCCTCAGCGCGCCTCTGGGCCTGCGTTCGCCGGGTGATGTCAATGGTCAGTCCGAGCAGCCCCTCCATGCGGCCTTCCGCATCGCGCAAGGGGTGCTTGATGATGGTCTGGTACAGTTCTTCGCCGGAGGACAGCACGGAGTGGAACTCCGGCAGTTCCATCGGGCGGCCCACCTCGATGACCTGCCGGTCCTGCTGGGCAACCAGGGCCTTGCTTTCACGAGTCAGATTGCCCAGCACCTCCACTGTGCGACCGATGATATCGGCTGCCTGCATCCCCGCGTGCTCGGCGAATTTGCGATTGACCATGCGGTAGCGTGCATCGGCGTCCTTCACGTAGAGCGGGAACGGAAACGCATCGAACACCGTCTGCAGCAGACGCCGCTGGCGGGCCTGATCCTCCGCATCCGTACGATGAGCCGTGATATCGGCCAGCGCCAGGGCCAGGGCCCGTTGGCCAGCCCATTCGATCGGGTGCGCGCTGCATTCCAGCCAGTGCAGCGCTGCGGACGGTTGCACAGTGCACAATTCGAACGCGTCGGGCAGCGGTGCGCCGGCTTCGTGGGCTCGCAGCATGGCATGCAGGCGCTCGCGATGCTTGAGCGCAATGGCAGCCCCGAGGGCTTCCAGCGTCCGCAGGTCGTTCGCCGATTTACAGCCGAGGGCCGCCGCCGCCGCTTGGTTTGCGAAGACCACAAGGCCCTGCTGAACGACAATGACACCGTGCGGCAGTGTCTCCACCAGGTGGCGCCAGTCGGCGTTGCCCTCATCGCCTGTCCGACCGGTGCCGGAGTCCGCCTTGGTGTTCGCCCGCGGGGCGTCGGCGGCTGCGAGGAGGGCCCCGGCGCTTTGCAAGAGGGCCTCCAGATCTGACGAGTGCCTGCGCGCGGGCCCCGGCGGCTGCCCGGCCAACAGCGCCAACCCGACGGAGCGTGTCCCCATCGCCACGCAATAGGCCTGCGCCCAGAAGTCTGGAGCGAGGCCGGGCAGCATCGCAGCCAATGGAGCCGGCAGTGATCCCCAGCGGGTCCGCGCGGGTCGCCCATGGCGCAGCACGGCATCCAGTACGCCGCTGGAATCCAAGGCTAGGTCGCAGACCCGTGGCGGGTCGATTCTGCAAGCGACCGCGCATGAGTCGGAGGACTGCAACGCATGCACCTGCAAGGCGAAAGCGTCTCCCGACTCAGCGACGGTCGCGAGGAGCCCGGCTGTGCTGCCGGACAGATGCAGAAGCTCCACCAACAGTGCGTCCAGCGCGGCGGCTGCGTCGCCATCGGCAATGTAACGGGATTGAATCCGCTGTACGGCCTGCAGGGTTTGGATCCGGGGTGCAGCGGGCATGGCTGGTGCGTCCAAGGGGGATTGTGCGAACCGGTAATATGCCGGGACGGTCCCTATTTCTATTTAACGCCGCAATCGGGCAATCCGTTCAAGCAGACGCGCAGTTTCGACGGTGCCAGTGGCCCGGGCCGGCACGCCCCGTATTCACGGCGTGGCACGGGACGTGAATGTCTGTCGGTACGTCGCCCCCGTGTACCTTCTGGTCAGATGGGCGGCGCAACCGAACGGATTGCATTCATGTACGGCGTTACTTCCACCACGGGCAAGACCAACGAGGCCAGTCTGCGGCCCCAGAATGCGGACGTGCTGCTTCGGCAGCGGCCGCAGGAGCAGCAGCGCCCGCCGGTGCTGGATGGCCACGCCGGCCAGGAAGACGAAGGCAGCCAGTATGTGCCCAGCCGTTACATGGTGCTGATCTCCCGCATTGACCGCATGCAGAGTCAGGGGCAGCTTGACCGCCCGCTCGTGGATCGGCTCACGAGCCTGCTGGGGCAGCGCCTCGCGGCCCTCAGCCCGGCGGTGCGCCGTACCCTGCAGGAATTGCCGGAAGTGCGCGCGCTCGGCGTGGACAATCTGCTGCAACTGCCGCGCGTCATCGCGGCTCACCTGCATGCGGGCACGCAGCGCGAAGCCGTGATGGCCCTGCTGCGCTCGCCGGAATTCGCCGCGGCCATCAAGGACGAATCCCGCACGGCCACGTATACGCCGCAGGGTTTGCTGCGCGCCTCGTAGTTTCCGTCTTCTCTTCTTAGCGCCACAATTGCGTTGCGTAGCTGCGGGTGACCGCGGCTCGGGACGTTGCCAACGCCGAGGCGCAAGCCGCGTCTCCGCATGGTCGTGCACCTCTGCCCGGCGGCATCACTGCGCTCGGGCATTCGGGCTCGGCCTGGCGCGGGAGACGGCTGTCTGTGGGGAGAGCTAAGGTGCGCCGAGTCAGGTGGCGCGCTTGTCCAGCAGGGATTCCAGGGCGGCGGGAGAGCTTACGTCGCGCACGGCGGTGCGCAGACGGGTGATCGACTGTGTGCGGATCTGGGAAGCCCGGGATTCCGTGATTCCCAGCACGGAGCCGATCTCCTTCAGGTTCAGGCCCTCGTCGTAGTACAGCGAGAGCACCAGTTGCTCCTTCTCCGGCAGTTCCCTTATGGCGTCGATAAGTCGGCGCTTCATGTCCTGCAGCGAGAGCGCCTCCAGCGGATCGCTGGTGAAGGGATCCTCCAGCACGTCGAAGATGTCACCCTTGTCGGGCTCGTCTCCGGCCGGGGTAAGATCCTCGACCGACAGCAGGTTCACCGCGCGCGCCTTGAGCAATAGCGCGTGATAGTCCTCCAGTGTCATGCCCAGGCGGATCGCGATCTCGTGCTCATCGGGCGCCCGGCCCAAACGCGCAGCCAGCTCCGTATGGGCCTTGGAGATGCGGTCCGCATGCTCGCGCACGGTGCGCGGCACCCAGTCCGAGGCCCGCAGGTCGTCCAGCATGGCTCCCTTGATCCGGAATTCGGCGTAGGTACGGAATTGCGCCTCACGGCCGCTGTCGTACTTTTCGATGGCGTCCAGGAGGCCGATCATGCCGGCTTGGATAAGGTCATCCCGGTCCAGGTTCTCGGGCAGGCGGGCGGCGAGCCGGTTCGCGATATGACGAACCAACGGCGCATACTCCAGCACCACCTCTTCCCTGGTCTTCCCGCGATATGCCTGTCGGGAATAGGGATTGTTCATCGCCCTTCTCCGCTGCTCCGGCGGGCAGACCACGGCCTTGGCCTACCGCCTGTTCGGGACGTGCGGGCAAACCCGCACTACTTCGCTTTACGCCAATGCAATAAGCGGTCCCAAAAAACGGAGCGGGGAGCGGTGGAGTCGCCAGCCGCGGAAGCGGTGGCGGGGGCCGCCGGACGGAGGCCGGGGCGGGGGGTGGCGTGGGGGCCCGGCAGGCCGCCCTGGTCGATCACGGCGGCGATGCGGGCGAGGCTGCGGGCGGCGGGGGCGCCGGGGAAGATATCCAGCAGCGCGCGCTGCTGGCGCACGGCTTTGTGCACGTGGCGATCGAAGGGCACGCTGCCCAGGTAGGTCAGCCGCGCCTGGAGGTACTGGGTACAGACGCGGTTGAGCCGGTCGTAGACGCTGCGCCCATCCTGTTCGGAATTGACGGAGTTGGCGATCAGCCCGAAGTCGCGCACGTGGTACTTGATGGAGAGCAGCTTCATCAGCGCATAGGCGTCCGTCATGGAGGTGGGCTCCGGGCTCACCACCAGGTACACCTCATTGGCCGAGGCATTGAAGCGCATCACGTTGGACGAGATGCCCGCTCCGGTATCGATGAACAGATAGTCCACCTCCTCGTCGATCCGGCTCAACTCGGCGAACAGGCGCGTCTGCTCCTCGAAGCTCAGCTCGGAGAGCTCGCTGATGCCCGAGCTGGAGGGCAGGATCTTGAGCCCCAGGGGACCTTGCAGCACCACGTCGCTGAGGTGCTTCTGGCCGTTCAGCACGTGCTCCAGCGTGTAGCGTGGCGTGAGGCCCAGCAGCACATCCACGTTGGCCAGGCCCATGTCCGCATCGAGCAGCAGCACGCGCCGCTGCAGGCGGCTCAGGGCCAAGCCCAGATTCAGCACGGTGTTGGTCTTGCCCACGCCGCCCTTGCCGCTGGTCACGGCAATCACGCGCGGGGCGACGGGGAGGGGCTGGGCGGGAAGTTGCTGGCGCTTGTTGTGCTCGACGATCCGCCGCAGCGTGTTGGCTTGATCCATGGTCCCTGGATGGGATGCGCCCCGGCGCTTCCTTGCGCGGGACGGGAGTGGTGCATGGGGCGGAACCTGCCCGCCCGCCGCGGACGCCCTAGCTGGCCGAAATATTCAGCACCAGATCGACCAGACGCTCCTTGGTGGCTACCTCGACGTCTTCGGGCACCTTCTGCCCCGTCGCCAGATAGCCGATCGGCATCTTGAACCGGATTGCGTGGTTGAACATGGAGCCGTAGGTGGTGCTCTCGTCCAGCTTGGTGAACAGCACCTGCCCGATCGGCAATTCCCCAAAGCGGCGCGTGATGTCCGAGAGGTCCGAATCCTTGGTGGTGGAACTCAGGGTGAGCGCAATCTCCACTCCGTCTTCACCTCCGAACAGCTTGCGCAGCTCGGACATCTGCAACTCGTCGCGCTGCGAGCGTCCGCCCGTATCAATGAAGATGGCGTCGCAGTTCGAGTGGTTCGAGATGGCTTGGCGCAGCTCGGCCTTGGTGTTCACCACGGAGATGGGAAGGCCCATGATGCGTGCGTACACCTTGAGCTGCTCCACGGCTGCGATGCGGAACGTATCCACCGTGATCAGGGCCACCTGCTTCTTGTGCTTGAGCAGTTGCTCGGAGGCCAGCTTGGCGACCGTGGTGGTCTTGCCCACACCGGTCGGGCCAATCAAGGCTACGATCCTGCGTTGATCCGCATCGGCCTTGATGCCGCCGGTGACCTTCACGATCTTCATCAGCATTCGCGCCAGGAAGATCTTCACGTAGGAGAAGTCGTCCAGCTCCTGAGGCGGAATGTTCTTGGAGGCTTCCTCGATGAGCCGCCGCGCGAACTTCTCTTCCACGCCGCTGAAAATCAGCTGCTGGTAGAGCACCACCAGGTTCTCGTGGTAGTTGGCCTCGCGCAGACCCGCCGACTGCGCCGTCAGCGTGTTGAGGAGCTGCCGCATCTCGCCCATCTCGGAGCGGATCTGGTGCAGATCCTCCTCCTCGCGCAGGGCGCCGCGGTGCGAATCGCCCACGGCATGCAGAATCTCCTTCAAGTCCTGGATATCGTCCTGCAGGGGCGTCAGCAGCTGCCGCGTTTCCACGCGGTTTCTGGCCATGATCTGCCGCATGAAGGTATTTTCCGCCGGCTCGCTACCGGGGCGGCCCTTGATCAGACCCTGCAGCTTGCCCCACTTGGTGGAGCGGGCGAGCGGATCCGGCACGGTTCCATTGGTGTCGATGGTGCCGTCCAGATCCCGTGCAGCCGTCACTTCCAGGATGGGCTTGCCAAATAGGCCGAACTTGCTCCCGCCGCCGCGCACTTGGCGGGTTGAGAGAATGATGGCGTCCGAGCCGAGCTCCTGCTTGACCTTCTGCAGGGCCTCCTGCATGTCCGCTCCGCGGTAGCGTTTGATCTGCATCCCTTCCTTTTTTGTCCTAGTGGCAGTGCCGCATCCATGCGGCCCACCGGGAGTTAGCCGACGATCCCGAGCGACTCGATCCGCACATCGTTCGAGATCTCATTGTGCGAGAGCACCACCAGGTTGGGGATGAAGCGCTCGGTGAGCTTCTTCACGTGCGGCCGAATCAGCGGCGAGCAAAGGAGGACCGGCTGGTAGTTGGCCACCGCGAAGTGCTCCAGCTCGCCCTCGATGTGCTGGATGATGGACTGTGCCGCCTCCGGATCGATGCCCAGGAAGGTGCCCTGCGGGGTGGTCTGCAGGGAGGATGCGAGCTGATCCTCCACTTGCTGCGACAGGGCGATGAGCGGCAGGGTGCCATCCTGGGTCTGGTACTGGCGCGTGATGATGCGCGCCATGTTTTGGCGGACGTACTCGGTCAGCAGGTCTGGATCCTTGGTGACCTGACCCATGTCCGCCAGAGTCTCGAGCACGGTGTGCAGGTCGCGGATGGATACCCGCTCGCGCAGCAGGTTTTGCATGACCTTCTGCACGACCCCCAGCGGGAGGATCTGCGGGATGAGCTCCTCCACCACCTTGGGCTCGTTCTTGGCGAAGTTGTCCAGCAGGCGCTGGGTCTCCTGGCGGCCCAGGAACTCCGGTGCGTGTCGCTTCACCACCTCAATCAGGTGCGTGGAGAGCACCGTGGGCAGGTCCACCACCGTATACCCGGCCAACTGCGCGCGCTCCTGATCCTCCGGGCCGATCCACAGGGCCGGCAATCCGAAGGCGGGCTCGATGGTGTCGATGCCCGTAATCTCCTCCTCCACGTCGCCCGTCTTCATGGCCAGCAGGTGATCCATCATCACCTCGCCGCGACCCACCTCCACGCCGTTGATGATGATGGAATAGGCGCCTGGTGCGAGCTCCAGGTTGTCCTTGATGTGGATTGGCGGCACGATGAAGCCGCTCTCCATGGCCACCTGCCGGCGGATAGACTTGATCCGCTCCAGCAATTCGCCGTCCTGCTCCGCATCCACCAGCGGAATCAGCCCGTAGCCCAATTCCAGCCCGAGCCGGTCGATGGGCAGCAGCCCTTCGATATCCTCCGGCGATTCCTCCGCCTCGCGCGCGGCCTCGGCCAGGGCTATCTGGTCCTCAACCTGCTGTGTGCGCTCGCGGCTGCGGTACATGGCCCAGGCCAGCGAGCCGGCCGCTATCGCTACCACCATCAGCGGGAAGGTGGGCATGCCGGGAATGAGCGAGAAGCCGAAGATCACCGCCGAGGCGATGACGAGGGCCCGGGAGTTGCCCAGGAGCTGCTTCTTCAGGTTCTCGCTGAGCGCCTCGTCCACCGAGGCCTTGGTGACCGCGATACCGGCCGCGACGGAGACCACCAGAGCGGGGATCTGGGAGACCAGACCGTCGCCCACCGTCAACACGGTGTAGGTGTTGAGCGCCGTGGAGATGTCCATCCCGAACTGGAACACCCCGATGACGAGGCCGCCCACAATGTTCACGCCGGTGATGATCAGGCCGGCGATGGCGTCGCCACGGACGAACTTGCTGGCGCCGTCCATGGAGCCGTAGAAGTCTGCCTCCTGCTGGATGCGGGCCCGGCGCGTCTTGGCTTCGCGGTCGTCGATGATGCCGGCGTTGAGGTCGGCATCGATGGCCATCTGCTTGCCGGGCATGGCGTCCAGGGTGAACCGTGCCGCCACCTCCGCGATGCGTCCAGCGCCCTTCGTGATGACCACGAAGTTGATGATCACCAGGATCAGGAAGATGATAATGCCGACCGCGTAGTTGCCCCCCACCACGAAACTGCCGAACGCCCGGATCACTGCACCCGCCGCGCCCAGGCCTTCATTGCCGTTGGCCAGGATCAGGCGCGTGGAGGCCACGTTCAGCGAGAGCCGGAACAGCGTGGAGATCAGCAGAACGGTGGGAAACGCGGAAAAGTCCAGGGGGTGCAGGGTGAACAGCGAGACGAACAGAATCAGGATCGAGACGGCGATGCTTACGGATAGCAATATGTCCAGTAGCACCGGCAGGAGCGGCAGCACCAGCACCATGATGATGCTGATGACGCCGATCGCCAACACGAAGTCCGTGTTGCGCGAGGCGCGCATCAGGACGGGTGCACCAGACGTCTGGGTGGCCATGGACGATCCGTCGAGTCCGGTTCGTTCGGTTCAGTTGGTGCGCTCGATGTTCCCAGCGCACTCGTCAGTTAAATACCGCATTCCGGGCAGCAGAAAAACCGTCTCCTCGCCGCGGGCTAGCTTGCGGGTGTCGCAGTCCCGCTCTTGAGACGATAGACGTAGGCGAGTATTTCCGCCACGGTGCGGAAGAACTGTTCGGGCACCTCCTCCCCGATTTCCACGCGGTTGTAGATTTCGCGGGCCACCAGTGGGTTCTCCACGATGGGCACATCGTTCTCCCGCGCGATGGCCTTGATGCGTTCGGCCATGAAGTCCGCGCCCTTGGCGGTCACCTTGGGGGCGCTCATCACCTCGCGGTCGTATTCCAGCGCGATAGCGAAGTGGGTCGGGTTCGTGACGACCACGTCCGCCTTGGGCACATTCTGCATCATCCGCGCGCGGGAAAGCTCGCGTTGAATTTGGCGCACGCGGGAGCGCAACTGCGGGTCGCCCTCGGTCTGCTTCAGCTCTTCCTTGAGCTCCTGTTTGGTCATCTTTAGCTGCTGCTCATACTGCCAACGCTGGAAGAGATAATCGAAGACGGCCAGGATCGCCAGGGCCACCGCCACGCGGCCGAAGAGCTTGGCCAGCAGACCGAAGTTGAATGCCAGGATGCCCGGTAGCGACACCTTGGACAAGGACATCAACGGCTCGATCTCGCCGTTGAGCGAAACCCAGGTGATGTAGCCGATGACCCCCATCTTGAACAGCCCTTTCATCAGCTCGGCCAAGCCGTTGGCCGAGAAAATGCGCTTCAGGCCGGACAACGGGTTAATCCGGCTTGCCTGGAAGTTGAACGGGTTTACCTGGATCCCCACCTGTACCAGTGTGGAGGCGATGGACACGGCAAACAGCACGGCAAACAGGCCCAGCAGCATCAGTGCGATAACCCACAGTCCCTCGCGAAGCTGGGCGTCCAGCACGGAAATGGTGAGATCCTGGGGAAGTTGCAGCTTCTGAAACGAGTGTACCCAGTAGGCCTCCATCTGCAGCAGGCCCGTGCGGCCCAGCACGATGAAGTACAGCAGGCCCGAGCCGAGCAGTGCCGCCGAGGCGACTTCGCGACTGAGCGCAACCTGACCCTCCTTGCGCGCATCCTCGCGCTTCTTCTGAGTCGGAGCCTCTGTGCGTTCCTGGGCGCTGGCTTCAGCCATGGCTCAATCCCGTGAGCAACAGAGTTTCAAGCTGGCTTATCAGGGCGTGTACCGCCTCGATGAAGAACGGGAAGCCGAGCGCCAGCAGCAGCAGCCCCAGCGCGATGGTGAAGGGGAAACCAACGACGAACACGTTCACCTGGGGCACGGAGCGGGCGATCAGGCCGATGCTGAAGTTGGCCGCCAGCATGGCCACGATCAGCGGCGCACCCACCTGCAACCCGACCACGAAAACCTTGGCCGCCAGATCCATCAGGAAGTGGAAGAGGGGCTCGGTGAGGCGCAGGCCGCCCGGCTTGATGAGGCGGTAGCTCATCACCAGGGCGCGGATCAGGATCAGGTGACCGTTCAGGATCACGAACAGCAGCATCGTGAAATTCAGCTGGATCTGCCCGATCAAAGGCACCTGGGTATCGGAGGACGGATCGAAGACGTTGGCGATACCGATGCCCATCTGAAAGCCGATCACCTCTCCCGCCATCGCGATGCCCGTGAACAGCAGGCGCGCGGAGAACCCGATCAGCAGGCCCACGCCCACCTCGCTGATCGTGATCAGCACCACGCTCACGATGTTGGGGTCCGAGCCCACTTGGGGCGCGGCGACGATCGGGTAGAAGATCAGGGAAAGAATGAAGGCGAAGCCGGCCTTCACCTGCACCGGGATAGTCCGATCCCCCAGTACGGGCGCGGAGACGATCAGCCCGGAAATGCGACCCAGAATAATAACGAAGCCCAGGAACTGGGCAGGCTCGAAGGCGAGCAGGTTCGGCATCATTGCCTCGGCCCAGGGGGAACATCCATTCTCCCGTCCCGCAAGCAGTGCGCGGGGCATGTCACTGATTTCATGATCTTATAGCAGCAGTGGGATCAGCGTTTCAAGTCATTTCTTCACCGGCGGGAATTTACATTGGATGCCGCCCTAGTCGGAATCCAAATCCTTA
This sequence comes from bacterium, assembly GCA_035266845.1. GTDB lineage: Bacteria > SAR324 > SAR324 > SAR324 > JACQKK01 > DATFMP01. The sequence goes on from DATFMP010000079.1 coordinate 68,393, forward strand.
ACGCCTTGACGGCCGGAAGGCGCCCCGTGCATCGGGGATCACCCGCTGGATCAATGCGTTGCAACGAGTCGGAACGCGGATGGTTGAAGCTATGCGCGATGGGTAGAGGGGCTCGGGCCGCTACGTGCCCTGGTCTCCCCTCCGGATGCCGACGACGGATGCGCGCTGCCAAGCGCAGGCACCAATCCCCCCCGGGGGCCCGAAGGCGCGCGGCGGAACCTCCCCGCCGGCGGCGGGCGTGCCGTACAGGGTGTCTGCTAGAGCTTGATGCGGATCTCTGACACGCGCATCAGCGTCACGGGCTCGCCCGGCTCCACCAGGAGGGGCTCGAAGGCCGGGTTCATGGGCTGCAGGATCGTCGTGCCATCGGCCTTGCGATAGAGCGTCTTCACCGTGAACTCCTCGTTCCCACGGCGCGCGAGCACGATCTGGCCGTTGTGCACGGGGGCGGAGGGCAAAACCAGCAGCATCGCTCCGGGCGGGATATTTCCGCCGATCATGCTCTCGCCCTCGGCAACAACGAAGAACGCGTCAGGATCACGCAGTTCCACGGGCTCGTACTGGTCCGGCTCGACCGCATACGATTCGAGCCAGGCGCCACAGGCGGCCTTGCCCAGCACAGGCGCCATGCGCGAGGCGGCGTCGCTGCCGGGTTTGGGAACCGGGTGTCTGGAGAACAGGTGCTCCATGCCCCCCGGGGCCTTCTGGCGATACGCCGTGCGGATCAGTTCCTCGGCATCCATGCCCAGGCGCTCCGCATAGAGCAGCAGCGTCTTGTCTTTGGGAATATGGCCGCTGGAGATAACCTTGCGCAGCAACTCGTACGGCAGGTCGTAGTCGCGCGCGCACTCCTTGATGTCACCGTATCCCAGCGCCTCGATGCGCTGCTTCAAAAGGCTAGCGATGGTGGCCATTTGGTGCCATGCTTGCGGTTAACAATTGCGCCCGGACGGGCATCGTCCCTGATGCGGCGCTTCGGGCACACGGGCTGCAAAGAAACGCCAGGGCAGCGGCTAGCGGGTTTGCACAGTCGGGGTAGGCGCGCTCCCTGCGCCGGGCTGCGAACCTCCCTGGCGACCACCGCGACGGCCACTCGATGAGAGTTCCGTGTGCCACTTCAAGTTGATCCTGAGCGTGACCACGGACGCGAAACAGCCGCTGCTCTGGCGAGATCGATCTTGCCCAGTGTGGTCTCGTTCCGGTGGGCTCTGCCGACCCTGCACTTCAGGTAACACAAACAAAAATTGGTTGGCAAGGAAAAATCTTACCTTCCACCGATCGCTATTGCACTGGCCTCGCGGGTTTGGTAGTCCGCGAGGGAATTGTCATCGTCAGGGATGAGGATGCAAGTTTCCCGTCGCGATCTGTTCAAGCTCATCACCGTCAGCGTCTCGGGTGCGGCCTTGCTAAAGGCGACCGAACGCATGGCCGAAGCGCTTACCTCCCAAAACAACCCGCCCATCGTGCTGTGGCTCAATGACGGCGGGGACGATGTGGGCCTGCTGCCGCTGCTAGGGCAACAAGTGCCGCGGTTCCTGGAATTGGTCACGCTGCAGTGGAACGTGCAGGCCATGGACGCCGTGCTGCCCGTGCGGCGCGCGCTGGATGCGCAGGATCTGGGCGGTGCGCCGGTGCTCGTGGTGGAGCAGATGCCGCCCCTGGAAGTGCTCAATGCCGGCCCGGATAGCCCGCTCGTCAAGCGACTGGGCACGGCCAAAGCGGCGATCCTGCTCGGGACGGACGCATGCTACGGAGGCTTTACGACCGACCCCGCGGCCGTGAAGCGCTTCGACCAGATTTGCCGGCAGCTCAAGACGCCGGTGATCCGACTGCCTGGAGTGCCGCCACCGCCGCACCATTTGGTGGGGACGCTGGCGCACCTGGACTACTTCGGCTTCCCCACGCTCGACGCCTACGGGCGGCCCCTGCTCTACTATGGCGAGACGGTTTGCGTCACTTGCGAGCGGCGGGCGGATCTGGATGCGGGCCACTTCGCGCTCGCCTTCGGAGAGCCCGGGTGTCTGCTCAAGCTGGGCTGCAAGGGCCTGATCGCGCACAACACGTGCAGCACCGCGCGTTGGAATAATGGAGAGAATTGGTGCGTCGGTGCGGGCGGTCCCTGCACGGGCTGTTCGGAGCCGGGCTATCCCGATCACGGCGGCGTGGGGCTCTACGGCCGCCTCATCGGCGGGGCCGAGGGTGCGCGACCGCTGCTCTGGGGCTCCGTGGAGAATATCGGCTACGGCCTGCTCGGCTTGGCGGGTCTGGGGCTCGGCCTGCAGACCTTGCGGCGCTGGCTGCTCCCGGCGCTGGGCAGTGGCGAGACGCCGCGCCAGCGGGAGGACTCCTGAGATGGCCGCCCCGCTGCAGCTCACACGCGTGGAAGGCGGTCTGAGCCTGGTGCAGGACGCGGATGGCCACATCCGCCTGCAAGATGGGCCCTTACGCGGTTTCGAGCGCCGCCTGGTCGGCCGCGGTCCGCTGGACGCCGTGTTCCTGACGCAGAAGATCTCTGCGGACACGGGCATCAGCCACGCGCTCGCAGCCGCCATTGCCTGGGAACACGCGGCGAACATCCCCGTGGCGGAGAACGGCCGCCAACTGCGCGAGTTCCTCCACGGCATGTCCCTCGTGCACGCCCATCTGCGGCACTTCTACCTCAACGAGCTGTCTGACTACCTGCCCTGGAGCACGCTGGCGGATTACCGTGGCGACGCTGAGGTGCTGCAGGATCTGCAGTCCGGGCTGGCAGACAAACCCAAGGGCGACTGGACCCGGCAGAGCTTCGAGCACCCCTTCAACGATGCGGAGCGCAACCGGCTTTGGGAACACCGTGCATTTGCCATGCGGCAACTGGGGTTGGTGCAGCGCATGTTGGCAATGCTGGGCGGCAAGTACCCCATGGCCATGTCCATCGTGCCGGGCGGGCTCAACGTGACCCTTACCGAGCAGACGCTGCTCAAGCTCCGGGGATACCTGGCGGAGGTGCGCCGCTTCCTGGAGGAGCAGGCGCTGGACGACGGGATGCTGCTGCTGCGCCGCTATCCGGCACTGAAGGCGCTGGGGCGCGGTGTGCCGGACTTCCTGTGCACGGGCTCGGGCGAGGACGAAGCCGCAGTGGAGGGCGCGCTGTTCCCTTCCGGGGTGCTGCTGGCGGACAAGCTGGAGCCCTTCGCGCCCGTGGCCACCGAATCCATCCAGTACGCTTTCTACCGCATCCCGCCCCAGGGTGCGTCCAGTGGCATGGCCACCGTTCCGCAACCGGACAAGGCCGGGGCCTATAGCTGGATCAAGGCGCCCCGCTACCAGGGCAAGCCTATGGAGACGGGGGCCTTCCCCCGCCTCGTGATCACCTACCTTTCGGGCGTGCGGATGGCGCGACCGGAGTTGGTGGACGAGCTGGAGAAGCAGCTTGGCGGGTCAATCCGGCAGGGCAATACGGTGGGAGGCCGGCTGGTGGCTCGGCTGGGCGAGCTGGCGGCAATCGTGGAGCGGGCCGAGACGCTGCTTGATCAGATCGACCCGGCACAGCCCACGGTTTCTCGCGACATCGATCCGTTCCACGCAACGGGCGAGGGACTGGCACTGCTGGAGTCGCCTGCGGGCTCGCTGCAGCACCGCATGATTTTGGAACGCGGGCGCATTGCCCACTACGATGTGATCTCGCCCAGCACCTGGAACGGTGCCCCGCTGGACGAGCAGAAGCAGGCGGGCAGTCTGGAAACCGCCCTGAACCGTTCCCCGCTCAATCTGGCCGATGCGGCGCAGCAGCGCACCGCCTCACGCATTGTGCACTCCTTCGCCTTCAGCACCACCGATGCCGTTCAATAGAGCCGATTCGATTCGCATGCAGGTGCGCACCGCGCTTGAGCCGTTTGGCGACAGCGTGACGCGGGCGGCGCTGTGGGTTGCCTACGGCGCGCTGGCACTGCTGGTCGTGACGGGCGAGGCGATTCGCTGGGTGGACTACCGCGACACGCTCGTCTCCGCACCCATGCTGCGCGCGGTGCACGCGCTGGCGGGCTTCGCCCTCTGTGCCGCGCTGCTGATGCGCATCGGGGAAGCCCTGCTGCGCGCCGCGGAGGCGGTGGTGCGCGAGCGCCGGCTTCCCTGGCGGATGATGACGCGCCATGTGCGCGAGCGCCTCACAGCGCTGCACCTGCTGGACGCGGCGTGGTGGATCGTGGTGGGACTGCTGGTGCTCTCCGGCCTGGAGCGGTACACGCAACTGCGCCACGGTGTCAGCGTGCTGCCCGTCCTCTCGCCTGCCGCGTGGTGGGCGCTGCACCGGCCGTTGCTGCCCTACCTGTATGCCATTCTACTGCTAAACGCGTTCATCCGGGGTAGAATGGCCATCAAAAGGGCGCTTTCCTACCTGTATACGCCCTGACATTGCCCGGCCACCGGGTACCTGATCACGGGTGCCCCCGCGGCCGCTTCGCGCTCCGCAGCCGCCCCATGAGGAGTGAGTCATGCCTGACGTGAATTTCTACAAGTCCGATCTGCGGGAACTCGAATTCATGCTGTTCGATCAGTTTCGGCTGGCCGAGCTCTTCTCCACGGCGCCGTACAAGCACTTCTCCGAGGAGGATGCGCGCATGATCCTCAAGGAGGCGCACACCTTCGCGGCGGAAGTGATCGGGCCCACCATGCGCGCATCGGATCAGCGCGGCTGCGAGAAGACCCCGGACGGCGTGAAGGTGCCGCCCGAGTTCCACGACCTGTGGCGCCAGTACTACGAGAACGGCTGGAACACGTTGGAAATGCCCGAAGCCGAGGGCGGACAGGGTGCGCCGCGCCTGCTGGGCGTGGCCGTGGGCGAGATGATGACCGGCGCCAACACGGCCTTCGACATGTACCCGGGGCTCTCCAATGCCGCGGCGGCCGTGATCCGCGCGGTGGGCACCCCGGAGCAACGCGAGCTGTATCCGCCGAAGATCGAGAATGGCACCTGGGCCGGCACGATGGTGCTCACGGAGCCCCACGCCGGCTCCGACGTAGGCTTGAGTCTTACCAAGGCTGTGCCCAACGGGGACGGCAGCTACAAAATCACCGGGAACAAGATCTTCATCTCCGGGGGTGAGCAGGACATCACGGAGAACATCATCCACTTGGCGCTGGCCCGCATCGAGGGCGCGCCCAAGGGCACGCGCGGGCTGTCCCTCTTCATCGTCCCCAAGATCCGCGTGAACCCGGACGGATCGCTGGGCGAGCCCAACGACGTGGTGTGCACGAACATCGAGCACAAGATGGGCATCAACGCGTCGGCCACCGCGGCGTTGTCCTTCGGCGAGAACGGCAACTGCATCGGCTACCTGGTGGGCGGCGAACCCAGGGAGGGTGTGGAGCCGGGCGAGGGTATGCGCAAGATGTTCCTCATGATGAACGCCGCCCGCGTGGCCGTGGGTGTGCAGGCGCTGGGCGTCGCTTCGACCGCGTACCTGAACGCGCTGGAGTATGCGCGCACGCGGTTGCAAGGGGCCCACATCACCCAGGGCCGCGGGGACAAGGGCGCCGTGCCCATCATCCAGCACGCGGACGTGCGCCGCATGCTGCTGGAGATGAAGGCCATCGTGGAGGGCTGCCGCGCGCTGACCTTCTACACGGTGCGCCTGCTGGACCAATCGCGCGCCAGCAACGGCGACGAGCGCGCAGCGCTGGAGGAGTACTTCGGCCTGTTCATTCCCCTGGTCAAGGCGCACGTCACGGACATGGCCGTGCACGTGACGTCACTGGCGCTTCAGGTATATGGGGGCGCGGGCTACACGGCGGACTATCCCGCCGAGCAGTACTACCGAGATGCGCGCATCTTCCCCATCTATGAGGGCACCAACGGCATTCAGGCGCTGGACCTCGTGGGGCGCAAGCTGGGGCAGCAGCAGGGCGCGCTGGTGCAGCGCTTCGGTAAGGAGGTGCACGCCAGCGTGAAGGCGCTGCAGGCTCGCCAGGGCTTCGAGACCGAGGCGGGCATCCTGGGCGGCGCGCTGGATAAGTTCAACGGCGTGCTGGGGCAATTCCTGCAGTGGGGCCTCAAAGGCGGCATGGAGCAGGTCGCACTGTCCGCCTCGCCCTTCCTGAACGCCATGTCGCACATCGCCATCGCCAAGCTGCTGCTGGAAGGCGCCGCGTTGGCCGAGGATGCGTTGGGCAAGACCGACGCAGACAGTCCGGATGGCCAGTTCTACCGAGGCAAGATCGCGGCCGCGCGCTACTACGTGCGCAACCTGCTGCCGCTCGCGGTGGCCCGCCTGGAAACGATCCAGGCCGGCGACAACTCCGCGCTGGAAATTCCGGACGGCGGCTTCTCGCTGGCGTTCTAACTCCCCCGCAAGTCCCGCAGGCGCCCATCGCGGCGCCTGCTTCTCGCGCTAGCCGTCGTGGTGGGTGCGCTTGGGCAGGATCACGTCCACGCGTACGGAGATCTCGTTGATCAGGTTGTCCACGATCTCCGTGTCGATGGGTTCCTTGTCGATCTGGTGGCCGAAGCGCTCGGCCATGGGGTCCCACAGAAAGGTCAGCGCCTCCCCCTGAGCCTTGCCTTCCAGCCACACCAGCTTTGCGATGTGACCCTTGTGCTCGGGGCTGCTGAGCTCCTGCATGAGCCGCCGCGCCTCCCGGAAGGTCATGTCGGGATGGAAGGTGAAGGTCTTCATGGGCGAGCTTCCCTGGGCGGTGGCGATGGCGCGGGGAGGGCCTGGGCAGGCAAAGCCGATAGGCAACGCCGCGCCGCTGCCCATGCGCCGTGCAAGTTTCCGGCCCGTGCAGGGAGCCCCGGCGTTGCGGCGGGCAACCTGGCTCCTGCCATCCAGTCTACCGCTTCTTGCTGTAGAAGGCCTCATCCACCGGCCGCAGTGGCCGGATGAACCACAGCGGGCGGCGCAGCCCGTCGGGCCGCTCGGGGGGCCGCGTCATCGCGAGCCATTCCTTGTAGACCTCGAAGCTCTTGTTCGTGTCCACGAAGATGTCCCCGTAGCGCTCGCCCGCGGCGGGCTTCTCCACGCGGATGCGCTGGTGCCAGCAGTGCATGCCGCTGATGGGGTCCGGGTGCACGGCGTGTGTGATGTTCTGGTGCACGCCGCCATCGCGCCAGTAGATGCGCGCGGTATCGGGGTCGGCGCTGACGAAGGGCTGCACGCCGGCCGCCTGCCGCATGCGCCACTGGCCCGGAGCGGTCTCGTCGATCTGCACCGTGTTGGTGGCCCAGCCGTTGCCGCCCTGGCCGTCCGGCAGCTTCCAGCGCCCGATGTGGTGTGAGCAGGCGATTACGCCCGGCTTGATGGACTCGGTGACCCACACCTTGTCGATGAACCAGCCGATGTCCGTGACCAGCTTGGCCAGGTCGCCGGTGCGGAAGCCCATGCGCTGGGCGTCGTCGGCGTTCATCCAGATCGGGTTCTTGTGCGCGATCTCCACCAGCCACTTGGCATTGCCCGAGCGGCTGTGGATGAGATTGGGTAGGCGGAACGTGGGCAGGAGCACGTACTCGTTGCGCGCCTTGTCCAGCGTCTCCAGGTGGATGTGGCTCTTCACGTAGCCGGGCACCGCGTACTCCGGCCAGCCCCACTCCTCCATGGTGGGCGAGTAGAACTCCTGCTTGCGGGAGGGCGTGGGGAAGCCCGCGTAGGCCTGACCGTCCACCATCACGCCCAGGGCTTGATCGCCCTTGGTGATGCGGCCCGTGACCCCGTCCACCTCCGTGCCTTCCAGGGCCTTCGAACCCAGCGGGGCCTTGTGCTTCTCGTACACCGCCGGCTCCACCAGGAACGCCCCGTAGCGGCACATGTACTGGTAGGGCGTGAGGCCTTCGGCCTGCGCGGCTTCCGGCAGGCGTGGCGTGTGCTCGAAGATGTAGCGGTAGTACTCCTCCACCGTCACCTTCTCGCCGGGCCGGTACGGACTGATGAAGTGCTCGCGGATGCCCAGCGAGCCGTCGGGATCGATGCGCCAGGAGAGCTCGATCCAGAACTCGTCCTCCTCCCACACTTCGCCCGGGTTGGCCTCGTAGGTGAACTGCACGGGGCGCCCTTGCTCTTCCGCGAAACGTCGCAGCACCGGCTGGCGGAAGGCGATCCACACGCCCGCGTGGGTCTCGTAGCTGTTGATGTCGTGCCGCTCGGAGGCGTGGCCCATGGGCAGCACGTAGTCCGCGTAGTAGGCCGTCTCGTTCCAGGTGGGCGTGAGCGCGATGTGCTGCCCGACGTACTTTTCCTCGCGCAGCACCTCGATCCAGGAGAAGCCGTCGGGATAGGTCCACACCGGGTTGAACACCCGCGTGAAGTACGTATCGATGCTGCCCCGGCCCTCCTTCAGCAGGTGCGGCAGGATCGGGCTCATCTCGAAGTGCGTCAGCGGGTATTCGGCCGGATAGCTCAGCTCATTCCAGAACGTCTGCGCGGGCGGATTGTCGAAGAAGCTCGGCTTGAACTTGTTCCAGGCGTTGGGCAGGGTGCCGCCCTTGGTGCCCACGGAGCCGGTGAGCACGCTGAGGAAGTGCAGGCAGCGCGCGATCTGCCAGCCGCCCAGATTGCCCGTGGAGGCCCCGCGCCAGTTGTGCGCGGCGAAGCGCGACCCAGCCTCCCCGATGCGCCGGGCCACGGTGCGCACCATCTCCGCGTCGATGCCCGCCTCGGCCGCGGCGAACTCCGGCGTGAACGCCGCGTAGTGCTCCTGCAGCTTGGCGATGAAGGTCTCGAACGTGCGGGGGGCGTCCGCATGATGGGCGGCCAGCCAGTCCTGCCAGTTAACCCAGTGCTCCAGGAACTCGCGGTTGTACAGCCCTTCGGCCAGGATCACGCTGGCCATCGCCAGCAGCACCGCCGCCTCCGTGCCGGGGTAGGTGGGCATCCAGTACTTGGCCACGCTGGCGGTGTTGGACAGCCGCGGATCCATCACGGCCAGCTCCGCGCCGGCCATCATGCCTTCCACGATGCGTTGGGCGTGGGGATTGAAGTAGTGGCCCGTTTCCAGGTGCGAGCTGAGCAGCAGGATGAAGCGCGCGTGGCTGTAGTCCGGCGAGGGCCGGTCGATGCCCTGCCAGATGGCGTAGCCAAGGCGCGCGGCGGAGGAGCAGACGTTCGTGTGGCTGTTGTGTCCGTCCACGCCCCAGGCGCGCAGCACCCGGTCCATGTAGCCCTCGTGACCCGGCCGGCCCACGTGGTAGACCACCTCGTTGTTGCGCTTCTCCTGCAGCGCTTTGCGGATGCGCGCCGCGATGTCGTCCAGCACCTCGTCCCAGGAGACGCGCTCCCACTGGCCGGCGCCGCGAGGCCCCTTGCGCCGCAGGGGGTACAGGATGCGCTCGGGGTCGCCGATCTGGTTGATCGTGGCTGGCCCCTTGGCGCAGTTCCGCCCCCGCGAGCCCGGGTGGTAGGGGTTGCCCTCGAAGCGCCGCACGCGCCCGCTGTCCTTGTCCACATAGGCGACCAGCCCGCAGGCGGACTCGCAATTGAAGCAGGTGGTGGGGACGAGGTGATAGCGCCGCTTCTCTCGGCGCGGCCAGGCCGTGGCCTCGTATTCCTCCCAATCCGCCCAGCGCTCCGGCGGGGGGAAGTTCTGCAGCGACGTCTCCGTGAGCCGCGGCAGAGCCTCGCCCGGCTGCTCGGGCAGCGTGGGGATCAGGCGCAGGGCTTCTGCAGTGCGTTCAATCCAGGACTTGGGCATGGGGCATCCGATGTCATGTCAGGGGCCGGCTTTGGGGCCGGCATCGGCGTGGCGGCTAATCCACCCGCGCCTTGTCGAACTCGTTCACGAGGAACACCGGGCGCTGGCCGTTCACCCCGATGAACACCGCATACAGATAGACGGGGTCGCCCCGGTGCAGCTCCGTGTCAATGTAGGGCACCAGTTGTGCCTGCACCGGCAGCCAGTAGGGCTCGCCATCGGCCTGCACGGCAATCTCCTGGCGGAACAGCGCCAGATAGCCGTCCGGGATGGCAGGCAGGGCCCGGCCGACAGCGTCGATCAGGGCGGCAGCATCCGCGGCGATGTGGCGTCGCTTCCCATTGTATTCCACCAGCAGCCGCACCTTCGATAGCGCCGTATCGATGGCCAGATGGCGGGAATCGGCCAGTGCCTCCTTGAGCACGTCCGTATTGCGCTTCAGCACGCCCGCGATCGTGTCGGGCGCATAGCTGTCGTAGTCGAAGTCCGCGCGGGCCGGGCCCGGCAGCGCCAGGTACACAGCCCCGACCAGCATCGCCAGCAGCACAGCCTGCCGGCCCCGCTTTGTCCATGTTCCTGGGCGGCCCATGGTGCGTCCCCCGATTGACGGAGCGTAACCCGTGGCTCCCTAGCTCAGCGGGATGAGCTGTGGCGCCCGCACCCACACGTGCTCGCTGACCCAGGCGAACAGCAACACCAGCACGCAGGCGGGCAGCACCATCAGGCCATTGCTGGAACCCGCCAGCATCGCCAGCGGTAGCACATTGCCCAACAGCAGCGCGGACCAGAAGGGCAGCCGCAGAGGGCCGCGCGTCATCAGCCCCAGCGCCGTCGCAGTGTCGGCGGTCACGTGCGGCGTGAGGAACTCGAAGCTTACCAGCAGCAGGTGCGCGACGATGGCCAACTCCAGGGCCACCAGCGCGGCGTGCTGTACGCCCATGTCGCCGAACAGGCTCACCAGCAGCACCACGGCGCTGCCCGTCATGGTGCTGGCCACGAGCATGCGCACGGGCAGCAGCGGGCTCTGCCACAGGTCGCGGCCCTTGGCCTGGCCCAACAGGAACGCCGTGTACACCGCCGCCAGGATCGCTAGCACAGCCAGCAGGGCCATCAGCCAGGGGGCGTCACCCAACCCCACCACCGCGAGCAGCAGCCACAGTGTGGTCAGCCCGCCAAAGCCGGTGATGATGTAGGCCCCACGCACCAGCCAGGAGCGCCACTGCGGCCGCAAGAGCACGTACAGGAAGCGTTGGGGCTGGTCCAGATCCTTGACCAGCAGCACCCCGGTCAGCCCCAGGAACACCAGCGAGATCAGCGCCAGGCCCACTTGCAGCCGTGGGCGCAGAGCCATCAGGCCACCCAGGTGCAGCAGCAGGGGCAGGAATAGCACCCCGGCCGCGATGGACTTGGTCCACAGGTAGCCGCTCACCTCCCAGTCCCACAGCACGCCGCGCTGCGGGATGTCGTAGGCGCGCCGGGGGTCGGTCTCCTTGCGCACCTTGCCCTCGGCGCGGGCGATGGTGTCGGCGGAGTAGGGCAGCAGCTTGAGCAAGGACTCGCGCGTGGTGCCCGTCTCGCCGGCGAAGTGGCCCACCCCCGCGACCTGCTCGGCCTGAAGGTAGCCGGGGCTGGAGGGCGCCATCTCCGGCCGCAGCGCGGAGGCGTCCGACTCTACGTAGAACAGTTTGGGGTGCGTATCCTTCTCCGGCTTGCGCACGGCGACGGGGGTGCGGTTCAGCAGGTGCCCGATCTCGCTGCCGGGATCGTCGATATCGCCGGAGATGATGGCGTGCACCGGGCACACGATCACGCAGGCCGGCTCCAGTCCCCGGTCAATGCGATGCGCGCAGTAGTTGCACTTGGTGGAGGTATGCGTGTTCGGGTCGATGTGCAGCGCGTCGTAGGGGCAAGCCTGCATGCACGCCTTGCAGCCGATGCAGCGCTCCCGGTCGAAGTCCACGATGCCGTCTTCGCGCACGTACAGCGAGCGCACGGGGCAGATCTCCACGCAGGGCGCGTCCGTGCAGTGGTTGCAGCGGTGGACGGTGAAGGTGCGGCGTGTCTCGGGGAACACGCCCTTCTCCACGTACTTGACCCAGGTGCGGTTCACGCCGATCGGCGTGTCGTGTTCGGCCTTGCAGGCCACCGTGCAGGCGTGGCAGCCGATGCACTTGCGGTTGTCGATGACGAAGCCGTAGTTCATTCCGGTCTGCCATGGGTGCGCGGGATGCCCGGCTGCGGCCGATGCCGTCAGCAGGCCGTTCCGGGGCGGGCAGGCGCCCGACCCCCGGTTCTCCTAGCACGGTTGGGCGGGTGGGCAATGTGCCAATGTCACAGATCCGGGGGAATTGTGGGACGATCCCTTGATGCCTGTCAAGGAGACTCGCCCCGGCAATGCGCCCCATGTTCGCGGCGCACAGGGCTTGCGGGCTGCGGCAGTATGCGCCTGGCGCGGCGGTGGATCGGGCGGACGCCGGTCCGGTGAGCCCCGGTGGCGCGTGACGGGTGGGGGCTTCGGTGTGCGGCGGTGCCGGAGCGATGGCCGATTGGCCATCGTCCGGAGGCGGGCAGTGGTGCGGGGTTAGCCCGCGGCGGCGTCAGCCTGGGCAGCCTCGGCCGGCTGCTCGGGTGGCGGCTGGTGGTAGATGATGCGCTGGCAGGTGGGGCAGGTGAAGAGCTGACCGTTGGCGGCCAGCAGCAGATTGTAGGTCTGCGGGGGCAGCGCCATGTTGCAGCCCATGCACGAACCGGCCGAGACCGGCACGATGGCCGGCTGGCGCCCGCCCTTCATCAGCCGCTTGTACAGCGCGATCGCATTGTCGCCCAACTCTTTTAGCTCCTCCTGCACGCGGCCGGTCAGCTCTGCCACTTCCTTTTCGAGTTCCGCCTGCTCGGATTCGATCACCGCTTCCTCAGCCTGGTAGGTCTCCAACACCTTGTCGTAGGTGCCGCGGCGCTCCTCCAGGCGAGGGGCCAGCTCCTCCTGCTGCACGCGGCGCTCCAGAATCTCGTCCTGCAGCCGCGTGTTGAGCCGGCGGGCCTCGTCCACCTGTTTGCGGGCCGCCATGTACTCCTTCTGGGTGGTGACCTGCTTCATGTGCTCTTCGAACTTCTCAATGGAATCGAGCGCGATCTTGATGGTCGCATCACGCTCGCGCACCTCGGTTTCGAGCTTCGTCCAGGGCTCGAGCACCTCGTTGAGCAGCGCCTCCTCGGCCTCGAGCTGGCGACGGGCATCGGCCAGCCGGTGTGGGATGCGGCGGAGCTTCAGATTGAGCTCGAAGATGCGGGCGTCGGTTTCGCCCACGGCGATCATGCGGTCGGTTGCGGTACTCATCGCGACAATTCCTCAGGCGCTATGCGGGTCATGGGGCAGGGGATGCCAGGGGCAGGGTAAAAAAAAAGGTGCATCGGGTTTCGATGCACCTTGAGCTTTATCGGCACTTCGCACTCCCCCAGACCGCGCACTGCGCGTGGCAGGTGGGGGAGCAGGCCACCCCAGGCTGCGATTCCCGGAGTGGTGGCTGGTTCGTTCGCTGTGTCGTGTACCCTGTATTGCATCTCGGACGGGTTGCTTCCAGGCCGGCGATTGGTGGGCCCACCTGGGTTCGAACCAGGGACCAACGGATTATGAGTCCGCCGCTCTAACCAGCTGAGCTATAGGCCCGGTTATAGTGGCCTTCCGCCATTCTCAACTCTTGGTCTCCAAGACTATCAGCTTTCGCCATGGGGTGCAACCGCGACGCTACCGGTAGTTCGCATGACCGACAAAGCCGGCCGGCACCTGCCACAGGTCGGTCGTCTCGGCATCGAGCGCTGTAAGCACGCCCCCATAGACGCATCCCGTATCGATGCCGGTGACCTTGTGGGAGCAGAAGAGCTCGCCATAGGCTAAACCCATCGTCTGCGTGGGCGTGTGTCCGAAGATGATCGGCTTGCCGTGCCAGCGCTCCGCGTTGCGGAAGAAGCGCTCGCGAATCCACAGCAGCACCTTGGGCTCCTGGGCTTCCATGCGGTCGATGTCCACGTCGATGCCCGCGTGGACGTAGATGGCGTGCGCGTCCTCGTACCAGAGCCGCAGGCCCCGCCGGAAGCGCTCGAAGCCGGGCAGCCGCCGCTCCTCCGGCGGCCGGCGTGCCCAAGCGTAGGACTCCTCGTTGTAGCTGGCCAGGGTGGCGCCCCCGCCGTTGATGAGCCACAGGGAGATGGCCTCCGTGCGTTCGATGGCCTCGGCCATCATGGCCTCGTGGTTGCCCTCCAGGAACACGCAGGGCCGCTCCTCCGCCAATGCCTGCAGGTAGTCCAGCACCTGGGCCGATTGCGGGCCGCGATCCACGTAGTCGCCCAGGAACACCAACTCGCGTCCGGGCGGCAGGTCGGCGATCAGTGCCCGCAGGGGCTCCAGGCAGCCGTGAATGTCACCGATGGCGATGGCCATGGCTGCTCCCCGTGCGGATGCGGACGCCCGCCGCGGCTCGCGGCGGGGCCTCGCCCAGTTCGGCCGGGTGGGAGGGATCGGCGCACCACTGGCTCCACGAGCCCGCATAGAGCCGACCGATGGGCATGCCTGCCGCTACCTGCGCCAGCAGGTTGTGGCAGGCGGTCACGCCGGAGCCGCAGTAGTGCACGGTGTGTTCGGGCGGCGTGCGACCGTAAGCGGCGCGCATACGCTTGCGAAGCTGGGCGGCCGGCAGGAAGCGCCCGTTCTCGTCCACGTTGCCCATGAACGGCAGGTTCACGGCCCCGGGGATGTGGCCCGGACGTGGATCGATGGGCTCGACCTCGCCGCGGTAGCGCTCGCCGGCGCGCGCATCCACGAGCAGCAGCTCCGGATCGTCCAGGCGGCGCTTCAGGTCCCGCAGGCTGATGGTCAGCGCGGCATCGGGCTTGGCGCGGTAGCTGACCGGCTTCGGCTTGAACACGGCTATCTCGGTGGGGCGCCCTTCGCGCGCCCAGCGTGCATAGCCGCCGTCCAGCACGGCCACGTGCTCGTGCCCCAGCGCCCGCAGCATCCACCACAGGCGCGCCGCATAGGCGCCGTGGCTGTCGTCATAGGCCACCACGTGGCTGGCGCGTTTTACGCCCTGCTGCCCCAGCCAGCGGCAGAAGACGTCCCAAGCGGGCAGAGGATGGCGGCCCGTTCCCGGACCGATGGGGCCGCACAGGTCATGGTCCAGGTCCGCGAACACGGCCGCGGGCAGGTGCCCCGCGGCATAGGCCGTGCGCCCGTAGGCGGGATCGGTCAGCGCGTGGCGGCAATCCACCACCACCCACTCCGGTTCGGCCAGGTGCGGTGCCAGTTCCTTGGGCGAGATCAGCGAGTCCATGCTCCTGCGTGGTGCGGGGTGATTCTAGACGCGGTGGGTGGCGCGACGCGGGCCGCGGCAGGCCACTATACCATTGCGAGGGCCTCATGTCAGGCCTTACGCCGCGCTCAATCGGCCGCACGGGCGGCAGCAATGGCACCGTCGGCGTGCGGCTCTCGTCCAGGAGGAGCCGTCGCGGAGACATTGGGTTCGTTTCGCAGGAACGGCATCCGCGTTCCCTGTCCGCGGAGCAGGCCCGAGCGCCCGCTGAAAAATTGGCTTCGATTCGCAGTACCCGCGTGCTCTGTGACGGCTTTGGTGCCTCGCTGGGCAAATCGGGTTCGTTTCGCAGAATCCACGTCCTGCTTCCCGGTCCGCAGGGCCGCACCGATGGTCTGCCTCAGAATTGGCTTCGTTTCGCAAATTTTCCGATGGGGCTCAACCCTTAGGCGGAGGGCCCTGGTGGAGCAGAGCGGGTACACATGTATACCACGATGAGCGTAGTTTGGCCAGCCGTCAGGCGGCCGCGCCAGCGGTGCATGGCTAGTAGAGCGACAAGGCTTGGTTTTGGGAGGAGATCGTGGGCCAAGGGGGCGCCGCCCCCTTGGAACCCTCGCCAGGGAACAAGCCGCCGGGACCCCATTTGTGGGCGAGACCGCGTCGTCCTTGGTCAGAGTCTGTATTTGGGGGTGCGGGGGTCTCCGGCCCCCGCATCGGAATGCTTGTGCACTTCAAGCGGCCCAGCCGCTTGAAAACCCATTCCCAAACGGAACCTAGTCCTGGCGGGTGGCCTGCAGCACTTCCTCCACCGTGGTGATGCCGTCTCGGATGAGCTGGATGCCCCAGTGCCGCATGGTCTTCATGCCGTCCTTCATCGCCGCGTCGCGGATCAGGTTGGCCTCGTTGGTGGTGTGCAGCACGCGCTTGATGGGCTCGGTGGTCACCATCAGCTCGAACAGGCCCGTGCGGCCGCGGAAGCCGGTGCCGCTGCAGGCCGGGCAGCCCACGCCGCGGTAGATCTGCTCGATCTCTTCCACGCCCTCCTCGCGCAGGCCCAGCTCGCGCAGCAGCTCGGGCACGGCGGGCTCGGATTCCTTGCACTCGGTGCAGATCTTGCGCACGAGGCGCTGGGCCAGCACGCCCATCACGGTGGAGGAGACCAGGTAGGGCTCGATGCCCATGTCCACCAGCCGCGTGACCGTGGAGGCGGCGTCGTTGGTGTGCACGGTGGAGAACACCGTGTGCCCCGTCAGTGCCGCCTGGATGGCGATCAGCGCCGTTTCCCGGTCGCGCATCTCACCCACCATGATCACGTCCGGATCCTGCCGCAGCACGGAGCGCAGGGCATTGGCGAAGGTGAGACCGGCCTTGGGGTTCACCTCCGTCTGGACGTACCCGGGGATCTTGTATTCCACCGGGTCCTCAATGGTCATCACGTTGCTCGCGTAGCGGTCGATCTCGCCCAGCGCCGCATAGAGCGTGGTGGTCTTGCCGACGCCGGTGGGCCCTGCCACCAGGATGATGCCCCCGGTCTGGGTGATCAGCGTGCGCAGGCCGGAGTATACCTCCTGCGGCAGCCCCAGCTTGCGCAGGTCGAACAGGTCCTGGTCCTGGTACAGCAGCCGCATCACGGCCTTCTCCCCTTGCACCGTGGGCATGGTGGAGACCCGAATATCGATGCGGCGCCCGGCGATCAGGATCAGCGTGCGGCCGTCCTGGGGCAGGCTATGCTGGGAAATGTCCAGCCGCGACATGATCTTGATGCGGTTCACCAGCGGGCGCTGCACGGCGATGGGCAGGTTGGTCGCCGTCAGCAGCACGCCGTCCACGCGGAAGCGCACGTTGACCTCCGCCGGCGATGCGTCGATGTGCACGTCCGAGGCGTTGTGCTTGGCCGCCTGGTACAGGATGTTGTTGAGCAGCCGCTTGATGGGCTCCTCGTCCCGCGCGTCGATGAGGTCCTCGGGCTCCTCGATGCCCCAGCCGTAGTGGCCCTCGGGCACATCGGCCTCGTCGAAGTCCTCGATCACCTGGTCCGTGGTGCGCTGGTTGCGGTCGTAGGCCCGGTTGATGAGGCTCAGGATCGCCGTGTGCGTGGAGACCACCGGTTTCAGGCGCCGCTTGAAGCGCCGGGCCACGTCCTGCACCGGCTCCAGGCGCTCCGGATGCTCCACCGCCACCCACAGCTCGTCCTCATTCATGGCGAAGGGGAAGCAGTTGAACTTCTTGGCGTAGCGGATCGGCACGACCTGCGTGAACTCGCCCAGCAACTCCGCATCGTCGAGCTGGGGATAGAAGTCCAGCTCGAACAGCAGCGCCGCGGCCTGTTGGAACACCTCCGGCGTGACGATCTTCTGGCTCACCAACATCTTGCGCAGTTCGCTCACCGCCTCCGGGCCCGGCGGCAAGCCGGCGCTGGCCGCGATCAGCATGTTGCGCGGCACGTGGAACACGTCGTCGAGGATCTGCAGCAGCGGGTGCAGGGGAGGCCCGGCGGGCTCACCCGATGCGGAGGGGCCGGGCAACGGCGGCTCCGTGGGCGCCTGCTCGGTGCGCTGCCGCGCCTCATCGGCGATGTCGGTGATGTCGAAGGACTCGTTCATGACGGCCGCGTGCGGTGCGGGTGGCTGGAATCCGGCCTCGATTCAGGCGCCAGTATAGCAGCAATGCGTCCCGCCCGCCCAGGGGCTTTGGCCCATGCCTGGGCGAGGCCCGGCTGCCGCTCAGCCGGCCTGGGCCGCCCGTTCCAGGTCGATCAGCACCCGGCGCAGGATCTTGCCCGAGGGCGACTTGGGAATCTGCTCCACGAAGTCCAGGCGCCGCACGCGCTTGTGGGGCGATACGCGCTCGGCCACCCAGGCCATCACTTCCTCCGCGCTGGGGCTGCCGTTGTCCGCCCGCCGCACCACGAAGGCCTTGGGCACTTCGCCCGCTTCCTCGTCCGGACTGGGGATCACGGCCACGTCCGCGATGGCGGGGTGGCTCAGCAGCAGCGCCTCCAACTCCGCCGGGGCCACCTGGAAGCCCTTGTATTTGATGAGCTCCTTGAGCCGGTCCACGATGAAGGTGTAACCGGCCGCGTCCACGTAGCCGATATCGCCCGTGCGGAACCAGCCGTCCGGCGTCAGCGTGTCGGCGGTGGCCTGGGGCTGGTTGAGGTAGCCCTTCATCACCTGCGGTCCGCGGATCCATAGCTCGCCCCGTTCGCCCGGGGCCACGTCCTGCTTCGAGACGGGGTCCACTATGCGCAGCTCGGAGTTCGGCACCACACGCCCCACCGATCCCGGCGGCACGCCCGCCGGGTCGTCCGGACTCACGTGGGAGACCGCGCTGGTCTCCGTGAGCCCGTAACCCTGCCGCACGTCGCAGCCCACGCGCCGGGCCGTCTCCGCCATCACCTCCGCGCCCAGCGGCGCGGCACCGGAGCCGATCTCCTTGAGCGCCGACAGGTCGTACTGGCCCACCAGCGGGTGCTTGGCCAGCGCCACCACGATGGGCGGCACCAGTGAGGCGAAGGTCACCCTGTGCTTCTGCAGCGTGGCAAGGAACTGCTCCAGGTCGAAGCGTGGCAGCGTGACCACGGTGGCACCGTGCAGCAGGGCGTAGCTCATCAGCACGACCATGCCGTAGATGTGGTAGAAAGGCAGCACCGCGATCAGGGTGTCCGAGGCGTCGATGCGGCTCTTGCTGCGCGCCCCTTCGAGTTGGTGCATGGCCGCCAGCAGGTTGCGGTGCGTCAGCATCACCCCCTTGGGCAGACCGGTCGTGCCGCTGGAATACGGCAGCACCACCACGTCCTGCGCCGGCTTGATGCGCACGGCCGGTGGCTCCCCTCCCCCCGCCAGCAGCGCGCTGAACGCTTCGCTGCCTGGCGCTGCGTCGAAGGTGAAGATGCGCTCCACGCCGGCCTGGGCCGCCGCAGCCTGCGCCTTGTCCAGGAACGTGCCGATGGTCAGCAGGTAGCGAGCGCCCGCGTCCCTGAGCTGCTTGGCCAGCTCGTCCGCCGTCATCAGGGGATTGGCGGTGGTGTTGGTGCCGCCGGCCAGCGCCACGCCATAGAACGCCACGGCGTATTCCGGCAAGTTGGGGCTGTAGATCGCCATCACGTCGCCCTTGCCGAAGCCTCCCGCCGCCAGCCCCGCCGCGCAGGCGCGGATGGCCCCGCAGAGCTGCGCATAGGTGAGCGTGCGCCCGCTCGGACCTTCGATGAGCGCCGGCTTGTCGCCCCAGGCCGCCATGCGCTCCAGCATGAACTGCGGCAGGGAGACCTCCGGGATGGTCACCTCCGGCGCTGCGCTGCGGTAGATCATGGATGCCACGTCGGTTGTGTGTGATGAGCGGCGGTTCCGGCGGGATGGCGGCTACCCGGCGCGCTGCTGGCGTTCCTGCTCCACCAGCATGCGCCGCAGGATCTTGCCCGAGGGTGACTTGGGAATCTGCGCCAGGAACTCCAGGCGCCGCACGCGCTTGTAGGGTGCCACGCGCTCGGCGACCCAGGCCATGATCGCCTCGGCGGAAGGCGCGCGTTCCGGCTCGCGCGGCACGATGAAGGCCTTGGGCACCTCGCCCGCCTCCTCGTCCGGACTGGGCACGACGGCGGCATCGGCCACGGCCGGGTGCGTCACCAGCAGCGCCTCCAGTTCCGCCGGCGCCACCTGGTAGCCCTTGTACTTGATGAGCTCCTTGAGCCGGTCTACGATCGTTGTGAAGCCCTCCTCGTCCACGAAGCCGATGTCTCCGCTGTGGTACCAGCCCTCCGCATCCAGGGCTTCGGCCGTGGCGTCGGGGCGGTTCAGGTAGCCTTTCATGAACTGCGGGCCGCGCATCCACAGCTCGCCGGGCTGCCCCGGCCCCAGCGGCTCGCGGGAGAGCACGTCCACGATCATCATCTCCGTGCCCGGGGCGAGCAGGCCCACGGAGCCGGGCTTGTTGGCGCCCGGGTCGTCCGGGCACAGGTGCGTCACCGGGCTGGCCTCCGTCATGCCGTAGCCCTGCACGGTGCCGCAATCCAGGCGCTCCTGCGCCGCGCGCTCCAGCCCCTCGCCCAGCGGCGCCGCGCCGGAGAAAAGCGTGCGCACGCGGGAGAGGTCGTAGCGCTCCACGGCGGGCTGCTTGGCCAGCGCCAGCACGATGGGCGGCACCACGTAAGCATAGGTGACCCCGTAGCGCTGCAGGATTTCAAGGAACGGCTCCAGTTCGAAGCGCGGCATCGTCACCACTGTGGCGCCGGCTGCCAGTGCGTTGCCCATGATCACGACCATGCCGTAGATGTGGAAGAACGGCATCACGGCGATGACGACGTCCTCCTCCTGCACGCCGGCGAACCAGGGCGCGCCTTCCATCTGATGCAGGTTGGCCACCAGGTTGCGGTGAGTGAGCATCACGCCCTTGGGCATGCCCGTGGTGCCGCTGGAGTAGGGCAGCGCCACCACGTCCTGCGCCGGGTCGATCGGCACGACGGGGGGCGATCCGCCCGCCTTCAGCAAGCTCGCGAAGGGCGTTGTGCCGGGCGCTGCGTCGAAGCTGTAGATCGTCTCGATGCCCGCCTGCTGTGCCGCCGCTTGGGCCTTGTCCAGCACGGCGCCCACCGTGATCAAGGCCCGCGCTCCGGCATCCTTGAGCTGCTTGGCCAGCTCGTTGGCCGTGAACAGGGGATTGATGGTAGTGTTGATGCCCCCCAGCATCGCCACGCCATAGAAGGCCACGGCGTATTCGGGCAGGTTGGGGCTGTAGAGCGCCATCACGTCGCCCTTGCCGAAGCCCCGCGCCGCCAGCCCGGCCGCACAGGCCCGCACTGTCTCGGCAAGCTCCTTGTAGCTCAGCGTGCGGCCGCTGGGCCCGTCAATGAGCGCAGGCTTGTCGCCCATGCGCTCGACGCGCTCCAGGATGAAGGCCGGCAGCGAAACCTCCGGCACGTCCAGCGGTGGTGAAGGACTGGTGTGGATCATAACTCCCCCGGACATCGTGAATAACCGTGCGGCGGCCCTTCCGCCGCGCGCGGGCGCATTCTAGCGCAGGCCGCGCCGTGGTTCCACCGCCATGTTATACTGCTCCGTAAGGGGGCGAAGGCGCGATTCCCACGGCCCCGCGCTGTCTTGGTGCGCTCGGTGGCTGCCCTGTGTGGGCGAACCCCATGCGCCTTATCTCTTGCCTCTGGAGCGCGTGCAGCCGGTGGCTGCCACGCCTGGGCCTGCTGGCACTGTGCACCCTGCCGGCCCTTCCGGTTCAGGGTATCGAGCGTCGCAAGCCGCAGTTCCAGACCGAGCCGGCGTATCTGTTTGTGCCGTTCCCCTACGATCTGCCGGGCATCGGCAACGGCATC